>CADEGF010000058.1 GCA_902826815.1 uncultured Mycobacteriaceae bacterium
AGGAAGGTCCGAGCGATCTACTATCCACATCCGTCAGCCGAGGGCAAGGGGATGTTGGCACAGCTGTGTGTAACCCGTACAGATTCAACCCTGCCAAGCCGATACTGCCGTTCAGACCTCCCCGACTGGGTGGTGTGGCTTGATGGACTAACCCGAATCGAACAACGCCACTGATCGCTTATGCACCCAACGTGCGCTGGCTGCGAGATCGCGCCGTTTTTTTCGCGGTACTTGCACGCTCGATGGCGGCAACACCTTTTGCGCCGCGAGCTATCTCACTGACGCCAGGTTCGCCAGCAGTAGCGCCTCTGCGGTAGCGGCGCGTTCCAGCACGCCGAGATCCAGGCTTTCGTTGATGCTATGGGCTTGGGTCGCAGGGTCTTCCACGCCGGTGACCAAGATCTTCGCTGACGGGAAGGCGTCGGCGAACTCGGCGATGAACGGGATCGAGCCACCCACACCCATGTCGACCGGTTCACTCCCCCATGCCTGCCGAAAGGCCGCACGGGCCGCGTCGTAGACCGGTCCGGTCGCGTCGATCGCATATGGCTGACCGAGGTCGCCGGGTGTGACGGTGACGTGTGCTCCCCAGGGTGCGTGCTTCTCGAGATGACGGGTCAGTGCTTCCAGATGCGCCCGCGCGTCACCGCCAGGCGCGACCCGCATGCTGACCTTCGCCTGTGCCCGCGGGATCAAGGTGTTCGACGACGACGCGATCGGCGTGGTGTCGATGCCGATGACCGTGATCGCCGGTTTGGCCCAAAGCCGTTGCGGCACTGATCCGGAGCCGATCTCGGTCACCCCGTCCAGCATCCCGGCCTCTTCGCGCACTCGTTCTTTCGGATAGTCCACGTCGGCGGCGGTCGCCTCGTGCAGACCGTTCACCGCGACGTTGCCGTCGTCGTCGTGCAGCGACGCCAACAGGCGCACCAGCACGCTAAGGGCGTCGGGCACCACGCCGCCCCACAGACCGGAGTGCAGGCCGTGGTCGAGCGTGGCGACCTCGACGAGGCAGTCGGCAAGGCCGCGCAGCGACACCGTGAGCGCGGGGATCTCGGTGCTCCAGTTGTCGGAGTCGGCGATGACGATGACGTCGGCGGCCAACGCATCCTTGTGCGCGGCCAGCAGCCGGCTCAGCGACGGCGATCCCGTCTCCTCTTCGCCTTCGACGAACACCGTCACACCGACCGGCGGCAGACCGCCGTGTGCGCGGAACGCGGCGAGGTGCGTTGCGATACCCGCTTTATCGTCTGCGCTGCCGCGGCCGTACAGCCGACCGTCACGCTCGGTGGGCTCGAACGGCGGCGACACCCACTGGGCAGCGTCGCCCTCGGGCTGCACATCGTGATGGGCGTACAGCAGCACCGTCGGCGCACCCTCCGGCGCAGGATGCCGCGCGATGACGGCAGGCGCCCCGTCCTCACTGACGATCTGCACATCGTCGAACCCGGCCTGCGACAACAGCTTTGCCACCGCTTCCGCGCTGCGCTGCACCTCGCCGCCGCGCGCCGGGTCGGCACCCACCGACTGGATGCGTACCAGGTCTTCGAGGTCCCGCCGCACCGAAGGCAGGACGTCGCGCACGCGCGCCACCAGATCACTCATGGCTCCGAGACTAGCCGGTCGCCCTTCCTGCGCGAGCAGACGCAAAAGTCCCCGACACGCCGATGAAATGGGTACTTTTGCGTCTGCTCGCCGGGAGAAGTCTCGCCGTGCGCGGCTAGCCGTCACCCGGATCGCTACCGAGCAGGTCGATCATCGACGTCTGCGGGTTGAGCATGTTGTCGGGAAACACCACGGTGATTGCGTCAGCGGGGCACGCTTGTTCGCACAACCCGCAATACCAGCACTCGTCGGGGTACTTGATCACGGGAAGCTCGTTGGACCGGGGCTCCTTGTAAATGATGTCGCCCGGGCAGACGTAGTCGCAGATCATGCACCGGATGCATGTGTCGGGGTTGACGAGGATTGGATTGTGCGGTGTTGCCGCGTCATTCATGGTCTCGGCACTCATCGGGCGGCGCTCCTCGCGGTCTCGGCACGGCGGTCTTCGATCAGATAGTCCAACAAAATCTCACCGCCCGGATCGCGGCGCAGGACGATCGCTTTCTTCCAGGCCACGTCGTCGGTCTCAGGATGATCAACGCGCCGATGGGCCGCGCCCGACCTGCTCTCGGTCCGGTGCAAAGCGGCCTCGGTCATGATCTCGGCGGCCTGCCTGATGTTCTTGGATTCGAGGGTGCGCATCAAGGCATGGAAAGAGTCGGCCTTCAGTTCGGGCTCATGCGCGGCGAGCGCTTGCAGGAGGGCGCGGCCGTGCCGCATGCCCTTGTCCGTGCGTCGCATCCCCACATAGTTTGTGACGATCCGGCGGACGTGATCTTCGAAGTCCTTCCAATTCTCGTCTGACTCGGTGACCAACGGCTGGTCCATCCGTGCCAGAGCGTCGCTGGTCGACGCCGTGTCCACAGCTACCCCGTCGGTCGCCGTTAGCCGCTCGACGGCTCCGCGACCAGCGATGGCGCCCATCGCAGCGGCGGCGGAGATACCGCCGCTGACCATCGAGCAGTCGCCGCCGGCGAAGAGCCCGGTGATATTGGACTCCCCAGACGTGTCAACGACGAGCCCGCTGCCCCGGAAGTACGAGCCGCCCCGCCGAATGGACATCTCCGACAGTCCGATCGGCAGAAGCTCCTTGCGAATGTCCAATCCCCGCTGGCGAAAATAGCCCGGCAGCGTATAGCGGTCGACACCCAGTGTGCGCACGAAGTTGTCGAGAGTGTCTTCAGGTAGATGTCGGATGTCGACATAAAGAGGTTCGTTCCCGGCTAGAACTTCTTCGATGACGCCGTTGACCAGCATCGTGCGACGTGCCTTCTCGCCTTTGAGGTCGTACTTGAACATGAACCGCTCGCCGTGGCGATTGAGGAAGTACGCGCCCTGACCGGCGTAGGAGTTCGTACCTTGCGTCGAGAACCCGAGAGGAGTGAGAGTCGCCTCAACGAGCTCCATGTTCACCAGCTTGGCTCCGCGCCGGAAGGCCATCGCATGTCCGTCGCCAGTGTTGTACGGGAAATGCCAACTGTCGAAAGGCATTCCCGAGATGTTTCGCGAGATGCGATTGATGTCGCCGGTCGAAATAACCACCGTCTTGGCGTGAATCAAGTAGCGCTCGCCTGTACGGCAGTTGAAGCCCACAGCGCCAGCTACGCGTTCGCCCGTCACGTCTGTGACGAGGTCGGTGATCATCGTGCGCGACAGAAACTTTGCTCCGTGGCCGACGGTATAGCGGCCGAGTTGGTACTTGAACTTGCTGCCGTCAAAATTGAGGTGGTACTCGCCGGGCAGACCGAACGCCCGTGTCCGGAAATATTCGCCCGTGGTCGGGTCGGTGAAATCGATGCCAATGTCGACCAGCCGGTCGAACACGCGTGGAAGCTCGTGGACGGCGCGCTCGGCAACGTCGAGGTCGCTCAGGCCATCGGTCAGGCCGGGGACGAACGCCATCAGGTGTTGCGGGGTGTCCCATTCCTCGCCCGCGTTGAGCGGCGCCATGAATTGGTCAACGCCCCCGGCAACGCTGCCCGCCCGCTCCAAGAACCTCGCTTTGTCGGCGACCAAGACGGCGGCGCCTGCATCACGGGCATAGATGGCCGCCAAGCACCCAGCGACACCACCGCCGACGATGAGGACTTCGGTCTGCATCTGGGTCAACTCGGCGGTGGGCCATTCCAACTGGTTCATCCGGTCTCCCGCTCAGGGTCAATTCATCACATGAAAATGCAAACGTATGCATTCGATAGTAAGCAGCGCTTAGATGAGGTGTCAACACGTTGGTTCTCCAGACGGCTGGAATCGACGGTGGTGTGGCGTCAGATCGACCGGGTGGACGCCCGCACTTGGAGCGAAGTCGGAAGGAGCACCCTGGCCGGTGAGGCGTCAGGGTTGTCGAGCAGATTGAGCATCAACCGCGCTGTCTCCCTGCCGATATCGTATTTCGGAACACGGATGCTTGTCAGTGGCGGGTTGAACTCGTCGCACCAGCGGGATCCGTTGTATCCGACCACGGAGACGTCTTTGGGAACCTCGAGGCCGTTGGCCCGCAATGCGCGGTAGCATCCGAGCGCGATCATGTCGCTGGGGGCGATGATCGCGGTGAACTCGGCGTCGCGCGCCAGCAGCTCCTTCGTCGCCTCGGCGCCGTAGTCCTTGGTGAACCATGGCGCGAACACGATCAGCCGCTGGTCGACCGCTAGACCGAGGGTCTGCATCCATGCCAGGAAGTGCTGGTGGCGGTAGAACCCGGTGGACGCTTCCAGTGCCGCGCCGACGAAGGCGATGCGTCGATGGCCCAGTTCGACAAGGTGCTTCACCGCAAGGCCGATGCCCTGGTGATCGTCGCCGGCCACCATCGACATCGGCGCATCGTCGACCGTGCGGTTGACGAGCACGACGGGGACACCCGAGTTCGCGAGAACGCTTGTCAGGGGGTATTTGCGCCGGGCAGTCGCCATTACCAGCCCGTCCACGCGCCTTTGCATGAAGACGTCGATGAGGTGCTCTTCACGGCCAAGGTCCTGGTCGGTGTTACCCAGGATCATGACGTACCCGCGATCGCGCAGCCCGTCCTCGATGCCCCGAACGATCGGCGGGAACAGGGGGTTTCCGAGATCCGGCACCAACATGCCGATGGTCATCGACTTCTGATCTTTGAGTCCGCGCGCAAAGGGATTCGCTCGGTACCCCAAAGCGTCTGCGGCAGCCAGCACCCGCTTGAGCGTCTCGGGCTTGACCATGCTTCGGGTCTCCGCGCGAAGCGCCCTGGAAACAGTCGAAATGTCAAGTTGCGCAGCGCTTGCGACCTCGCGGATGGTCGCCGCGCGCGGTCGATCAGATTCGGCCATGACGCTGTCTCCCTTTACGGCGAACATCTCGATCTGGCCAGGAGTCTAGAGCAAATTCCATTATCGGCCCTCGGCCAACTCGGGGGCCGAGCAGGGTACGGGCATTTTCGTCGAGGATTCTGTCCGCCTGGGATGCGTCCATTCCAGCCGTGCTGCGGACGAAGTCAACTGGCGTGGGATCGCCCATCTCGAACGGATAGTCACTGCCCATGACGACCTGCCCGGAGCCGACAACTGAAACGAGATACGACAGCGCGGCAGGTGAATGCACCACGGTGTCGAAATACATCGTGCGCAGCCACTCGCTGGGCAATGCGGTCAGGTTGGCGGCGGCGCCCCTTACGTCGCTGCGAAACGCGCGATCCCACCTCCCGATCTGATAGGGCGCAAATCCGCCGCCATGTACGAAGCACAACCGCAACCGCTGATGGCGCTCGACGACTCCGCCGAACACCAGATGCCCGATGGCTACCGTCGATTCAGCCGGATTTCCAACAAGATTGCCGAGAAAATGCCGCTCGACGGCGCGCCCAGCCAGCGAGTGCAGCGGGTGTACCAACACGACGCAGTCAAGCTCTTCAGCCACATTCCATACTGGTTCAAACGCCGGGTCATCCAAGTCGCGCGATCCGGGCCGGGTTGCGATCTCGGCTCCGACCATTCCCAGTTCTGCAACGCAGTGGCGAAGTTCCTCGGCAGCCGCCCTCGGGTCACACATCGGCAAATTGGCCAGGCCAAGGAACCGGCCCGGATGGCCTGCCACGAGCCCGGCCATCGCCTCGTTGAACACGCGTGCAAACGTTGGGGCGACGTCGATCGGAAGCTCACACGCCGACAGGTTCATCCAGGTGGAAAGCACCTGCACATCGACCCCGGTTCGGTCCATCACCTCGAGCCGTTCGGCGACGTCAACGATGTTGGCGGGTAACAACCTTGGCCGACCGTTCCCGATGGCGACCCGGTATCTGTCGCCGTCGGAGGAAGCGGTCGCACCCAGTCGGCCCCCTTCGGCGAGCTCGGTCAGTAAAGCCTGAGGAACACAGTGCGCATGAAGGTCGAACGTCGGCAAGATACAGCTCCTAGCTGGGTGAACAGGTACGAATCTAATCTGCGTGGTTGACCAATACAAACGTTTGGGGCTAGTTTCTCTCACACGTCCAGTGAAGGAGGCAGCGCGTGAGCGGACCCTTGGTGGCGATCCTGGGCACCCGCTATCGGGATTTCGCAATTGAAGAGACTGTGCTGGGCCCACTGAACGCCACGATTGTCAGCGACGCCGGCGGCACGCCCGAGGCCATCGCCGAGATCGCCAAGTCCGCGGATGTGGTGCTTGCAGGGTCTGCACCGCGATTCGACGAAGCCGTCCTGGCGTCGCTCGATTGCATTGGGATCGTCCGCTACGGAGTGGGAACCGACTCGATCGACTTGGACGCTGCTCGGCGCCTCGGGATCGCGGTGGCGCGCGTGTCGGACTATGGCACCGAGGCGGTTGCTTTTCACGCTGTGGCCGCCGCCGCAGCACTCCTTCGCCGGCTCCCTGACGCCGATCGCAGTATCCGCGGCGGTCGCTGGGGCTTTGCCGATCTGCGCCCGCTACACGTTCCGAGTGAACTGACTGCCGGCGTGATCGGGTATGGACGAATCGGTCGGCAAGTAGCCGATTATCTTGCCGGATTGGGGTTTTCAGTCTGTGCTCATGACGAGTACATCGATATCCCGGTCGGGTCCGGCGTCAGCTCCTTCGGGCTCGACGAATTGCTCGCCAGCAGCGACGTCGTGTTCTTACACGCGCCGGGTAACCAGGACGGCACCCCCATGCTGGACCGAGGCAGGCTTGAGGCGATGCGGCCGGGCAGCGTACTGATCAATACGGCCCGGGGTTCCTTGGTGGACCTCGATGCGCTGGTCGACGCGCTGCGCGCGGGACGCCCTGCGCGTGCCGCTCTCGATGTCTTTCCCAAGGAGCCGCTCGACATCAACGTCTTTGCGGGTGTCGAGGAGCAGGTGTTGCTGACACCTCACATGGCTTGGTACACAGAGGAATCCGAAGCGGATATGAGGCAGAAGGCTGCGAACGAGGCTGCCCGGCTGCTTAGGAGACAGCCGTTGCGGGACCCTGTCGTTGAGCCACAACAGCGGAAGGCGCATCCATGAGCAACAATCTCGCGCGGATGACGAGTCCTGAGGCGGCTGTCGCCCTCGCGCGATCAAAGACGGTGGTGCTGCCGATCGGCAGCATCGAACAGCACGGTCCGCATCTGCCGAACGGTACCGACACAATGGCGGCCGAGCTCATCGCCGAAGAGGTCGCGGCGCGACTCGACGCGATGTACGCGCCCTTCTGCCCATACGGTGTGACGCCGATCCACGCAGGCCACCCAGGATCGGTGACGTTGCGCCGCGAGACGTTCGAGGCTGTCCTGCAGGATGTATGCACCGAGCTGATCAGGGCGGGTGCCCAGACGGTCATCTTGGTCAACTGGCACGAGGGAAACATCGCTTCGATGAACGCGGTGGCAACTGACCTCCAAGACCGTTACGACGTCACATTCATTGCGGCGCAAGCCTGTTACACCGCAGCGCGCCTCTACCGCGACGAGGGCGGCGAACTCACCCACGGCGGTGGCATCGAAACTCTTGCTGTGTTGGCCTACGACGAAACTTTGGCAAAGGCCGACCGCGTCGGCGAGCCGACCCGGCCCCCTGGCGCCTTCGAAATGGACAAGATGCGGCGATCGCCGGAGGTGTACGGGTTCATCACCGACGTCACCGAGTTGGCCGACGACGGGTGGTACGGCAATCCGCACTGGGCAACGGTGGACCGGTCAAAGGACTTCACCCAAGTGGTCGCGAGCGGTGTGCTCGCCGGCGTCGAAGTGGTGATGAACGCGCGTCGGATACGCAATGACAACCAACCGAAGGAGACTCGATGACCGACAAAGTGCGACTCGCCCCCGTTGGCCTCGGCAGGTGGGCCCGGGTGCTCGCGCGGGGTGCGCAGCGTGGCGACAAGGTCGAGCTCTACAGTTGTTTCAGCAGAGATGCCGCCAAGCGCGAAGCGTTCCAGAGTGAATTCGGCATCGAACGCAGCGCCGACTCATACGAGGATCTGCTCGCCGACCCCATGGTCGAAGGCGTGCTCGTGACCACGCCCAATGACACCCACAAAGATGTCATCATCCAGGCGCTCGAGGCCGGCAAGGCCGTCTATACCGACAAGCCGATCGCACACACGCTAGAGGACGCCAATCGCATTGCGGCATCGGTGCGCGACACGGATTCGGTTTTCGCGGTGGGGCACAGCTCGCGACGGTTGTCCGGCCACCGCGAAATGAAACGCTGGATCTCCGACGGGCGGCTTGGTGAGGTGTCGCTGGCCGAGGCGAACTTCTCCAACGAGCGCGGCCTGGAGCTCACTCCGCAGACCTGGCGCTTCTACGCCGACAAGAGTCCGGGCGGCGCGTTCATCCAGCTTGGCGTGCACCACGCCGATACCTTGCAGTTCCTGCTCGGTCCGGTGAAGACGGTCACCGCTCACGCGCGCAAGCTCTACACCAAGTCGGAGGTCCCCGACGCGATCATGGCGATCCTCGAATTCGAGAGCGGCGCGCTCGGCTACATCGGAACAGGATGGGCGTCTCCGGGGGTCTACCGGATGAATCTCCTTGGTACAAAGGCGAATCTGATGTATGACCTGGACTTCACGCATTGGGACGAATCTCATCTGGCCGATGACTGGTCGATGTTGCAGTCGCAGTTCTACGGTGAGTCAGAACGCCAAGCGGTCGACCTGCCACGTACCGACATGTTCCGTGAACAGCTGGAGGAGTTCGGCCTGGCCGCTCGCGGTCAGGCCACAGTGGAGGTCGGAGCAGACGAAGCTGTTCGCGCGCTTGCCGTCGTAAGGGCGGCGATCGAGTCATCCAAGCGCGACGGCGAAGCCGTTCCCCTGCAAGAGGTTATCGATAACGCGCAGGTGAGCCCGGCAGTGTCGTAGACGTAGACAGGCCGAAAACGAAGGACTTTAATGCCGGTAATCCCCGCCGACACGCTCCGCTTCCTTGACCTGCCAGGGCGGCAATCTGCCGACCCCGTACCCGGCGGCTACGGCGAGGATTACAGCGTGCGCGTCGTGAGGGTGCCCCCGGGGCCGCGCAATCCGCATCGGCATCCTGCCACCGACGAGGTGACCTATGTGGCCGCAGGCCAAGGCGTCGCGTGGGAAGGCGATGAGAGCAGAGGGGTCAAACCCGGAGATCTGCTCGTTGTACCGCGCGGCATCCCGCACGCCACGGTCGCGCACGGTGACACCGACCTTGTGTTGGTCTGCTTCTTCCCTGCGGCGGACCTGGCATCGAACCTCGAGGAGTTGCCCGGGCCTCTGCGCCGGTGAGCGGCACCGTCAAACGGAGCAGGCCATCGTGGTTGTCAGGCTTCCCAATCCGGCAATGGACACCGTGACCACGTCGCCCGGACGCAAGAAACGAGGCGGGCTCTTCGCCATTCCAACTCCCGGCGGTGTGCCGGTCACGATGCAGTCGCCAGGCTCCAGCGTCATCGTCTGGCTGATGACGCTGATGAGTTCGGCAACACCGAAAATCATTTCGCTGGTGTTGGATTGCTGCATCACGTCGCCGTTGAGGGTGCATGCGATGTCGAGCTGCTGCGGATCGGGCACCTCGTCGGCCGTCACGAGCGCCGGGCCCATCGGCAGGAAACCGTCGATCGCCTTGCCGCGCGTCCACTGACCGCCGCTGCGCTGCAGATCGCGCGCCGAGAGGTCGTTGACGCACGTGTATCCGGCCACGTGGTCTAGCGCACGATCGACAGGTACGGCACGCGCGGTGCCTCCTATCACCACGCCGAGTTCGGCCTCCCAATCCGCCTCGGACGTCGCGACGGGGATCGGCACGATCGCGCCGTCGCCGACAATGGAATTGGCGAACTTGGCGAACAGGACCGGCTCAGTCGGGATCGGCTTGCCGGTCTCGGCCGCATGGTCGCGGTAATTGAGCCCGACACAGATGATCTTGCCCGGCCTCGGAATCGGGGCGGTCACGTCGACATCGTCGAGGTGACGCGGTTCGCCGTCGTGCGGCATCTCCTCGCCCGACAGGTAGGCGACGATGTCTCGTCCCATCGGCACGAGCTTGCCGTCTTCGAGACGTCCGAATCCACCACTATGCGACACCAGGTGCATGGCGTCCTTTCAACCCTCGGTGAGGGCAGTCACGGTAGTCGAGCGACTACCCTTGAACGTTGCCCGGATCGGGCTTGAGGCCGAGCTTTTCCTGGGCTGCCGTCAGGCAGCTGAAATCGGCGTGTGCCTTCCAGTCGAATCCTTCTGGCACGTTGCCGTTGTCGATCATGTCCTGGTTCCACTGCTCGAACGACTGCAACGAGGAACCGCCGTCCAGCGCGAGTTGATTGGTCATCTCCTCCGACCATTCGGCGATCTCGTCTTCGCTCGGATCCAGTTTCCTGTCGCGCACGATTTTGAGTACGTCTTGTTCGTTGGCCGTGTGGTCCGGGCCCTGCGATACGTACTGCAGAGCTTCCACGCGTCCCTGAACGTAGGCGCAGACCTCATCCTTGTGGTCCGCGAGGGTCTCGGAACGGACAACCCAGGTCTCCTGGGGCACCTCTCTGTAATCCTTCACGATCATCTGGCCGCCGTTGGCTTCCAGCGGGGACAAGTGGCGAGGTTGCAGCACCGCGACGTCGATCTGCCCGGCCAGCAGCGCCGTCAGCCGATCGTCGGAACCACCGGGAATCGACACGAAATCCATGGATTCGGGGTCCACGCCGCGCTCTTCGAGCAGCTTTTTGGCCACCGTCACATTGCGGTCGCCGATCGGACCACCGCTGATCTTGCGGCCGGCAAGGTTATTCGGGTCCACACCCTTGGCGATGCCGAGCCACCAGGCTTCCTTGTCCTTGATGACACCGACGATGGTCAGCGGAACGCTACCCTGTGCCATCGCGGCCCAGATGGCGTCGCTCTCCCCTTGCGCGATCCACACGTCGCCGCCGGTCAGCGCAGCCATGTATTCGTCGGAAGCGGTCACGTCAGCGGGCTCGGTGAACCCGAGTTCCGGCCAATACTTTTCGTCGGCAACCATCCACGTCATCTGGTTCATGAAGTCGTCGTTGTCATATGACATTTTGACCTGCGTGAACTTTTGGTCGGCTCCTCCTGCTTGGTCGGAGCCTCCACAGCCCGTCAACGCGAGGCCGGCCACCGCGAGCGCCGATAGCGCGCGTATTGCGTTCTTCTTCACTGAAAAACCCTCCATGCCTTCATTGTTCGAGATGTACAACAGACGCTGGGTTTCGGCGCCTGCGTCGGTCCGCTCCGCTCAGTCCGGCTGCTTACGCCATTCCATGACCTTTCTCTCCATGAATTGGGTGCTGCTGACCATGGCGACACAGAAGAGAAGAAATACGAGCAACATCGCATACACCTGCGCGCTGTTGAAGGTCTTCTGTGCGAGGGTGATGATGTATCCGATACCGTTGGTGCCGGTGAACAACTCACCGATGAACAGCCCCAGTAAGCCCCGTGCGACGCCCATGCGTACGCCTGTGGCGATGAACGGAACGGTCGACGGCATGACCACCGACTTGAACAACTGGAAGCGGCTGGCACCGAAGGAACGCGCAGCCGTCAGCAGGCTGTTGTCGACCGTCTTGACACCCTCCATGACCACCACGAGGGTCGCGGGTACGGCCGACAACACAATGATGGTGACGCGAGCCGCGTCGTTGATGCCCACCCACAGCAGGATCAGCGGCATCAAAACGATGCGCGGCATCGTGTACATAGCCCATACGTACGTACTCAATGCCCGGTCCAGCCAAGGGATCCCGCCGATGAGCAGGCCGGCTGGAACCGCCATTGCGATGGAGATGACCATTCCGACCACGTAGACCGAGAGGCTAATCCCGAGGTTGTTCCACAAGATGCCTTCCCGGCTCATCTGAACCAGTTCGCTGAACACATCGGTGAACCGCGGGAGAAACATCGACGGAATGCCACCGTAGGTCGCGATCAGTTGCCAGATCAGCAGGAACGCCGTGAGATTGAGGATGCCGAACACGATCCGTTGGCGGCGGGTGAACACCCGACGTGTCCGCCGGCGGGGCAGCGACTTGCGGAACACGCCTGGCACAAGCGTCTTTCGCGGCATCGCGACGGATGTGGTCACAGGATGACCTCCTCGCGCCAGCGGCTCGCGATCACCTCGAGGTAGCGCGACGCCGATACCAGTGACAACGCGATCGCAATCAGCAGGAAGATGAAGGCGAACCCGCGGGCGGTGTCGAACGTGCGCAGCGAGTCGCGGACCTCGCCGCCGATGCTGCCGCGAGTCCCAATGAGCAGTTCGACCGATATCAGGCCGACGAAACCGCGGGATATGGCGTTGCGGACTCCGCTTGCGATGAACGGCAGCGAGCATGGCGCAATCACCTTGTAGAACACGGAGAATCGGGTTCCACCAAAGGACCGTGCCGCCCGTACAAGACCGGCGTCGACCGTTTGCACTCCATCTTTGCAACTGAGGCAGAGCGGCACCGATGCAGACAAGACCACCATCAGAATGCGGGTCGTCTCGCTGAGGCCGGTCATCAGGATGAGCAGTGGCGCGAACGCGACGTTGGGAAGGGCGAAGAACGCCCATAGATGAGGCGACGTGATCAGATCCGCGACTGGTGACATTCCGATGGCGAGGCCGATCGGAATGGCGACCAACGCCAACGCCATGCCGATCGCAAGCGGCCCTGCGCTGCCCGCGACGGCTTCGGACACCGATCCGTCATGCACGGCGTCGACGAAGGCATCCCATACCGCACTGGGGCCGGGAAGGATGATGTCCGACGGGTTGAAGACCACGATGGCCAACTGCCAGATCGCGATAAGGGCGATCAGGCTGACGAATCCCGGAAAGCGCTTTCTTGTCTGTTTTGAGATCCACGACGGATTCTTCTTCCTCGGCACCGTTGGCGCGCCGTTTGCAACCATCGTCGCCATGCTCAGACCGCTTCCGACACAGGTTGGGTGAGCTGGTCCCAGATGTGCTCACGCAACTCTTGGAACTCCGGGAGTTTTCGGCTCTCACGGCCGCGTGGCCGAGGGATGCCAACCGTGATGATCTCGCGGATTCGGCCAGGACGGCTCGTCACGATCGCGATTCGGTCAGCCAAGGTGATCGCCTCGTCGACGCTGTGGGTGATGAACAAGATCGCTTGGCCGGTCTCGGCGACGATGCGCGCAAGCTCGTCTTGCATGAGCTCGCGGGTCATTGCGTCCACGGCTGCGAAGGGTTCGTCCATCAGCAGCAGGCGCGGCTCGGTGACGAGGGCACGGGCCAGACCGACGCGTTGCCGCATGCCACCGGAAAGCTCCCGCGGATAAGCCCTTTCGAATCCCGAGAGCCCAACCATCTTGATGTAACGAGCCACTTTCTCCTTGGTGTCGGAGTCGACTCGCCGCTGAAGCTCAAGACCGAATCGGACATTGGCCTCTGTGGTCCGCCATGGCATCAGCGCATAGTCCTGGAAGACGACGGCGCGATCGGTCTGGGGGCCGGTGACAGGTCTGCCCATCACAGCGACCTCCCCGGCGACCGGGAACGTCAGTCCCGCGACGACATTCAGGAATGTGCTCTTGCCGCATCCGCTCGGGCCGACGATCGCGACGAATTCGCCTTCCGCAACGTCGAGGCTGAAATCCTCGAGGGCGATCAGGGTGTCTTTCTCCCGCAAACGGTCGTAGCTCACCGATACGTCGCGGGCTTCGACTGCCAATCGGCGCTTGGTCAGCATTTTCGTCTTGTGGGCTTCCACTGCGCGCTGTCCTTTGTCGGGGGGGCAATTTGTGATCTGGATCTCAATACAAACGTTTGCTTACATAACAGAGGTTCGCGCGTCGGCTGTCAAGGAAAAACTTCCGGTGGATAGAATCCGTTGCACCGAGGCCTTTTCAGGCACAACGGCGACCACGTCGGTGGTCGGTTCGACGGTGATCGTCATTCGGGCTCCCATGCCCTGTGCCGGGGCGATGATTGCAAACGTTGGCTTCCGCGCTGATCGTGGGGCCGCGATGCCGCGCGGCCCCACGTGAGCCTCAGGCGCTTCGGTAGAGCTTCGTCAAGGTGAATTCGCGGTGGCCGAGCGACTCGGCCGCGGTGAGCCGTCCATTGATGGTCCGCTCCACAATGTCCATCAGCGCCTCCCCTGCCTCCTCCACCGACTGGCCGTCGGTGAGCATCGCCGAGCAGTCGACGTCCATGTGGTCGGGCATCGACATCGCCGTCTTCGGGTTGGCGGTGATCTTCACGACCGGCTGGACAGGGTTGCCGATGACGTTGCCCTGCCCGGTCGGAAAGAGATTGACCACGCCGCCTCCGGCCGCCATCAGCGTCACGCACTCGGCTGCGGCCGACGACGTGTCCATGAAGTGCAGCCCGGCGGTGGTTGGCGCTTCGGCCGGTGCAAGGGCGCCGACGATCGGTGCGGTCCCGGTCTTGACGATATTGCCCAACGCTTTTTCCTCGATCGTCGACAGCCCGCCAGCGATGTTGCCCTGCGTGGGCTGGGAACCGAGCAGGTTGGCGCCCGTTGCTTCGATCATGTCGATATAGCCGTCGTAAAACGACTGGAAACGTGCACGCACCTGGTCGTTTATGCAGCGCTCGGCGATCAGGTGCTCGCCGCCGGTCAACTCGCTCGTCTCGCCGAAAATCATCGTTCCGCCCTCGGCGACCCACTTATCGCTTACATAAGCTGTGACCCGACACGAGCCGAGACCCGTAGTCGTGTCGGATTCGCCGTCCTTGGTGGTCAACAAAATCTCCGAGCGCTCGACGGGCTCGCGCACGATCTCGCTGGCTTCCTGCAGGAACTGCTGGGTGACTCGGCCTGCACGTTCGATTATCTTCAGGTCGCCGAGGCCCTCGATGGAAAAGCCCTCTACCGGCTTGCCGGTTTTGGCGATGCCTTCCACTACACGCGCGGTCCAGTTCGGTTCAATGCCGATGACGACCACCGCCGCCGCGTTCGGGTTGGAGCCGATACCGATCAAGGTGCGGAACGTCAGCTCGAGATCCTCGCCGAACTGCAGGCGCCCGAATGCGTGCGGAAGCGCGAGGGCGCCTGGAATCACTGAGGCGACAGCTTCGGCGGCTGCGTTGGAGAGGTCGTCCACCGGCAGGACGGCCACATGGTTGCGGGTTCCGACTGTTCCGTTCGACCGGCGATATCCAGTCAGGCGACGCTGTTGTGCCACCGTGCACTCCTCACATTGTGGATGTGGACGTAGTCGCCCATCTTGATTTCGGTGCTTGCCACCGCGATCCGTACGCCGTACTCGATGACGTCCTCGCCGGCGGCCATGTCGCGCAGCGCCACCTTGTGGCCTAGCGGGATCTCCGCGTTGGCCTCGACGTCGAGTGAGTCCGATCCGTCGAGGAAGACGACGTGGCCGGTCGCCTTCGGTGCGTCCATGACTGCTACCGCGACGTAATCACCGTCGCAATGAGCTAGGAAGGTTGGTTTCTTGACCATCCGAGTAGCGCTCCATCTGGTTAGTGGTCTGACCTCTACTCGGCGGAACATTAGTATCGCGTTCTTTCGTTGTCAACGAACGGTTTGGGTCGAAAGATGCTCACAAATAGACAGATTGCATCGATCACGGGCAACGAACTCGATAGGGTGACATCTCAAGGAAGCCCGAGCTCTAATGTTGGTGGTGACCAGTGGTCTGTCCACTCTCACAGCTGTAATCGCGTAGCCTTAGCTGACCGCACGACGGATGCGGCAGGCATGATGGGAAGTGAGATGACCGCCGAAGACACGTTCAACCCGTGGCAGCCACTAGGGCAAGGCACTTTGAACGGGCGGATCCGATCGGAGATACTGCGCGTCCTGGAGGCGCGCGCGCTATCCCCGGGCGATCGCCTTCCGTCCGAGCGTGAGTTGGCGGCAACCTTGAAGGTGAGCCGACCGTCGGTGCGCGAGGCGATTCGGTCGCTGCAGGCCGAGGGTCGGTTGGTCGTCAAGCACGGTCAGGGCGTATTCGTCGCCGAGGCCACGGCGCAGCGGGCATTTCGGGAGTCGATGGCGCAACTCGACGCGAGCCTCTCGGAGCTGTTCGCGATGCGCGAGGTGCTGGAAGTGCCTGCTGCGAGGTGGGCGGCGCAACGTCAGGATGCGCTGGGGCTCGCTGCCGTGCAGCGGGCCTTCCACGATCTCGACGAGGCGGTACGCGAGAAGCCGCGCGACTTCCAGAAGCTCCAGTACCTCGATGCGACCTTCCACCTGCGCATCGTGCAGGCCGCGGGAAATCGGTTGCTCGAACAGACCCAAGGGGTGCTCAACGACCTGCTGATGACCGGCCTCCAGACAACGCTCGAGGTCGAGGGGCGACTCGAGCAGTCACGGCATGAGCATCACGCGATTCTCACCGCAATACTCGAAGCAAACACCGGCGCCGCGGCGCGTGCGGCTCAGCTGCACGTGCGCAACGTGCGCAAGGCGGCCAACCGTCGCATCGCCGAGGCGTCGGCCCAGTTCGACCCTCCGCCCGCGTAGCGACTGTCGTGACGGCCCAGTTTGGCGCGCAGTCGTCCGGAGATTCCGGTCACCCTTCCTGCGCGAGCAGACGCAAAAGTCCCCGACACGCCGATGAAATGGGTACTTTTGCGTCTGCTCGCCGGGAGAAGTCTCGCCGGGAAGGGCTCAGCGGTCCTCGAGCACCGCGACCGCGGCAGCGGTATCGCCCTCGTGCGTCAGCGACAGATGGATCGTCACGTTCTCGAGGTGTTCAGCGATGGCACCGGTCAGCCGCACCCGCGGCCGACCCCACATATCGGTCACCACTTCGATATCGCGGTGAATGCCCTCCGGCAGCACGGGCCGCTTGGAGAACCGCGACCCCGACCACGCCTTGATCACCGCCTCCTTGGCCGCCCACCGGGCCGCCAGGTGCCGCGCCGCCGACGAACTCTTGTCCGCGGCGTCACGGCGCTCACCGGGGGTGAACGTCTCGGCGAATACCGTGCCGGGCTGGTCGACCTGCTCTGCGAACTCGGGGATCGAGACCAGGTCGATACCAACGCCAACGATGCTCACGCGGGAAGGCTATCGCGTGTACACACCGTTTTCGCCGAGCCTCGACGCCGGATCGAGCAGCATGTCCGCCTCTTCGCGGTTCTCCGGCGCTTCGTCGTCGAGTCGACGGTTGCTCGCCGGCCGCTCGTACAGCGGCTTACCACCCGCGATCGCCGAGGCCAGGCGTCGCTGCCCTGCGAAGATCCGCGCGCCCGCGTGCTCCCGGTAGGACTCCCGCTGCTCGGGATCAAGCGCCGCGATGAACGCCTGCGGGTGCACCAGCGCGATGACGCCCGACACGTGACCGAAGCCGAGGCTGGTGATCAGGCCCGCCTTCAGCGGGAACTTCTCCCCCAGCCGCAGCGTCTCGCGCACCCACACGAAGTGCTCGGAGCCGGCCAGCTCGTCGTCGACACAGTCCAGGCTGCGGTTCGGCGGGATGACGCCGTCGCGCAGCATCTGGCACATGCCCATCATCTGGAACACCGCCGCGCCGCCCTTGGCGTGACCCGTCAGGCTCTTCTGCGACACGATGAACAGCGGCGCGCCGTCGGACCGGCCCATCGAGTCCGCGAGCCGCTCGTGCAGCTCGGTCTCGTTCGGGTCGTTGGCCAGCGTCGACGTGTCGTGCTTGGACACCAGTGCGATGTCGTCGGCGCCGACACCCAGCTTGGCCAGCGACCGGGACAGCAGCGACTCCTTGCCGCCGCGGCCCGCGCTCAGCGCACCGAGGCCCGGCGCCGGGATCGAGGTGTGCACGCCGTCGGCGAACGACTGCGCGTAACCGACCACGGCCAGCACCGGCAGACCCATCTTCAGGGCGAGATCGCCGCGGGCCAGCAGGATGGTGCCGCCGCCCTGCGACTCGAGGAAGCCGAGCCTGCGACGGTCGTTGGCGCGGGAGAACTTCGAGTCGCTGATGCCCTTGGCGCGCATCATCTCGGTGTCCGCGGTCGCCGCCATGTCACCGAATCCGATGATCGCCTCGAGCGTCAGGTCGTCGAAGCCGCCTGCGACGACGAGCTCCGCCTTGCCCAGCTTGATCTTGTCGACACCCTCCTCGACCGACACCGCCGCCGTCGCGCATGCGCCGACCGGATGGATCATCGAGCCGTAGCTGCCGACATAGGACTGGATGACGTGGGCCGCAACGACGTTCGGCAGAACTTCCTGCAGGATGTCGTTCGGCTTGTTCCGCCCGAGCAGGTTGCCGTGATACATGGTCTGCATCGAGGTCATGCCGCCCATGCCGGTGCCCTGCGTGCTGGCCACCATCGCGGGGTGAACCCAGCGCATCAGCTCGGTCGGGGTGAAGCCCGCTCCGAGGAACGCGTCGACGGTGGCGACGATGTTCCACACCGCAACCCGGTCCAACGACGTGTTCATATCCGCGCTGATGCCGTACACCGTCGGGTCGAACCCGGTGGGGATCTGACCGCCGACCGTCCGCGACAGCTTCGTCTTGCGTGGCACCCGAATCTCGGTGCCCGCCTTGCGGGTCACCTGCCAGTCGCTGGTGCCAGCCACCGGCGTGGCAACGGTGTGCTCCGGGTCGAACTGCACGAACGCGCGGGCGTCGGCCTCGGACGACACCACGAAGGTGAAGTCCTTGTCGAGGAACACCGAAACCAGAAGCGGTGACGCGTGATCCGGGTCGATCGCACCGTCGTCGACGAACTCGCGGATGCCGGTGCGCTCCACGACCGCGTCGTGGTAGCGCTCGACCAGCTCCGACTCGTCGACCAGGTCGCCGGACTCGGAGTCATACCAACCCGGCTTAGGGTCGTCCTCCCACTTGATGAGGCCGGTGGTCCAGGCCAGCTCGAGCACACCGGCAGCCGACAGCTCGTTGTCGACCTCCATCTCGAAGCGGGTCCGCGACGAGCCGTACGGGCCGAGCTCGGCGCCGCCGACGATCACCACCATGTCGGCGGGGTCGATGTCGAGGTCGTCCCATGCCGGCGGCGTCGCGGAGGTGAAACCGCGCGGCGGCGACGGCAGCGCGGCGATGGTGCCGTCCTGCTCGTCGCTCTCGTCAGCAGACTCTGCGGCCATCTCCTCGCGGGCCTTGGCGGCCAGCTCGGACATGTCGATGTCGATATCGCCGAGCCCGCCGGTCAGGTCGACCTTCAGCGGCTCCTGCGCGGCGCACACCTTCGACTCGATGCTGCACAGGTCGAGCAGCATGGCGGCCATCTGCTCGGTCGAGTAGGTGGTGACGCCAGCCTCCTCGACGGCGTTGACGATCGCGTCGTTGGCACCCATCAGGCCGGTGCCGCGGGTCCAGCCGATCAGCGCGTGCGCCAGGCTGACTCGCTGCGCCCACGACGACTCGGCGCTCCACCGGGTCACGACCGCGTCGAGCGCGGACTTGGACTCGCCGTACGCGCCGTCGCCACCGAACATGCCGCGGTTCGGCGAACCGGGCAGCACCACATGCAGCCGCGACGCGATATCGCGCTCGGAGCCGATGTGCGAAAGGCCGCCGATCAGCCGCTGCACCGCCCACAGCAGAACCTTCATCTCCATCTCAGAGCGAGAGCCCGCCTCGGACAGATCGCCCGCGACCCGCGGTGCCGCGAACGGGAACAGCAAGGTCGGCGTCTGCGCATCCTTCAGGTGAATGGACTGCGGCCCAAGGTTTTCGGACTGCTCGTTGCCGACCCACTGCACGAGCGCGTCGATATCGGAGTACGAAGCCATGTTCGCAGGAACCACCCACAGGGCCGCGCCGAAGCGGGCGTTGTCGCGGTACAGGTTGCGATAGAACTCGAGGCGGCTGTCGTCGAGCTTGGACGTCGTCGCGATCACCGTCGCACCGCCGTCGAGCAGACCGGCGACCACCGAAGCCGCGATCGAACCCTTGGAAGCGCCTGTCACCACGGCGATTTCGTCGCTGTAGCGGCCCTTGCCCGGATTCTCCGCGCCGGCTGCGGCACGCCCGAACAACGACGCGTGGATGTTGCGTCCGGCGGCGAGAGACCTGCCCTGCCACCACGATGCCTGCTTGCCGACGATATGTCCCGCACCCTCGAATCGCTCGGAAAGCTCCTGCCAGTTGGCGTCGATCTCGCCCTCGTCCATCAGCCAGAGCTTGACCAGATCCTCGCGTGCGCTTGCCCACCGGTCGTCGAACAGGACCGCCTTGCGGCCGTCGAACACCGGTGCCACCAAACGTGGCCAGTCCGAACCGAGTTCGGTGGTGACCAGGTCGATCAGTTCGGCGTCGGTCGCGGCCTCCGGAGTGGAGACGGGGTTGTCCAGCCCCAACTGGTTGAGGATGGTGCGTGCGGCAGAAGCCAGCACCCCGTCGCGGCCGGTGACCTGCTCGGCGAACTCGGTCAGCGCTGCGGAGTCGACGACCCCGCCGGCTGCGCCACCGCCCGCCGACGGCAGTGCAACGGCGATACCGCGCCGGCCCGCCACGGCAGCCACCGCTGCGTCGATGACCTTGTCGACGGTCGCGGCGTCGGCAAGCGCACCTTCGTGCAGCCCGCCAAGACCGCCGCCGCGGACACTGGTGCCCTCGCGGGTGCCCAGGGCGACTTCTACGGTGACGTGCTTGGCCCAGCCGTCGCCGAGCTCCCACGCCTTCTTGACGCGCTCCGCGATCGCAGCAGGCCGCTTGCCCGACGGGCCGAGTGCCGTGCGCAGCTGATCGTTGATCGCATCGGAAAGCACTGGGCCGTAAGGCTTGTAGGTGCGGGCGAGCTTGGTGACCTGACCCTTGAGCCCGGACAGATCGGCCTCCGCGGCACCGTCGATGGCGCCGAGATCAAGCTCGGAGCCGAGATCGACGAGCAGCTGGTTGCGACGCGACGACGCACCGTCGGTGATGGACTCGATAGAGTCCAGCGGCTCGATCTGATCGATGCGCATCTTCGCCGACAGCGCGATCAGCGCCATCGTCGCATCCGCGGCATCGAAGGTGATGTCGTCGGGCCTGGGAGCGCCTGCGGGCGCCGTCGGAGCGGCGGCTGGCGCTGCAGGAGCCGCGGCTGCCGCGGCCGGTTCGGCCGCTGCCTCCGGAGCCGGCGTTGCCACCTCTGCCTCGTCGTCGTCCTCGTGCGCGGGGTCGGTGTCGTTCGCGAACAGCACCGGTGCGTCGCGCTCGGAGTTGAGCACTTCCGTTGTGTTGTGCGAATACTCAGGCAGCTTGAGCGTGTTGGTGGCCAGGCCTGCGACGGTCGGCGCGGACTTCACCCCGATCTCGACGAACCTCTCCACACCGAGACCGCCTGCGGCCTCCTCGATGAAGAGAAGGTCCTGCGTCTCGATCCAGCGCACCGGGCTGGCGAACTGCCATGCCAGCAGCTCGATGACGACCTTGCGGCACAGCTCGTGCGGCTTCTCGTTCCGCCACGTGTCGTAGTCGGCGAGGATCTCGTCGAGCGGCTCGGCGGGCACCAGATCGCGGATCTCCTGGATGAAGTCGCGGTCCAGCGTGAACGGTCGCGGCACCAGGTTCGGGATGTACTTGCCGATCAGCAGCTCAGGATCGGCGTCGCGCGGCATGACCCGCTCCAGCGAGCGGCGGAAGTCGGCCACACCGACCCGCAGCACAGAGGAGTGGAACGGTACGTCGATGCCGGGCACCAGGATGAAGGACCGCTTGCCACCGCTGATCTCGCGGCGCTTCTCGACCTCTTCCTCGAGAGCCTCGAGGCCACGGACCGTACCCGCGATGGCGTACTGCGAGCCGCGCAGGTTGAAGTTCACAATCTGCAGGAATTCGCCTGTGCGCTCGGAGATCTCGGCGACGAAGTCGACCACGTCGTTGTCGTCGAGATCGATCTGCGACGGCCGGATCGCGGCGAGCCGGTAGTTGGACCGGCCGAACTCGTCGCGCGGCACGATGTCGTGCATCTTCGAGCCGCGGTGGAACACGACCTCCAGCAGCGCCTCCAGTTCGTACACGCCGCTGACGCAGGCCAGCGCCGTGTACTCACCGACGGAGTGACCGCAGGCGATGGCGCCCTCGACGAACGCACCCTGCTCGCGCATCTCGGCGACCTGTGCGGCCGCCACGGTCGCCATGGCGACCTGGGTGAACTGCGTCAGGTAGAGCACGCCCTCAGGGTGCTGATAGTGCACACCGCTGGCGATCAGGCTGGTCGGGTTGTCTCGCACCACGTGCAGCACCGAGAAGCCGAGGGTTTCGCGGGTGAACTTGTCGGCGGAGTCCCACACCTTGCGGGCGGCCTTGGACCGGGCGCGGACATCCATGCCCATGCCCTTGGACTGAATTCCCTGGCCCGGGAACGCATACACGGTCTTCGGCGCGGCGAGTTGAGCCGTCGCCGCCATCACGAGGTCGGATCCGACGCGGGCGGCGACCTCGAGAATCTCTGCGCCACGGTCGATTCCGACACGGTCGACGCGGATGTCGACCTCGTCACCCGGCAGCACCATGCCAAGGAACCGGGCGGTCCAGCCGATCAGTCGAGCAGGCGGAACGGCTCTGCCGTCGGTGGCGGTGACAACCTGCTGCGCGGCCGCGGACAGCCACATGCCGTGCACGATAGGAGATTCCAGGCCCGCCAGCAGCGCCGCTGCGCGGTCGGTGTGGATCGGATTGTGGTCACCGGAGACCACCGCGAAGGCACTCATATCGCCCGGTGCGGTGACGGTGACATCCCGGCGACGACGCCGTGGCGTATCCGTCGCGTTGTCGGTCATCGCGCCGCCTGCGCGCGGCGGGTCGGTCAGCTCGAGCGCGCCGGTGCGGCCGCGGATCGCGAAGCGCTCCTCGAGCTTGGCCAGCTCGGTGCCGTCGGCGTCGGAGATGGTGACCTCAACGGGCACCACACGCCCGACCTCGGTGTCGGTAGCCGCCGAAGCCGTTGCGACGACGGTCAATTCGGCGCCCGTCTTCGGCAGCTCGGCGAGCAGGTGCGCGGCGTGGTCCAGGTGGACCAGGCTCAGCAGACCCTCGACGACGGGGAAGCCCTCGTCGGTGACGGCCGAACCGATCACCGAGAACACCGCGGGCCAGCACAGGCCAACCAGCGCATCGGGCACCAGCTTCAGGCCGGGCGCCAACGGCGCACCGAACGTCGCGGTGACGCCCTTGTGGTCGGCGACCTTCTCCGGATCCCAGTCGACGGTGACCTCTGCGGAGTTGTTCACTACGACCGGCAGCGCGTCGGGGCCGTCGGCGCCTGCGGCGATCGCCAGCACCGCACGCATCGCGTCGGAGGCGTCGTCGACGGTGACCACGGGCATACCGCCGTCGACCGTCGCGGTCGGCAACGTGAAGCGGATCTTGATCCAGGTGCCGGAAAGCGGAACGCTCAGCGTGACCGTGTCGTCATCGGACAGTTCCAACCGCGCACCCGTGGACGGGTGTGTGGCAGAACGGTTTTGGTTGACCTGCCACGTGGCCGGCTCGCCGATACGGTGCACCGGGTTGATGGAGGTGCGGCCCGCCCACAGCACGTCGGGCGCGTCGAGCACGACGGCCAGCGCGCCGGTGACGTCGCCGCGTGCCTGGCGGCGCGTGACGACGGAGACGGGCTCGGCACCCGAGGCGAGCACCTGGTCGATCG
This sequence comes from uncultured Mycobacteriaceae bacterium, assembly GCA_902826815.1. GTDB lineage: Bacteria > Actinomycetota > Actinomycetes > Mycobacteriales > Mycobacteriaceae > Mycobacterium. The sequence continues at coordinate 23,564 of CADEGF010000058.1, forward strand.
AGGCCTGCTCGAAGCGGTCCAGGAGATCGCCGACGGGCTCGTCGACCTTGGTGATACCCGCGACGGCCTGGGTGCCGGGAATGATGCACACCTGGTCGGCGTCGTAGCGGGCGTCGTGGGCCTGCCACAGCGAGTCGCTGCGCCACCAGCGCCGCACGTCCTTGTCGATGACGGGGACGAAGTTGACCGGCTTGCCCAGCGTCTTGCACAGCTGTACGAAGAACGGCACATCGGCCGGGTGCAGCTTGATGGTGTCGGCGTCGGGGTAGCGGGCGACGAGCGCGGCGATCGCCTGCTCCGGTGTTTCCAGCAGCGCTGTGCCATTTTCGGCGGAGCCGAATAACGTCCCGATCGGCCCGAAATCCTTGGGATGCAGACGGGCTTCGGCGCGCTTGAGCATGTCGGCGAACCGGTCGCGCCACGTGTCGGCCAGCCACGGGCTGCCGGGTGCGGCGGTGTCGGCGGTGCTGTCGCCGTCGCCGATGGCGAGATCGACATAGCGCCGCAGCCACTGCAGGTACGTCATGTCACCGATGTCGCCGAAGTACGGCTTGCAGGTGTTGGCCATCGCGGCGATGATCTCGTCGCGCCGCGCGGCGACCGCCTCGGCGTCACCGGCAACCTCGTCGAGCAGCCTGCCGCAACGCGATGCGGTGTTGTCGATCTCGTGGATGTCCGCGCCGAGCTGGCTGCGGCTGGAAGCCATGCCGCCCTGCGCTTTTCCTGCGCTGATCCAGTTATCGGTGCCACCGATGTCGACCAGCATCTGCTTGACCGACGGCGACGTCGTCGACTCTTTGGTCGCCATCGCGGCGGTGCCGACGAGGATGCCGTCGACGGGCATCAGCGGGAAACCGTAGGCCTGCGCCCAGCGGCCCGACAGGTAGTCGGCCGAGCGCTCCGGGGTACCGATTCCGCCGCCGACGCACACGGTGATGTTCGACCGCGAACGGAGTTCGGAGTAGGTGGCCAGCAGGAGGTCGTCGAGGTCCTCCCAGGAGTGGTGACCGCCTGCGCGGCCGCCCTCGATGTGCATGATGACGGGCCGGGTCGGCACCTCGGCGGCAATCCTTATGACAGAACGGATCTGCTCGATGGTGCCAGGCTTGAACACGACGTGGCTGATGCCGACCTCGTTGAGCTCCTCGATGAGCGCGACGGCCTCTTCCAGCTCGGGGATGCCTGCGCTGACGACGACGCCGTCGATCGGGGCGCCGGACTGGCGCGCCTTCTGCACCAGCCGCTTTCCGCCGACCTGGAGCTTCCACAGGTACGGGTCGAGGAACAGCGAGTTGAACTGGACGGCGCGGCCGGGCTCGAGCAGAGAAGCCAGCTCGGCGATGCGGTCGTCGAAGATCTCCTCGGTTACCTGCCCGCCGCCCGCCAGCTCGGACCAGTGGCCGGCGTTGGCGGCCGCGGCGACGATCTTGGCGTCGACGGTGGTCGGGGTCATGCCGGCGAGCAGGATCGGCGACCGGCCGGTCAGCCGGGTGAACTTCGTCGACAGCTTCACCGAGCCGTCGGGCAGGGTGACCAGCGTCGGGGCATAACTCGTCCATGGCTTGGCCACCTCGGGCACCGCGCCGACCGTGAACAGGTTGCGCTGCCCGCCGCGGGTGGCGGCAGGCACGATGCCGATGCCGAGGCCACGGATGACCGGTGCGGTCAGCCGGGTCAGGATGTCGCCGGGGCCGAGGTCGAGAATCCAGCGGGCACCCGCCTCGTGCAGATCGTTGATCTCTTTGACCCAGTCGACGCGGCGCACCAGGATGGCCTCGGCCATCTCGCGCGCCATGGCCTCGTCGAGGCCGACGGCCTGCGCCCAGTTGCCGACCATGTCGATGGCGTCCGACAGCCGCGGCGTGTGGAAGCCGACCTCGACCTGGACCGGATCGAACACGGGTGCGAACACCGCGCCGCCGCGAATCTTGTTCTTGCGCTCGGCTTCTTCCTTCTCAGCGATCTGCTCGCAGTAGAGCTCGAAGCGCGACAACTGCTCGGGCGTTCCGGTGATGACGACGGAGCGCCTGCCGTTGCGGATCGACAGCACCGGCGGCAGCACGGTGCGGACGTCCTGCGCGAACTCCTCGAGAAGCTCGGCGATGCGCTCGGGGTCGGCGTTGGTCACCGAAACCATCGGCGGGTTGTCACCGAGCACCGAGATACCGCGGCGACGGGCCACCAGCGTGCCCGCGGTGCCGATCAGCTGCGCCATCGCCAGCAGCTCGACGTCTTTGGCGCCGTTGGCGGCGAGCGCCTCGACCGCCAGCACGCCCTGTGAGTGGCCTGCTACGGCGACGGGCGGCGTCGCGGTCAGATCCATGCCCTGGCGGTTCAGTGCACGCACTGCGGCGATCTGGGTGAGCAGCACGCCGGGCACCGACACCGCGGCCGACGTCAGGTTCTTGGCGCTCGGCACGGCTTCTTCGGCCGCGAGCGAGCGGACCCAGTGCAGCGGCTGGAAGCCGATCGGACGCACCACGATCAGCTCGCGGGCGACCGGCTCGAGCAGCAGCTCGGCCTCGCCGACCAGCGTCGCCAGCTCGGCCTCGATACCGGCCGAGGACACCAGTTCTTCCAGAGACTCCAGCCAGGCGCTGCCCTGGCCGCCGAACGCGACGGCGTAGGGCTCGCCTGCGGTCAGACGATCGACAAGGGCGTGGCTGGACTGAGGCGCTCCCGAATCGCCATCGCGGCCGGTGGACACCCTGTGCTGTTCATTGATCGTCACGTTTTGTAATCTCCTCAGTCCCGCGTCTTGCACGTCTCACGTCATAGGTCGTCGTATTTGGGTTCGTATCTGGGCTGTCGTTGTCTCGGTGGTGTGGCCCGGCTCCCCTGAGGGGCCACACTCGATTCGTCGTCGAATCCCGACTGGCATCGGACGCGTCCCGCGGACACTCCAGCCGTACTAAGAGTGTCATAAGGGCAAGCACCAGTTTCACGCCTGAAATGGTTACTGGCGAGTTCTACGCTCGGGTAACCATGTGTTGTGTAACACGTGGTCCGAAACCGGCCGAAGGCATCCGGGACAAACGTCCTGCATGGAAGTGGTTACGGTTGAGTAGGCGAAACAGTGCAGATCAAGGCATGACTGTGACCAAATCGTTATGTAAAAATTTCGCCTCGTTCGCGGCGCCCCCGCGGCCGGATCAGACGCGACAACTCGACGGGATTTGTCTAGCCGCGAACGCCAGCCAACGAAAAAAGTTTGCTGGAGTTGCTTACTGATCGGTAATATTCAGTCCCATTGACCGAACCTCGGCTTGAGGATGTGGTTGATGTCCACCCCGATACCGCCGACGTTGCGCTTGTCGATCTCGACCTGATGCAAATGCGCTGCGGGGTGGGTGAAACCCTTCGGAGAGCCCCAGTTGTGCTGCCAGAAATACGAGCCGAGGCCGTCTTGAAGCGCCCAGTCGATGGTCTTGGAATTGGCGTAGACGCCCACCCGCTGATGCCCGAGGACCGTTTCCCAACCACGCAGATACGGCGCAACCTGCTGCTTGTACTGCTCATATGACGGGTCGTCATCGATCGACGCATAGATCGGTGCGCCGTAGGAACCGCCCGCGGCGACGTGTAACTGCCAGCCGCGCTTGGCGTGCAGAACGCCTGCGTTCTGGCCGCCGAGCCAGTCCGCGGTGTCTTGCTTGCCGAACTGGTAGCAGGAGACGATTTTCAGGCCGCTCTGATAGAGGTCGCGGGCCTCGGGCAGCTGGATCGGCTTGCCAAGCATCCACTGTCCGCCGGGCCTGCGGTCGGACACATAGCGGATAGCTCCGTGTGCGCCCGCGGCGCGAATATCGGCGGCTTTGATGACTCCGGCCGCATAGTCGAGCAGGATTCCCAGCGGCACGGCCGACGCCTGAGGCGGCGCTACCAACGAGGACGCGGCGAGGACCGCCGGGGCAGCGGCCGCGCACTTCAGGAGGTCCCGTCGGGACATGAACACGTGCCACAGAATACGTCAAAAACCTCACATTTCACTCTGACGCCACTGGTCACACTTGCATCAAGATTCCCAGAATTTCGGCCAGCGACGCAATGACGCATGATCGCTGGGTGAGCCCACAGCTGAGCCTCGAGCCGTTCCGCATCGCGATACCCGACTCCGACCTGGCCGATCTGAAGCGCCGACTGGCCGCGACGCGCTGGCCCGAGCAGTTGCCGGGCATACCATGGCAGCGCGGCGTACCGGTCGATTACCTCAGACAACTAGCCGATTATTGGGCCGACGGCTTCGACTGGCGCGCCCAGGAGGCCGAACTCAACTCCCATCCGCAGTTCCGCACGCAGATCGACGGGCAGACGATCCACTTCCAGCACATCGAGTCACCCGAGCCGACGGCGCGACCGCTGATCCTGGTGCACGGCTGGCCTGGCTCGGTCGTCGAGTTCCTCGACATCATCGGCCCGCTGACCGATCCGTGCGCCCACGGTCTCGATCCCGCACAGGCGTTCCATCTCGTCATCCCGTCGCTTGTCGGCTTCGGCTTCTCGACGCCGATTTCGGGTGCCGGGTGGACCCCGATGCGGATGGCGGCGGCCTTCACCACGTTGATGGCCGGGCTGGGCTACGACCGCTACGGCGTGCAGGGCGGCGACTGGGGCTCCTTCATCGCGCCGCTGATGGGCGGTCTGGCGCCGGATCGGGTGATCGGCGTGCACGTCAATGCGGCCGCGTTCGGGTTCATGCCAGGCAAGGACCTCAGCGAGGAGGAATTCGCGTCGCTCACCGAAGTCGAGCGCAGCAAGGTTGCGCTGGCGCGGGAGTGGGCCGCCGAGAAGACCGGCTACTTCAAGGTTCAGGGCACGCGACCGCAGACCCTGAGCTACGGGCTGACCGATTCGCCCGCCGGGCAGCTGGCTTGGATCGTCGAGAAGTTCAAGGAGTGGACCAACTCCGCCAAGGAACTGCCCGACGATGCGGTCCCCCGCGACCGCCTATTGGCGAACGTATCGCTGTACTGGTTCACCGGCACCGCGGGGTCATCCGCCGACATCTATTACGAATCCAGCCATGCAGGCGCGTTGCCCGAGCCGTCGGGCGTACCGACCGGCGTCGCGGTGTTCGCCGAGGATGCGGCCATCCGGCGGTACGGCGAACGGTGGCACAACATCACCCACTGGAGCGACTTCGACTCCGGCGGGCACTTCGCCGCGATGGAGACCCCACAGTTGCTCGTCGACGACATCCGGGCATTCTTCGCGACCCTCACCTGAGCGGGTTTTCGGCGCGGAAACGTGCGCTCACGGGGGGTTAGCGCGCCGAAATCGCAGATGAGGCTGCGGGTTGGCCACGGAATTCGTAGGATCTGCCAATGCACTCGGGGATGGCCAGCGCCCAGCAGCGCGTAGATTCCGCTGCCGCCGTTGACGATCCGCAGATTGAATTGATCGGCGTCAGAAAAGAGTTCGGGGATTCCCGGCACAAGGTGGTCGCTGTCGAGGGTGCGGACCTGAGGGTGGGCGACGGCGAGTTGTTCGCGATCCTGGGCCCGTCGGGTTCGGGTAAGACCACGGTGCTGCGGATGGTCGCCGGTTTCGAGCAGCCGACGGCGGGGACGATCCGCCTCGACGGCGCCGACGTCACCGCCCTGCCTGCGCGGCGCCGCGACGTCAACACCGTCTTCCAGGAATACGCGCTGTTTCCTCACATGTCGGTCGCCCAGAACGTGGAGTACGGGCTGAAGGTCAAGGGCGTGGCGCGCGACGAGCGCCGCAGGCGTACATCCGATGCGCTGGACATGGTCCGGTTGAGCGGCGAGGCGTCGCGCAAACCGGCGCAGCTGTCGGGCGGTCAACGGCAGCGGGTTGCGTTGGCGCGCGCGCTGGTCGGGCGTCCGCGGGTGCTTCTGCTCGACGAACCGCTTGGCGCACTGGATCTCAAGCTCCGCGAGCAGATGCAGATCGAGCTGAAGGAGATCCAGCGCGAGGTCGGCATCACGTTCGTCATCGTGACCCACGACCAGGACGAGGCGCTGACCCTGTGCGACCGGCTCGCGGTGTTCAACAACGGCCGCATCGAACAGGTCGGAAAGGCCCGCGACGTCTACGAGAGCCCGGCGAACCGGTTCGTCGCCGACTTCGTCGGAACGTCGAACGTGCTCGACGGATCGGCTGCGCAAGCCCTTGTCGGCAGGCCCGGCACCTTCGTGGTGCGGCCCGAACGCATCGCCGTCTTCGCCAAGGGCACCGATCCCGTTTCCGGTGTGCAGACGGTGGATGCGACGGTTCTCGAGGTCATCTACGCGGGACCGACCACGAAGATCGCCGCAGCGACGGCGAACGGCGTCACGTTGACCGCCACCGTCCTCACCGCAAGCACCTGGCTGCCCGCAGATCTGCAGCACGGCGCCCCAATCACCTTGGCGTGGCCCGAAAAAGCCCTTCATCAACTGTCAAACGAGGAGTAGCCATGAAAGCAACCATTCGGATCGGACTCGTCCTCGGTGCATGCGCTGCGCTGATCGTCGGGTGCTCGGGCTCCGAGGAATCTGGCGGCTCGGGCGAATCGCCGCCGAAGATGGAGGCGCTGAGTTCCGTCGGCGACGGTGAAGGCGAGCTGAACCTCATCGCGTGGGCCGGCTACGCAGAGGACGGCTCCAACGACAAGACCGTCGACTGGGTGACGCCGTTCGAGAAGGAGACCGGCTGTCAGGTGAACGTCAAGCTGGGCAACACATCTGACGAGATGGTTCAGCTGATGCGCACCGGCCAGTACGACGGCGTGTCGGCCTCCGGCGATGCGACGCTGCGGCTGATCTACGCGGGCGACGTCGCACCGGTCAACACGGACCTGGTGCCGAACTACGCGACGATCTCCGACTTCCTCAAGGACAAGTCGTGGAACTCGGTGGACGGCCAGATGTACGGCGTTCCGCACGGCTGGGGTGCCAACCTGCTGATGTACAACCTCGAAGTCGTGAAGGATGCGCCTGACTCGTGGGGCGCGGTGTTCGACGGCGCCGACAAGTACAAGGGCAAGGTGACCGCCTACGACTCCCCCATCTACATCGCCGACGCGGCCCTGTATCTGTCGAAGACCAAGCCGGAGTTGGGCATCAAGGATCCCTATTCGCTCACACCCGAACAGCTCGATGCAGCAGCAGATCTGCTCAAGAAGCAGCGGGAGAACATCGGCGAGTACTGGTCGGACTACACCAAAGAGGTGCAGTCCTTCGAGTCCGGCACGTCGGTCATCGGCACCACCTGGCAGGTGATCGCGAACCTGATCGGCGCCGACAACAAGGTTCAGGTCAACACCGTGCTGCCCAAGGAAGGGGCCACCGGATGGTCGGACACGTGGATGATCTCGTCGAAGGCCGCCCATCCCAACTGCATGTACAAGTGGATGGACTGGATCACCTCGCCGAAGATCAACGCGCAGGTGGCCGAGTACTTCGGTGAGGCGCCGGGGCAGACGAAGGCGTGCGACTTCACCACCGAAAAGGACTTCTGCGACATCTTCCACGCCACCGACGCCGACTACGCCGCGCAGATTCACTACTGGACGACGCCACAGAAGCAGTGTGTCGACGGCAGCGGCGACAACTGCACGACCTACGACGAGTGGGTCACCAAGTGGCAGCAGATCAAGGGGTAATAGAAGCCAGCCCGATTTCGGTGCCGGCAAGGCGCCGGATCGCGCTGGCTTTCCTCCTGGTCCCGCCGATGGCCTGGCTGGTGCTGGCCTATCTGGGATCGCTTGCGGTGCTTTTGGTCTCGGCTTTCTGGGGCACCAACAGCTTCACCGGCAAGGTGGTGCACAAGTTCACCACCGACAACATCGTTGCGGCATTCACCGATGAGGTGTTCCGGGTCACGACATTCCGCACGATCGGCGTGGCACTGCTTGTCACGGTGATCTGCATCGTGCTCGCGGTGCCGCTGGCGCTCTACATGGCGAAGGTGGCCTCCCCGCGGATGCGGGTGGCGCTGGTGATCGCGGTGACCACCCCGCTGTGGGCCAGCTATCTGGTCAAGGCCTACGCGTGGCGGATGCTGCTCTCACCGGAAGGCCCGCTGGCATGGGCGGGCGGCTACACACCGGGCTACGGGCTTACCGCGACGGTGATCACGCTGGCCTATCTGTGGCTGCCGTACATGATCATCCCGGTGTTCGCGGCGTTCGACCGGGTGCCCGACTCGCTGATCGACGCCAGCTCCGACCTCGGCGCGTCTGACCTGTCCACCGTGCGGATGGTGATGGCGCCGTTGGTCTTTCCTGGTATCGCAGCGGGCTCGATCTTCACCTTTTCGCTGTCGCTCGGTGACTACATCGCGGTGACGATCGTGGGCGGTAAGACGCAACTGCTCGGCAACGTCATCTACGGCCAACTGGTGACGGCCAACAATCAGCCACTCGCTGCTGCGTTGTCGATCATTCCGTTGGCCGCGATCATCCTCTACCTGCTGGCGATGCGCCGAACCGGCGCACTGGAGAGCGTCTGATGCTGTCGTACGGCGCGCGGCGCGCAGTTCGGGCATGGACCGTGCTGATCCTGCTGTTCCTCTACGTCCCGTTGGCTCTGGTACTGGTCAACGCGTTCAACTCCTCGCGCACGTTCGCCTTCCCACCGACCGGTTTCACCACCCAATGGTGGGTCACCGCATGGCACAGCGAGGGCATGTGGACGTCGCTGGCCAATTCGGCGTTGGTGGGCCTGGCTGCGACGGCGATAGCGTTGCTGCTGGGCACCATGGCCGCCTTCGCGGTGCAGCGCTACCGCTTCTTCGGCCGCGAAGTGGTGAGTTTGCTTGTCGTGCTGCCGATCACGCTACCCGGCATCGTCACCGGTATCGCCCTCAACGCGACGTTCACCTCGGCACTGGGCGTCACGCTCGGCATGGCGACGGTGATCATCGGCCACGCCACGTTCTGCATAGTCATCGTTTTCAACAACACCCAGGCCCGCCTGCGCCGCCTCGGCGCAGGCCTTGAGGACGCGTCGGCCGACCTCGGCGCATCGCCGTGGCAGACGTTCCGCTACGTGACGTTCCCGATGATGCGCGGTGCACTCGTCGCAGGCGCGATACTCGCGTTCGCCCTCAGCTTCGACGAGATCGTGGTGACGACGTTCACCGCGGGCCCGAAGGTGCAGACGCTGCCGATCTGGATCTTCGGAAACCTGTTCCGGCCCAACCAGGCACCCGTCATCAACGTCGTCGCCGCGGCACTGACACTCGTCGCCATCATCCCGGTATGGCTGGCCCAACGCTTCGGCGGCGACCCCGCCACAACACGCGTATGACCTACGAACTCGACGGCGTCCACCGTCCGCGGGCGAGAATCCCTGTGGTGTAGTCGGATACGGCCGACACGATGTGTCGCTGCAGTCCCGTGTCGAGCAGATGTGTGACTACCGCGATACCGAGCGCGCGGTAGTCGTCGATGAGCCCGGCGACCTCGTCCATCTCGTCCGGCTTGGGTACATACCCGGCCCCGTAACGGGCGGCGATGGCCTCCTCCAGCGCGGCGACCAGAACGGCCGCCAGCCCGTCGACCGTGCCGCTGGTGGAGTCGACCACCCGCAGGATCATCTGGACGTAGGAGAGCTGATCGGTGGACCGCGTGACGATCTCGGCCATCGTCGGATGGGTCAGCGACACCGAGTTCTCGACGAGTTCGGCGAGCCCGCACGACAACAGCCGTTGCGCTTCGTCGCAGTCGGGATCGAGATCGAGGGCCCGCGTTGCCGGGCGCGCATCGTCGCCCCTGCTGCCGAGGATCGCCTGCTGGACACCCAAGATCGCGGCGAGGTCGTGGCCCTCGCGCATGCGGTCGAAGAACTCGGCGATGTGCGCGCTGTTGAAGCCCTTGCGGAGCAGCTGGCTGATCGTCTTCAGCTGTGACAGGTGGTAGTCGTCGTAGAAGGCCGAGCGCCCCTGCCTGCGCGGCGGGTCGAGCAGGCCGCGTTCCCGGTAGGCGCGGATATTGCGGGAGCTGACGCCCGAGATCCGCGCGAGGTCGTCGAGTCGGTACTCAGCCAAGCCTGCGCACCAGACGTCGACGACGGGGACAGCAACCTCGCATTCGGACACTGTAATACCCCCAGCGTGGTTGTGAGCGAAGTCGTGACCGGTTCAGCCACGATGTCATCCTTAGCCAAGCCATAGGCACTTGCCTGGACATATGGAGCAGAAGTGACATACGTCACCACACAGCCAAGCAATTTCAGCCAACTTCAGAGGGTCGTTACCGACTATTCCTGACGGCCGGGTGAGTGATCTCACCGGTAATGAACTGGCATATCCGCAGCCCGCTACGAGACCATGAAGCGGTCAGTCATTAAGACAAAGGCACCGACGAGGAGTTTCTGCGTGCGTCCCTGGATCGTGTGGGCCACCGGACTGCTTGCCTATATCGTCGCCGTCCTCGACCGCACCACGCTTGGCGTCTCAGGTCTCGAGGCAGGCGATCGCTTCACCGCCGGCCCCGGCCTGCTGTCGTCCTTCGTCGTCCTGCAGATCGTTGTGTATGCGGGCGCCCAGGTGCCGGCCGGCCTGCTGCTCGACCGGTTCGGCTCGAAGACGCTGATCCTCTCCGGCGCCATGGTGATGGCGGCAGGCCAGCTGACGCTGGCATTCACCGAATCGCTGCCTACGGCCATCGCCGCCCGTGCGGTGGTGGGTCTCGGCGACGCGGTCACGTTCATCTCGGTGTTGCGACTGGTGCCGCACTGGTTTCGGCCGAGCCAGGTTCCGCTGGTGACCCAGCTGACCGGCATCTGCGGCCAGCTCGGCCAGGTGCTCTCGGCGGTGCCGTTTCTGGCGTTGCTCGCGGGTGAGGGCTGGACAAGGGCGTACCTGTCGGTGGTCGCACTCGGCGTGGTGTCGATCGTGTTGACGTTCGCCTTGGTCAAGAACACTCCGAACGGCAAGGTAGAAGACCCGCCATCGACATCGGTCAAGGAAGTCTGGGCCAGCGTCAAGACCGTATGGCTGCGACCAGGAACGCGCCTGGGCTTCTTCACCCACATGGGCAGCCAGTTCTCGGTGACCGTCTTCGCGCTGATGTGGGGGCTGCCCTACCTGACCGTCGGGCAGGGGCTGTCGATCCACGTCGCCGGCACGCTGCTGAGCCTGTCGGTCGTCACCGGCATCGTCGCGGGCATCCTGATCGGCATCTTCACCGGACGCAAGCCCCATCGAAGGTCGCGCCTCGTGCTGGCGATCATCGCGAGCAACGCCGCGATTTGGACCGTCGTGTTGGCGCTGCCCTCCGCCGCGCCGCTGTGGCTACTGACGCTGCTCATCATCGTCATCTCGGTCGGCGGCCCCGGCTCGATGGTCGGCTTCGACTTCGCGCGCACATTCAACCCAAGCGCCACCCTCGGCACCGCCCAGGGCATGGTCAATATGGGCGGCTTCCTGGCGTCCCTGCTGGTGATGCAGGTGATGGGCGTGGTGATCGGCGCGGTGGGCGGTTACTCGTTCGAATCGTTCCGGCTGGCATGGACGGTCCAGTATGCGATCTGGGCGCTGGCGACGGTCGGCATCCTGATCACCCGCAAGAAGACGCGCAAGCTGATGGCTGAGGAGCGAAATCTGTTGGAGGGCTTCGACCCACATCCGCCGGAGCCCGCGCAGACGCGGTAGCAGACCCGGTTGCAGTCGAAGCGCCGACCGAAGTCGCGACGAATGTTCGTCGGCTCCCAAAGAATGGCGGCCGCTTCTTGACCGGACCCTCGAAGGCTCGCAATCGCGAGACGGTGGCGCCGCTCACAGACCCCGCGACTTCGGGCGGCTACAAAAAGGGCTTACCCGACCGGTTGCCCTCTAAACGCGCCGCGATGGCGTCCTCGGCATGCCGGTAGCCGAGCACTTCATACCCGATGACGCTCACCGCGGGAGCGAGCATGACGATCAGCAGGGCGTTGGCCATCGACATACCCCTGCCTGCCAGCACCACCGCAGCGATAAGCACTGCACCGGTGAGGACGATGAGCAGCAGGTGGAACACGTCGAGCGTGCCGAGGAGCCAGGAGTAGAGCACGTAGACGGCCGCGATGTAGATCGCGACCGGTATCGCGACGGACAGCACGGTGGCCACTGCGTCCAGCTTCGAGTGGTGCTCGACGTAGTAGGCGGCGGCGTGCAATCCGGCGCCGGTGGCCACGATCGTGCCGAACACCACAAGATGCAGATATCCGAACCGGAAGGACAGGTCGCGACGGCCCTCGAGCAACCGCGACTGCGGCACGCTGAAGTAGATCCACCACATGCCGAACGTCAGACCGGTCCCCGCCACCGCGACCAGGACCGCCGCCACGCTCCAACCCTGCGAAGAGACGACCGCCGACAGCGAGGCGACGGTGCCGACGACCCCCTCACCGAGCGCGATGATGGTGAGCAGCGAATAGCGTTCGGCGATGTGGTGTGGGTGCCACGGGGTGCCGCCCATGCGGCGTTCGGCCAGCAACGGCCCGGACATCTCGAACGCCACCAAGAGCGCTGCCCACGCGAGCGTCGTGACGACCGACGTGCTGACCGGGATCATCGCGATCCAGCCGATCTGCGCGACGGTGACGACGGTCGCGTAGGTCAGGCACGCCGAGCGGTGCTGCGGATCCTGTTTCGCCGCCCGTAACCACTGCGCCACCAAGGCGATTCGCATCACCACGTAACCGGCCACCATCACCCGGTTTTCGACGTGACCACCCTTGGCTATCGACGCATATATCTCGGGCAGTCCGAGCGCGAGGATGATGACCCCGACCATCTGCAGCATCGTCAACAGGCGGTACACCCAGTCGTCGGTGTCGTAAGCCGATGCGAACCAGCTGAAGTTGATCCACGCCCAGCAGATGGAGAATGTCGCGAAGACGAACGAAGCCAGCCCGGCACTGACGTGATCCTCGGCGAGTTGGTGGGCGAACTCGGATGCGGCGATGCCGAAGCCGATCACGAACGTGAGGTCGAACAACAGCTCGAGCGGGGTGGCCGCCCGATGTGACTCGTCGGGGTCGCGGCCGGTCATCTTGCGGATCCGATGCACCTCGACCCGCTGGGGCCTGCGCGGCTCAACCTCATTCATGACCTGCAGAGTTTGCCCAGCCGACGCCGCACTGTCCAGGCGCACCAGAGACAGGTAGTCGACTACGCATGCCGTGGCGCCCCGCGCTTCGCATCATCGAGCGCAGAGGCTCATGCGACGCGGAAGGCGGCACGCGATGTCGGAACAGTTCACGGTCACGATGCTGGGTGGCTTCGAGGTCCACCGCGATGGCCTGCCGCTCCTACTGCCGCCCTCATGTCAGCGTCTGGTCGCCCTCGCCGCGTTGAAACGCCGTGCGGTGCCGCGCAGTTGGCTGTGCAGGACGCTGTGGCCGACGACCCGGCCGGACCGGGCGACGGCACGGTTGCGCACCACGCTGTGGCGGCTGCGTCCGATGGGTGCCGGGGCCCTGCTGTCGGTCGCACCGCAATCGATCGCGCTCGCAGAAGGCGTGTCGGTGGACTGGCATGACTCGGTCGACTTGATCGGACAGTTGCTTGGCCGCAGCGACTCGGCCGACCCGGATGACGACGTCGCCGCAGAACTGCTCCCGTTGCTGCGGGAGGGTGCACTCCTCGACGGCTGGACCGACAACTGGAACGCATACGCCAGGGAAACCTACCGTGACCTGCGGCTCGATGCACTCGACGCACTCGTAAGTGCACACGCGCAGAACGGGTAGTGAACTACTCGTGCGTGTCGCTGTGAACAATTCCTACGCTTTCATCGTGCAATAGAGACACACCGATTGAAAGACCGGGAGAGAGCCATGAACGCGCTACTCGTGACCTGCCTGAGCCTGGCGGCACCGCTCGCCGCGCTCGGCGTGCACGAGTTGCAGGCGCGGCTCGAGCGCTGGGACTACGAGCGGCACTCCGAGGACTAATCTCGGTCGAGTCTTTAATTCGTATGCAGCTTTGTGCGCTAGTTTCGTCGAACGTGCGCTGGCTGCGAATATTCGTCCGTTTTTTCGCAGTACGTTCACGTTCGATGCGAGACATTAGATGGAATTGCCGGGCTAGATTCGGTCGAGTGGACGAACTCTCCGACGACGTAATCGATTTCATCTCTGAGGGCACCAAGACCGCGAAGCTCGGTTACACCGCATCCGACGGCCGCCCGCTGGTCGCTCCCGTCTGGTTTGTGGTGGACGACGGCACGCTGGCCTTCAACACCGGCAAGGACACCGCCAAGGCCCGTGCCCTGGCCCGCGACCCGCGCGCGGTGATCTGCGTGGACGACGACCGGCCGCCGTACTCGTTCGTCCAGGTGCAGGGAACCGTTTCGATCAGTGAGGATCCCGCCGATGTGCTCGCCGTCGCGACCAGGGCAGGTGGCCGGTACATGGGTGCCGACCGGTCCGAGGAGTACGGCCGCCGCAATGCGGTGCCCGGCGAATTGGTAGTCCGCCTGCGACCGACAAAGGTGATCAAGGCCTTCGGTCTCGCTGAATAGTCACAGCTGGCGCGACCAGTGCCCGCCATGGTTTACACAATGAACTAGGTTTGTCAGTCATGGACGGCTACGCGTACGACACTGCGCTGTTGATTCTGCGGGTGTGCCTCGGCCTCACCATGGCGGCACACGGCTATAACAAGTTCTTCGGCGGCGGCCGGATACCCGGCACCGCGGGGTGGTTCGAGAGCATCGGGATGAAACCAGGCATGCTGCACGCCCGTATCGCCGCGACGACCGAGATGGCGGCGGGCCTCGGGCTTGCCGTCGGCCTGCTCACCCCCATCCCTGCGGCGGGCTTCGTCGCACTGATGCTGGTGGCGGCGTGGACCGTGCACCGCCCGAACGGCTTCTTCATCGTCAAGGAGGGCTACGAGTACAACGTCATCCTCGGCGTCACCGCCGTGGCATTGGCCGGACTCGGCGCAGGCCGGTTCAGCCTCGACTACGCCCTCTTCTCGGGCACCGGACTCTACAACTTCCTGCACGGCTGGTGCGGACTACTGATCGCCGCCGGGCTCGGCCTCGCGGGCGGCATCGGCCAGCTGGTGCTGTTCTGGCGGCCGCCGCAGAAGTCGGACGCTAGCTGACCCGTCCTCCGACGATGGTCGTGGCGACCATGTCGGACGCCAGCGTCTCGACCACTGCCCCCGGTGTGAGCAGCATCAGATCGCCCGGTTGACCGACGTCCACGGTGCGCGGCACCGACGGGCGGTCCAAGTGGCCGAGAAACATGCGCAAAGCCTCGGCGGGGGTGACGCGCTCGTCGGGGCCGATGACCTCTCCCCCTACAGCGCTGCGGTGAACCGCGGCGCGCATCGCGGCCCACGGGTCCATTCCGCCGAACGGCGCATCGGTGCTCGCCGCCAACGGGATACCGGCCCGCAGAAGCGACGCCACCCGCCACAGCGCAGGATGTTCTTCGGCGGGTACATCGCGCAGATAGTGCTCACCGCGTTCGGCGACGAAGTTGGGCTGGGTGACGACGGTGACGCCGGCTTCCACCAGGTCGGCGACCATGTCCTCGGGCACGATCGCGGCGTGTTCGATGCGATCGCGCGCGTGCCTGCCCGCTGCCCGCAGCGCGGCCAGCGCGACGACCAGTTGGGCGTGGGTCACGCAGTGCAGCGCGACGGGGCAGTCGTCATCGTGGTGTTCGGCAATCCATCCGGTGAGCTCGTCGACGTCGAGGCGGTCGTCGTGCAGGATTCGCTTTCCAGGAGCGAGGAAGTGCAGTCGCTGCGGAATCTCGCCGCGCCGGTGCGCCACCGACAGTGTGACGACGTCATCGGCGGTGAGATCGGGTGTGGCGTCGGTGATTCCGGTGACGCCGTACCCGGCGAGACGGGCGGTGATCTCAGCGAGCGCCGTTGCCCGACGCGGCAGCGCTCTCGCCCAGTCGTCGGCACTGTGCAGCCGGCCGTCGGGATGGTCGGTGAGGCCGACTCGGGAGAGCGCCGCGGAGTTCAGGATCCACATCGCACCGCTGCGGTGCTGGATCCGAGTCGGGGTGTCGGCGATGAGCATATCGAGCTGGTCGCGGTCCAGTTCGCCCGCGACCGATGCGTGGTAGCCGATGGCGCGGATCCAGCCGTCGGCTCCCGGTTCCGCGGTTCTCAGCGCCTGTGCCAGTTGCGTTTTGGTCCGGATCTGCGGCGGTCCGACCGTAAGCGAGTCGAGCGCGGCGGCCATCGCGCGCAGGTGCAGATGATGGTCGTGTAGTCCGGGTAGCACCGCGCCCGTGTCGGCGTCGACCACCTGCTCGGAGCCCGATGGTTCAACGCGGTCGGCGATTTCGGCGATACGATCGCCGAGCCGGATATCGGCGATCCGGCCGTCAGGCAACATCGCACGCCGAATCAGCATGCGGCCAGCCGCTTTCCGACCAGCTGAAGGACCCGCTGATTGTCCGCTCCAAGCTCCGCCGCCGGCTTGGGCGGCGGCGGGGGAACTCGCGGCGGCCCATCGCTTTCCGAATCGAGTGCGAGCGCAGCGGCGGCGTACTCGGCGGCCACTTCCGCCAGCGCCACCTCAACGATCTCGCCGCCGCCGCGCCGAAGCGAATCGAGCACCGCCCGCGTGGCGGTGAGGCCGGTCAGCGGATCGGCGATCGCGTCGCCGACGAAGACGGGGCCTGCTCCGACCAGGCCACCGGCGACCGCGGCGTCGTCACCGAACGCGACGCGGCCGGCCTGCTCCCCTGACGTGCCATAGCCGGTGACGCGCAACCAGACTCGGCCGGGGCGAGCCCGCACCTGCTCGGCGCCGAGGCCGCGGAGGACCAGCGCCGCAGGCCGAGACCCCTCGATCACCACATCGGCGGCCTCGAGCAGTCGCCGCAGGCCATCACTCCCGAAGTCGGTGGCGTAGGAGAGTTTTGACGAGTTCAGCCAGTCGTAGAATCGCCGATCGCCGCGACGGGTGCCGTCGGGCCTGCTGTGCGCTTCGACCTTGACGACGGTCGCCCCGGCCGCCGCCAGCATCTGCCCGCACAACGGGCCTGCCCACATCGACGACAGGTCAGCGACGAGTAGGTCCGACATCCGGCGCGGCGCCGTGCGGCCGCTTTGCACGAATCGCGGTGGTGCGGCCCGGACTTCACCGAGCACCGCCGCCGGTAGGTCGAGCAGCCGCGCCCTCGCGACGAACTCGGCCGCATCACCGTCAGCGACCGCGGCGGCCACAGCCGTCCACGGGTCCACGGGTTGTCGGCTCGTCCCGAGAAGCGCGGGGACGGTGTCCACGTCGTCGACCCGCGACAGCGTCAGCGCGCACCAGCCGGTTCTGCTCTCCAGCAGCCGCGTCGCACCGCCCGCCGAGATCCGCCCCGCCGGTGCAAGCCCCAGCAGCCCGGCCCGACCGGTGAGGATCTCGTCGGCATCGACGGTCACGACGCCACCGAGATCGGCTGCATCGCCGCTGAGGTCGCTCGCGGTCCGCCGGGCACGCGCCAGCGCGGCGGCGGGGATACCCAACGAGCTCACCACGACATTCTGCATCGGCCTACGACGCTTCCACGGCATCCACCAAACCCCAGCCGAGTGCGGTGGCCGCATCGATCGTGTGCCCGGAGAGCACCAGGTAGGCCGTCCGCCACCGCCCGATACGTCGCGCCACGCTGACCGTTCCACCGGCGCCCGGTATCAGCCCGAGGCTCAACTCGGGCAGCCCGAGCACCGAATCACGGTGCGCCTCAACCGTTCCGCAGAACGCGGCCATTTCCAGCCCGCTGCCGAGGACCTGGCCGTGCACCCGCGCCCTGCATCGCGCACCCATCCTTGCGGTCAGCTCGTCGAGGACGAGCGCGGGGCTGTGCGCAACCCGGGCGGCGTGGGCGCTCGCCGGGTCGGCGAACGAGCCGAATTCGGCGAGGTCGCCACCGCTGCAGAAGGACGGGCCGTTACCGGTCAGGACGAGTTCGTTCACCGATGGATCGTGGCGGGCGACGTCGAGGGCGTCGAGCAGCGCCGCGCGGGCGTCGTTGGAGAACGCGTTGTGGCGCGTCGGCCGGTTGAACCGGATGTGCAGTGTGTCGCCGTCGCGGTCGGCAACCACCGGATCGGGAAGGGCAGGCGCGGTTGCGGGTCCCCGCTGCTGCAGCCATGCCGCGAACTCCCCACCGGACTGCAGCGTCGAATACGCCAGCGACTCCGTGATCACCCCGGCCAACGTGGAGGACGCCGGACCGGCCGCGCGCAACACGTCGTCGCACACGGTCGACGCCTGCGGCCACATCTCGTATCGGGTGGTCAGCTCCGCGAATGCGGTCGCCGTCGACTCGACGGTGACGACGCGGCGGTCGGCGACGGCGTCCTCGCTGATGGTGAACGCCGCGCGGTCGAGCCATGGCTGCGCGTGCTGCGACGAGATGTCGTCGGCAGACCCGACCGCCACGACCACCCCAGTCGGGGCGGGCGAACCGGTCGGCGGATCACCGAGGTCAACGACGAGCACGGCCGTTGCCTGTCAGTGAGCAAATGTGAGTGCTCGCCATTAGGCAGCCTCGCCTTGCGGTGAGGCGGTTCCCGTCTGATCCACCAATTGATGTTGCGGGGTTGACGTTTCATCGCCTGCTGCGTTGCCCGCTGACGCGGGTTCGGTCTCACGCGTGGCTCCACGTCCTGCCACCGGGCCACTCCCGGCGGGACTCTGTGCACCCCAAATGTGGGGTTCGCCGAGTCGGGCGAGGTTGATCGCAGCACCCAGATCACGGTCGATGCGGGTACCGCAGTCGTCACAGGCGAAAACCCGATCAGCCAGGGTGAGGTTTGACTTTCGCCTCCCACACGCCGAGCACGTTTTCGACGACGGATAAAAACGGTCGGCCTCCACCAGATGGCTTCCATACCACCGTG
>CADEGF010000059.1 GCA_902826815.1 uncultured Mycobacteriaceae bacterium
CTTCTACCTAGGCGAGCTCTGACTGCGATTTCGGCGCGCTGGCGCACCGTCAGCGTCGATAAGCGCGCCGAAATCGCTAGCTGGCTAAGCGGGGAGCACGTCGGCGATCGGGGCGCCGTTGGCGATCTTCGCCCGCACCTTCATCACCTTGCCCGGCATCCCGCCGCCGACGACGCCGGCGACCACGCCGTCACGTTCGTAGAACGCCAAGAACTTTCGGCCGTCATCCTCGACGACGTGCACGGTGTCGTCGGCCTGCGGTTCGCCGAGGCACTGGATTTTGACGTCGTACTGATCGCTCCAGAAATAGGGCACCGAGACCGTCGCAGGGATCTCCTTGCCAAGCATCGCTGGCACCAGCACCCGCGCCTGGTCGGCGACGTTGCTCCAATGCTCAACGCGGACTTGGTGTCCCACCGGATGCCGCCATGACGCGACATCGCCGATAGCCCATACGTGCGGGGTTGCGGTGCGGCCGACGTCGTCGCAGACCACGCCGTTGTCCAGCTCGATGCCGCTGGCGTCGAGCCACTCGGTGGCCGGCTTCGACCCGATCCCGACGACGACCAGATCGGCGTCCAGCTCGGTGCCGTCCGACAGCACAACCTTCTCCACGCGGTCGGTCCCGCGCACCTCGTCCACGCCGACGCCGCATCGCACGTCGACACCCTCGGCCTGGTGCAGCCGAGTGACCAGCGCGCCGATCTGTTCGCCGAGGACCGATGCGAGCGGGGTCGGTTGCGGTTCCACCAGAACGACATTCACGCCCATGCCCCGCAGGCTCGCGGCAACCTCGCACCCGATGAAGCCGGCGCCGACAACCACGACGCGATTGGCCGAACCCGCGTGTTCGCGCAGTGCGATGCTCTCATCAAGGGAACGCAGTACCCGAATGCCTTCCAGATCCGGGAAGGACGGGATGGTCCTCGGCACGAGTCCGGTCGCAATGACCAGCTCGTCGTAGCCGAGCTCGCTGCCGTCGACCAGGGTCACGGTCTGCGCGGCGGGGTCCACAGAGCTCACCCCGTTGCCGAGGCGCATGGTGATGTTGTTCTCCTCGTAGAACTCGGCAGGCTTCAGGGTCACGTCGTCGACTTCGGCGCGCAGCACTTCCTTCGACAGCGGCGGCCGGTCGTAGGGCAGATGGTCCTCGTCGCTGACGATCGTGACGGCGCCGCCGAACTCCGACCGGCGTAGCTGTTCGGCGGTCCTTGCGGCGGCCAGACCGCCTCCGACGATGACGATGCCCGCAGATGTGCTCACGTGGGGTTTTCTACACGATGGCCGCGAGTCTTGTGTGCGCCACCCTGCACTTAAGGCCTCAGCCGCGCATCCGGTCGATGATGTTCGTCAGCACCACGATGCTCTCGCTGCGCTCGACGTCGGCGGCCGAGCGGATCCGCTCGAGGGCCTCTTCCAAGTGGCGCATATCGCGGGCCAGCACATGCAGAATCGCATCGGCGGTGCCGGTCACCGTAGCGGCGCTGATCACCTCGGGGATGTCGACCCATGCCTGCCGAAGTTCGTCAGGAGCGATGGTGCCGTGGCGGAACACCTGCACGTAGGCCTCTGTCTCCCAACCAAGCGCGCTGCGGTCGACAACGGTGGTGAAGCCGCGGATGACACCCGTGTTTAGCATGCGGTCGACCCGTCGCTTGACCGCAGGCGCGGACAGGTTCACCCGCTGACCGATCTCGGCATATGTCGCGCGCGCATCCTGGGCCAGCTCGGCGAGAATCAGCTCGTCGGTCGCGTCCAGTCCCTCCATCATCACCTCCACGCAATAAACCACTGCTCTTCCCATTTTGGCACAACAAATCGTAGGTAGACACGCAACAGACGACGATTGATTGCAAAATCCATAGGAAATATCGTTTGATCATGACGATTTCAGATGTCGCCGCCAAAACGGCCCCGGTATCCGACATCGCAGCGATGACGCCGCGATCCGCCCGTATCCGCCACTACGCCATGACGGCACCGACCTTCTTCGCCGTCGAGTACGCCATCAACCCGTGGATGGATACCTCGAAGCCGGTGGACACACATCTCGCGATGAGCCAGTGGGAGAGTCTGCGCCAGACCTACAAGGAATTGGGGCACACCGTCGAGCTGGTCGAGCCCGTCGCCGGGTTGCCGGACATGGTGTACGCCGCCAACGGAGGCCTGATCGTCGACGGCAAGGCCGTCGTCGCCAGGTTCGCCTACCCGCAGCGCGCAGGAGAAGCCGCAGCCTACGCCGAGTGGATGGCCCGTCACGGTTTCGAACCCGTCGAGACTCGGTACGTCAACGAGGGCCAGGGCGATCTGCTCGTGGTCGGCTCGATCGTGTTGGCGGGCTACGGTTTCCGCACCGATCGTCGCGCACACGACGAGATCGCCGCCGCGGTCGAAATGCCGCTGGTCAGTCTCGAGCTCGTCGACCCACGCTTCTATCACCTCGACACCGCGCTTGCGGTGCTCGACGACGCCACCATCGCCTACTACCCGCCTGCATTCAGCGACGAGTCGCGCACGCGGTTGCTGGAACTCTTCCCCGACGCCATCGAGGTAGCCACAGCCGATGCCTATGTGCTCGGGCTCAACGCCGTCTCCGACGGCCGCAACGTCGTCCACCCGGCGGTCGCCACCGGCTTCGCCGAGCAACTCTCCGACGCCGGGTTCGTGCCGATCGGTGTCGACCTGTCGGAGCTGTTGAAGGGCGGCGGATCAATCAAATGCTGCACGCTGGAGGTGTATTCGTGACCATCCTTGACGCTGTGACCCTGACTACCGACGCGATCGCTGTCGACGACCGCTACGCCGCACACAACTATTCGCCGCTACCCGTGGTCGCGGCCAGCGCCGAGGGCGCCTGGATCACCGACGTCGAGGGCAGGCGTTACCTGGACTGCCTTGCCGCCTATTCGGCGGTGAACTTCGGGCACCGCAACCCCGAGATCATCGCGACCGCACACGCTCAGCTCGACACCGTGACGTTGGTCAGCCGAGCCTTCCACTCCGACCGGCTCGGACCGTTCTGCCAGGCGCTCGCCGAGCTGTGCGGCAAGGACATGGTGCTGCCGATGAACAGCGGCGCCGAGGCCGTCGAAAGCGGGATCAAGGTCGCCCGAAAATGGGGCACCGACGTCAAGGGCGTACCTGCCGGCCAGGGCAATATCGTGGTGGCGCAGAACAACTTCCACGGTCGCACGACGACGATCATCAGCTTCTCCGACGACAACACCGCACGCCGCGGCTTCGGCCCGTACACGCCCGGCTTCCGTTCGGTTCCGTTCGGCCCCGACGATCCGCAAGCCGACGCATTGGCCGCCGCGATCGACGACGACACCGTCGCCGTGCTGATCGAGCCGATCCAGGGTGAGGCGGGCATCATCGTCCCGCCCGGCGACTACCTGCCCCGCGTGCGCGCAGTCTGCACCGAGCGCAACGTGCTGATGATCGCCGACGAGATCCAGTCCGGACTCGCCCGCACCGGACGCACTTTCGCGTGCGACCACTGGGGCGTCGTTCCCGACATGTATCTGCTTGGCAAGGCGCTCGGCGGCGGCGTGGTGCCGGTATCCGCCGTCGTCGCGAACAGCGACATCCTCGGAGTGCTGCACCCCGGCGAGCACGGCTCGACGTTCGGCGGCAATCCGCTGGCGGCGGCGATCGGTACCACCGTGGTGGACATCCTGCGCCGAGGCGAGTTCCAGTCTCGCTCAGCTGAACTCGGCGAGCGGCTGCACGGGCGGCTGCGTGCGCTGATCGGTCAGGGTGTGATCGCGGTGCGTGGCCTGGGACTGTGGGCGGGCGTCGACATCGACCCCTCCCTCGGAACCGGGAAGCAGATCAGCATGCGTCTGGCCGAGCGCGGTGTGCTCGTCAAGGACACCCACGGCTCGACGCTGCGCTTCGCGCCCCCGCTGGTGATCACCGCGGAGGAGATCGACTGGGCTACCGGTCAGTTCGCCGATGTTCTGACCGAATCGGGTTCACACTTATCCCCTACCGAGATCTAACGGCACAGGAGGCACCATGACCGCTCCATCGACAAGCCTCTCCCAACAGATGCTGCGACGCCGGCCGGTGATCGGTGCGCCGGTCGCGCACGGCGCCTCCGACCACCTCAAGCGAAGTATCGGTACCTTCCAACTGACGATGTTCGGCGTCGGCGCCACCGTCGGCACTGGCATCTTCATAGTGCTGCAGCAAGCGGTACCGACGGCCGGTCCCGCGGTGCTGATCTCATTCGTGATCGCGGGCATCGCCGCGGGGCTTTCCGCCATCTGTTACGCGGAAATGGCGTCCGCCGTGCCGGTTTCCGGGTCCACCTACTCGTATGCGTACACCACGATGGGCGAAGTCGTGGCGATGGGCGTAGCCGCCTGCCTGCTTCTCGAGTACGGCGTCTCGATGTCGGCGACGGCAATCGGCTGGAGCGGCTATCTGAACAAGCTGCTGGACAACCTCTTTGGGGTCACGATCCCGCATTCCCTGGCTGCGGCGCCGTGGGGTGAGACACCGGGCATCGTCAACCTGCCTGCGATATTGCTCATTGTCATGTGCGCACTGTTGCTGATCCGCGGCGCCAGCGAGTCCGCCACGGTCAATACCGTGATGGTGGTCATCAAGTTGGGTGTGCTTGCGCTGTTCGTCGCCATCGCGTTCACCGCGTTCACCACCGACCACTTCGCCGGGTTCTGGAACGCGGGCTTTGCCGGGATCACCGCGGGTGCGGCCACCATCTTCTTCACGTTCATCGGGCTCGACGCCGTCTCCACGGCCGGTGACGAGGTCAAGAATCCACAGAAAACCATGCCGCGCGCGATCATCGCCGCGCTGATCGCAGTCACCACCATCTACATCCTGGTGGCGTTCGCCGGGTTGGGCACGCAGGACGCCGAGGCGTTCGGATCCGACGAACAAGCCGAGGCGGGCCTATCGGTCATCCTGGAAAATGTTCTCGGCGGCTCGACCTGGGCCAGCACGATCCTCGCCGCCGGTGCGGTGATCTCAATCTTCTCGGTCACGCTCGTCGTGATGTACGGGCAGACGCGCATCCTGTTCGCGATGGGTCGCGACGGCCTACTTCCGGCGATGTTCGCAAAGGTCAACCCGCGCAGCATGACACCGGTGAACAACACGATCATCGTGGCTGCGGTCACCGGCAGCCTGGCGGGGTTCGTCCCACTCGACTATCTGTGGGATCTGGTATCGATTGGCACACTCGTCGCCTTCATCACGGTCTCGATCGGTGTGATCATCCTGCGGGTCCGCGAACCCGACCTGCCTCGTGGCTTCAAGGTTCCCGGCTATCCGGTGACACCCATTCTGTCCGTCGCCGCCTGCGTATGGATCCTGTACGGCCTGCCACCCGATACCTGGCTGTGGTTCGGCATATGGGTGGTCGCGGTCCTCAGCTTCTACTTCCTCTGGAGCCGACGTCACAGCGCGCTGAACGACGGCGGCGACGGTCTCATCCCCACCGCCACACCCGACGAGGACGAGGTACTGACCCCGCCGAAGGAATCGCCGTGACGGTCGTCGTCGGCTACATAGCCGGAAAGAGCGGACGATCCGCGCTGCACCTCGGCGTCGAGGCGGCGCAGACTTTGAAGACCTCGATGGCGGTCGTCACTGTGGTGCCCAAGCCGTGGACCACACCGTCGCCCGCGCGCATCGATGCCGAATACGCCACGTGGGCAGAGCAATTGGGAGCGGATTCGCACCGCGAGGCGCAAGGATCCCTCGACCAGATCGCCAAGGACGCGGATGTCAGCTTCCACAAGTTCGCAAGCCGAACTGCGGGAGAGGGCCTTCTTGATGCCGTCGAACAGCTCGGCGCCCAAGTGTTGGTGACAGGCTCCTGCCCGCACGGCTCGCTGGGACAGGTGGTCCTTGGCTCGACCACCGACTGGCTTCTGCACTCATCCCCTGTGCCGGTGGCGATCAGCCCCCGTGGGTACCGCGGCGCCAAGTCCGGCAAGCTCGTCCGCGTCACCTGCGCCTACTCGGGCACGCCGGAGGCCGTACACGTCGTGAAGCGAGTCGCGGCGCTTACCGAGGAACTCGACGTAGAGATGCGGGTCGTCACCTATGCGATCAGGGGCCGCACCATGTTCCCGCCCGAAGTTGGTCTGCACGCAGAGGATTCGCTTCTACAGGAGTGGGCGCGTCAACTCCGCGAGATGCTCGCAAAACTGAAGGTCGACGGCGTCGTCGGCGACGAGGTCGCCCTGAACGTGGTCACGGGTAACGGTTGGGACGAGGCACTCGACGACACCGAATGGGATGACGGCGAACTGCTCGCGCTGGGAACGACGTCACGGCGCAGCCTCAAGACAGTTTTCCTCGGCTCACACGGCGCGAAGATCATCCGGCACAGCCCCGTACCGGTTCTGGTGCTGCCCAGCTGATCTCAGTACTTCGCGGTGCCGCGGTCGACGGCGATCTGACTGCCGGAGATCGTCGCGGATCCGTCGCTCGCCAGCCATGCGACAACGTCGGAAACCTCTTCGGGCATCATGAATTCCATCAGGCCCTTCTTGCCTTGATGGTTGACCGGGTGATACGGCATCGGCGAGAAACTGTGCACATATTGGGGGAACTTGGTGAACAGTTCCATCATCGCCTCCTTCTCCACCATCGGCGTCTCGATCGAGTACGGATGAATCGAGTTGACGCGAATACCGAACTCGCCCAACTCGATTGCCAGCGCGTTGGTCAGCGCCACCAGCCCGTGCTTGGAGGCTGAGTAGTGCCCGTTGCCTGGGGTCGCCTTCAGGCCTGCCGATGAGCTGACGATGACGATGGACCCGCCGTTGGCTGCCTCGATCATCGCGGGGACGGCCGCGCGGATCGTCCGCCAGGTGCCGTTCAGGTTGATGTCGATGACGGTGTCCCACTGCTCTTCCGACATCTCGTGCATGCGGCCCCAGCTCAGTACGCCTGCGTTGGCGACGATGATGTCCAGCCTGCCGAACTGCTCGACGCCGTCGGCCACCACCTTCTGCAGCGCGGCGAGATCGCGGATGTCGACCTCGCGGGCGAGCACCTTGCGACCGGTCGCTTCCACGGCCCGCACCGTCTCCGCGAGCTCCTCAGAGGTACCAAGCGGATAGGTCACGGTGTCGGACACCGGTCGACAGACGTCGATCGCGATGATGTCGGCGCCGTCATTGGCCAGCCGAATCGCGTGAGCCCGGCCCTGACCGCGCGCGGCCCCGGTTATGAATGCCACTCGGCCTTCCAGAGGGCCGTCAGATGCCGCCACCACTGCTCCTTTCGCGGGCTGGGTGACCAGGCTAACAGCCGAACTGGAACGTGTTCTAGATCGGGTCGCGGATGATGGGGCACGTCATGCAGTGCCCGCCGCCGCGGCCGCGGCCCAGTTCCGCCCCGACGATGGTGATGACCTCGACGCCCGCCTTACGCAACAACGAGTTCGTGCTGGTGTTGCGGTCGTAGGCGAACACCACGCCAGGCTCGACGGCGACGAGATTGTTGCCGCTGTCCCACTGCTGGCGTTCGGAGTCGTATTTGGTGCCGCCGGTCTCCACGACCCGCAGGCTGCCGAGGTCCAGCGCTGCGGCGACGACCTCGGTGAACGGCTTGTTCTCCTCGATCACCTCGACGCCGATGTCATTGGCGCCCGGCACCAGCGTGAATGGCGCGATGTTGTCGACGATGTCGGGATAGATGGTGACGACGTCGCGATCGGCGAAGGTGAACACCGTGTCCAGGTGCATGGCCGCCCGTAGCTTCGGCATGCCTGCCACGATGACCTTCTCCGCGGCACCCTGTGCGAACAACGTCGACGCCACCTGGGTGATCGCCTGCCGGGAGGTGCGCTCGCTCATCCCGATCAACACCACGCCGTTGCCGGGAATCAGCACGTCGCCGCCTTCGATCGTCGACATTCCCCACGACGTCTCCGGATCACCCCACCAGATCGTCGAGCCGACGAAGTCGGGATGGAACTCGTAGATCGCCTTCATCAACAGCGTCTCGTCGTGGCGAGCGGGCCAGAACAACGGGTTGAGCGTGACACCGCCGTAGATCCAACAGGTGGTGTCGCGGGTATAGAGGGTGTTCGGCAGCGGCGGCATCAGGTACTCGGTGACGCCGGAGTCCTCACGGGCCAGTGCGCGATAGCCGGACTGGATGTCGGCGGGCAGATCCCGGGTCGACATGCCACCGATCAACAGCTCGGCCAGCCGGCGAGACTGCAGCGAGTCGAGGAATCCGCGGGTGTCATCGACGAGCCCGAGGCCGACCTCATTGGCGACGATCTTGCGGTCCAAGAGCCACGTCTTGGCCTCCGGCATATCCATCGTCTCGGTCAGGACGCTGTGCAGCTCAACGACATCCACGTCACGGTCGCGCATCTTGTCCATGAAGTCGAAGTGGTCGCGGCGGGCGTTCTGCACCCACAGCACATCGTCGAACAGCAGGTCGTCGCAATTGGTCGGGGTGAGCCGTTCATGTGCCAGGCCCGGTGAGCACACCAGCACCTTGCGTAGCGTGCCGACCTCGGAGTGAACGCCGTAGTTGGCGGATGGCTTCGTCATCTGAGTTCCTCTCGCGCCGTCAGTCGCTAGATCTCAATCGCACCTGTTGCCAAGGACACCACACCTGCGATCGCGCCGAGGACGATCACGCCGAACAGCAGGGCCTCGGCAGGCCTGAATACCCGGAGACCGCGTTCACGGCGGGCCTTGAAGTACAGCGCGGCGGCAGGCGCGTACAGAATGCACGACAGGAGCAGCTTGTCCGGTCCCGCGGCGTAGATCAGGAAAAGGGTGTACACCGATGCAACCGCGGCGATGACCATGTCGACGACGAGAGACTTGCCGTCGCCGTAGGTTTCGCGGGTGGCGGTCAGCTTCAGCGCATATGCCGCTGCCAATAGGTAGGGAATCAAGGAGAGCGCGGCTGTCAGGTCGAGCATGAAGTCGAGGGCATCCCCGGCGAACAGCAATGCAACCAGCAGCAACGAGATCAGTCCTGCAGCCATCACCAGAGCCGGCATCGGTGCACCGTGACGGTTGGTACGCGCCAGGAACTTCGGCATGTCGTCGGTGGTCGCGGGAATGAACAGCACCTCGGCGGCCATCAGGGTCCAGGCCAGATAGGCGCCGAGGACCGAGACGATCACGCCGACCCGAATGAAGATCGATCCCCAGTGCCCGACGACGGATTCCAGCACCGCCGCCATGGAGGGTTGGCTGATCTCAGCCAACTCGTCCTGCGGCATCACACCGTAGGACACCAGCGTGACCAGAGCGAAAACGCTGAGCACACTGAGGAATCCGATCACGGTCGCACGCCCGACGTCTTCGCGTCTGCGCGCCATCCGGGAGTAGACGCTGGCTCCTTCGATACCAAGGAAGACGAACACCGTAATCAACATCGTGCCCGTGGCCTGATCCCATATCGACGACAACGAGTAGTCCGAGCCGCCCCAGAAGTTGTCGGCGAACACATCGGCCTTGAAAGCGATGGCGGCGATGACGATGAACACCAGTATCGGCACGACCTTGGCGATCGTGACGATGTAGTTGATGACGGCTGCATCCTTGACGCCGCGAAGGACGAGGAAGCAGAACAGCCATACGCCGATCAGGGATACGACAACGGCGAGAACGGTGTCGCCGGCACCGAAGGCGGGCACGACCGCGCTCATCGTCGCGGTGATCAGCACCCAGTAGGAGGTGTTGCCTGCACAGGCGGACGCCCAGTAGCCGATGGCCGAGTTGAAGCCGATGTAATCGCCAAAGCCTGCCTTGGCGTAGGCGAAGATCCCGGCATCCAGCTCGGGCTTTCGCATCGCCAGGCGCTGAAAGACGAACGCCAGCATCAGCATTCCGCTACCCGCGATGACCCAGGCGATGATCGCACCGAGCACGCCCGTCTCGGTGCCGAACCGCCGGGGTAGCAGGAATACGCCCGAACCGATCATCGAGCCGACCACCATCGCGGTGAGCGTGGGCAAACTGACTTTGTCGCTCGACTTCTCGGCGGAGGATGAAGGTGTCGTGGAGGTCATGGCCCCTATCTACGATTCGTTGGCGAGCGACTACAGCTCGGAGAGGATCTGTGCCCGCTTGGCGGTGTATTCCTGTTCGGAGACAGCGCCGGTCGCGCGTAGGGTCTCCAGCTCCTGCAACCGCCGGGAGGTCGATGGCTCCGGCGCCATCGACGGATACTGAGGCGGTGGCGGCGCGCCTGCAGACGGTGCTGAGGCCTGTCCGGCGGGTGCCTGCTGCGCCGCGGCGCGCCGGACGACAGACTGAACCTGTTGACGCGCAGCGGGATTGGAGCGCAAGTCGATCATGTTGTTCATGCCGATGCCGTTGGCCTTGAGGATCTGCAGGATCTCCATCAGCGCACCGGTCTGGCCGCTGAGGTCATAGGTCCTGTTGTCCTCGGCGACCGTGAACGTCGCCGGAACCAGCCCATTGATCAAAGCGCTGCGTTCCCAGTCGATTTGGTACTCCTGAGTGGCCGGATCAACCAGCACCACCAGTTTGCCCTTGGTGAGGTTGCCCAGCCTTGTCACGCTGGCTATGACACGGTCCTGCGAAGTGAACGGGGCGAAGCCGGGGCCCTGGATCTGTAGCTGCAGCTTCACCATCGGCTGATCATTGATGCGGGTGCCCGTTTCGCCCATACCGGTGATCTGGGCGAGCGCCAGCACGCCGGTCTGTTCGAGCGCCTGCGTCTTGGCCGCCGACTTCGCACCGAAATTGGCGATCGCCAACGCGATCAGAATGTCGGCGGCGGTGATGAGCAGGCCGACGTAGAACATCCATTTCAGCAGCGAGCTCTGTCCGGTGGCGAAGTACACGCCCACGAAGATCGGGCCGACGAGACCGCCGCACAGCAGAACCATGAGCTGAGCTTTGATGTAACGCCATACCATCTGCCACGCTCCTCGCTTGACGCGGTTCGCGTGTCAGATTAACGCCAATAGGCGTTCTTGACGCCGAGTTACGACAGTGTGGTGACGCCCTCGGGCGCCTGCGGCTCCGGCAACTGCGGCGCGGGTTCCGTCGACGTCGACCCGAGAAGTTGCTTGACCATCCAGGTCCACATCTGTCCATCGCTGTCGGCTGTGGTGTAGCTGGTGTGAATCGCAACCGCGGCCGGCGACGTCTCTTCGGCGTCCGGGTCGTAGTCGCAGACGGCATCGCCCGCGTCACACACGCTGATGGTCCGAACGCCGATATTGGCAGGCAGTAGGGCCGGAGCATGCGCCAAGATCGGCCAGTCCTGCGCGGCGCCGCCCGTCTTCTCCGGATCCGTCGATGCCGTGCCGATGTTGACCGTGGTGTCGTCCGGGTGCCGATCGCCGTCGGCGATCAGCAGCGCGGCGGCGAGGTTCGGATTGGCTCCGATGGCCGCGAGGTTGCGGTGCACCACCATCGCGCCCTGCGAATAGCCGGCGAGCACGACCTTGGACTCTGGGCACCGCGCGGTGAAGTCCGCGTACTGGCCGCCCAGTGCGGCCGTCCCGACGTCCACGCTGCCCATGTAGTCGAGCCAGTCGCCCACGCCTGCATCAGGGGGCACATCCTTGGCCGGATAGTTGACCGCCTCGGCGGTGATGGTGCGGCCCTCTTGCGCGAGCTGCTGCTGCAGAGCCACGTACGACTGGTAGACGATGTCGCCCATGCCGCCGTTTGCGGCCATGTCGTACTCGGTCCGCTCACCAGAGCCCGCGGCACCCATCCAGTGGACATCGGGGCAGCCGGGCGCCGCGTTTGCGGTGCCGGCCGTCAACCCGACAAAAGCACTTCCTGCGACGACGACCGCACACGCAGCCGCACTCGTCAGACGAAACATAAAACCCCCAACCCGACCTGCACAAACAATGTATATGCGAGATCTATCGCCCCACAGGTCTCACGCGTTACAGATCCATCACAAAATCCGAGATCAGCGGCTTCGGCGGTTGCGGGTCGTATCGTCGGCGCGTGACTTCGCCGAATGGCGCCGCACGCACCGGCTGGATCCTGGCCGCGGTGTCGACGGCGCTTTTCTGCGTCCAGATCGACTACTTCGCGATGAACCTGGCGCTGCCGCGAATGGCCGCCGAACTCCACAGCAATGCGACCGATCTGCAGTGGGTGATCAGCGTCTACATGCTGGCGCTTGGTGCGTTCATGGTCCCGGCGGGCCGAATCGGGGACATCTTCGGGCGCCGACGGGCGCTGCTGGCAGGCATCGCGTTGTTCGGGCTGGCATCGGCGATGTGCGCCGTCGCGCCGTCGGCCGCGCTGGTGATCGTTTTTCGCGCCGTGCAGGGCCTCGGAGCGGCCCTGATCTTCCCCGTGTCGGTCAGCGTGTTGACCAACGCCTTTCCCGCAGCGCGCGCAAGCCGCGCGATCGGGGTGGCATACGGCATCGCGGGGCTGGGGAACGCCGCAGGCCCGTTGGTGGGCGGCCTGCTGACGCAGACGTTGGGCTGGCGGTGGATCTTCTGGCTGTTGGTGCCGCTTGCGTTGGCGGCGTTCGTGATCACGGCTGTGACAGTGCCCGAGAGTTCGGACGACTCCGTGCCGCGCCGCATCGATGTCACCGGCCTGGCGTTGATCACCGTCGGAATCGGCTTGTTCACGTTGACATTCGACCGCGCACCGAGCTGGGGCTGGCTGTCGGCGGGCACGATTGTCGCGTTCGTCGGCGCGGTGGCGATTTTGGGGTTCTTCGTCGTCGTCGAGAACCGGGTGCGGTGGCCGCTGATCGACTTGTCGCTGTTCCGTAACGCGCGCTTCACCATTCTCGTTGTCGCGGGCACCGTCGCGAATATCGCTTACGCAGTGACCATTTACCTGTCCACTCTGAATCTTCAGCAGGTACGCGGCCTCGACCCGCTGATGGCCGGTTTGGCGTTCCTCGGCCCGTCCATCGGCGCGGCGCTCGGCGGTCCGCTGTCGGGTCGACTGGCGGCCAAGTACCCATCCGTTCTCATCATGGGACTCGGCTGTGTGGCCGCTGCCGTATCGCTGGCTGCGCTCGCGGTATCTCGCGGTTGGCTTGTTTACGTAATCGCGCTGACCGCATGCGGTTTCACGATGGGGTTGGTGTACGCGTTCACCACCGTCGCAACCCAGGCCGTGGTGCGGCCCGAGCGCGCAGGCGAGGCCGCCGGGGTGGCGCTGACGTCGTTGGTGACGCTGGCCGGTGTCGGCGTCGCGGTGTCCGGCACGATGCTCGAGGTGCTGCGGAACGAGGGAATGTCCTCGCGCAGCGGAATCGAGGTCATCTTCCTGGCCATCGCCAGCGTGCTGCTGCCCGCCGGAGCGTTGGTGATGCTGACGGCGCGGTCTCGCGCCTGCGAGTAATGTCCCCGACGTGGCAACGATGAGGATCGCCCGCGTGCCCGCGGCGAATGAGAAGTTCGAACTAGTCGACGTCGAGATTCCGGAGCCTGGCCCTGGACACGTCCGCGTCAAGGTCCACGCCTGCGGCGTCTGCCATTCGGACTCGATCACCGTGGTTGGCGGGTTGGGCAACTCCTTCCCGCGCGCGCCCGGCCATGAAGTCGCGGGTGTGGTCGACACCGTCGGCGACGGCGTGACGACATGGAAGGCAGGAGATCGCGTCGGGGTCGGCTGGTTCGGCGGCTGCGACTTCACCTGCGAACCTTGCCGCAGAGGCGATTTCATCTCATGCGAGAACGGCCAGATACCGGGCGTCGCCTACGACGGCGGATACGCGGAGTACATGGTTGCGCCGGCGGAAGCGCTCGCCCGCATCCCCGACGACCTCTCTGATGTCGACGCCGCCCCGCTGATGTGTGCGGGCATCACGACGTTCAACGCCCTGCGGGAGTCCGTCGCACGGCCAGGCGACGTCGTCGCGATCCTCGGCGTCGGCGGCCTCGGCCACCTCGGCATCCAATTCGCGGCGAGGATGGGCTTCGAAGTGGTTGCCATCGCGCGGGGCACCGACAAGGAGTCGCTGGCGAAAGAGCTTGGTGCACATCACTACATCGATTCCAAAGCCTCTGACGTTGCCGAGGAGTTGAACAAGCTGGGAGGTGCGCAGGTGGTCCTGGCGACCGTCACCGTCGCCGATGCGATGTCGGTGACGCTGACCGGCCTCAAGGCACGCGGTCAACTCGTTGTCGTCGGCGCGCCCAGCGATCCGCTGCAGGTGCCCGGAGCGGCAATCATCTTCAAGTCCTCGTCCGTGCAGGGTCACGCCTCGGGAACATCGCAGGACTCCGAAGACACCCTGCGATTCTCGGCATACACCGGCGTGCGCCCGATGATCGAGACAGTTCCGCTGTCCGAGGTGCAGGCCGCCTACGACAAGATGATGAGCGGAGCAGCCCGTTTCCGCATGGTTCTGACCATGGACTAATTTGCTGCGGCGAAGCACGGAAAGGAACGGCGCTCACCCGGTGGGGGGTGAGCGCCGTTCCGTTTTCCAACCGGTTAGTTTTCGTTGGTGGTGTTGCCGCCACCGTTGGTGTTGTTGTTGCTGCCGCCGTTGCCGGTGTGGTTGGTGCTGTTGCTGCCGGCGTCCTCCGATCGGTTCGTCTTCGACGGACTCTGAGCGACGTTCTGACCGGCATTGCCGGTCGTCGTGGTGCGAGCGTTGGCTGAACCCGCGGTGCCAGCGGTGGCGCCGGCGTTGACGGTGGTATTACCGGATTGCTGGTTGGTTTGCGTGATGTTGCCGATGGAGTCCGCGAGTGAGGTCGACTGCTGTCCATTGGCCGCGGTGACATTAGTTGCGCCCGTCGTCTGCGACTGGGTCAGCTGATTGAGCGTCCCGTTGGTTTGGGTTCCCGCCGTGCCGTTAGCAGTGCCGCCTGTATTGGTGACCGCGCCGAGGCCCGTGTTGCACAGGCCGCAGACCACTGCATTCACCGGTATGGCAATGCCCACATTGACCGGGGCCGCTATCGGTGCCTGGGCGCCGATATTGAAGCCGCCGACACCCAGAGCCGCTCCCGCACCGACGTTGGCGGAAATCGAGGTTGCCGGGTTGAGGCCCGCGGTCAGTCCGACATTGCTGCCGTTGGCCACGGTGATCGGTAGCGCGATCGCGGTGCTGAAGCCGCCGACGCCCGCTGTCGCGCCCAGGTTGGCCGAGATGCCGCCGATGACCGGGTTGAGAACTCCCAGGCCCAACTGGTTGTTGATGCTGTTGCCCGAGGCCCAGGTCGACTGGTTCGTGTTGCCGTTACCGTGCACTCCTCCTATGTACTGATTGTTGTTGTTGTAGTTGTTGTTGCCGTTGCCGTTGCCGTTGCCGGAGAACGTGCCGTTACCACTGCCGTTCCCGCTGAGCGGGCCGTTCAGCAACCCGAACCAGTCGGCCTGCGCGGTGGGCGCAGCGATGGCGGCCAGCGCACCGAACCCGATGGCGACGGCACCGAGGGTGAGCGTGCGATTTCGCTTCACGGACTGTGACCTGCGATGAGTACCCATTGTCTGAGCTCCTTAGTTGTCTTTGATCGTGGATTTCGAGGGCCGTCAGTCGCCGTTGTTGCGGTTGGTGGTGTTGCCGCCACCGTTGTTGTTGTTGGTGTCGGTGTTGTTGCCGCTGGTGTTGGCACTGTTCCTGCCGCTGCCCGACTGCGTGTTGCTCTGCGACGGGCTTTGAGCAACGTTGCCGCCGGCGTTGGCGGTCGTGTTGACCCGGGTGTTGGCGGCACCCGCAGTGCCGCTCACGGCGCCACCGGTGACGGTGGTATCGCCTGCGACCTGGTTGGTCTGCGTGACGTTGCCGTTGGAGTGCGCCGTTGAGCTAGACACCTGTGAGTTCGTTGCGGCAGCGGTGACGGTCCCCTGGCTCTGGGTTTGCGACGCGCTGTTCAGTGGACCGGCGGTATTGGTCTGTACTCCAGCATTGGCTGTCGCAGATCCACCTGAGTTGGTACAAGCACCGCCGCCCGTTAGGCATTGAACCATCACAGTGGCGTTTATCGGCACGGCGGCGCCCACGTTGATTGGGATTGCCACCGGTATTTGGACGCCGACATTCGACCCGCCCAGACCCAGACCCACCGCCGCGCCGATGTTGGCGGACGCCGAGGTTGCCGCGTTGAGCGCCACTGTCCCACCAATGTTGGTGCCGTTGAGAGCGGTTACCGGTGCGGAGATCGCCGTGCTGAAGCCGCCGATGGACGCCGTCGCCCCCGCGTTGATGGCGATGCCGCCGACCACGGGGTTGAGGAACCCCACGCCCAACTGGTTGTTGATGGTGTTGCCCGAGGCCCAGGTGGTCTGGTTCACGTTGCCGTTACCGTGCACTCCACCGATGAACTGGTTGTTGTTGTTGTAGTTGTTGTTGCCGTTTCCATTGCCGTTGTTGTCGAAGAGGTCGTTACCGCTGGCATTGCCGCTGCCGAGCCCGCTGGCCCCTCCGAACCAATCGGCCTGTGCGGCAGGCGCGATCATGGTGGACAGCGCGCCCAACCCGATGGCTGTTGCGCCGGCGACGGCACCGAAGGCGAGCGTGCGATTCAACTTCCCGCTGTGCGAGTTGCGATGAGTACCCATTTTCCTTGAGCTCCTCTGTTGATGTGACTGTTGTCTTGGGGCTGGTCAGTTGCCGTTGTTGGTGTTGCCACCACCGTTGTTGTTGCTGCTGTTGCTGTTGCTGCCGGTGCTGTTGCTGCTGTTGTTTCCGTTGCCAGACGAGGTGTTGGTGTTCGACGTGTTGTGGGAAACGTTGCCGCCGACCGTGTTCGAGTTGCTGATGCTGCCGTTGGCCGAACCGCCGGTGCCGCTGGTGGCCTGCCCGTTGACGAGGACGCTGCCACCGGTCTGGGTTGTCGACGTCGTGTTGCCGTTGGCGGTGGCAGACGACGATGCGATTTGCGTGTTGGTCGCCGTCTGGGTGCTGTCGCCCGTCGTCTGGGTGGCGCTTGCATCGTTGAGGTCGGTATTGGGCTGGTCTCCTCCGGTGCCTGTGGCAGTTCCGCCACCGCTGCTGCAACTGCCGCCGCCAACCGCGAAGGTGCAGCCACCCTGTGATGAGCTGTTGGTGGCGGTCGCGTTTCCGTTATTGGTAGGAGACGCGGTTTGCGTCTGGGTGCTGGTATTCGAGCCGGTCGAACCCTGGGCCAGCGCGTCACCGACATTGCCGGCACTCGACGTCGCCGTGTTGTTGCCGAGGGTGCTTCCCACGTTGTTGCCGTTGCCCGTGGTGGTGGGCGAGGACGTCGCGGTGCTGGCGCCGCCGGTCGCGGTCACGTTTCCGGTGTTGGTGGCCGAGCCGCCGGTGACCGGGCTGAGCAGGTTGAGCTGGGTGTTCATGTTGTTGCCCGAACCCCAGGTCGTCTGGGTCGTGTTGCCGTTGCCGTTCTGGCCTCCGATGAACAGGTTGTTGTCGTTGAGGTTGCCGTTGGCGTTTCCGGTGCCGTTTCCGGCGAGGGTGTCGTTGCCGCTGGCGTTGCCGCTGCCCGGCCCGGCAATCAGTGCCCACCAATCGGCATGTGCCTCAGGAGCATTCATCGATGACAATGCGCCGAACCCCATCGCCGTCGCCCCGGCGACCGCGCCGATCGCAAGTGTGCGATTGAGCTTCGCGACTCGTGCTTTACGATGCTTACCCATTTTCTTGAGCTCCTTTTTCCTTATTGACTTGTCCCGCTAGATGGCAGATGTGTTGGTGTTGAACGAATTTCGGTCTATGTGGCCGGCCGGGCGGTCCCGTTGTCGTCACCACCCCGAGTCTCTTCCTGTTCCGCATCACTCACCCGATTCCGATTCGTCCCCGCCGGGCGGGTCGCTGTCAGGCTGACTCGCGGTTGGACTCCCGCTCGGTGCGGGCTTGTCGATCCCGAGCGCTTTGTTGACAGCGTCCTTGGTTCGATCGACCGCGTCCTTGACGTGCTTGACGACACTGCTGAGCGGCCGGGGGCGATTGTTGGGGCCAGCCGTGTTCGAGGCCGCGGCGCTGGCGACACTGGCATTCGTGCCGTCGGCGATGGCATTCCCCTGGTCGACGAGCAACTCCAGGGGCTCGGGAACGGGCATCCCGGGCAACCAAGTATTCGTGGCATTCGTGCCCTGGTCGTCGACATCGCCCGAGTTGACGACATCCGGCTCGGGTGCGGGAAGGGCCATCCCGGGAAGCCAGGTGCCCAGGCGAAGCTGGTCGTTGATGTTGTTCCCGGCGCCCCATGCGGTCTGGGTGGTGTTGCCGTTGCCGTTCGCACCGCCGACCGCACCGGTGCCACCCCCGTCAGATCCCATCTCGTTGTTGCTGTGGTTGCCGTTGCCGCCCGAGAGGTTGGTGGTGGCGTCGTTATCGCTCGTGTTCTTGCCCCCGAAGGTGAACTGCCCGTTGAAAATGTTGGTGACGCCTGCCGCGATCTGATTGGTGTTGCCGTTGCCCGTCAGCGAACCGAGGAAGCCCGCGAACCCGCTGCCGCCCGTCCCCGAGTTGTTGCTGAAATTGCCGTTGAACAGCGACACGTTGGTGACCGCGGTGTTGTTGCTGTAGTTGTCGCCGAACAAGGAGAACTGAGGGTTGAAGATGTTCCCCGAGAAGAGGGAGATCTGCTGTGTGTTGCCGTTGCCGATCGCGCCGCCGAACATCGTCGTGCCGCCCGACGACCCCGAATTGTTGCTGTAGTTCCCGTTGCCCACTGCGACGTTGCTGACGGTGGTGTTGTTGCTGTAGTTGTCGCCGTTGACGCTGACCTGCGGATTGAAGATGTTGAACGACAGGATATTGATCTGCGTGACATTTCCGTTGCCGCTTGCACCCCCGAGTGCGACCGGTCCGAACAATCCGCCGCCGGATGTGCCCTGCGAACTGTGATTCCCCTGTCCGAAGAAGACGTCGGCAATGGTCGTGTTGTTGCTCACGTTGCCGCCGGCCCCGAACTGGGGGTTGAAGATGTTGCCTTCGAGAATATTGATCTGAGTCGCGTTGCCGTTCCCCGAGGGAAGCAGGATCGACAATGCTTCAGCGTCCGGAGCGTTCATGTCGGCCAGAAAGCCGATGCAGAGGGCCGCGCCGCCCACCGCAATCGTGCGAACCACCAACGGTTGTTTCGACGACGCCCTGTGTGCATTCGCTTTTTGTCCTGCAGACAGGCCTGTGCCGGAAATGTTTCGGTTCATCCTCGTCCCACCCTTCGGATGAAGCTGTGAAAAGGCTAAGTTGCGCAACGCGACTTTAGATCTTTGCTGTTTGATGTGTCAAGCATCACACGAAGCAACTTAAAAACCGGTCCATGCGATATTAGCTAAATCATTGATCCAAAGGTCGCAAAGGCGGCCTCGAGGCGGCAACGAGGCGGCGGCGACTCACTTGACCTGGGTCTATCGCATCTGCCATGCTGTGTCGCTATCCAGTTAGCGATGCTTGGTTATTAGCAGATCCGTCAACTGGCTATGTGAGACGCTATAGAGTTTTTTGTCTCACCGGAACATAATTGTCGTTTTCGTAATTAGCTCGTTACACGTCTGGTAGTGTGCTACGCCGCGCTTTTCGCGGGCCTCTCAGCTGCCACTCAGGTCCGCTACCCCGAAGGATCAAACGCGCAGGTGGCGACATAATTCGCACCCGACCGACGCCGTTCGCGCGGATCTCGACGGCACACCGCCGACGGGCCGTCGGTTCCGTCGAACAAGTCGCGTTTTGCTTCGAAATACAAAATGGCGCCCACCCTCGCGGGTGAGCGCCACTCTGGCGTACTAGGTCAGAACGTCACTTGTTGATCTTGGTGACACGCCCTGCGCCGACCGTACGGCCGCCTTCGCGAATCGCGAAGCGCAGACCCTCGTCCATGGCGACGGGCTGGATCAGCTTCACCGAGATGTCGGTGTTGTCACCGGGCATCACCATTTCGGTGCCCTCCGGCAGCGTCACCACACCGGTCACGTCGGTGGTGCGGAAGTAGAACTGCGGACGGTAGTTGTTGAAGAACGGCGTGTGCCGGCCGCCCTCGTCCTTGGACAGGATGTAGACGCTGCCCTCGAACTCGGTGTGCGGAGTGGTGGTGCCGGGCTTCACGACGACCTGGCCGCGCTCGACGTCCTCACGCTTCACGCCGCGGACGAGCAGGCCGACGTTGTCGCCTGCCTGGCCCTGGTCGAGCAGCTTGCGGAACATCTCGACACCGGTGACGGTCGTCTTGGTGGTCGTCGGACGGATGCCGACGATCTCGACGTCCTCGTTCACGTTGATCACGCCGCGCTCGACACGACCGGTGACGACGGTGCCGCGACCGGTGATGGTGAAGACGTCCTCGACGGGCATCAGGAACGGCTTGTCGGTCTCGCGGACCGGGTCCGGGATCGACTCGTCGACGGCGGCCATCAGGTCCTCAACGGACTTGACCCACTTCTCGTCGCCCTCGAGGGCCTTCAGCGCCGACACCTGGATGACCGGGGCGTCCTCGTCGAACTCCTGGGCGGCCAGCAGCTCGCGGACCTCCAGCTCGACGAGCTCGAGGAGCTCCTCGTCGTCGACCATGTCGGCCTTGTTCAGCGCCACCAGGATGTAGGGCACGCCGACCTGACGGGCGAGCAGCACGTGCTCACGGGTCTGCGGCATCGGGCCGTCGGTCGCCGCGACCACCAGGATCGCGCCGTCCATCTGGGCCGCACCGGTGATCATGTTCTTGATGTAGTCGGCGTGGCCGGGGGCGTCGACGTGCGCGTAGTGACGCTTTTCGGTCTGATACTCCACGTGGGAGATGTTGATCGTGATACCGCGCGCCTTCTCTTCGGGCGCGTTGTCGATCTGGTCGAAGGCCGACGCCTCGTTCAACTCGGGGAACTTGTCGTGCAGAACCTTCGTAATTGCCGCAGTCAGCGTGGTCTTGCCGTGGTCAACGTGACCAATGGTCCCGATGTTGACGTGCGGCTTCGTCCGCTCGAACTTCGCCTTCGCCACTTCTATGTCCTCCTGGACTGTGTTGGTGCTTGTTGTAAAGCAGGTTTGATCTTTGCAGTTGTAGTTCGCCGCGGTGGCAACAGGTCAGAATTACTGACCCGTCGCCTTCGCGATGATCTCCTTCGACACCTGCGCCGGAACTTCGGCGTAGCTGTCGAAAACCATGGAGTAGTTCGCCCGGCCCTGGGTCTTCGACCGAAGGTCGCCGACGTAGCCGAACATCTCCGACAGCGGCACGTGCGCCTTGACGACGCGTGCACCGCTCCGCTCCTCCATAGCCTGGATCTGGCCACGGCGGGAGTTCAGGTCGCCGATCACGTCGCCCATGTAATCCTCGGGCGTGGTGACCTCAACGGCCATGATCGGCTCCAGGATGACCGGCTGCGCTTGTCCCGCAGCCTTTTTCAGCGCCTGTGAGCCGGCGATCTTGAACGCCATCTCGGACGAGTCGACGTCGTGGTACTGACCGTCGAGCAGAGTGACCTTCAGGTTCACCAACGGATAACCGGCCAGCACGCCGTACTGCATCGCGTCCTGCGCACCGGCGTCCACCGACGGGATGTACTCACGCGGGATGCGTCCACCGGTGACCTTGTTCTCGAACTCGTAGGTCGCACCGTCCTCGCCGGAGAACGGCTCGATCGAGATGAGGACCTTCGCGAACTGGCCCGAACCACCAGTCTGCTTCTTGTGGGTGAACTCGACCTTGTCGACCTTGCGCTTGATGGTCTCCTTGTAGGCGACCTGCGGCTTGCCGACGTTGGCCTCGACCTTGAACTCGCGCTTCATCCGGTCGACCAGGATGTCGAGGTGCAGCTCGCCCATACCGCCGATGACGGTCTGGCCGGTTTCGACGTCCTGGTGCACTTTGAAGGTCGGATCCTCTTCGGCGAGCTTCTGGATCGACAGGCTCAGCTTCTCCTGGTCGCTCTTCGTCTTCGGCTCGATGGCCACCTCGATCACGGGATCGGGGAATGTCATCGACTCGAGTACGACCTGCTGGTTCGCATCGCTCAGGGTGTCACCGGTGGTGGTGTCCTTCAGCCCGATCACCGCATAGATGTGACCGGCCGACGCGTACTCCACCGGGTTCTCCTTGTTGGAGTGCATCTGGAACAGCTTGCCCAGCCGCTCCTTCTTGCCCTTGGTGGCGTTGATGACCTGCGAACCGGAGTCGACCTTGCCCGAGTACACCCGCACGTAGGTGAGCTTGCCGAAGAACGGGTGCGTGGCGACCTTGAACGCCAGCGCCGAGAACGGCTCATCGGTGGACGGTTCGCGGATGATGACCTCGTCCTCCTTGCCGGGCGCGTGGCCGGTGGCCGGCGGCACGTCCAGCGGGGAAGGCAGGTAGTCGATGACCGCGTCGAGCATCGGCTGTACGCCCTTGTTCTTGAACGCACTGCCGCACAGCACCAGGTACGCCTCGGAGGTGATCGTCAGCTTGCGCAGCGCGCCCTTGATCTCCTCGACCGTGAGCTCCTCGCCACCGAAATACTTCTCCAGCAGCGCCTCGTCGGTCTCGGCAACGGCTTCGAGCATCTTGGTGCGGTACTCGTCGGTCTTCTCAGCCAGATCGGCGGGAATCTCGATGGTGTCGTAGGTCTCGCCCAGCTTGGTCTCGCCGCGCCACACCTTCGCATTCATCTCGACCAGGTCGACGATGCCCTCGAAGTCGCCCTCCGAGCCGATCGGCAGCTGGATCGGGATCACGTTCGCGCCGAGGCGCTCCTCCATGGTCCGCACGGAGAAGTAGAAATCGGCGCCGACCTTGTCCATCTTGTTGACGAAGCAGATGCGCGGCACGTCGTACTTGTCGGCCTGCCGCCAGACCTGCTCGGACTGGGGCTCGACGCCCTCCTTGCCGTCGAATACGGCGACGGCACCGTCGAGCACGCGCAGGCTGCGCTCGACCTCGACGGTGAAGTCGACGTGGCCGGGGGTGTCGATCAGGTTGATCTGGTGGTCTTTCCAGAACGTGGTGGTGGCAGCCGAGGTGATGGTGATACCCCGCTCCTGCTCCTGTTCCATCCAGTCCATGGTGGCGGCACCGTCGTGCACCTCACCGATCTTGTAGCTGATACCGGTGTAGAAGAGGATGCGCTCGGTGGTCGTCGTCTTGCCGGCATCGATGTGCGCCATGATGCCGATATTGCGGACCTTGTTCAGGTCGGTAAGCACGTCCTTCTGTGCCACTGAAGTCTCACTCTTTCGGTTGCTGTAGTTGCTGTTGTCATCAGGCCCGGCGGTCGCATCGCGCGCCGGCGTTTCTCACCAGCGGTAGTGCGCGAAGGCCCGGTTCGCCTCGGCCATCTTGTGGGTGTCTTCGCGCCGCTTGACGGCGGCACCAAGGCCATTGCTGGCGTCGAGGATCTCGTTCGACAGGCGCTCGATCATCGTCTTCTCGCGCCGCTGCTTGGAAAAGCTGACGAGCCAGCGCAGGGCCAGCGTCACCGATCGATCCGGCCGAACCTCGACCGGAACCTGGTAGGTGGCGCCACCGACGCGTCGGCTTCGCACCTCGAGCGAGGGCTTGACGTTGTCGAGGGCGCGCTTGAGGGTGACGACCGGATCGGTGCCGGTCTTGTCGCGGGCT
This sequence comes from uncultured Mycobacteriaceae bacterium, assembly GCA_902826815.1. GTDB lineage: Bacteria > Actinomycetota > Actinomycetes > Mycobacteriales > Mycobacteriaceae > Mycobacterium. The sequence goes on from CADEGF010000059.1 coordinate 23,462, forward strand.
TGCTCGAGCGCACCATAAACAATGCGTTCGGCCAGCGATTTCTTCCCGTCCAGCAGAACTTTGTTGACCAGCTGGGTGACCAACTGCGATCCGTAGACCGGGTCGTTGACCAGCGGGCGCTTGGGCGCGGGTCCCTTGCGCGGCATCAGCTCTTCTCCTTCTTGGCGCCGTACTTGCTGCGCGCCTGCTTGCGCGCCTTCACGCCCTGCGTGTCCAGCGAGCCGCGGATGATCTTGTAGCGCACACCCGGCAGGTCCTTCACACGACCGCCACGCACGAGCACCATCGAGTGCTCCTGGAGGTTGTGGCCCTCACCGGGAATGTAGGCGGTGACCTCAACCGCGCTCGTCAGCTTGACGCGCGCCACCTTACGAAGCGCCGAGTTCGGCTTCTTCGGGGTGGTGGTGTACACGCGGGTGCACACGCCGCGCCGCTGCGGGCTGCCCTTGAGGGCCGCGGTCTTGACCTTGGCGATCTTGTCGCGGCGACCCTTGCGGACCAGCTGCTGAATGGTTGGCATCTACCGGCTTTCTCTTCTTCGTTCTCTTCGTACTGCTCTAAGTCTCTGTACTGCAGTTATGTCCCGCTCGCTTACCCCGCGACCGGGAGTGTCGCGCGCGCCCGCACCGGGATTTTCTGACGATCCGATTCGATGCTTCACGACGCGCGAATTGGCCCGGCGCGCGGCAACCGCCTACCTGCCAGGCACGGCGATCCACGATACCAGGGCAGAGCACGTCGATCCAAACCCGTGACTGGGCGCCTAACCGCAGGTCAGCCCGTACGGACCGTCAGCGTCTCTGCATGCCTGCCGCCAGCCGCATGACCATGTCACTGAACACAGTATCGGTGTCGGCGATTCCGTTCATCACCCCGGTCATCTCCAGCAGCACGAAACCGTGAAGCGCCGACCAGAACTCCAGCGCGGCATAGAAGGCCTTCTCGCCGTCCAGCCCGTAGGACGCCAGCACCGCGATGACGGGACCCGCCGCGGCTACGGTGGCGTCGGTGAACTCGGGATCGTCACCGCCGAGCGGCATCCGGGTGAATGCGGAGTACCTTCCCGGGTGGTGGTGGGCGTAGCTGCGGTAGGAGCTGGCCATCGCCATCACCGCGTCGTCTCGGGTGCGGCCCTGGCCGACGGTGTTCAGCATCTCGATGATGTCGCCGACGACCCGCATCCGCACCGTGCGGCGGAGGTCTTCCAGGCTGTCGACATGGTTGTAGAGCGACGGGCCCTTGGTGCCGAGCTGGGTGGCCAGCGCGTTGATCGTCAACGAGTCCCAGCCGTCGCGGTCCAGGAAGGTCAGGGCGGCGTTGACGATGGAGTCCCGGCTCAGTTTCGCCGGTCGCCGACCGGACGATTGGGGCACTGGACGGGCTGTCATATGCGAAAACTAACACCTCTAGTTTCTGCGAAGTCAGTTGACGTCAGTTGACACGTTCCTGACTGAGCTGAGCCAACTGTTCGGTGACGCCGCACAGGTCGGGCAGCGTGGCCGGATTCATCGTCTGGATCGACCAGGTGATGACGTCGCCGCCCTTCGAGACGTAGATGCTGCAGGCGTTGGCGTCGAACGCCTTGAATCCCTTGTTGCCGTCGACGGACAGTTCGGTCAGCGTGCGGCCTGCCTGTTGCTCGAGGGTGCGCTCGGTATCCATATCGCTGCCGCGGTACCACCACGTCGAGATGCCCATACCCGCCCCGAACGAGCCGAGCATGGTGTTCTCCTGCCAGAAGCAGCCCGCGTCGCTGTCGACGACCTTGGTGAACGTCGACGATCCGACGGCCTCGGCGACATCGGCGTCGGTGACGTTGTTGCAGTCCCCGCTCTGGAAGCCGCCGCTGGGCGGCGGTGCGGCGGATGTCTCCGTCGTCGCGCGTCGATCCGGGGCGCCGCAGCCGGACGCCATCACGGCGACACCGGCCAGCAGTGTGGCGCAGAAGGCTCTGGATCTGGTCATGGTCACAGGTCCGACGAGAGCGTTGCGGCGAGCAGTTTTTCGGCGTCCTTGCAGGTGTCGGCGTCGGCCTTACCGCGCGTCTGTACCCACCAGCTCAGCACGCCCGGGCCGGCTGCGGTGGTGGCCGAACAGCCCGCGCCGTTGGTATCGCGGCGGGCCAGGAATGATTCGTGGCGTTCGATGACCTTGTCGGTGACCTTCGCGCCACGCTCTTGTGCCAAGGTCCTTTCGCGGTCGAGGTTGCCGGTCTCGAACCAGGAGTAGACGACGTCGATCGTCACCGGAGGCGCGCCGGCGCCGACATCAGGTCCCGAATCGCGCTCCAATATGTACTCGCACACCGCGCCGCTGTAAGGCCGCACGACGCTGTCGGCGCCCAGCATTTCCTGGATCGAGCTGTCCTCGAGTAGCCCGCAGCGGTTGTCGACGTATCCGTAGCTGCGATCTGGGTCGGGCACCGCGGCTTTTGCGCGCTGAGCGGTCCCGGTGGTGGTGTGCGCACATCCCGCGACGGTCACCATCGCTGTGACCGCCGCGATAGCAACCGCTTTGACACGCCAACGCATCGTTGAACACGCTACCCAGCACAGTGCGGCGCCGCGACTCGTTCGACTCGGGCCGAACCGGGCAAGTACTGCCATCAACCATGCACACGACGTACGCTCTACAGCCATGACCGCTGGGGGTTGGAGAACGTTGAGCCGGTCGGTGACCGCATGCCTGATCACAGTGCCGGTGGCGCTTGCGGTGGGCGTGCCGAGCGCGCAGGCCAAGAACGGCGATACCCACATCACCACGGTCGGCAGCACTCAGACGATTGACTGCAACGACTCGACGCTGATCGTCAACGGGTCCGGTAACACCATCAACGCCATGGGCAGCTGCTGGGCGGTCACGGTGCAGGGTTCGGGGAACCTGATCGTCGCCGACAACGTGGTCAACGACATCACGGTCTACGGCTCCGACCAGACCGTCTTCTACAAGTCCGGCGAACCGGTCGTGTGGGATCGTGGACGTGAATTGGGCATGATGAATCGGATCGACCGCATCCCGGCCTGATCGTCTTCGGTTCTGTTCGCCCCAATTCGGAAGCGAGGAACCATGCACATGCACGTCTTGATCGGTGTCACAGCGGCCGTCGCGGTCTTCGGGCTTACCGGCTGCGGCGCCGATAGTGGCGACACCAACTCTCCGACAGCGACATTCGGTAACGAAGGTGGCCAGGTCGAGATCGGCAACACCATCAACTACAGCTCCGTCGGCACGACGACAGAACTCGACTGCGCGGACGGCAAGTCGCTCAACATCGGCGGCAACAACAACAAGCTGACCGTCAAGGGCACGTGCGCCAACGCGAACATCGGCGGTGCCGACAACACGGTCAACATGGACCGGGTCGACAAGGGTCTCAGCGTCGTCGGCTTCAACAACACGGTCACTTACAAGCAGGGCGATCCGAAGATCAACGACACCGGCTCGGGCAACAACATCAGCAAGGGCTGACCCACGGATTTTTGGTGTCCATAACTGTGGACATCAAATATAGATTTGATGTACCTTCCAATGGACATGAAATCGCGCAAGTACGACATGGGCACACGTCAGCAGGCCAAAACCGCGACCCGCGACGTGATCATCAGGGCCGCCATCGACACCTTCATGGCCGACCGTTCGTTCGCGATCACGCTGCCCGTCGTCGCCAAGCGCGCACAGGTAACCGTCAAGACGGTGCTCAGGCATTTCGGAAGCCGAGACGGCCTGATCGACGCTGCATGGGCGCAGGCCTACGACGAGGTGATGGCCGAACGCGTCCCGCCCCCGGGTGTCCCCGATGCCGCGCTATGGGTGTTGATCGCCCACTACGAACGGCGTGGCGGCGTCGTGCTCGCGATGCTCGCTGACGAGACCGACCCGCGCGCCGCCCGGATGAACAGCGCGGGACAACTCGCCCATCGCGAGTGGGTGGAGGAGGTGTTCGCCGACCGGCTTCCTGAGCGGAGCGACGCGCGTTCCCGTTTCCTCGACGTCCTCGTGGTCGCCACCGACGTCTATGCCTGGAAGCTACTGCGGCTCGACCGAGGACTGTCCGTCGACGACGTTCACGACCGGATGTCGCTGATGACCGAGTCGGTTATGGCTGAAGCGGCATTGCCGTGAAGATTCTCTTCGCGATCGTGGACGGCGGCGGCAACATCCCACCGCAGTTAGCAGTCGCACGAGCGCTTCAAGCCCGCGGCGTCGAGGTTCGGGTGCTCGGTCATCGCGGGATTCGCGATCGGGTCGAGGCTGCCGGCCTCGCATTTGAACCATTTACCGGCGGAAAGCATTTCGATCCCACCATCCAGCGGTCGCTGGCCGCCATCATGACGGCCTTCACCAAAGTGGCGGCGGACCGACGCCTTGGGCAGTGCGTGGTGGAGGCCGCGCGGCGCCATGCTGTGGACGCCGTTGTTGTCGACATGATCCTCGCGGCGGGAATTCCCGAGATCGCCGACATTGGCCTCCCGACGATCGTTTTCGTGCACTGCTTCTATCGCGCGGTTCAGGACCTCGCAGCCAGCCCGGTGGGGTGGATGCTTCGGCTGCGAGGCACGGATCCGCTTGCCGCAGAACACCGAGGGCTGCTCCAAGTGGTTTCTGCTCGCGCCGATCTCGACCCGGTGCGCGGAAGTCCAGCGGTGTGTCACACCGGCGTCGTGTGGCAGGCGCTGCCGAAAGCCGCCGCGCCTGGAGCTGTGCCGCGAATCCTGGTCAGCCTCAGCACATGTGCCTTCGCAGGCCAGCGTCGAATGCTGCAGAACATCCTCGACGCGATCGCGCCGCTGCCCGCCGAGGCGACGGTGACGGTGGGACCGGGCATCGACGCCTCCGGCCTGCGGGTGCCTCAGAACGCGGCGATGCACGCCTGGCTCGACCACGACGAAGTGCTCGCGACCGCATCTCTGGTGGTGGGACACGGTGGCCACAGCACGGCGATGCGGGCACTGTCGTTCGGGGTACCGCAGATCGTCATGCCTGCCAACCCGATGATCGACCAGAAGGGTGTCGGCGCCGCACTCGAGCGTGTCGGCGCCGGGATACTTCTGCGGAAACATGTTGGGCCGAAACGCATTCGGGCCGCGATACAGACCGTGCTGAACGACTCCGCATACCGCGAGGCGGCCGATCGGTTGGGAACTCAGATCCGGCAGCGCGACGGGTCCGAGGTGGCCGCCGACGCCATCGGCGACTTCGTCAGGAAGACGCAGCTGGTCGAGTCTTAAGCCTTTGCCCCGTGGCGCCCGGCTCCCTTCGAGAAGCGTTGTGCGCCCTCGAGTGATTCGGCCGCGACGCGCGACAGGCTGCCGAACTCGAAGTCCATGGCATCGGTTTCGGGCAACCCCCACTGATTCAGCGCAGACGTGCGGTCGGCCCGCATGCACTGCTGCGGCAGGGCGGCAAGCTCCGCGGCGAGTTCTTCGGCCTTTTCCCGCGCCTTGCCCTTCGGCACCACGCGGTTGGCCAGGCCCATCGACAGGGCTTCGGCTGCATCGACACCGCGGCCGGTCAGGATCATGTCCATCGCGCGGCTGTGCCCGATCAGCCGCGGCAACCGGACGGTGCCACCGTCGATCAGCGGAACTCCCCACCGTCGGCAGAAGACACCCAACGTGGCGTCCTCCTCCACCACCCGCAGGTCGCACCACAGTGCCAACTCGAGCCCGCCGGCCACCGCGTAGCCGCTGATGGCGGCGATCACGGGTTTGGACAACAGCATTCGCGTCGGGCCCATCGGCCCGGGACCGGTGCGATGCGCGGGGTTGACGTCGGGCGTGCCGAACGCCTTCAGGTCGGCGCCCGCGCAGAAGGTTCCGTTGTCACCCCAGAGCACGGCGACCGATGCGGACTCGTCGCGGTCGAACTCGTCGAAGGCGGCGAACAGCTCCGCGGCGGTTGGGCCGTTGACGGCGTTGCGCGCCTCGGGCCGGTTCATGATCACCGTGGCGACCGCGCCGCTGCGTTCGACTCGCACACTCATTTCGCCTCCATCAGGTCGGATTCGTTTCGTAGGGCCACCAACTCGGCGGCGAATCGCGCATAAGACTCTCGCAGCTCGGTTCCCGGCCAGCCGTCGGGCAGCAACTCGGCGGGCAGAACGGGATCGGTCAGCAGATGGCGCACCATCCCAGCGGCCGCGGCGAACCGGCCGGGCACGTCGGTGGCTGCGGCCATGTCCTTGAGAAGTCTCTCGCCGATGCGCGCCCAAGCAGGCAGATCCCACAGTCGCCCGGCCAGGTCGGCGGGGTGGTCGTCGGAACCACGCATCACCCTGACACGCGACAGCACGTCGTCGGGCAGGGTGGGTCTCACGTTGTCCGGGCGCAGCCAGACACCTTCGCGCAATTCGGCGAACCTGTTCTGCTGCAGGGTCACCCGCAGTCCGGCACGGGTTCGCGCGTCGGTGCCGACGCTGGTGATCACCAACATCGTCCAGGCGCCGTCCCACGAGCCCAGCTGCGGGTTGATGGCATCGTCCTGGCGGCGCTGCCGCGCCAGCAGCCGGTCAGACAGCCGGTAGCCGTCCTCGGACCGGACCAGGTCCCCCGCACCGACCATCCGGGTGAGTGCGACACGCAGGGTCGCTTCCCTGATGTCGAAATCCGCTGTGAGACGGATCAGCTCGGCGGCGGTAGCCCACGCCGGATGCGCGCCGAGCAGCACGCTCAGCACAACCGAACGCGCGGTCATCCGACTGAGCGCGGCCACCGTCAGACTCCGGACGTCCTGCGGCCTGCGTCGCCGTAGGGCTCGTCGCGGCTCTTCACCGCGTCGCGGAAGCCGTGCTCTCTGGCCTCGGCGACGAACGCATGCCCCTCTGGGGTGTGCCGCGCGACGCCGTCGAAGACGGTGCTCACCATGCGACTGGTCGCGACGCCCTGCTGCAGCAGTGCGGTATTGAGCGCCAGCTTCGCCATGATGAGCTGGTTGACCGGCATCGCGGCGATGCGCTCGACGAGGCGTTCGGTGCGCTCGTCGAGATCGGCGGGCTCCGGCGCCTCGACGGCGAGCCCCCAGTCCGCCGCCTGCGCGCCGCTGATGCAATCACCGGTGAACAGAAGGCGTTTCGCGCGTTGGTCGCCGAGTCGGTGTGCCCAAAGGCCCGCAGCGGGCACCCCCCACACGCGCATCGGCGGATAGCCGATCTTGGCGTCCGACGCGGCGATCACCTGATCGGCGTGCAACGCGATGTCGGTACCGCCTGCCACGCAATAGCCGTGGATCTTCACCACGGTGGGCTTGTCGCAATGCATCAGGCTGGAGAAGCCGCGGACGAAGCGGCTCATCATCTGGTAGTCGATCATCGGATCCCACGGCTGATCGGGGAGATGGTTGATCGCCTGCGTCTTGCCGGACAGTACGGTGTCCGCGTACGGGTTGCCACCGCCCGCCGACGACGATCCCTCCGCGTAGGCGGACAGGTCGAAGCCCGCGCAGAACCCTTCGCCGCGTCCGGAGACGAGGATCACGTGGACAGCGGGATCGAGGTCGGCGCGCTCGACGAGGGCTGAGAGCTCCAGCGGGGTGTCGGCGATGATCGCGTTGCCTTTTTCCGGGCGGTTGAACGTGATTCGGGCTACCCGGTCGGTGACCTCGTAGGTCATCGTCTTCAGGTTGTCGAAGTCGACCGGCCTGATCGCGTGCGTCATTGGGTGGTCACCTTCCCCCGCGAGCAGACGCGAAGCCCCCCAAAATCGCGGCATTTTGGGGGTTTTCGCGTCTGCTCGGCGTCATCGCGTGGGTCATCCCTTGACCAGGACTCGCTCGAGGATCGGCGCGAGGTCCAGCCCGGCGGGCATGGTTCCGTAAGCGCCACCCCACTGGCCACCCATCCGGGTCGCGAGGAACGCTTCGGCGACCGCAGGATGTCCGTGCCGCACCAGAAGCGAGCCCTGCAGTGCGAGCCCGATGTCCTCGGTGACCTTGCGGGCCCGGTACTGGATGGTCTCCAGGTCGTCGAGTTGGGGCTTGAGCGCGTCGACGTGGGCGTCCAGCCGCGGATCCTGACCGGCGGACTTCGCGAGCTCGCCGAACAGCACGTCGACGCTTTCCGGACGAGTTGCCATGGCGCGCAAGGTGTCCAACGCGCTGACGTTGCCGGAGCCCTCCCAGATGCCCATCAGCGGCGCCTCGCGGTACAGCCGGGGCATGCCGGACTCCTCGACATAGCCGTTGCCGCCGAGGCATTCCATCGCCTCCGCGGCGTGACCGGTCGCGCGCTTGCATACCCAGTACTTGCTCGCGGCCAGGGCGATGCGGCGGAATAGCGACTCGCGCTCGTCGCCCCGGACTGCCCGGTCGGTGGCACCCGCCATCCGCATCGCGAGGATGGTGGCGGCCTCGGCCTCCACTGCGAGATCGGCAAGCACATTGCGCATCAGCGGTTGGTCAATGAGATAGGCGCCGAAGGCCTTTCGATGCTGTGCGTGGTGGATGGCGCGCGTCAGCCCGGTCCGCATGCTGGTGGCGCTGCCCAGCGTGCAGTCGAGCCGGGTGAGGTTGACCATCTCGATAATGGTCGGCACGCCGCGGCCCTCCTCGCCGACCAGCCATGCGGTAGCACCGTCGTACTCGACCTCCGATGACGCGTTGGCGTGGTTGCCGAGCTTGTCCTTGAGGCGCTGCAAGAACATTCGGTTGCGGCTGCCGTCGGGGAGAATCCTGGGTAGGAAGAAGCACGACAGCCCGCCGGGAGCCTGGGCCAACACCAGGAAGACGTCGCACATCGGTGCCGAGGTGAACCACTTGTGTCCGGTCAGGCTGTAGCTGCCGTCGGCGTTGGGCGTGGCCTGGGTGGTGCCCGCACGGACGTCGGATCCGCCCTGCTTCTCGGTCATCGACATGCCCGCGGTGATACCGGCTTTGGTAGCAGGCACTTTCAGCTCGGGGTCGTAGGAGCGGCTGGTCAGCAGCGGCTCGTACACATCGGCAAGTTCTTTGTTGAATCGGAGCGCGGGAACGACGGCGTAGGTCATCGAGATCGGGCAGATGTGGCCGGGCTCCGTCGTCCACACCGACGTTTTGGCGGCGCGGACGACGTGGGAGCCCTCGCGCTCGTCGGCCCACGGCGCGGCGTGCAGCCCGTGGCCGATCGCCACGTTCATCAGCTCGTGGTAGGCAGGGTCGTACTCGACGTCGTCGACGCGATGGCCGTAGCGGTCGTGGGTGTGCAGCACCGGCTGGTTGCGGTCGGCCAGCTCGCCCCAGCGTTGCGCCTGCGCGCCGCCGGAAAGCGCACCGAGCTCGGCGACCTCGTCGAGGCCCCATTCGCCGCCCTCGCGGATCAGCGCTTCGGTGAGCACCGGCGAAGACGCCGGGTTGACGTCCTCGAACGGGGGAACCTGGTTGGTGACGACATGCGTATCGGCCATACCGTCGATATTACATTTTCTCGACAGTCGCTCAACGTTTGTAACGAAATCACTCCACTGCGACCTGGCGGATAACTTTCAGCAAACGTGATTTCCACGTGAAAAGTAGGGAATCACCCCATTTCTTCAGCACCTTCGCAGACATACTTTTGATGCGCAGCAACGGCCCTGTTGCAGATGCCTTTTGGAGGTGTGCCATGTCAACCAAGACGGTAGCCACGATGTTCGCCGCCACAGCATGCGCGAGCACGATGGGATTGTTCGCGGTCGAAGTGCCTGCACAAGCGGCCCCGCGAACTCCGCTACCACTTGCGCCGACCAACTGCGATTGGACGATGCAGAGCAACGAAATCGATGTCAGCCAGGACAACGGTCTCGTCGTGCACCTGGCTTACGACTTGACCGACACGAAAGACAAGGCTCATACCTCGCGAAGGATGGAAACACCTGGTCAGGACCGCTCACCGGAGGAATCGTCAAGGGCACCAATCAGCTGAATTTCGTTGTTGACTTTGAACACACGGCGGGCCGTTCGGCAAACCTCCCGACCATTCCGAACCCTTCTCGAACCGCTACCCGGGCACGATCGACCCGGATGGCAATGGCGCGAGCGGCACCACGACGAACAGTGCCGGCGTTACCAATGGCTGGAGCACCGGCGCGCAGTTTCTCTGCATCGGGCATGCGCCCGCCGACGCTCCCCCGCCGCTGGATCCGAAGGTTCCAATCCAGGCGCCAGCGGCCCAGGCGCCACCGCCAGCGGAGAAACCACCGACAGACATGGTCAGGATGCTCATCACCCCCGCACTGCCCAACGTGAACGTGCACGTGTCGAGCACCGCCCCGATTGCCGGGCATTGCACGTACCACGCGGACGAGGTCAATGGCCTTGGCCGGCCGATCGACGAGCCGTTCGACATCGCCAAAATGGGCTCAAAGGACCTGACGTTCTTGGCTCCTCTCGTCGGCCAGAGATGGCACGTGGTGTTGTCCTGCCGCGGCGACTTCAACGGCCAAGATGTCGAGTTCGGCCATCAGGAACAAGACGTGGCCGGCTTCGGCGGCTGAGCTACCGACTACTTGCAGAGTTCGGCGACCTTGTTCCTGCCGTCCTCGCCGGTGGTCAGCCTGGCAGCCTGCTGCGGGTCGTCGTTGGTCGCGCCAGCAAGGGCGTTGACGCCGATGTCTTGGAGGTTGTTCGCGAACAGGCGCACCGCGTCGGCAAGGTCCGGCGGCGTCTGGTCGTTCAGCCGGCTCAGCAGATAGTCGCCGCCACCGATCAATGACAGCCGGGCGTTGCTCGCCACCGCGGTTTGCGCGACCGGGTCGGGTCCGAGGTCGGCGTGCGTCTGCAGCTGTACTGCGTTACTCACGGTGTCGAAGGCCGCGCACACCTGCTGCTTCGACTCGGCCGTCGGCTCGACCTTCGCGTCTTTCTGCGGCCACGCCAACACCAAGGCATATGCGGCAACACCGATGGCGGTCAACGCGATGAACGGCGAGAGCAGCGACACCCAGCGGGCCCCTCCGCCGCCCTGACTCGCCGCGGGTTTCGCGTGTGATTGAGCCTGCGGGGGTTGCTGCACTGGTTCGGTGTCGGCCATGCGGGCATCGTAACGGCCAGTGATGCCACGACCGCGTCACGACGCCAGGCGGCCGGTCACCGCGGCCAGCACCTGGTCCGTGGCCGCAAAGAATGATCCGATGTGTGCTTGGTTGTCGATCACGTCGACGGTGGCGTCTAGAGCCTCGACGTCGGCGCGCACGTACGGCACAATCCAATCCTCCGAACCGACGTAATAGGCTGCAGGACAACGGATCAACGATGGATCGACATACCGCGTTGGCCGTTTCGAGCCCTCGATCGCCGCCGCAACGGCGAGCGCGTCATTGCTGTTTTCCATCATGTCTTGGAACGCAGGGTCGGTGACAGCGAGCGCCCGCCAGAGGCCGGACCAGTTCCCGTCCCGCAAGAATCCGGCGAGCGGTGTCAGCAGCCGACCGACCTCCGCCTCGTGGGCATGCATCGCATAGGCGCCGACGACAAGGCGGTTCACCCGGTCTGGACAGCGGCTAGCCAAGTTGCACGCCAGCCAGCCGCCGCGCGAGTAGCCCCAGACAGTCGCGCTGTCGACGCCCTCGGCGTCCAACACCGCGACTAGGTCCGCCGTCACTCCTGCGGCCTCGTACGAATCGGCATCGTGCGGTCTGTCGCTGGCCCCATGCCCAAGCGGATCGATGTTGATAACGCGCCAGTGCCGGGCAAGTGGTTCGACGTATCCGTACTGGACCCAGTGCCGTGCAGCACAAAGCGTCCCGGCGATCAAAACCAGAGGTGGACCCTCCCCTTCCACGGTGTAGTCGATGCTGAAATCGCGCGACGTTACCTGCACGCGCGGATCCGCCGCGACCTGAACCAGTGCATCGCCGACATCACAACCGCGGCCAACGCCCACCCCAACAGAATGTCGATGACGTAGTGCTCGGCCGTGTACACCAACGTGAATGCCATCACGAGCACGTACACCGCGAGCACAGGTCGCCATCCGCGGTTGACCCGCTTCCACAGGAATACCGCGATAGCCAACGTCATGCCTGCATGCAGCGACGGGATCGCGGCGACCAGGTTGACGCTGGCCTGGCCCGCATCAAGCAGGGCGGAAGCGGTGTGCAGATTCAGCTTGCCCCAACCACGTCCGACGATCCTCTCGACCCAGGCATTCGAACCGTCCTGGCTGGTCTGCATCGCACCGAGCAGGCCCCCGTCGGGCACGCCGCGCGCCGACTTGAACATGCAGCGCGGGCCCGACGGGCCACCGTCGACGTTGGCCGGCGTGCAGCGGGCCGCGGCCCACGGCGGCGCGGCGGGCACCAGCGCGTAGATCACCAACCCGGCGAATGAGAGGCCGACGAACAGCTTGACGAACGCCTTCCACTCATCGCGGTTCCGCAGCCAGAGCACCCCCGCAACGATGTAGGGAAGGATGAAGAACGACATGTAGACCGTGCTGAGCACGACTTCCCACCACGGCGGGAGCGGCGACTTTATTCGCTCCTGCAGCCACACCGTCGGCACGGTCCCGAAGAACAACCAGCGGTCGACGTCGGCGGGCCATTGCCACAGCGTGGGTCTGCCGATGATGTCGGCCGCTCCCCTGCTCAGGTCGTAGGCGAGCAGTACCAGCGCGAACGGCAGCCAGTCGCGGATGACGTAGAGCATGCGCCTGCCCTGCCCGATACTGGCGGCCAGCAGACCGGTCGCGATGTAGAGCAGTAGCAGCTCGCGGTTGAATGCGAAGCCGTCGGTCAGGGTGCGGAAGATGACGACGAACGCCCAGACCGCAATCGCCACCCAGCGCAGGATCCTGAGCCAACGACGACGGGGTGCCGCGACGGGTTCGTCGACGACAGGGGTCAACGCAATTGGTGCATCGTCAATCGCGGACACCCGGAAGATAGTAGTTAACCTCCGCGCTACCGCCCGTTATAGGTGAATTTGTTCACCAGATCGTGCCTGCCGGAGCTAGACGAGGTTCTCCCGCAGGAAGGCGATGTCGTCCTTTCGGCCCTCGTCGGCGGTCTCGCAAATGACCGGCGCATCGGCGGCCGTCACGACGGCAACCAGCAGGTCAGGGTCGATTTTGCCGGTGCCGAAGTTGGCGTGCCGGTCGGCCCCCGACCCCGCCGCATCCCTCGAGTCGTTGCAGTGCACCAGGTCGATGCGGCCGGTCAGGGCCTTGATGCGGTCGACGGCGTCGATCAGCGCCTCACCCGCCGCCCAGGCGTGGCAGGTGTCGAGGCAGAAGCCGATCCCGGTGTCGCCGATGTGGTCCCACAGCCTGCCGATGGTGTCGAAGTGGCGGGCCATCGCATGGTCCCCGCCCGCGGTGTTCTCGAGGTAGACGGGCACATCGGTTTCGAGGTACTGCAGCGCCTTGACCCAGCGCTCGAAGCCCGCCTCGATGTCGTTGTCGTCGGCGTGGCCGCCGTGCACGATCACCGCGGTGGCGTTGATCTCCGACGCCGCGTCGCAGGTGTCCTGCAGGATCTTGCGCGACGGGATGCGCACCCGGTTGTTCGCCGAAGCGACGTTGATCAGGTACGGCGCGTGCACGTACAGCGGCATGCTCGCCGACTTCAGCGTCTCGGCGTCATCGCGCGGTTTTGGCTTCTTCCAGCTCTGCGGGTTGCCGAGGAAGAACTGCACCACATCGGCGCCGTCAGCTTGCGCCGCTGCCAGGGGATCGTCTTGATGGACGTGGGAACCAATGAGCACGCGGCCAGTCTAGTGATGGGGCCGGACACGATGAGTTCCGTCGGCATCACGGGTCTACCTGGCATGCCGAACGATGTCTGGCCGTTGGTCCATGCCGAGCGACGAGCGTTGGTCGACGACCTCGAAGGCCTCGACGAGGCGCAGTGGACGCAGCCGTCGCTGTGCGCCGGATGGAGTGTGCACGACGTGGTGGCGCATCTGGTCGACGTCGCATTGACCACGCGGCTGGGATTCGCAGTCGACATGGCGAGGGCGCGTTTCGATTTCGACCGACAGAACATCAACGGCCTCGAACGAGCCCGCGGCGCCACACCCGGCGAGACGCTCGAACGGCTGCGCGGCGTGGTGACACGCACCTCCGGGCCGCCTGCGCCGATGGACACCCGGATCGTCGAGGAGGTCGTGCACGGCGAGGACATCCGACGGGTCGTCGGCCTCACGCGCCGCTACCCAGACGAGGCCGTCGTCAGGGCACTGCAGCAGCAGACCCGCATGCCTGCGTCGTTCGGCGGCGCCAAGGAGCTCGTCGCCCGCGTCCGCCTGAGGGCCACCGATCTCGACCTGTCGATCGGCGAGGGCCCCGAGATCAACGGCCCCGCACTCGCTTTGCTGCTGGCCGTCACCGGCCGACGCGTCGCGCTGGACGAACTCGACGGGCCAGGAGTCGCGACACTCCGCGAGAAGGCATGACGGGTCACTTTCTCACCGCGAGCAGACGCGTGGACCCCCAATTTGAGTGATTTTCGGGGGTCTACGCGTCTGCTCATCCGGCCCGTAGGGCGCGATCGGCACGATCGAGATGGCCGAAGATACGGGCGACGAGTTGGTCCGGATGCTTGCGGACATCGTCGACGACCATGGCGACGGTCGTCCACCCGCACTCCTGCAGTCTCGCGGTCTTCATGCGGTCATGCTTCCAGCTGTCAGGGTTGGCATGCCACTCCACACTGTCGTACTCAGCGACGAGCCCGCAGTCCGGCCAGGCGAAGTCGACTCGCCACACTGAGCCGTGCAGGTCGACGATCTCGACCTGGAGTTCTGGCAGTGGCAGTCCGCCATCGATAAAGACGAGCCGAGCCTCGCTCTCCATCGGTGACTCGGCACGCCCGTCGGCATGCTTTACGAGTTCGCGGACGTCGACGATGCCGCGTCGTCCCTTCTGCTCCGCTACTGCTGCATTCAATTCGAGACGTGTGCAGGCTCCGCAGTGCAATGCAGCGTCGAGGACCGCGAGCGCTCGTGGACGGCGGACCGTCCTCGCGATCTCTACTGCCGTCCATCCCGGCGCGGTCGCAAGTCTGCCCGGAAACTTCCTCAGTGGCGCGCCAATTCGTTGATGCACCATGAGGTCGGCTGCCGGTCGCATACGGATGCCGGGATCGAGGATGTGCAACCGGTTGTCGGGTTCGGTATCAAAACCGTACATCTCGGCAGCGGTGTGCATGCATGCGACGATGTGCGTCCCCGAGGCCAGATCGAGCGCAGCGAGCCGGGCCGCCATGCCCGGCGGCCCCATGGCGTAGATACCGCGACGAACCCTGACGAATCTGCCTGCTCGGACGGCTACTTCCAACGCCTTGCGGGACATTACGGCGAGGAGTTGTTGGGTCGTCGCGACGCCGCCGTTTGCGGCGAATATCGATTCGAATGCCTCACGGGCCATGCAACGCATGCTTGCCGTAAGGCGCGCCCCGGGGAAGTGCGGTGTTGCGACGCTGTGGATAACTCCCGCGACGTCAGCCGCTCGCCTGCCGAAGAGACGCGAAAGCCCCCAAAACCGTAGGATTTTGGGGGCTTTCGCGTCTGCTCACGCAGAAAACGGTTAGCGGTAGTCGCTGTAGCCGTAGTCGTCCAGCGGAACCGCGGCACCGGTGGCCTGGCCGAAGTCGGGGCTGTAGTACTGATCCTCGTAGGACGGGATCGTGTACGCGGCAGCCCGCGCCTCCTCGGTCGGCTGAACCTGGATGTTGCGGTACCGGTTGATGCCGGTACCCGCCGGGATCAGCTTGCCGATGATCACGTTCTCCTTCAGACCCTGCAGCTTGTCGCTGCGGCAGTTGATCGCCGCATCGGTCAGCACGCGAGTGGTCTCCTGGAACGACGCCGCCGACAGCCACGAATCCGTGGCCAGCGATGCCTTCGTGATACCCATCAGCACCGGACGGCCTGCCGCGGGCTCGCCGCCCTCGGCAACGACCCGACGGTTCTCGGTCTCGAACTCGCCACGTTCGGTCAGCGAGCCGGGCAGGAACTCCGTCGCACCCGAATCGATGATCGTGACGCGACGCAGCATCTGCCGGACGATCACCTCGATGTGCTTGTCGTGGATCGACACACCCTGAGCCCGGTAGACCTCCTGGACCTCCTTGACGAGGTGGATCTGCACCTCGCGGGGGCCCTGGACACGCAGCACCTCGTGCGGGTCCGCGGAGCCTTCCATCAGCTGCTGGCCAACCTCGACGTGGTCGCCGTCGGTGAGCAGCCGCTCGGAGCCGTCCTCGTGCTTGAACACCTTGAGGCGACGGTTGCGCTTGGGCAGCTTGTCGTAGACGACTTCCTCGCCACCGTCGTCGGGGACGATGGTGATCTTGTAGAAGGATTCCGTCTCGTCGAGCTGAACCCGACCGGACACGTCGGCGATCGGCGCCTTGTTGCGCGGCACGCGGGCCTCGAACAGCTCCTGCACGCGTGGCAGACCACCGGTGATGTCCTCACCGACACCGCCCTGGTGGAAGGTGCGCATGGTCAGCTGCGTGCCGGGCTCGCCGATGGACTGCGCGGCCACGATGCCGACTGCCTCGCCGATGTCGACCAGCTTGCCGGTCGCCATCGAACGGCCGTAGCACATCGCGCACACGCCGGTGCCCGTCGTGCAGGTCAGCACCGAGCGAACCTTGACCTCGGTGATGCCCGCCGCCAGCAGCGCCTCGATCGCCGGGTCACCGAGATCGTGACCCCGCTCGACAACGACGTTGCCCTTCTCGTCGACGGCATCGGCGGCCAGAGTCCGCGCGTACGCCGAGGTCTCGATGTGCGCGTCGCGGACCATGTCCTTGTTCTGCAGCTCGGCCAGCGTGACGTTGATGCCGCGCTCGGTCTCGCAATCGGTCTCGCGAACGATGACGTCTTGGCTCACGTCGACCAGACGACGGGTCAGGTAACCCGAGTCAGCGGTACGAAGAGCGGTGTCCGCCAGACCCTTTCGGGCGCCGTGGGTGTTGATGAAGTACTCCAGCACCGTCAGGCCCTCACGGAACGAGGACTTGATCGGCCGCGGGATGAACTCACCCTTCGGGTTGGTCACCAGACCCTTCATGCCTGCCAGCGTGCGCGTCTGGGTGAGGTTGCCCGTCGCTCCGGACTTCACGATCGTGATGATCGGGTTGTCCTCGGGGTAGTGCTCCTCCAGCGCCTTACCGACCTCTTCAGTCGCCTGCTGCCAGATCTTGACCAGTTCGCCGTTGCGCTCGTCGTGGTTCAGGGCACCGCGCTGATACTTCTTCTCGATCCCGTCGGCTTCCTTCTCGTAGCGGTCGAGGATCTCCTGCTTGTTCGGCGGCACCAGCACGTCGGCCATCGACACGGTGACGCCCGAGCGGGTGGCCCAGTGGAAACCGGTGTCCTTGAGCTTGTCCACCGTCTGAGCGACCACGATCATCGGATAGCGCTCGGCGAGATCGTTGATGATCGACGCCTGCACCTTCTTGTGCATCTGCTGGTTGATGAACGGGTAGCTGATCGGAAGCAGCTCGTTGAACATCACCCGGCCCAACGTGGTGTCGGCGGTCCAGGCGTCGCCCGGCTTCCAACCCTCGTCACCGAACAGCTCGGCCTCGATCTCGGCGGGCGGACGCAACTGCGTCAACCGCACCTTGATCTTGGACCGCACCGACAGCGCACCGCGATCAAGCGCCATGATCGCCTCGGCGGGCGATGCGTAGACACCCGTCTCCGGTCGATCCTTGGCGGGCGGCGTGTACTGGCCGATGTCCCCGGGGATCTCGGTGGTCAGGAAGTACAGCCCGGTCACCATGTCCAGACGCGGCATGGCCAACGGACGGCCAGATGCGGGCGAAAGGATGTTGTTCGACGACAGCATCAGGATGCGTGCCTCGGCCTGCGCCTCGGCGCTCAGCGGCAGGTGCACCGCCATCTGGTCGCCGTCGAAGTCGGCGTTGAACGCCTCGCAGACCAGCGGGTGCAGCTGGATGGCCTTGCCCTCGACCAGCTGCGGCTCGAAGGCCTGGATACCGAGGCGGTGCAGCGTCGGTGCACGGTTCAGCAGCACCGGGTGCTCGCCGATGACCTCTTCGAGGACATCCCACACCTGCGGGCGCTGACGCTCCACCATCCGCTTGGCGCTCTTGATGTTCTGCGCGTGGTTCAGGTCGACAAGACGCTTCATCACGAACGGCTTGAACAGCTCGAGTGCCATCAGCTTGGGCAGACCGCACTGGTGCAGCTTGAGCTGCGGGCCGACCACGATGACCGAACGGCCCGAGTAGTCGAC
>CADEGF010000060.1:0-18304 GCA_902826815.1 uncultured Mycobacteriaceae bacterium
TTGGCATCGCAACCTCCCAAATCCATGGATGTTGCATTGACCGTATGAATCCGCCGCGGGCGATTCGCGACCTCACCGCAGAATCAACGTGCCGGACTTCACTTTCGGCTCTGCTTGTCCGCAACCAACCGGTGAGCGGTGTCGTAGATCGCGCGGCCGTGCATCTCGAACAGAGCGATCAGGTCGACGGCGTCGCCGCCGATCTCTTTGGCGATGAACAGACCGTCGGCGCCCGCCATCGCGTAGGTCGCCAACTGGTGCACGTCGGCGTGGGTCAGCTGGGGCATGACATCGGAGAAGTTCGCGAGCAGTTGGTCGAACGCGCGAGCGCGAACCCGGATGAACATCGTCCTGGCGCGGGCTTCCACCGGGCGGCGCTCCAAGGCGAGCATCAACCCGAGCCGGATGAAGTCGGGGGAGTCGAGCAGTGCCTTTGCGGTCTGCGTCGCGATTCCCTCCACGCGCTGCTTCACGGTGCCGTCCTCGGGCAGCTGCCACACGGCGAGCCACTCACCGAAGCTGCGTTCGATCACCGCGGCGATCAGATCGTCCTTGTCCTTGAAGTGCCAGTAGATCGAGCTGGCCGGCAGTCCACACTGCTTGCTGACGAGCCCGATGCTCGTGCCCTCGTAGCCGCGTTCCGCGGCGATCGCGGAAGCCGCATCCAGGATCCGCTCCCTCGACAGCTCGCCGTCGGCGCGCTTGCGACGCCTCGCCTGCGGCTTTTTCTCGGTCATCTCGGCTCCCGAAAATCGAGGGTTGACTCTGTAGCGATTACTACATTACCGTAGCGATCACTACAGAACAAGTTTCTCGACGATGAGAGCCCGGAATGACCAACGCATATGACGTGGCAGTGATCGGTTATGGGCCGACGGGCGCAACGGCCGCCAACCTGCTGGGCCGAATGGGGTTGACGGTGCTCGTGATCGAGCGGGACCCCGACGTGTACAGCCGGGCGCGGGCGATCTCCACCGACGACGAGGTCATGCGGGTGTGGCAGTCGGTCGGCCTGGCCGAGCGACTGCAGCGGGACATGTTGCCCGACCGCCCATTGAACTTCGTCGACGCCGACGGGGTTCCGTTCATCGACCTGAGGCTCACCCCGCGCGGGACCGGGCATCCGCCCCAGCAGTTCCTGTACCAGCCTGCGGTCGACGGTGTGCTGCGCGACGGGGTGGCCCGCTACCCGAACGTCGAGGTACTGCTCGAACACGAATGCCTGCGTGCGCTGACCAAGGGGGATGACGTCGAGCTGATGCTGGCCGACCTGCGCACCGACACCTTCAAGCGGGTTCGTGCGTCCTATGTCATTGCCGCCGACGGCGGTTCGTCGCCGACCCGCGGCCTGCTCGGGGTCGGCTACTCGGGCCGCACGTACACCGAGCGGTGGGTCGTCATCGACACCGAGGTGCTGCAGGAGTGGGACTCGGTCGACCGGCTCCGGTTCCATTGCAACCCAACGCGTCCCACGGTCGACTGCCCGACCCCTCTCGGACATCACCGGTGGGAGTACCCGGCGCGCACCGACGAGGACGAGCAGACCCTTCTGCGCGACGAGTCGATATGGAAGGTTCTCGGCGAGCAGGGCATCACAGGAGAACACGTGAAGATCCTGCGCGCGGTGATCTACAGCCACCACGTGCGAGTCGCCGATCGCTGGCGCGTCGGGCGCGTCTTCCTGGCAGGCGACGCCGCACATGCGATGCCGCCGTGGATCGGCCAGGGCATGTCCGCAGGCGTGCGCGACGCGGCCAACCTGTGCTGGAAACTGGCCGCGGTGCTGCGGGGACAGGCGCCCGACTCGCTGCTCGACTCCTACCAAGCCGAGCGTAAGCCGCACGTCACCGAGGTCACCCGTCGCGCGTGCCTGACCGGCAGGATCATCACCGAACGCAACCCCATCGTGGCGTCGATTCGCAATCACGCCTTCCGTGCGCTGACCCGGCTGCCCGGCATGGACGCCGCGCTGGTGAAGATGACGTGGATTCCCGACGCCCGATATCGCGAGGGTTTCCTCGCCGACGGTGGCCACCCCGCGGTCGGTTGGCAGATCCCGCAACCGTGGGTGACGAACGTCGACGGCGCGAAGGTCCGTCTCGACGAGATCCTCAAGGGTCAGTGGACCGTCCTGTACACCGACACCCCGCCGGCCGGGGCGCAGGCCTGGACCGACCGTGGCGCCACGATGATCCATGTCACCGAACCCACCTTGGTCCGTTGGCTGCGGCGAAAGAAGGCAACCGCCGTCGTATTGCGTCCAGACGGATTCATCTATGCCGCAAGCCGATCCGGGCAGCCGCTGCCCGCACCTGTCGCTGTCACGTCTATCGAAACGGGAGTCGCCACATGATCACCACCAACCTCGTCGAACACACCGTTCCGGTCTATGGGAAGCCGATCTTCACGGCCGAAGCGGGATCCGGGCCTGCTGTGGTCATGCTGCACGGGGGAGGGCCGGGCGCGTCTGGTGTGTCGAACTACTCGCGCAACATCGACGCGCTCGCCGAGCACTTCCGTGTCATCGTCCCCGACATGCCCGGCTACGGGCGCTCTGCAAAGGGCGTCGACCGCGACGATCCGTTCGGCTATCTCGCCGACATGATCCGCGGTCTGCTCGACGAACTCGACATCGACAGCGCGCATCTGATCGGAAACTCCTACGGCGGCGCCGCTGCATTGCGCCTGGCGCTCGACACTCCCGGCCGCGTCGGCAAATTGGTGTTGATGGGACCCGGCGGGATCGGCACCACCAGGGGGCTGCCGACTGCCGGACTGAAAAGCCTGTTGTCGTACTACGGCGGCGACGGCCCGAGCCGCGACAAGCTGGCGACGTTCATCCGCACATACCTCGTGTACGACGGCACCTCGGTGCCCGACGAGTTGATCGATCTGCGCTATGCGGCGTCGATCGACCCCGAAGTGGTCGCCGACCCGCCGCTGCGCAGGCCGTCCGGATTGCGGACGTTGTGGCGGATGGACCTCACCCGCGACAACCGGTTGAAGGACCTGCCCAATCAGGCGCTGGTGCTGTGGGGACGCGACGACAAGGTCAACCGGCCGGCGGGCGGGCCGATGCTGCTCGACATCATGCGCAACGCCGAATTGGTGATGACGTCTGCGACCGGCCACTGGATGCAATGGGAGCGGGCCGAGCTGTTCAACTCACTGGTCACCGAGTTCCTCTCGGAGAAATCGGCTTTCGGATCATGATCCGGCCATCGGTCTTTGGCAACGTCCATCTCGGCTACGTGGTGGTCGAGACGGAGAGGTTCGCCGACTGGCGGCGGTTCGGCCGCGACGCCATCGGCATGCACCTCGAGGACACCGTCGCCGACTCCGTGCGGTTTCGTCTCGACGACAACGAGTGCCGGTTCCTGCTGCGGCGCGGCCCCGCCGAGGACGTCACCGCGCTCGGCTGGCAGCTCGACGACCACGAGACCTTCGACGAGGTCGTCGCCCGCGTCACCGGTCACGGGGTGCCGGTCGTCGAGGGAACCGACGAGGAGGCGGCATTGCGCGGCGTCGAACGTCTTGGTCGGTTTCCCGGACCGAACGGTCTCGCTCAGGAGGTGTACACCCGCGCGCGTCCTGGAACCGCGCCACTCGAGATGGCGACGCGGGGCGGCTTCGTCACCGGTGACTCGGGGCTCGGCCACGTCGCGATCACGTCGAAGAAACCGCATCAGGTGCGCGGCTACTACAACAACGTCTTCGACGCCCGGCTCTCCGACTACATCGACGAGACGATCAGTGGTGTCAAGTTCAAGATCCGGTTCCTGCGGGTCAACGAACGCCATCACTCGGTAGCGATCGCCGCGGCGAACAGGTTGCCGATCAACCCGATTCGCACCCGCGTGCAGCACGTGAACGTTCAGGTCGCCGACCTCGACGACATGACGGCCTCGTATCAACGGGTCAGGGAACTGGGCTTCGACATGGCACTGGCCGTGGGTCAGCACACCAACGACAAGGAGTTGTCCTACTACGCGATGACGCCGTCGGGCTTCGAATGGGAGGTCGGCTGGAATCCCATCGTCGTCGACGAAACCACTTGGGAGCCGACCACCTACCAAGGCATCAGCATCTGGGGCCACACCCCGGAAGGCCAGACGATCGTCGACAAGCTCGCCCAGTTCAAGACCGGCGCTCAATCGCTGATGCGTCGCGAGGACAACATCGCCGCCCTCGCAGGCGCGGGTATTCCCGATAGTTGAGATGGAAGGATTGCACACCATGCTTCGTATCGACACGCACAACCACGTCATCCCGCCGGATTATCGGAAAGCATTGCAGAAAGCAGGAATCGGTGACGCCGGTGGACGGGCCATGCCCGAGTGGAGCGTCGAGTCCGCGTTGCAGACGATGGATGAACTGAACGTCGGAACGGGCATCCTGTCCGTGTCCGCACCGGCAACCACATTCCTTCCAGCGGCGGCCGATGCTGTAGGCCTCGCCCGCGACCTCAACGACTTCAACGCCTGCGTTGCCGAGTCGGCGCCTGAGCGGTTCGGATTCTTCGCCAGCCTTCCCCTGCCGCACGTCGACGAGTCAGTCACCGAAGCCGTCCGGGCGCTCGATGAACTGAACGCCGATGGTGTGGTGGTGCTGGCCAACCACGCCGGAACGTATGTCGGCGAGGAGGGACAGGACGACCTGTTCGCGACGCTCGACGCGCGATTTGCCGTGGTCTTCGTCCATCCCGCAGAGCTGCCGGGGCCGGTCGTGCCCGGTGTCGTACCATGGGCGACGGACTTTCTCCTTGACACCACTCGCGCCGCATACCTGTTGGTCCGCAACGGTATCCGGAGCAGGTATCCCAACATCCGGTTCATCCTGAGTCATGGGGGAGGTTTCGTACCGTACGCAGCGCACCGGATGGCCATGGGAATCCTGGCGGATACCGGCCGCAATCCGGTGGAGAGCCTGGACGAGTTGTCCAGCTTCTACTTCGACACCGCGTTGTCGTCGACAGAGGCGGCACTGCCCACGCTGCTTGCCTTCGCCAAACCCGGGCACATCACCTTCGGGTCCGACTTTCCGTTTGCGACGCTGGCCGCAAGCCAGTACTTCGCCGCTGGGCTGGAGAATTACGCCGCGCTGGATGATCAGGCCCGTACCGCGATCGACAGGACGAACGCGCTGGCGCTTTTCCCGCGCCTCAAGCAGGGATGAGCTTGAGTGGCATGCGTTCGTGGCGCCGGATGATGTTGTTGAGCGCCCACGTAGGTTCTGCCGTCAGTTCGATACGGTCGACGCGATCGAGCAGTGCGCGCAGCATCGCCGACGTCTCCAGACGCGCCAGGGCCTGACCGGCACACGCGTGCGCCCCCTGCCCGAACCCGAGATGGCGGGTGGCGTCTCGGCGGATGTCGAAGGTGTCGGGGTCATCCCACTCGCGTTCGTCGCGGTTGGCCGATGCGTACATCACCAGCACGCGTGCGCCCGCCGGAATCCGGACACCGGCGATCTCCGCGTCACCGCGTGCGTGCCGGGCGAAGGCGCGCAGTGGGGCCTCGAACCGGACGACCTCGTTGATCGCGTTGTTGACCAACGACGGGTCGTCCTTGAGGATCTGCCACTGCTGCGGGTGAGTTGCGAACAGATACAGCGCGCTGGAGATCGCGCTGATGGTGGTGTCGAGCGACGGCGCGATGTAGTCGATCATCAACGGCGCACATTCGGAGTGCGACAGCTTGCCCCGATCCGCGGCGACCAGCAGTTCGTGGGCCATGCTGCCCTCGATCACGCTGCGCCGGCGTACCACGCGCTTGGCGGACCGCAGCATCTGCAGGGAGGCCGGCGCCGATGTGACGGCCTGCTTGTTCAGCGGCCCGAGGACGTCGAAAGTGGCTGCGCCCCATCGCAGCAGGTTGACTCGCTGGTCTCGGGGCCATCCGACCAGATCCGGCACCACCGCGTGCGGCAATGCCGATGCCAAGTCGTCGACCCCGTCGACCGCGCCTCGCCCGACGGCGGCGGCGACGACGTCTGCGGCGAGCTGGTCGACGTTGTCGCTGATGGCTCGCAGCGCACGGGGCAACATCCGGTGGGCGACCAGCTTTCGCCGCTGATCGTGTTCGGCGCCGTCGCTGGTGAGCGTGGTGCCTCGAGACAGCCGATTGGTGAACGGGTTGAGCGCCACGCCGCCACCCGACACGAAGGATTTGTCGTCGCGCAGAACCGCCTTGCATTCGGCGAATCGCGGAAGTGCGTAGAGGCGGTGCCGGGACAGCCACACCACTGGTCCCCGTTCGCGCAGCCGTGCGTAGTGGGGATACGGATCGACGATGGCCTCGGTGGAGTAGATCTTCTCCTCGTACACCGGTACGTCGGAGGGCGCCTTGATGCGCATCATCGTCGTCCTCCGCTGGTGGTGAAAGTCGGTACCGCATCGCACAGTTCGTTGATGTTTCTGCCCGCCCGCATGACGGTTCGGTCGGGCCGTACGATCGCCGCAGTCGAATGTCCGCGGCGCAACCAGTCGGCGAGCTCCGTACCCGCCGCGGCAATATGAATTGCGGTGCCGCGCATCTCGAGTTGTGCACGGTGTTCGGCACTCAGCGGTGCCGCCGAGATGAGAGTGAAGCCGGCGCCGATGCTCTCGTCGAGTCGACGACCGTCGGGCAGCACAGGGTTCGGGCAGAGGCTGCCGGTCAGCGACCGCTGCCTGCGTGACCGGTGGACCAATGCCGACCGGTGCAGTGCGGGCGTCCTGCTGTCGACGACCTTGTCGCGCAGCCCGGGGATGTGGTGCATCCGCGGAACGACCACGCGGCGAATCAGATTGCCGAACTCGCCGCCCGACGTCATCGACCGACCGACGTTGAGCGCGAGCCGAATCAACGCACGGGTGTGCGGTTTCCGTTCCTGCTCGTAGCTGTCCAGGACGGACTCGGGGAGATCGCCCGCAAGGACGGCCGCCAGCTTCCATGACAGGTTCATCGCATCGCGAACGCCTGCCCCCATACCCTGTCCGATGAACGGCGGGGTGAGGTGGGCGGCGTCACCAAGCAGGAAGACGTTGCCACGTCGCCATCTGTCGGCGATCTGGGCGCGGAAGGTGTATTCGGTGACGCGGATCAGTTCGAGTTCGTCTTCCGAGGCGTGCGCCGTCCACGGGGCAATCAGCGGTGCGACGCAAGCCAGGCTCGCATAGTCCTCGACGGTTTCGCCCGGCAACAACCGAAACTCCCAGCGGTACCGGGTATCTCCGATCCGCATGTATGTGCCAGCGCGCACCGGATCACACACCTGGTGCACGCCTTCCCACTGGTCGAGTTCGGCATCGGTGGCGACATCGACCACCAACCAGCGTTGCTCGAACTTGAGATCCTGCATGCAGGAGCCGATTCCGGGGCGCACGACACTGTTGGCCCCGTCGCAGCCGAGCACGTAGTCGGCATCGACAGCATGCTCGTTGCCGTCTACTAGGTCGGCGAAGGTGACCCGCACCCGCCCGTCGCCCTGATCGACGATTCCGGTGACCTCCGCATCGGCACGAAAAGTCGCCAGCGAATACCGTTTGAGGTTGTTGCGCAGCAGCACCTCGAACTCGGGTTGGTCGAACATGTTCGCCTGCGGGAATCCGTTGACACTTCGCGACGTGTTGCGCCGGAACTCGGCGAGCACCCGCATCGTGTTGTCCAGCAGGCGAAGTCCGTGCGCGGGTCGCGAAATCGCGCCGAACTCGTCGGCGACGCCCAGCCGCGCGACGATGCGGTAGATCTCGTCGTCCAGGTGCACGGCCCGCGGCTGGGGGTAGACGTCGGGCCAGCGGTCGAGCAGGTGGCTCTCGACGCCGTACTGCGCCAGCAGTGTCGCGGCCGCGATGCCGGTTGGCCCGGCGCCGACGATCACGACCGGTACTCGGGTGAGCGTCACCCGTACCTCACAGCGGTACGCTGCGCACCCAGATCGATGGCGCCGTCGTCGGTTGCGATCCCGAGTTCCACGACATCTCCGTCGTGCAGGTACTTGGTGTTGCCGGCCTGCCGCTTGAAGAACGCCTTCCACTTCACTGCGGGCGGCAGCAGGTTGCCGATGATCTCGATCGGCTTCGCCGGTGCGCTCAGCGCTGTGCCAGCAGGCGTTCCGGTCATCACCAGGTCTCCCGCGTCGAGCCGCTGAAAGCGGGTCAGTGCCTGCAGTGCCTGCAGCGGGCGGTAGATCATGTCGCCTTCGACGACCATGTTCTGCCGGACCTCGCCGTTCACCCGCAACTGCAGCCGTAGATCGCCGAACCGCTTCAGCTCGTCGGCATCCAGCAGAACGAGGGCGGGGCCGGCGGGTGTGAAGGTGGGGTAGGACTTGGCTTCGTAGAACTGGGTCTGGGGGAGCTGGATATCCCGCGCGGAGACGTCGTTGGTGATGACGAGGCCCGCGATGTAGTCGGCCAGATTCTCTTCGGTGACATCCGCGCCGACAGGAAGCGCGCGCGCCATCACGAGACCGATCTCGACCTCGTAGTCCAGGAACTTGACGTGCGACGGCTTGACGATGTCGTCGTGGGGCCCGCTGACCGACCCTGACGACTTGCGGAAGAACGTCAAGGGGATCGACTTCGGGTCCATTCCGGCATCGGTGACGTGTGAGGCGTAGTTCGTCATCTGCGCCACGACGCGGCACGGTGCGGTAACCGGTGAAAGAAGATGTAGGCCGTCGACGGGCACCGTGTCCGGGCTGTGTGCTGCCGCGTCGATGGCGGCGCGGTCGGCGAGCAGTTCGCGAGTAGTGGTGGCGGTCGTCGCGATTTCGGCTGCGCCGGTGTCGGTTTGAACCCACCAGGCGCCGGCGGTGCGGAGGATGGAAGTGGTCACGAGTTGGCTACTTTCAGTAGGCCGCGCAGGCGGGTGAGGGTGAATTCGTTGTTGGTGCGTAATGCGTTGACGACGGAGAGCGCTTCATGGGGCAGGGCGCCGGGGTTGATACCGAGGAAGTCCTTGGTGACCGGAGGTCCCCACTGCGCGAGCCCGGAGGCCGTGAACGGCGCCCAGCCTGGCTCCAGGGTGTTGTCGAACATGTCGCCGTCGGCGAAGTGCTCGACGAGGAAGCCGTCCGGATCGCGCCAGTAGTCAAAAAGCTGGCTGCCCTGGATGTGGCGGCCGATGCCCCAGGACCGGAAATAGCCATTCTCGGCGAGGTATTCACCGCCGGCGGCGAGAGCGTCGAGGTCGCACACCTGGTATGCCGAGTGCACGTATCGAGTGCTCGGCCCCAACGCGAGCGCCAGGGTGTGGTGGTCGGCGGGGGTGGAGCCACGATCGCAGCGGATGAAGCTCATCACCGGCCCGCGGGCCCGCTGGCCGGTGTAGAACAGGAAGTCGCTGACGACCATGCCGAGGTTGTCGAGGTAAAAGTCCAGTGCCTCAAGGTATTTGGTGGTCTGCAGCACGACGTGGCCGAGGCGCTGGACTCCTGCGGGCGTCCGCGGCGGACGCTGGGTGGTGTTGGTGCGGCTGAGTTGGTGCCCGACGTTGAAGACGAGCGGCTGCTGCGGCGCGAGTTCGGCCAACTCGTGGGTGCCTGCGACCACGCGGACGGGCAGACCGCTCGGGTCCGTCAGGTCGACGGCGATGCCTCCCAGGGATTCGGGCAGCGCTTTGGCGGCCGCACCGGTGGCTTCGGCCAGCCGCAGTACGTCGACCTCGTCGATTGCTTTGAACGCGGTTCCGACGAAACGCGATTGGGCGCCGCGGCGCAGCAGCACACATGGTGATCCGGCGTCGGTGCCGCGCAACTGCAGTTCGTCGGGCGTGCGCAGGACGATGGTGAAACCGAATGCGCTGGCGAACGCCTCGGCGCGGTCCAGATCCGGCTTCTCGAACTCGAGCCACCCGATGTCGGCGACCTTGATGACGGGATTACGGGCGCGACCGGTGTGCTCGCCGGGCAGCGCACCCTGCTCGCTGTGCAGCTCGTTGTGGGCGCCTACGGTGCCGCTCATCAGGACCTCCTCAAGAAGTTGACGAAATCGTCACATACCGGGATACACTCAGTCAACACCTTCTGACGAAATCCTCAAAACTGACAGATTCTGCTACCGTGATTGCGTGACCGAAGCATCCGGGGCGCCCGTCAACCGTCTGGCACGGCGTAAACAACGCACCCGCGCCGCGCTGATCAAGGCCGCTCAGACCTTCATCGCCGCAGGCAAGGTGAACGTCCCCGTGCTGGAGATCACCCAGGCCGCCGATGTCGGGATGGGCTCGTTCTACAACCACTTCGAAAGCAAGGAGCAGCTATTCGAGGCGGCCGTCGCCGAGGTGCTCGATGCGCACGGCGCGCTGCTCGACCATCTGACCTCGTCGATCGAGGACCCGGCCGAAATGTTCGCCTGCAGCTTCCGTCTCACCGGCCGGTTGTTCCGCAGACGTCCGCAGGAGAGCCAGATCCTGCTGGCCAATGGCACCAGATTGCTTTCCTCGGAGATCGGTCTCGCGCCGCGTGCGCTGCGCGATATCCAAGCTGGGGTGAAGGCAGGCCGCTTCACGGTCGACGACCCCGAACTCGCCCTTTCGGTCGCGGGTGGTGCGCTCCTCGGCCTTGGCAACCTGCTGCGCAACCAACCCGACCGCGACGACGCGGCGGCGTCCGATTCCGTCACCGAGGACGTTTTGCGGCTATTCGGGCTGCCTGCCGACGAAGCTCGCGAAATTTGCCGACGAACCCTGCCTGACCTGGACGGTTTCGACCTTCCGGACTCTGCGTGAAGCGCTCAGGGACCGTCCAGATTTGCATCCGGTCCGTCGTTACGGCTTTCATTTGTTGTCATGCCTGAATTGGATCGTCGCAGCATGATGTATTTATCGGGGCTCGGCCTGCTGTCGGCGGCTATCCCGCTTCCGAAAGCCGGTGCGGCGCCGTCATACGTCTTCGAGGACAACTTCGACGGGCCTGCGGGTTCGTCTCCCGATACCTCGAAGTGGATGATCTCCAAGGCCCGCGAGACGATGAAGGATCCAACGTTCTGGGAGTTGCCCGAGAACGTCGGGCAGTACCGCGACGATCGCCGCAACGTCTATCTGGACGGCAAGTCCAACCTCGTCATCAAGGCGTTCAAAGACGGCGACACCTACTACGGCGGCAAGATCAACACCAAGTGGGAAGGCGGCATCGGCTACACCTGGGAAGCCCGGATCAAATTCGAATGCCTGACCCCTGGTGCATGGCCGGCCTTCTGGCTGTCCAGCGACGCCGACGGTGAGATCGACGTCATCGAGTGGTACGGCAACGGCAAGTGGCCGTCGGGCACCACCGTTCACGCCAAGGCCAACGGTTCCGAATGGGCGACGCAGAACGTCGCGTTGGACACCGGCTGGCACACGTGGCGAGTCAAGTGGGACGACTCGGGCATGAGCTTCTGGAAGGACTACTCGGACGGGGCGGCGCCGTATTTCACCGTTCCGGCGAACTCGCTCGCGGATTGGCCGTTCAACAACCCCGGCTACAAGGTCTATCCGATCTTGAACCTCGCGGTCGCAGGTTCCGGCGGCGGCGACCCAAGTGGGGGAACCTATCCCGTGCAGATGCTCGTCGACTGGATCCGCGTCTGGTAGCTGCTCACAACTCGGGGAGCTCGGCGACGACGTCAGCGCGGTTGGCGTCGAAGGCAAAATACCCCTTGATGGGCAGGGTTTCGGGCAGCGGGTCGTCGTAGCTCCACGCGACGTCCTCGACGACGGAGTCATCGATCACGGCCGACCAGTACGTGGCGTAGCCCTTGTAGTTGCAGTACGTGCTCGTCTCCGTACGTCGCAACAGGTCGGTACGCACCTGCGAAGGTGCCAAGTAGAGCACGGGCGCGAGCGCCGTTTCGAAGACGACCATCGTGGCCGAGGTGTCGACGAGGGTTGTGCCGCCGACGGAGACCTGCAGCCTGCGCTCCGTCGGGCGGCAATCGACACGGTGATACGGGTTCGGCGGGTAGTGGACGAGCGTGCGGCCTTCTTCGACCCAGGTGTCCACCGCGTCCCATGGCACGTGCACGTATCCCGGTGCTTCGGCGACGGGTTCGTGCGGTAGGTCGCCGACCACGTCGGGCGGAAACGCGAAGAGCAGCGGACGCCCGGTGCGGTGCACGAGGAGCGCCCGCTCGGTGTCGATCACCACGGCGTCGCCGCGCAACGCCTGCACGCGGCGTGGGTGAGGCTCGACGAAAACGACGTCGTCGGGCAGCGGCGGTGAGAACCAGCCTGCAGGATCCTTGCTCAGGGGACCGCGTCCGGTGACGAGACTCATTCCCAAAGCTTGACAAAGGACCGGCCGGCCGTAATGGGCCGGGTGGAACTTTCCCGGAAGTCGCCTGCGCAGGCGTCGGTTGGAGTCCAATATCGGGTACACGAGTCGGACTCGTCGACGAAGGGGCGAATGTGAAACGACTCAACGGTGTGGACGCGTTGATGCTCTACACGGAGACGCCGGAAATCCACATGCACACTCTCAAAATCGGCATCCTCGATGTGTCCGGAGTGCCCGGCTACGACTTCGACGTGTTCCGTGCCGTGGCGTTCCCTCGGCTGCAGGCGATGGCGCCGCTTCGCTACCAGCTCGTCGACATCCCGATGAAGCTGCATCATCCGATGTGGGTGCTCAACGACCACATCGACTTCGACTATCACGTCCGGCAGGCTCGGGTGCCCGCGCCCGGCGGCCGTCGCGAACTCGACCAGCTGATCGGCGAGATCGCCAGCACTCCGCTGGACCGGCATCGGCCGCTCTGGGAGATGTACATCGCCGAGGGCCTTGCCGACGACCGGATCGCGATCATCCACAAGGTCCATCACGTACTGGCCGACGGTATGGCGTCGGCCAACCAGATGGCCATGGCGATGGGTCCGCAAGGGCCGACCGAAGTCGTCGGCATGTTCTCCGAACGCGATATCGCGCGGACCCGTCCCGCGCTGCTGAAGGCGGCGGCCCGCGATCACGTCGGGCTCGTTCGCAAGCTGCCGCGGCTGCTGAACGAAACGGCGACCGGGGTATCGAGGGTCAGGCGACGGTCCAAGGAACGCGGCGCGCACCCCGATCTGGCCAAGAACTTCTCGCCGCCGGACTGCTTCATCAACCACATGGTCACGCCCGGCCGCCGGTTCGCGACGGCGCCGCTGGCACTGGCAGACGTCAAGGAGACCGGCAAGCAACTCGGCGTCACCATCAACGACATGGTGCTGGCGATGGCGGCCGGGGCGCTGCGCAAGCTGCTGCTGCGCTACGACGGTAAGGCCGACGCACCGCTGATCGCCGGCGTACCGGTCAGCACCAACCCGTCGCGGGAACGGTTGGCGGGCAACGAGTTCACGTACATCACGCCCTCGCTGGCCGTGCACATCGACGACCCGCTTGAGCGGGTCAGGCTGGCCGCGGCCGGGTCCGGCATCGCCAAGGAGAACAACAAGCTCCTCGGCCCGGCGCTGCTGCCCGCGTGGATGTCCTACCTGCCGCCGTCGCTTGCGCCGTCGTTCTTCCGCGCGCAGGCAAGGCGGCTCGAGTCGGCGAGTGTCTTCAACTTGACCATCTCCAACGTTCCGGGCCCGCGGGAGCGTGGCGTGATCGAGGGTGCGACGGTCAGCGAGATCTACTCGGTCGGGCCGGTGGTAAGCGGCAGCGGGATGAACATCACCGTGTGGAGCTACGTCGACCAGCTGGCCATCTCCGTGCTCACCGACGACCGCACGCTCGACGATCCGCACGAAGCGACCGACGCGATGCTCGAAGCATTCAGCGAAATCCGGGCGGCGGCGGGCATCACCGGCAACCTGACGCCGGTCGGAGCGGTGCTGCCGGTGGCCGCGGCTACCTGACGGCTACCTGGTCCAGCCGCGACGGCGCAGCCACCAGTCGCGTGCCACAACGCCGAAGATCACGATGGCGAACACGACCAGAAAGATGTCCTCGACCTTCCCGACGTGATTGCCCCTCAGCATCGCCAGCATGAAGAGCGCGGAGAGGATGCCGCCGATCTGGATCCACTTGTGGTTCTCCTTGGACCAGCCCCATGCCGCCGACGGCACATCCTCGACGTCGACACCATGCGTGTTGTCCAACTCGGTGCTCACCACGGGCTGCTCCTCGGGGGTGTCTGCTCTTCGCGCAAGCGCTCATCGCTGTCGGGCCTAGTGCTGCCGCCATTCTGACATGACTACTACGCACCGACGTAGTGTGGTGCGTCATGCCAGGACAGTTCGACGGGAAAGTCGTCTTCATCACCGGCGCGGCGCGTGGCCAGGGCCGCAGCCATGCGGTTCGGTTCGCCGAGGAGGGCGCCGACGTCATCGCCGTCGATCTGTGCGATCAGCTCGACAGCGTCGCCTACCCGATGCCGACATCCGAAGACCTCGACGAGACCGTCAACCTCGTCGAGAAGACCGGTCGGCGAATCGTCGCCGAGCGGGCCGATGTCCGGGACTTCGAACGACTCAAGGACGTCGTCGCCAAGGGCGTCGCCGAATTCGGCCGGGTCGACTTCGTGTTGGCCAACGCCGGAATCTTTCCCGCAGCCGGTAAGCAGCGGTTCGACATTTCGGCCTTCGTCGACGCCATCGACGTCAACCTGAAGGGCGTCTACTTCACCATAGAAGCGGCCGTGCCCGCGATCCTCGACCACGGCGAGGGGGGTGCGATCGTCATCACCAGTTCGGCGGCGGGATTCAAATCGGTCAGCACCACCTTCGACACGATGAGCCACGGCGCCGCCGGCTACACCGCCGCCAAGCACGGTGTGATTGGCGTGATGCGCCACTACGCCACGTCATTGGCGGAGAAGAACATTCGGGTCAACTCCGTGCATCCGGGCGGCGTTGCGACGCCGATGATCATCAATGAGGCGATGGGCCTGCTCGTCGGCGACCAGCCTGAGTTCGGCGAGGCTCAGCGGCCGAAACTGTCTATGCCGCCGATGGAGCCGGCCGAGGTCACCGATGCGATCGTGTATTTCTGCGGTCGGTCCGGCCGCCACCTCACCGGTGTCGCGCTGCCGATGGACGGTGGGCTGACGCTCAAGTGAGCGCGTTGTAGCGGCGCAGAGCCTCTTCGCGCTCGGCCTTGTGGTCGACGATCGGGTCGGGGTAATGGTCGCCGTCCACCTCGGGAACCCACCGTCGGACGTAGACGCCGTCGGGATCGAACTTGTCGCCCTGCGTGGTCGGGTTGAACACCCGGAAGTACGGTGCGGCATCAGTTCCCGTCCCCGCCGCCCACTGCCAGCCGTGCTGATTGCTGGCCATATCGCCGTCCACCAACTGTTCGAGGAAGTAGTGCGCGCCCCACTGCCAGGGCAGGTGAAGGTCCTTGACCAGAAACGACGCCACGATCATCCGCACCCGGTTGTGCATCCAGCCGGTCTCGGCGAGCTGCCGCATCCCCGCGTCGACGATCGGGAAACCGGTTCGTCCCGCCTTCCACGCCTCGAACGACTTCTTCGCGTCAGGGCCTTCTTCGAGCTGCATCGAGTCGAAGGATTTGTTCCAGTTCCACCACGCACTGTCGGGCCATTCGCTGAGCACCGCGCCATAGAAGTCGCGAAAGGCCAACTCCCGCAAGTACGCCTGCGCGCCCGTGCCCCGACCAAGGTCTGCCGCCATAGTGCGCGGATGGATGGTGCCGAACTTCAGGTGGGCCGACATTCGGCTGGTGCCAGGAAGATCGGGTCGATTGCGGGTGTCGGCGTAGTCGGCGAGATCGTCGTCGACGAACTTCTTCCATTGGCGCAGCGCCGCCGTTTCACCGGCGGGCAACTCGAGTTTTACACCGGCATCCGGGATTTCGACGCCGCCCTTGACGTCGGCCGGGTCGATCCAATTGGCCGATTTCGGGCCCGACTTCGCGGGCGTTCGCCAGCCGTGCTTTTGCCATGCGCCATAGAACGGGGTGAACACCTTGTAGGGGCCACCGTCGCCCTTGACGACGCGGCCGGGGGATACGAGGTACGGCGAACCCGACGCCTCGAGCGGAATGTCGCCGAGCGCACCGCGGACCGCATCGTCGCGGCGCTTGCCGAAAGGCGAGAACTCGGCCGATACGTGCACAGAGGTGGCGCCGATCGATTTGGCGAGTGCGGGGATTCGTTTCTCGGGTCGTCCGCGCGTCACCATCAGCCTGCCGTCGAGTGCTTCGTCGAGTACCCGCAGCGCGTCGTAGAGGTACTGCAGCCGCCGCGCTCCGGAGGACGACTTCAGCCGCGGATCGAGCACATAGCAGGCCAGCACGTCGCCGTTGTCCTGCGCGGCGTCCAGCAGCGCCGGCAGATCGCGCAGCCGCAGGTCCCGGCGGAACCACAACAGAGTCGGCATGTCATTGATGCTGCCCGAATGTCAGGCTAAAGAAACAACGAGCGTTGCTGACGGAAGGATGACGGATGCAGTTTTGGTCGGGGACGGCGTTCACGGACCCGTTGGAGGCCGTCCCCGTCGCCAAGATGCTCGATGAGGCCGGATACGACGGCATGTTGTGCTCCGACCACATGATCTACCCGCGCAACCTGTCGTCGCCGTATCCCGACTCGGAGTCGGGCAAGCCGGGGTGGACCCCGGAAACGCCGTGGCCGGACTGCTGGGTGATGACCGGCGCGATGGCAGCCGTGACCAGTCGGCTCCGGTTCTCCAACGCGATTTACGTCGCACCCGCTCGACCCCTGTTGGAGGTCGCAAAGCTGGTGGCGACCGCCGCCGTCGTGTCAGAAGGACGGGTGTCGCTTGCCGCGGGCATCGGTTGGATGCGCGAGGAGTACGAGCTGATGGGCCAGGACTTCACCAACCGCGGCAGGCGGCTGGACGAGATGATTCCCGCGCTGAGGGAGATGTGGCGTGGCGGCTGGGTGTCCTGGAGCGGTGAGTACTACCAGGTGCCCGAGATGATGATCGAACCCCATCCGCCCACCCCCGTGCCGATCATGGTCGGCGGCGAGTCCGAGGCCGCACTGCGGCGTGCGGCGCGACTCTGCGACGGCTGGGTCGGCTATGCGTACGGATGGGACGAGGCGGTCGGCTACGCCAAGCGGCTGACCGAACTGCGCCACGAGTACGGGCGGGAGAACGAGCCGTTCGAGGTTCTGCTGGCGCTGCTCGAGCCGCCGTCCGTCGACGTCTATCGGCGGGCCGAGGACGCGGGCATCACCGCGGTGATGGTCCGGCCGTGGATGGGCACCCAGACGGGGCGGGGCGTGGAGGGGTATCGCGAGTCGATCGAACGATTCGCCGAGACGATCATGGAGAAGTGCAGGTAGCAGGCCCTACGTCACACTGATGTTGCGGTGACATCAAAGTGATGTCAACATGACACCATGGACCTGCAACCGTATGTCGATGGGGTGCGCCACGAACTGGGCGTCGCCGCCGCGGCAGGCGGCCAGGACGCGCAGGCTCTCGCCGACCGACTGACAGCCCCGCTCGACTCGGCGATCCGGCTCGCACTGCTCGAGGCGCTGTCGGATGCGGCGGAGGAGATCACCCGCGAGCTCGCACCTCGGTCTGTGGACGTGCGGCTGCGGGGACGCGATCCGGAGTTCACCGTCAGCGCTGCGGTCGGGGATGAGCCAGACCCGGTACCCGCAATGCCGGAGCCCGACGACGACGGCGGCACGTGGCGGGTGACGTTGCGGCTACCGGAGAGCCTTCGGTCCCCGGTGGACGCGGCCGCACGCTCCGAAGGTCTGTCGGTGAACGCGTGGCTGGTCCGTGCCGTCGCGTCGGCCCTCGGCGGCAGACGTCCGGTGCGGGGAAACACCGACAAGCACTTCAGCGGCTGGGTCCGCTGACCACCCACATCACACACTGAGGAGAGATCATGCCGACATTTCCTACGCCACAGCCGATCACGGTCTCCGTCGAGGTCGTCAGCGGTTCTGTCCACGTTGTCGCGACCGACCGCGACGACACCGTCGTTGCGGTCAGGCCGCGGGACCCGAACCGGGCCTCCGACGTCCGGGTGGCGGAGAGCGCGCGTGTCGAGTTCCGAAACGGCACACTCACCGTTTCGGCCGGTCGACGCTTCATCTCACTCGGTCGGGGCGGTGCCGTCGCCATCGACATCGAGCTCCCGTCACGTTCGTGTCTTCAGGTGTCGTCCGCATCTGCGCAGCTGCGCGCCGAAGGTGCGTACGGCGACTGCAGGCATGCCACCGCCAGTGGAGACGCGGCGATCGAATCAGTCACCGGAAAATTGAAGGCGGACAGTGCCTCCGGTGGAGTTTCCGTCGACGTCTTGGTCGGCGAGGCAAGCGTGTCGACCGCATCCGGTGACGCCGCATTCGGTGAACTCACCGGCGACGTCAAGTTCCGAGCCGCCAGCGGCGCACTGTCGGTCAGAC
>CADEGF010000060.1:18404-39686 GCA_902826815.1 uncultured Mycobacteriaceae bacterium
CAGACCGCATCCGGCGACATCGTCGTGACGGCGGCCGAATCGGGTGAGGTGTCCGTGCAGAGCGGCAGTGGTGATACCCATGTCGGTGTCGAGGAGGGCACTGCTGCAAAGCTCGAGCTGAGGACACATTCCGGCGAGGTGCGAAACAGCCTGAAGCCGTCCGACGGACCCGTCGAGGGCGATGAAACCCTGCGCGTGCATGTGAAAACCGGTTCCGGGGACATCATCGTGTCGCGCGCGACGGCAGGCGTCGTCGGCTAGCTGGCAGCGTCGAACCGAAACACGGCCAATCGTCCTGCGAGCGCCTCGAACTCGTCCGGGGTGCCGTCCCGCACAAGCCCGGAGCGCTTCGCGAATCCGACGCCGACGGGAACCTGGACCGGGAAAGCGCGCAGTACCGGCCGTGATTGTTCGGCGTCCAACTCGACGATCGTGACCTCCCGCGACGTGCGACCACGCGACAACGTCCCGGAACCGGCGGCCCGCGCGTTCGCCGCCCAGTCCGCGCGCGGATAGCCCGCCACGGTGTACAACTCGCCGCGGTAGGTGAACGGCGTCATGGGCGTGCTGCGTGGTCTGCCGGACTTCCTGCCTGGCACGGTGAGCACCATCGCGGGTCCTGTGCGAATGCCGAGTCTCTGCAGAGCTTTGATGAATCGGTTCATCGGTTTCAGATAGCGAGGTGGATGTAGATCCGACATGTGTTGTCTCCCTGGTTAATTGCTGAACAAGCCGCGGTTGGCGGCCACAGCGTCACCGAAGCTCCGCGGCGAGTGGCCGAGAATCTTTTCCGCATCGTGGGTGACGATTGCGGGCTCGGTGAGTGTCGTCTCGAGCAGACCCATATATGCGTCGGCGAACTCGGGCGAGAACCCCAGTCCGATGAATCGTTGACGCACGAGGTCGGCGGGCACCTCCTGGTAGCGCAGCCTGCGCCCGAGAACGGCGCCTATGACGTCCACGAGTTCCGCATTGGTCAGCGCCTGCGGGCCGGTCAGCGGAACCTTCTGCCCGACCAACTCGTCGCCGAGCAGAGCGTGCGTCGCCACCGCGGAGATGTCGGAGTCGACGATGGGCGCCGTCGACGCCGCTGCGTAGGGTCCGCTGACCACGTCGCCGGCTTTGATCTGCGGACCCCACATGCCGAAGAAGTTGGTGGCGAAGACGGTCGGTCGCAGGCTCACCCACTCCAGACCGGATTCGACGGCGTACTGCTCGACCTCCCTGTTGCGGTCGCCGCGGAACCGTGACGGCTGAAGTGAGAAGTCGTCGTCGGCGTTGATGGCCGACAGTGCGACAAGTCGTCTGACACCCTTGCGGCGGGCTGAATCGACCACCGTCGCCAGCTCGTCGCCGAGCGCACGCGAGTTCAGAAAGACTGCGGATGCACCGCGGACGCCTGCGGTCGCCGACTCGACCACCTCGACGCCTGCGGGAAATTGCGCGGCATCGGGTCGGCGGGTGACTGCGCGAACCTGCGCACCAGCGTCCGCGAGCATTTTGACTAGAGGACGCCCCACGTTGCCTGTTGCGCCCGTGACCAGAATTGTGTTCATGCAACCAAGGACGAGGCGACTTCAAAAAAAGTTACATCGGGGCGCGCGTAACTTTTCGCGCCACTGATTCGTCGTAAGTACATGACCGAACCAGCGTCGGTGGAAGCGGCATGGCGCAGCCATCGCCCCTACCTGGTGAACCTCGCCTACCAAATGCTCGGTGATGTCGGCGAGGCCGAGGACGTCGCGCAGGAGGCGTTCCTCCGACTCTCGCGAGCGGACCTTGACGACATCGACGACGTTCGCGGCTGGCTCACCGTGGTGGCCGGACGGCTGTGCCTCGACCAGCTGCGGTCGGCCCGCGCCCGCTACGAACGCCCCGAGGACGTGGAATCGGACGACGTGGTGCGGTCCTCGGAGCCGGACCCGGCCGACCGCGTCACGCTCGACGACGAGGTTCGCGAGGCGATGCTGGACTTGCTGCGTCGGCTGTCGCCGGGTGAACGAGTGTCGTTCGTGCTGCACGACGTCTTCCAGATGCCGTTCGACGAGATCGCCACGACGGTCGGCAGGCCCGTTGGCACCTGTCGCCAACTCGCGCGACGTGCACGCGGCAAGTTCGCCGCCGTTTCACCTCCGCTCACCGACATCGCCGATGCCGAACATCAGCTCGTCACCGAGAAATTCATTACCGCATGCGCCAACGGTGACCTGCAGGCGCTGACCGCCGTGCTGGATCCGACGGTGTGGGGCGTCGGCACAATACTGGGCGACGCCGCACCGCCGCCTCAAATCAACCACGGCCCAGACGAAGTGGGCACCAACCTGCTTCGCTATCTCGGACACGGCGCGACCCTAGTGAGCGGGCCGGTGGGCGAGCCGGTCCTGCTTGCCTTCGCCGAACGGCGGCTGTTCGCCGTCATCGTGCTCACCATGCGTGACAACCGTGTGGTCAAGATCGAGGCAAGCGTCGACCCGACGGCAGCAGCCCGACCGTAGGAGCTCGGTCGGGCTGTGCCGGCGTATTCAGTTGTGGTGGAAATTAGTTCACATCGGTGGCATCAGCACGGTGTCGATCATGTACACCTGTGCGTTCGCGGTCGAGACACCGCCGCACACCACAGACGCGTTATTGACCTTGAGGTCGGTGTCCATGCCCATACCCATACCGGTCACCGTCACGTCGGAACCCTCGACGGTCTTGTGAGTGCCCACGACCTGAGCGGGGCTGGCCTGGCCCGGGACCACGTGGTAGGTCAGGATCTTCGTGAGGAGATCCTTGTCGGTCTTCAGCTTCTCCATCGTGGCGGTATCGATCTTGGCGAACGCATCGTCTGTGGGCGCGAAGACCGTGAACTCACCGCCGTTGAGCGTGTCGACGAGGTTGACCTCGGGGTTGACCTGGCCGGAGATCGCCTTGGTCAACGTGGTCAGCATCGGGTTGTTGGACGCGGCAACCGCGACCGGATCCATTGCCATCCCGGCCACTGAACCGGGACCTGTCGGTACCTTTTCGGCGTACGCGGTACACGAAGGGCCGACCAGTTCGGCCGACGCTGGTCCCGCAAGGGTCAGGGACATGCCCATGGCTGCAGCAGCGGCCAAGCCGGCAACCGCGACCGTCCGTTTGGTGTTCTTCATTGAGTTTCACTCCCTTGTCGCGGACGGCTTCTACTGCCGCCTCTTCATTTCCGGTTTCCACTTGGTATTCGGCGCCGCGTCACCGACGGATTGGTGCAGATTCGAAATCGTTAGCCGTATGTGAACGAAAACGCCTGCAATCCTTTGCTCAATTGCACTTCGATCTCTCCGCGCGTGACGGCGCCACTCGACACGAGCTGGTGTGACGTCGGCGCGCCGCTGATCGGCACTGTTGTCGTCTTGCCGTTGCTCGTCACGGTCACATCGCCCTCGCCGCCCGCGACGATGTAGACGTTTTTCGCGTTGTATTTCAATGAAATCCGCGAGTCGTCCGATTCCGCCGTCGCACCTTGGAAGTCCAACGTCCAGCGCCCTCGATAGGCGAAACTGTCGTCCGCGAGGCTCGTCGGGTAGGTGAAGTCCGCGGTGCCCTCGCTGTATTGGTCGGAACCGCCGTAGTTCACCATCTTGCCGACGCCGAGATACGTCTCGGGCGTCTGACCGGCATCAGGGGTCTGGTCGGCGGAGTCGCTCGGCGCAGGCAACTCCACATCGGGGTTCGCATCAACGAGCAGTTCCCTGATCAGGTTCTCCGTGACGGGGTAGTCGCCCTCGCCGAACTTGATATGACGCACAGTGCCATTCGCGTCGATCAGGTATTCGGCGGGCCAGTAGCGGTTGCGATAGTTCGTCCAAGTCGACAGGCCGTTGTCGAGAGCGACCGGGTAGGTGATACCAAGGTCCTTGGCGCCACTGGCGACATTGCCCGCGTTCTTCTCGAATGCGTACTCGGGACTGTGCACACCGACGACCTCGAGGCCCAGGTCTTTGTACTTGCCGTACCAATCGACCACGTGCGGGATGGCCCGTTGACAGTTGATGCACGAGTACGCCCAGAAATCGATCAGAACGACCTTGCCGCGCAACGATTTCAGGTCGAGGGGGGCGCCGTCGGGAGTATTGAGCCAGCCGGTGATCCCCTTGATATCCGGTGCTGTGCCGCAGCTTTCGAGCTGTGCGGCGCCGTTGCTGCAGTTCGAAAGCTCCCGGTTCTGGTCGTTGACCAAACCGCCGAGGTTCAGCTTTTCCTGTATTTCGTCGGATGCGACGACTTTGTCCTGCAGCGAGCTTGTGTAGTCCGGGATGGCCGTTTGCAGTTTGGCGGGAACGTTGAACACCAATGCAACGGCGAACGCCAGCATCACGATGCCAGCGACGACGCGAATGCGGCGCTGATGGCGACGGAATGTGCCGACCCGTTGGGCAACCCGCTGACCTGCCAGCGCGAAGATCAGCAGGGGGAGGGTGGCACCGATGGCGAACGAGATCGTCAGCGCGACGGTGTCGAGGCCGATCGAGCCCGTCGCACCCGCCACAACGATCGCGGCGAGCACCGGCCCCGCGCAGGGCACATACAACACCCCAAGTGCCAGCCCCAACCCGAAACCGCTTCTGCCTTCGCTCATTTGAAGCTGGGGTATGCGGCTGAACGGTTTCTCCAGAATCTCTTCGAACCGGGGGAAGATCAGACCGAGGCCGATCACGGTCAGTGCGATGAGCCCGGCCCACCTGATCGCGTCCTGCGGAAGATGCAGAAGCGACAGCAGGGAGGTGCCGATGAGTGTGACCAGGCTGAAGCTGAGCACGAGGCCGCCGATCACCCGGTAGGGCCGCAGCCGATCCGACAACGCGGGCTTGGTCTCGACTGCGACCGCGATGCCGCCGCCCGCCTCGGTGGTCTCCGAGCGGCCGCCCTGCGTGCCAGAGAAGAAGATCACCGGGAGCACCGGCAGAATGCACGGCGAGACACCGGTGATCAGACCGCCCATGAAGCCGATCAGTACGAGTGTGAGCATGTCAGGTATTCGGAATCACAAGCATTTTGGATGGGGTACTCCTTCTGCCGAGAAGACGCGAAAACCCCCAAAAACCAACCTCTTTGGGGGTTTTCACGTCTGCTGGCGGCGGAACAGGGCCTAGCTGGCGGGCGGCATCAGCACGGTGTCGATCATGTACACCTGTGCGTTGGCCGTCGAGACACCGCCGCACACCAGCCCGGCGTCATTCACCTTGAGGCCGTTGCCTTCTCCGGTGACGGTGACGTCGGCGCCCTGCACCGTCTTGTGGGTGCCTGCCACCTTCGCGGGGCTGGCCTGGCCGGAGACCACGTGGTAGGTGAGGATGCTGGTCAGCAGATCCTTGTCCGTCTTGAGCTTCTCGATCGTGGCGGGGTCGATCTTCGCGAACGCGTCGTCGGTCGGCGCGAACACGGTGAACTCACCGTTGTTGAGGGTGTCGATGAGGTTCACCTGCGGATTGAGCTGTCCCGACAACGCTTGCGTCAGCGTCTTGAGCATCGGGTTGTTGGATGCCGCCACCGTCACCGGATCCTGCGCCATCCCCGCCACCGAACCGGGGCCGTCGGGC
This sequence comes from uncultured Mycobacteriaceae bacterium, assembly GCA_902826815.1. Classification (GTDB taxonomy): domain Bacteria; phylum Actinomycetota; class Actinomycetes; order Mycobacteriales; family Mycobacteriaceae; genus Mycobacterium. Next base: position 23,969 of record CADEGF010000060.1, read on the forward strand.
ACCTGTTCGGCGTAGGCGGCGCAGCTCGAACCGATCAGGGACGCGGCCGGATCGGCTGCCGCGGATGGGCTGGCAGGAGCCGAGGTCATCGCTTCGGCGGATGTCGTCTCCTCGGATGAGCTTGAAGCGCTGGTCGAGCTGTCGTTGGAACACGCCGACAGGCTGAGGACCGCCATCGCGGCGATGGTGGCCGCGGTCAGGGTGCTGCGGTGAACATTTCTCATTGGTGCTTCGACTCCTAAGTCACGGGCGAGCGGTCGCCGCCCATTGGCATGACACCTGGCATTCGGCGTGATGCCGATCACGGATGGGAGCGGGACGTCGACGTCATAGTTGGGTCACTTTTTCGCCCAGCTCGCGGGGAGCGGGCACAATAGATCGGTGAGTAACCGGCTGCGCGTGCTGATCCTGGGGAGCACCGGTTCGATCGGCACCCAGGCGCTCGACGTGATCGCCGCCAACCCCGACCGCTTCGAGGTGGTCGGACTGGCCGCGGGCGGCGCAAACCCTGACCTGCTGGCGCGGCAACGCACCGAAACCGGGGTCACCAACATCGCGGTGGCCGACCCCGACGCCGCGGAGAAGGTCGGCGACGTCACCCACAGCGGCCCGGAAGCCGCCGCCTCGCTGGTGGAGAACACCGAGGCTGACGTCGTGCTCAACGCGCTGGTGGGCGCACTGGGCCTCAAACCGACGCTAGCGGCGTTGGCCAGCGGCGCCCGGCTGGCGCTGGCGAACAAGGAATCGCTGATCGCAGGAGGGCCGCTGGTGTTGAAGGCGGCCAAGCCTGGCCAGATCGTGCCCGTCGACTCCGAACATTCCGCGATCGCCCAGTGCCTGAGGGGCGGCACCCCCGACGAAGTGGCCAAAATCGTGCTGACCGCCTCGGGCGGCCCGTTCCGCGGCTGGGCCGCCGAGCGACTCGAGGACGTCACGCCCGAGCAGGCCGGCGCGCATCCGACCTGGTCGATGGGCCCGATGAACACGCTGAACTCCGCGTCGCTGGTCAACAAGGGTCTCGAGCTGATCGAGACCCACCTGCTGTTCGGCGTCCCCTATGAGCGCATCGAGGTCGTCGTTCACCCGCAGTCCGTCGTGCACTCGATGGTGACGTTCGCCGACGGTTCGACGATCGCCCAGGCCAGCCCGCCGGATATGAGGCTGCCCATCGCGCTGGCCCTCGGCTGGCCGTCACGCGTGCCCGCCGCGGCGCTGGCCTGCGACTTCGCCACCGCCTCGACCTGGGATTTCGAGCCGCTGGACGCTGCCGTGTTCCCCGCCGTCGAGCTGGCACGCGAGGCAGGCCAGCGGGGTGGCTGCCTGACCGCGGTCTACAACGCCGCCAACGAGGAGGCCGCGGAGGCCTTCCTGGACGGCCGGATCCGGTTCCCTGCGATCGTGCGAACCATCGCCGACGTGCTGCACGCCGCAGACCAGTGGGCCGCCGAACCAGCTACCGTGGAAGAAGTACTTGACGCGCAGCGCTGGGCCCGGGACCGGGCAAGGGGCGCGGTTTCTCGGGAGGTTGTCACCACAAAATGATGTGGGTCATCGGTGTGGCGCTTTTCGCGCTGGCCATTCTGGTGTCGGTGGCGCTGCACGAGTGCGGCCACATGTGGGTGGCGCGCGCCACCGGGATGAAAGTGCGCCGCTACTTCGTCGGCTTCGGTCCCACGCTGTGGTCCACCAGAAGGCCCAACAAGCTCGGCTCCACCGAATACGGCGTCAAGGCGATCCCGCTCGGCGGTTTCTGCGATATCGCGGGCATGACGTCCATCGACGAGATCGCGCCGGAAGACAGCCGCTACGCCATGTACAAGCAGAAGACGTGGAAGCGCACCGCCGTGCTGTTCGCGGGCCCCGGCATGAATTTCATCGTGGGCCTGGTGATTCTCTACGGCATCGCATTGCACTGGGGTTTCCCGAACCTGAACCCGCAGCAAGCTGCCCACGTCAGCGAGACCTCTTGTGTTGCACCGGCTGTCAGCAAGGACAAGCTCGCCGACTGTACGGGGGAGGGGCCCGCCGCTGCAGCGGGAATCCGTGCGGGCGACATCATCGTCAAGGTCGGCGACACCGCAGTGAACAATTCCGCCGAGATGGTCGACGCGGTGCGCAAGCTGACCGGCCCGACCACTTTCGTGATCGACAGGGACGGCAAGCAGATCACCACGGTTGTCGACGTCACCCGCACCGAGCGCTACACCTCAGAGGACGCCAAGACGCCGACCTCCGTCGCGGCCATCGGTGTTGCGGGTGCCGACTACGGTCCCGTCGAGTACACGCAGTACAACCCGGTGACCGCGATCCCAGGCACGGTGGCGTTCACCGGTGACCTTGCCGTCGAACTCGGTAAGTCGCTGGCGAAGATCCCGACCAAGATCGGCGCGCTGGTGCACTCCATCGGCGGCGGCGAGCGCGATCCGGAGACGCCGATCAGCGTCGTCGGCGCATCCATCATCGGCGGCGACGCCTTCGAACGCGGGCTTTACCTGGCCTTCTGGTTCTTCCTCGCACAGTTGAACTTCGTGCTCGGCGCGATCAACCTGGTTCCGCTGCTGCCGTTCGACGGCGGTCACATCGCGGTGGCCTGGTTCGAGAAGGTCCGCAACATGTTTCGGAAGGCTCGCGGCATGGTCGCCGCGGCGCCGGTCAACTACCTCAAGCTGATGCCGGCGACCTACGTCATTCTGGTCTTCGTGGTCGGCTACATGGCGCTGACCGTGACCGCAGACTTCGTCAACCCGATCAGACCGTTCCAATAGGAGACCTCGATGACCTCCGGCACCCAAATCGGCTTAGGCATGCCGGCACCCCCCGCACCGACGTTGGCGCCGCGGCGAAAGACCCGGCAGCTCATGGTCGGCGACGTCGGTGTCGGCAGCGATCACCCGATCGCGGTGCAGTCGATGTGCACCACCAAGACCCACGACATCAACGCGACGCTGCAGCAGATCGCTGAGCTGACCGCGTCGGGCTGCGACATCGTCCGGGTGGCCTGCCCCCGCCAGGAGGACGCCGAGGCGCTGCCCGCGATCGCCAAGAAGGCGAACATCCCGGTGATCGCCGACATCCACTTTCAGCCCAAGTACATCTTCGCCGCGATCGACGCCGGCTGTGCCGCCGTCCGGGTGAACCCCGGCAACATCAAGGAGTTCGACGGCCGGGTCAAAGAGGTCGCCAAGGCCGCCGGTGACGCAGGCATCCCGATCCGGATCGGGGTCAACGCGGGGTCACTCGATCCGCGGTTGCTCAAGAAGTACGGCAAGGCAACCCCAGAGGCGCTCGTCGAATCCGCGCTGTGGGAAGCCTCGCTGTTCGAGGAGCACGGCTTCGGCGACATCAAGATCAGCGTCAAGCACAACGACCCGGTCATCATGGTCGCCGCGTACGAACAGCTTGCCGCGCAATGCGATTACCCGCTGCACCTCGGCGTCACCGAGGCCGGCCCGGCATTCCAGGGAACCATCAAGTCCGCCGTCGCGTTCGGCGCGCTGCTGTCCAAGGGGATCGGCGACACCATCCGGGTGTCGCTGTCGGCGCCGCCCGTCGAAGAGGTCAAAGTCGGCAACCAGATCCTCGAGTCACTCAACCTGCGTCCACGCGGTCTGGAGATCGTGTCGTGCCCGTCGTGCGGGCGGGCCCAGGTCGACGTCTACACGCTGGCCAACGAAGTCACCGCGGGCCTCGAAGGAATGGATGTCCCGCTGCGTGTCGCGGTGATGGGCTGCGTCGTCAACGGGCCGGGCGAGGCGCGCGAGGCCGACCTGGGCGTTGCATCGGGGAACGGCAAGGGTCAGATCTTCGTCAAGGGTGAGGTCATCAAGACCGTGCCGGAGCATCAGATCGTCGAGACGCTGATCGAAGAGGCGATGCGAATCGCCGAAGAACGAGGAGAAGCGGAGTCTGCCAGCGGTTCGCCGGTGGTGACCGTAAGCTGAATGTGATTCCTGTGAGTGGAGTCACCACGCCCTAAAGGCCGCAGAAAGAGTCCCGATGTCGGCTCCGCCGTTATTCCGCTTCGTCGACGAGCGACGGGTCTCGGTGGTGCGCGACGTGACAGCGGTCCGGCACGTGCTCGACGCCGACCCGGTCGGCAGCTGCATGGTCGACTCCCGGGTGGCCGAGCACGGTGTCGACCCCAGCGCCATCGGCGGCGAACTGTGGACGCGCGGACGGGCCACCGAATCCCTTTGCTACGCAGGCGCCAACCTCATCCCGTTGCGCGGGGCCGCCGCCGACCTTTACGCGTTCGCCGACAAGGCGGTCAGCGGCGCGCGGCGATGTTCGTCGCTCGTGGGGCGCGCTGAGCTGGTATTGCCGATGTGGCGCAGGCTCGAGAACACCTGGGGACCTGCCCGTGATGTACGCGACCGCCAGCCCCTGATGGCGCTCGGCACCGCCCCGCAGTGCCCGATCGACCCCGCGGTGCGCCCGGTGCGCATGGAGGACCTCGACGCCTACCTGATCGCCGCCGTCGACATGTTCATCGGTGAGGTCGGCATCGATCCCCGTATCGGCGACGGTGGCCGCGGCTACCGGCGGCGGGTCGCCGGCCTGATCGCCACCGGGCGCGCGTGGGCGCGTTTTGAGCGCGGCCAGGTGGTGTTCAAGGCCGAGGTCGGATCGCAGTCGCCCGCCGTCGGGCAGATCCAGGGCGTCTGGGTGCACCCCGACTGGCGGGGCCACGGCCTCGGTACGGCCGGAACCGCCACGCTGGCCGCCGCCGTGGTGCGCAGCGGACGCACCGCGAGCCTCTACGTCAACGACTTCAACACCGTGGCCCGCGCGACCTACCGCCGGATCGGCTTCACCGAAGTCGGCACCTTCGCGACCGTCTTGTTGGACTGACTCGCGCGCCAAGGTGGGTTGGTTACGCTTCACGCCATGACCGACGACGTGCAGAAGGCCGAACGCAGAGAGATCGCCGACACGCTGGTGCGCGCGCTGGAACGGCGCCACGAATTGCTCGACGTGATTGTGGAGTCTGAGGACTATGACGCTGCCGTCGAGGCGATCGCCACCATGCTCGGCACGTCGCATGCCGGTGGCGATGCGGTGCTTCGACTGTCATTCGACCGGCTTACCAAGGTGTCGCGCCGCCGCATCCGCGATGAGCTCGAAGACCTCAACCACGAACTGAGCTTCACCATGGGGGAGCGGCAGCCGGTCCATGGCGAGAGCCTGTCGCTGCGGCCGTTCTCGGCGGGCACCGACCGCGACATCTTTGCAGCCCGCACCGATGACGTCCGCGCCGCGGGGGACGGCTCCGGGGCGCCGGCGGGCGACCTCGACGACGAGATTCGCGCCGCCGTCAGCCGAGTGCACGCCGAAGAGGCGGTGTGGTTGGTGGCGATCGACGGTTCCGAGAAGGTCGGCATGGTGTTCGGCGAGCTGGCCAGCGGCGAGGTCAACGTGCGCATCTGGATTTCGCCTGCCTTCCGTAAGCAGGGGTACGGCACTGCCGCGCTGCGGAAGTCACGCTCGGAGATGGCGGCGTACTTCCCAGCGGTGCCGCTGGTGGTGCGTGCACCCGCCGCGGGGCCACTCGGCGCCTGAAACCCACTTCTCCCTTCCTCGAAACTGCGGACAGATCGACTTTCTGGGCCGAATCACGATCTCCCCGCAGTTTCGACGGTCTTCGACGGTGCGCCTCCCTCGATTAGAGGTCTCGGCTTCGTAACATCTGCCTCAATGGCAACTCTGTTCACATCTGCAACGCGTATCGCGAGCCTGGCGGCGGTCGTGATCCTGTCCGCATCCCTGAATGCGTGCACGCCGAAACCCAACGGGCCCACACCGGCCGCTGAAGCGTTCTTCGCCGCGCTGGCCAAAGGCGACACCGGCGGAGCATCGGAACTGACCGATCGCCCGGAGGACGCGCGCGCGGCGCTCAACGAGGCATGGAAAGGTCTGCAGGCCTCCTCGCTGGACGCGCAGGTGGTTGGGTCGAAGTTCGCCGAGGACACCGGCGCGGTGTCCTACCGCTACACGTGGCACCTGCCGAAGAACCGGACGTGGACCTACGGCGGCCAGCTCAACATGGTGCGCAACGAGGGGCAGTGGGAGGTGCGCTGGACGACGACCGGCCTGCATCCCAAACTCGGTGAGCACCAGACGTTTGCGTTGCGCGCCGATCCGCCGCGGCGTGCGTCGGTCAACGAACGCAGTGGCACCGATGTGCTGGTACCGGGCAACCTGTATCACTTCGCGCTGGACGCCAAGGCCGCAGGCGCGTACCTGATGACCACCGCGACCGCGGTCGCCGATGCGTTGCGTCCCTTCGACGACACCCTCGACGCGCAGCGCCTCGCCGAGGAAGCGAGTTCGTCACCGAACCCGCTGAGCCTGATCACCTTGCGCCAATCCGACCGCGACCAGGTCGCCGCCGTGCTCGGCGACCGCCCGGGCCTTGTGATCACCCCGCAGGCCGAATTGCTGCCCACCGACGAGGGTTTCGCGCCCGCGATCATCGGCGAGGTCAAGAAGGCGGTCGTCAACGATCTCGACGGGCAGGCCGGGTGGCGCGTGGTCAGCGTCAACCAGAACGGGGCGGTCTCCGACGTTCTGAATGAGGTGGAGCCCGCACCAGCGCCGTCGATCACCATCAGCCTGGACCGGGCGGTGCAGAACGCCGCGCAGAACGCCGTCGACGGCATCGGCGGCAAGAAGGCGATGATCGTCGCGATCAAACCGTCCACCGGCGAGATCCTGGCCGTCGCGCAGAACGCCGACGCCGACGCCGACGGGCCCACCGCGACGACGGGTCTTTACCCGCCGGGGTCGACGTTCAAGATCATCACCGCAGGCGCGGCCATCGAACGCGATATGGCAACGCCCAACACGCTTCTCGGATGTCCCGGCACGGTCGACATCGGGCACCGGACGGTGCCGAACTACGGCGGCTTCGACCTCGGCGTCGTGCCGATGTCGCGGGCCTTCGCCAGTTCGTGCAACACCACGTTCGCCGAACTGGCCAGCCAGATGCCGCCGCGCGGCCTGACGCAGGCCGCTGCGAAGTACGGCATCGGGGCCGACTACCAGATCGAGGGCATCGACACGGTCACCGGTTCGGTACCGCCGACGGTCAACCTGGCCGAGCGCACCGAGGACGGCTTCGGTCAGGGCAAGGTGTTGGTCAGCCCGTTCGGTATGGCGATGGCGGCGGCCACCGTCGCGGCGGGCAAAACGCCTGTGCCGCAACTGATCGAGGGCAGTCAGACCGCCGTGACCGGTGACCAGTCTCCGATCACGCCCAAGATGCTGGACGGGCTGCGGCCGATGATGCAGCTCGTGGTGACAAACGGTACCGCCAAAGAGCTCAACGGGATGGGCGATGTGCGCGGTAAGACCGGTGAGGCGGAATTCGAAGGCGGCTCGCACTCTTGGTTCGCCGGCTACCGCGGCGATATGGCGTTCGCGGCGCTGATCGTCGGGGGCGGCAGTTCGGAGTACGCGGTGCGGATGGTGCGCGGCATGCTCGAAGGCCTGCCGCCGGATTACCTGGCCTGAGCCCTAACCCTAATTCAGCGGCTCGGTCGGTACGCCGTAGCGCTCCTGGTAGGCCGCCACCTGTTCACGCAGCGGCTCCGCGTCGAGTCCGGTGTCGGCCCAGCTGTATCGTCCGCCGCCGCCGTCGCCGGGGTGGGCCGCCAGGTAGTCGCGCATCCGTTGTTCGGCGGTCGGGGTCAGCTCGCGGCCCAGCCTGCCGTACAGCGACCTGATCGTCGCGAACGGGTCGCGCATGAAATCCGCGAACAGCACGTCGATCACCTGGTCCGCCGGCAGCGATTCACGCAGTGTCATCCCGCGCTGCAGGCCGACCACGATCTCCTCGCAGGACTGCACCGCGCAATCTCCCACAGTCGTCTCGTCCGAGGCCATCCGGCGCAGATGATTGGTCAGCGCGCTGATCGACGAGATGACCTTCAGAGGGTCACGGTGCGTCTGCACGATCACCGCGTCGGGATAGGTCTCGACCAGTGCGTCCAGCGTCCACAGGTGCGCGGGTGACTTCAGCAGCCACTGCCCGCCGACGCCGGACTGCAGGTGCTGCAGGAAGATTCGGTGAAACCGGTACGCCCGCCGGTGGTCCGCGTCGTACAGCAGCCACTTGTAGTAGGTGGGCAGCCGGTACTGAACCGAGAAGATCATGCTGCAGAACTGCGATGCAGTGATCCGCACGCACTCCTGCCCGACCTGGGCACCCATCGGATGCCAGCTCATGAAGCCGGGGATGATCTGCTCGCTCATCTCGAGGGTCGCCTGGGTTTCGGCGATCCGCGGGTCGGTCTCGTACGTTTCGGGCTGCGGCACCGGGACAGGCGCGTCGACCTCCCACGACAGTGGCGGCCGCAACGCCGGGTCCTGAGCGAGCAGGTCGAACAGGATCGTGGTGCCGGTGCGTGGCTGGCCGACGATGAAGATCGGTCGCTCGACCTTATGCTCGGCGATCTCGGGATGGGTCTTGCGCCACTCGACGACCTGCAGCCGATTCTTCAACGCCCGCACGATATCCAGCGCGGCGATCTCGACACCGAGGTCGTTGAGGCGGGCTTCGGAGACAAACCCCTCACACAGCAGACCCAGGCCCTCGCGCCAGGTTTCCTTCTCGTCGAACTCGGCGCCGAAGTCGTCGCTACCCGCCCATTCGCAGGCCTGCGCAATCAGCGCAGTCTGGTTGAACCGGTCCGCGGTGCTCATCGCCGCGACTCGCCGCTGCGCACCTCGACCGAAACCTTCGGGGCGTCGGGGTTGTCCAGCCACCGGAGCACCACGAAGCCTCGGTGCCTGCCACCGGTGTCCAGCCAGTGACCGTGTCCGAAATCCTTGCCGCCGACGGCGATACGCACCAGCCCGTCGTCGCCGGGCGTCACCCCCTTGTTGGTGACGGAGCTGTGTCTGCGGCGTGGTTCGAGGCATTCGTGCCAGATGTTCTCCAGCGTGACGTTCCAGTAGCGGGTGTCCGGCGGTTCGAATTCGAGCACCAGCGACTCGTCATCGGCCAACCGGTAGGTCCCGAGCATGTACAGGTTGTCTGGTGTGGTGTCGGCATCGCCGAGGTCGGCGGCCTCCGATGTGACGAGGGCGTTCGGCTGTGTCAGCAGCTCGGGCTTGATCGTTCGGTGCAGCGTCGTCAGCTTCATGATGGTCCACGCCATCGCCGTGAACAGTTCTGCCGCTTCGTCGTCGGACAACGCCCGCGGCGACTGCGGGGAATCGAGCGGATCAATGCGCAGTGTCGCCGATTGTTCAGTGTCGGCGTCGGCGATGTACTCGCGGACGACGATCGACGTCGCGTCCTCGGGGATCTGCACCCACTGGGCGCCGTCGAGGTCGGCGGGCTGCGTCGCGGAGAACACCAACGCGAAGCCGCCGCCGTCGAGCTTGAGGTCGGTGTCGCTGACGTAGGCGGCCATCCGCCGCGGCGTCATGCCGGTGCCCGCCAGCACCTGCAGCCCGAGATAGGCGGTGGTGCCCCGGGTGCCCGTCACTCGGTAGCCACCGTCGCCGCGGATCATCGCCAGCAGGTATCTACCGTTGGGGTTGGGCCCGCCGACGAGCCGGGTGGGGGAGCACATGTCGAAGAACCACGGCCGCTCGGTGTCGGCCTCGACGGTCAGCTCCGAGCACAGCGCGGTGACGCGGGAGACGACGGCCAGTCCCTCCAGCATTTCGCGTTCGTTCTCGGCGTCGGCTGTGATGATGCCGGTGACGTCGCCGATCATCTTCTGCACGAAGGCCCATGCCTCGACGGTCTTCGGGGCCCACGCGTTGTCGTTCGTCACGTTGAGACAACTACCAGTACAGAGCCCGTCTGATGGGCCGAATCAACTATTTGTCGGCGTCGACCGGCGGGTCGCCTCTTGAGCGAGCTGGACGCGTGACGACAGCCCGAGCTTTGTGTAGACGCGGGTGAGGTGGGACTGCACGGTCCGCGGTGACACGAACAACCGCTGGGCGATGTCCTTGTTGCCGAGCCCCTCGCTGACGAGCCGTGCCACATCCAGCTCGGCTGGAGTCAGCGACGCCCAACCGCTCGACGGGCGTTTGCGTTCACCTCGCCCGCGCTGCGCGTATGCGATCGCCTCGTCGGTCGACAGCGCTGCGCCCTCTGCCCACGCTGCATCAAAGTCGTTATCGCCCATTACATTTCGAAGCGCCTCGACCGACGCGTCGTAGCCGGCTTGGTAGAACGGCAGACGGATCTCGCCGGTTCGCTGTCGAATGCCGCCCGCGGCGCCGAAGAGTCGCGCCGCTTCGCGGTGGCTGCCGGAAGTGCGTGCTATTTCCGCGAGATACTCGAACGTGTTCGACGCCCCGAGGTACGCCTTGAGGTCGGCAAAGCAAGCGAGGGCTTCGTGCGCGTCGACCTCTGCCTGTTCGAACTCACACTGTTCGATTTCGATGCGCGCACGTATCGTCAGCGCCCATCCTCGTATCCACCCTGCTGTTGCCGCGGCGGCCTCGTCGGCTCTGCGTCGTGCCGCGGCCAGATCCCCTCGCGCGAGGTCGAGTTGGGCAATGTAGGCGCTGTTGATCGACGCGGTCCCATATAGGTTGCTGAGGTGGGACCAGCCGGCATCGGCCGCGTCCGATGCCAGTGCGACGTCACCGGCGGCCAGGTGCGAGGTCATCAACGAGATGTAAACCCCACCGAGATAGACACCGCCGAGTTCAGTGGCGGCTTCGATGGCCGACTCGGCGGCGACCCTGGCCGCGGCGGACTCGCCATGAAAGGCGAGCGCGTGCGGTAGCACCATCAGCGCAGTGACTTGCGACATCACGTCGTGATCGGCGGCGGCGTCGGCGACTAATGCGCGGTACTCGGCGATCGATCGGGCGAGATCACCCTCGAAAAGATAGGCGCCGGCGAGCCGCCACCGGCATTGCCGCGAATTGAAGCCGTCACCGATGGCATCGGCAAGGTCGCGTCCTTCTTCTGCGGCTGCACGCACCGCCATGGGGTCGCCCGCGACGAAGGCGACCTGCGCCTGCTGCCCGAGGATCTGTGACAGCCTCCAGTGGTCGCTGATGTTGCGAGCCATTCCGATCGCTTCTGTGAAATAGGGTCCAGCCACCTCAGGGTCGTAGACGGCTGAGCTCCCGCACGCGGTGAGTGCTCGCAGCAATAACGCCGGATCGTCGAGCCCGCGGGCGGACGCGAGAGCTTTTTCCGCGTCCGCCAGGTGGTAGTCCGCGACCGAGGCGTAGAGCACGGCGCGGTCCGCCAGCGCTCGTGCACGCACCGCAGGTGGAATGTCCGACGGAGGGTCGTTGCCGTCAGCGAGAACCGCATCGAACCAGGCCAGTCCTTCCTGGATTCGCCCCCGCGACAGCCACAAGGGCTGCAGTGAGCAAGCCATCTCCAAGGCGTGCCCGATGTCGCCGGCTTCGATGCTCCAACCGAAAGAGTTGCGGAGGTTGTCCATCTCCTGATCGGCCTGCTCGATCCGATGCTGATAATCGCTGCGTGCGGGCGCGTCCAAGACAGCTGTCATCGCGGTGTAGTGGTCACGGTGGCGCGTCCGCACCGCATCGGCTTCCCCTGACTCGCCGAGCTTTTCCTGGGCGTACTGGCGCACCGTTTCGAGCAACCGGTATCGCGTTCGGCCGCTGGTGTTTTCGGCCACCACCAACGACTTGTCGACGAGCAGCGCCAGCTGGTCGAGAATTTGGTAGCGCTCGACCTCGGCATCGCCCGCGACGGCCTGTGCTGCGTCGAGACTGAAGCCACCGAGGAAGACGGCGAGTCGCCGGAACAGAATCCGTTCGGTCTCGGTCAGCAGCGCATGCGACCAGTCCACCGACGCACGCAGCGTCTGTTGCCGTCGCACCGCGGTGCGCGAGCCGCCCGTCAAGAGGCGGAAGCGGTCGTGAAGGCTGCCGAGGATCTCGTCGAGCGACAGTGCGCGAACGCGGGCGGCCGCGAGTTCGATCGCCAGCGGCATACTGTCGAGCCTCTTGCAGATTTCGGTCACGGTGGCGGCGTGGTCGTCACCGATGGTGAAGCCGGGCCGCACCCGACGGGCCCGGTCGGCGAACAGTTCGAGGGCCTCGTCGGCGAGGGACAGGGAGGGCACCGAATACGTCACCTCGCCCGGCACGCCGGTAGGTTCGCGACTGGTGGCCAGCAGCTGCAGTCCCGGGCAGCTTGCAAGCAGCTCCGCCGCCAGCGACGCCGTCGCATCGAGCAGGTGCTCGCAGTTGTCGAGCACTACCAGCATCTGCCGGTCGCCCACAAACTTCGCGAGCGTTTCCATCGTCGAGCGACCCGGCTGGTCCGGCAAGCCGAGCGCACGCGCGACTGCCACGGGCACCACGGCCTCGTGCGTGACGGGAGCCAGGTCGACGTAGTAGATACCGTCGCGATAACCGGCCGCGATGTCCGCCGCGATCCGGATCGCCAGCCGCGTCTTGCCCGCGCCACCGGCGCCTGTCAGCGTCACGATCCTGTTGTCGGCTAACAGCGCGCGTACCTCAGCCATCTGTGAGACACGCCCGACAAAGCTCGTCAGCTGCGCCGGAAGGCGTTGATTGTCAGGGCTTTTGGGAACCCGTAGTGGCGGAAATTCGTTATGGAGATCTGGGTGGCACAGCTGCGAAACGCGTTCGGGACGTTGCAGGTCACGTAGTTCGTGCGAGCCGAGATCGGCCAGCCAGGCATCGTCGGGCAGCCAGTCCGCGGTCAGCTGCTCGGTGGCTCCCGAGATCACGGTCTGGCCGCCGTGCGCGAGATCGCGCAGCCGCGCGGTTCGGTTGATGGTCGGGCCGATGTAGTTGCCTTCGTCGCGCAGCTGCACCTGGCCGGTGTGCACGCCGATGCGCAGCCGGATCGGCGCCAGGGGCGCCCGTTGAAGATCGAGCGCACATGTCACGGCGTCGCTGGCACGGGCGAATGCCGCGACGAAGCTGTCGCCCTCACCCTGTTCGACGGGGCGCACGCCGCCATGCGTGGCGAGCAGATCGGTGAGAGTGGAATCGAGTAGGGCGACGGCAGCGGTCATTTCGTCGGGCTGGGTCTGCCAGAGCCGCGTCGAACCCTCGACGTCGGCCAGCAGCAACGTCACAGTCCCGGTCGGCAGTTCGCTCATGACCTCGCCTACAACCAGGTCGGTCCACTCGGATTCGCTCATGCTAGCCAGCATCGGGCCACGTCAGGCCTGAAACATCAGCGAAAGCGCGCAAACATCCGATCCGAGCATGCCGATTTCACAGCAGTGGGGAACGCCGCGGCACCTGCGGCCGTGCGGAGGCCAATTGACGACCCACCTCGGCGCCGACGAGTGTTCCGCTCTCGACGGCGCCCTCCATCTGCTGGGGCATGCTGCTGCGTTCGGAGCCTGCGAAGTGGACCAGCCCGTGTGGGCGGCGCAGGTGTGGCCCGTGTCGGGTGATCTCGCCGGGAGCGAATGCGACGTAGGAGCCGCAGGCGAAGGGTTCCTGGCTCCAGTCGACAACGGCTCCGTTGATTCGGTCCGCGTCGAGGCCGTAGTCGTCGGCCAGCACGCCCAGCGGATCGCCAAGGCCCGGCTCCCACGGTTCGTGAACGCGGTAGCCAATCAATTGGTTGCCGATGCGTGCCGTGAAGACGAGGTCGTCGCCGCCGATGGCGGCGCGCCTGCGCACTCGGATCGGTGCTCGCGCAACGGCACCGACCTTGGTGATGTGGCCGTATCGCAGGGACGCGACCAGCCGTCGTTGCTCGGGATCGAGCGGCGGGTCGAAGCTGATCCGGCCGAGCACTGATACCGGGGCGGTGACGATCGCGCGACGTGCGACGCACACGCGGGCGCCGTCCGAGTAGAGCTCGACATTCCCGTCCTGGTGTATCGCATCAACGGGGACACCCAGCGTCACCGTTCCCCTCAGGCCATCGGCGATCCGCAGGCAAACCTGTTGGGCCCCTTCGGCGATGTGATGAGAGCTGCCCGTCCGGAGCGCCCTAAGGTTGCCGCGGTAGCGCGCGATCCACCACAGGAACTCGAGCAGGGAGAGTCGGTCGATCGGGCGGCCGGCATACCCGCCGATGCCGGTGGCAAGCAGCCATCGTGTGACCCCGTCGAATCCCTGGCTCTCGATCCAATCGGCAACCGAGACACCGTCCAGGTCGGCCGCGGCGGGGGATTGCCACGGCGACTCGGCGTCCAAGCTGCGCGCGAGGCGCCCGGCGGCGCGCCCGGCTTCGACGAGCTTGACGAGTTGGTGTGGTGCCAGCGTCGGGATCGGTGCGGTAAGCGTCGAGCGGTCGGTACGCCATCGAATCGGTGCGCCCCACAGGCCGGTCGGTTTCACTGTCAGCCCGAGCGTGCGGGCCAGGGTGGTGAGGCGCCACTGGACGGGATTGAAAAATGTGCCGCCCAGTTCGACCACGCATCCGTCGATGACCCGTGAGCGAGTCCTGCCCCCGACCTCTGGGCGCGCCTCGAGCACCGCGATCCGGTGTCCGGCCTGCTCAAGTGCGTGCGCCGCGGTCAGCCCGGCGAGGCCGGCGCCGACGATCGCTACGTCGACAATTGGTTCCTTTCCAGTCATGGTCTGCTCCAAAACGATTGGCGAGTCTTACACAAACGTATTATACGCTTGTATAAACTGGCGTGATGGCGGCACGGACTCCGACCCGACAGGCCCTCATCGAAGGCGCCCTCGAATGCCTGCGTGAACGCGGCTATGCCCGCACGACCGCCCGGGACATTGCCGCGGCCTCCGGCGCGAACCTCGGTCTCATCGGCTACTACTTCGGTTCCAAGGAAGCACTGCTGAATGCCGCGTTGATGGAGGCCTTCATTCGGTGGACGAAGCGGGCGACGCGCGTGACGACGGCACCTGGCAGCGGTCCGGTGAGTTCGTTGCGAGACGCCGGGCATGAGCTCGACCGCGCCTTCGACGTCGACCGCCCGCTACTGGTGGCTTTCGTCGAAGCCCTCGCCCAAGCCGAGCGTTCCGACGACCTTCGCCGCCAGCTGGCCGACGGTTATGAGGAGCTGCGAGCGAGCACCGCCGATGATCGCGCGCTCGCGTCGCTGCTAATCGCGATCGCCGACGGGCTGATGATCCAGCACCTAATCGACCCCGACCGGACGCCGAGCACCGAGGCCGTACTGGATGCCGTTGGCGGTATTTTGGAATGGCCATGACCGGGATCAACGAGCAACCCTTCGCGATGCGCATATCGGACGCCGACCGCAACGGCACCCTGCGTCGCCTGCACAACGCCGTCGCGCTGGGGCTCATCGACATCGACGAATTCGAGGAGCGTTCGATGCTGGTGTCCCAAGCCCGGCTGCGATCCGACCTGGACACTCTGGTCGGTGACCTGCCCGGGCCCGGCGCGATCGTCACCTCCGCCACCGACAAAGTCGAACTGCGTGGCGTGATGGGGTCGCTCAAGCGTCAGGGCGAATGGACCGTGCCGACCCGGCTGGCGCTGTACCGGCGGATGGGCTCTGTCGAGCTGGACCTCACCGGCGCCCGCTTCGCAGGCCCGATGGTGGTGGTCGAACTCGACATGAAATTCGGTGGCCTTGACCTGCGTCTACCCGACGGCGCAAGCGCATCCATCGACGACGTCGAGGTCGTCGTCGGCAGCGCCCACGACCACCGCAAGGGTGCGCCCGCCGACGGCACGCCGCACGTCATCCTGACCGGGAAGGTGGTCTGCGGATCGGTGTCGATTCGGGGGCCGCGCAAGTCGCTGCTGCGCCGCGACCGCCATTAG
>CADEGF010000061.1 GCA_902826815.1 uncultured Mycobacteriaceae bacterium
GCCCGAGTAGAGGCCTGCGTGGTTGCAGTCTCGACGCGAATTAGTCGTCGCTGTCGAGCAGGGCAGCGACGTCGTCGGGGATGTCGGCGTTGGTGTAGACGTCCTGCACGTCGTCGCTGTCCTCGAGCGCATCGACCAGCTTCATGATCTTGCGTGCGCCATCGGCGTCCAGCGGCACCGAAACCGACGGCTGAAAGCCGGCCTCGGCCGAGTCGTAGTCGATGCCCGCGTCCTGCAGCGCCGTCCGCACCGCCACCAGATCGCCCGGCTCGCAAATGATTTCAAAACTGTCGTCGAGGTCGTTGATCTCCTCGGCGCCCGCTTCGAGCACCGCGGTCAGTACGTCGTCTTCGGTCAGCTCATTCTTCTCCAGCGTGACGATGCCCTTGCGGGAGAACAGATACGCCACCGAACCGGGATCGGCCATGTTGCCACCGTTGCGGGTCATGGCGACGCGCACCTCGCCCGCTGCGCGGTTGCGGTTGTCGGTCAGGCATTCGACGAGCACCGCAACACCGTTGGGCCCGTACCCCTCGTAGGTGATGTTCTGCCAGTCGGCGCCGCCTGCCTCTTCGCCTGCGCCGCGCTTGCGGGCCCGCTCGATGTTGTCATTGGGCACCGAGGTCTTCTTGGCCTTCTGGATGGCGTCATACAGTGTCGGATTGCCTGCCGGATCGCCGCCGCCGGTGCGCGCTGCCACCTCGATGTTCTTGATCAGCTTGGCGAAGTTCTTACCCCGCCGGGCATCGATGATCGCCTTCTTGTGCTTGGTGGTGGCCCACTTGGAATGGCCGCTCATGCGTGTACTACCTCTTTCACTACTGCGTCATCCGCTACTGCCGAAGTCCGATCAACGAGTCTACGTGGAGGTTTATGCCCTACGGCGCCGCGTCGGGCGGCGTCAGTGCCACGATCCGGTATCCGACGCCCGCGGGCCAGCCGAGGTGGCCGCGCAGATGCACCTGTATCCACGTCACCGGGGCACCCGACGGGTCGTCGGTGAACGTGGCGCCCGCATCGACGATCGCTGCCGTCTCGCCGGAGCCTCGTAGCAGTACCGATATCTCGGGCTTGCCGTCGAACCACACGGCGCCGACGTATTCGGTGCGCCGCGCCTCTCCACCGGCCGCCAACCGCACGAGCGTGTCGATGCGCGGCTGCGTTCGACCTCGACCATCGTCATCGGATCTCATCCTCGATGTAGCGCTGCAGGTTCGGCGCGATCGCCGCGACGAGTTCATCGTCGCTCATCGACGCCAGCGGTTCGATCTTCCAGATGTACCGCATCATCGCCAAGCCCATCATCTGCGACGAGATCAAACCGCTTCGCACGGCCCGGTCGCGCTCGTCGGCACCGAGTTGCGACACCCCCATCAAGCTGGCTTCCACCACCCTGCGCAGTTTCTCGCGGGTGGTCGATTCATGGGCGGCGGTCTGCAGCACCGCCCGCAGAACGGGCCCGATCTCGTCGTCGGCCCACGCTCCGAGCATCAACCGGAGCAGCGCACTGCCGAGTTCGGGCACGGGGGTGGTCCAGGTCGCCGCGACGCTCTCCAGCCACCTCTGCGGCGGATTGGTCGCCGCGTCGAGCAGACCGTCCTTCGACCCGAAATAGTGGTAGACGAGCGCCGGGTCGACGTCGGCGGCCCTGGCAACGGCGCGGATGGTGGTGCCCGCCCAGCCGGTGTCAGCGAACGCCTCGCGCGCCGCAGCCAGAATTCGCGCCGCCAGCACCCCGCGTTCGTCACGCGGTCCGGGGGTGTTCGATTTCGCGGGCATTGTTCGACCTCGTCGTTAATTTCCTCTTGCGTTGAAACTTGTTTCATCGTAGCGTGAAACTAGTTTCAACGCCACGTGAAAATCAGGAGAACGAGAATGACCACCACCCCGCAGACACCCGACGTCGTCGTTGTCGGCGCAGGCCCCGTCGGCCTGGTCGCCGCATGCGAACTCGCCCGCCGAGGCGTGGCCTTCCGGATCATCGACAAGCTGCCCGAGCCGACGAATGAGTCACGCGCCATCGCGGTGATGTCGCGCAGCCTGGACATGTTCGACCGGATGGGGATCCTGGACGAGCTCGTCGCCACCGGCGTGAAGGCGACGAATATGCGCCTGATGAGCGGCGACAGTCAACTGGCCCAGGTCAAGTTCAGCGGGGTCGACAGCGCGTTCCCATACTCGCTTCTGACCGCGCAGACCGAGACCGAGCGGGTGCTCACCGAACAACTCGGCCGATTCGGCGTCATGATCGACCGCGGCGTCGAACTCGTCGAGCTGAGCCAGCACGACACCGACGTCCACCTGAGCCTGCGACATGCCGACGGCGCAACGGAAGAGGTCACCACGTCGTTCGTCGTCGCCGCCGACGGCGCTCGCAGCACGGTGCGCCATCTGGTGGACACCAGACTCGCCGGGTCGTTCCATGGCGAACGGTTCATTCTGGGCGACTGCGACGCCCAGCACGATATGGACGCCGAATCCATGTACACCGTCTTCTCCCCCGCAGGCACGGTGATCATGATGCCGATGCGCGGCGGCCGCGCACGCTTGATGGCACAGATCCACGACGCTCCCGGCGCGCCGCTGAACCTGCATCCCACGCAGGACGAGCTGCAGCGGATTCTCGACGAGCGGGTCGGCGGCGTCACGATCAGCGGTAGCCACTGGCTGACCTGCTTCGAGATTCACCACGGCCAGGTGGCCGAATATCGGCACGGTCGGGTGTTCCTCGCCGGCGACGCGGCCCACATCCACAGCCCGGCGGGCGGACAGGGCATGAACACCGGAATGCAGGACGCCTTCAACCTGGCGTGGAAACTGGCCGCAGCCGTGCGGGGCGAGGGTGGTCAGGCACTGCTCGACAGCTACCACGCCGAGCGTCATCCCGTCGCCGAGAAGGTGATCGCATTCGCCGGCAACCTGACCAAGGCGGGCACGCTGCGCGGCGGCGCACGCGTGGTGCGCAACGCGATCCTGCGAGTGGTCGGCAGCATTCCCGCGGTCGGCGAGAAGATGGCCGGCATCGTCGAGGAGATCGAGGTCGCTTACCCGGACAGCCCAATCGTCGTCTCCACCGCGCGGCACGCGAAAATCACTGCCGGTCAGCATCTTCCGCATATCGACGATGCAGACATCCAGAAGCAGCTGGCGCGGGTGTGCGGTCCGGACAACACCGGCCACGCCGTGCTCACGGTGACCGCGGGCAAGCCTGCACCGGCGGCGGGTCCAGCCGGGCAGCTACAGGTTCTCGTCACCTCCGATGACACTCCCGTCGGCGGCTACGACGCCGTCATCGCCGATCCTGCTTGCCTGGTCACCGAGCGTTACGGTCTGCGCGAGGGAGCACGCGTCGTGGTCCGACCGGACGGGTATATCGGCGCTGTCGCCGAACTCGACGACCGCAGCGCTGTCGCCGACTACTTCGCGCAGATCGCGCGCTGACCGTGTACACCGACAACGCCATTTAGGTAACGCCGCCCTTCGGTGAGCAATTTTTCAGGCTGCCTTTGAATTGACTTTGAAATTAATCACTGACGCAGACGCACGTTTGCTGAATTGCTACTCTGCATAAATGCCCCCGCCGCGCCAAATCAGTCGCCAATGAACACGGCGCAACGATGGTGGCGCGGCCTTGATCACTACTACTGGTTGACCGCGTTCCTCGCCGCTCGAGGTCTCCAGCAGACGACATCGCGCCTGGTTGCGCTGGTCATCTTCGCGATGGGCACCATCTCCCTGACGCTGATCTGGAGCCCGAGCGGCCCGCACGGGCTCACCGGCCGCACTCTGGCGGTCCTCGTCTCAGTATGTTGCTGGGGAATGGCAATTTTATGGCTGCGCAGCCGGTGGCCGACGATCTTGGAATCCCGATTCTGTGTGTGCGTGGGATCGGTCTGCATTGCCGTCTCGTGTCTCATCCAGGCTGACGCGCTGACAGGTCTGTTCGGCGCGACCGCATTCACACTGGTTGCGATTTACGCCGCCGTTTTTCACACCACCCGGTGGCTGGGGATCACCTGGGTGGTCACCTGCGTCACGCTGGCCGTGCTCGCGGTCAGGCTGGCGCCGGTCAGCATCGCGTTCGCCATTTCGTCGGTGCTGTTGGTGGGATTCATCGTCATGTTCGTCTCGCTCACCGGCCGGGCCGCTATCTGGCTCGTGGACGCCGACATCCTGCACGAGAACTTCGAGCCCCTCACCGGGATGTTCAACCGCGACGGCTTCTATGAGAAGGCGACGACGCTGCTGGCATCGCGCAGCCGCGGCGACGACCGGTTCGTGGCCATCTCCGTGATCAACCTGGACAGCTTCTCGTTGGTGGGTGAGTTCTCCGGGGTCAGCGGGTCCAACCGGGCCAGGGTCGAGATCGCCGCACGCCTGCGCGAAACGGCGCGACGCGATGCGGTGCTCGCACACGTCGCCGATTCCGAGTTCGTGATCGCCGATCTCTTCGAAAGCAACGACGCGTCCGCGCTGATCGAGCGTGTCCGCGGCACGATCTCGGGAGCGCCGTCACGCCTGTCGGCCAGCATCGGGGTGGTGACCACGCCGCTGCAGCCGCTGGTGCAAATGCCCCCCCACGATGTGCTCGACGAACTCATGTCGATCGCCACCAACGCCATGTACGAGTCACGCAAGGCCGGCGGCAATCAGGTCACCTACGTCAGAAACCCCTCGCTCACGGTCCTCGACGATCCGGGCACCGACGACTGGTTCGAAAACGAGGAACTCGCCTAGCTCAAAGGCGACCCGTGACCATGTCGACGAACAGCCGATGGATGCGGCGGTCGCCGGTCATCTCGGGGTGAAACGCCGTCGCGAGCATCTTGTCCTCGCGGACGGCGACGATGTGATCGCCTGCCCGGCCCAGCACCCGCACGTCGGGACCGACGCGTTCCACCCACGGCGCGCGGATGAACACCGCGTGCACAGGACCGTCGAGCCCTTCGAAGTCGATATCGCCTTCGAACGAGTCGACCTGGCGACCAAAGGCGTTGCGCCGCACGGTCATATCGATTCCCTTGAGCGGTGCCGCATCGCGGCCCGGGGTGCCTGCGTCCAGTATCTCGCTGGCCAGCAGGATCATCCCTGCGCACGAACCGTAGGCGGGCATGCCCTCGGCGAGCCTGGCCCGCAGCGGTTCGAGCAGTTCCAGTTCACGCAGCAGGTGGGTCATCGTGGTGGACTCCCCGCCGGGGATGACCAGTGCATCGACCGAGTCGAGTTCGTCGCGGCGCCGGACCGTGAACGCCTCGGCGTCCGCTTCGCGCAGTGCGGCCAGGTGCTCGCGGGTATCGCCCTGCAACGCCAGCACCCCGACGCGGGGGGCGCTCACTTGCGCGCCGACGTGAAGTCGCGCCTGTAGCGGGTCAACCCCTCCTGCATGACCGCCGCCACCATTTCGCCGGACTGGGTGAAGATCTTGCCCTGACACAGCGACCTGCCCCCGGAGGACGACGGTGACGACTGGTCGTAGAGCAGCCATTCGTCGGCGCGGAACGGGCGCATGAACCACATCGCGTGATCAAGCGAGGCCACCATCAGATGCTTGCGTTCCTCGAGGTGAGTCACCTGCGCCGAACCCAACAGCGTGAGGTCGCTCATGTAAGCCAGCGCGCAGATGTGCAGCACCGGATCGTCGGGCAACGGGTCGCGGTGCCGGAACCACACCTGCTGTTGGGAGGCCTTGCCCGGCAGAAGCTTGAGTTCGTCGCGCGGCACGATGCGGACATCCCACTCGGCGAACTGCTGAAAACCGGCGTCGTCGAACACCCCGCCCTTCGAGATGAAGTTGGGAAGGTCGTCGGGCGGAACCGCGAACGGAGCGGCGTCCTGATGCTCGATGCCGCTCTGATCGGACTGGAACGACGCCGACATCGAGAAGATGGTTTCGCCGTGCTGGATCGCGTTGACGCGACGGGTGACGAAGGAGCCGCCATCGCGGAGCCGTTCGACGATGAAGACTGTGGACGCCTGTGCGTCGCCCGGCCGCAGGAAGTATCCGTGCAGCGAGTGCACCTGGAAGTTCGAATCGACGGTGCGCACCGCCGACACCAGGGACTGGCCCGCTACGTGCCCACCGAATGTTCTTTGCAGAAAGCCCGATTCGGGGCTGAACACGCCACCGCGGTAGATGTTGACCTCGAGTTGTTCGAGACCAAGGATCTCCTCGATCGCCATGAATGAAGTATTTACCAGCCGCGCTCGGCGAGTCGGTGCGGGGCGGCGATGTCCTCGACGTTGATGCCCACCATGGCCTCGCCGAGCCCGCGCGACACCTTGGCAAGCACGTCGGGGTCGTCGTAGAAGGTGGTGGCCTTCACGATCGCGGCACCCCGCTCGGCGGGATTGCCGGACTTGAAGATCCCAGAGCCGACGAACACCCCCTCGGCACCGAGTTGCATCATCATCGCCGCATCAGCAGGCGTTGCAATACCGCCCGCGGTGAACATCGTGACGGGAAGCTTGCCCGCGCGAGCGACCTCGGCGACCAGATCGTAGGGCGCCTGCAATTCCTTGGCCGCGACGAACAACTCATCCTCGGACAGCGATGTCAGCCTGCGGATCTCCCCGCCGATGGCCCGCATGTGCGTGGTCGCGTTGGACACATCACCAGTGCCCGCCTCGCCCTTGGAGCGGATCATCGCCGCACCCTCGGTGATGCGGCGCAACGCCTCACCCAAGTTCGTCGCGCCGCACACGAACGGCACGGTGAACTTCCACTTGTCGATGTGGTTGGCATAGTCGGCAGGAGTGAGCACCTCAGACTCGTCGACATAATCCACCCCGAGGCTCTGCAGAATCTGCGCCTCGACGAAGTGCCCGATGCGCGCCTTGGCCATCACCGGAATGGTCACCGCGGCGATGATGCCCTCGATCATGTCGGGGTCGCTCATCCGCGACACCCCACCCTGGGCGCGAATGTCGGCAGGCACGCGTTCCAGCGCCATCACCGCGACGGCCCCAGCGCCCTCGGCGATCCGCGCCTGCTCAGGGGTAACGACGTCCATGATCACGCCGCCCTTGAGCATCTCGGCCATGCCACGCTTGACCCGCGCGGTGCCGGTCTGTGCCGACCCGTTCGATCCAGCTGCGGTTTCCACTGCTATCTCCTCCAAATCGCTACGGAACCAGTCTATAAGGGACGGCAAATCCGTTAAATCCGCACATCATCGGATCGACTGCAACTGACGCTGCGGTCCCACACCTTGGGCGTCGGCCAGCGCGTTAGCCTCCGAAAGCAACTCGCCGAGCTGT
The DNA here is from genome assembly GCA_902826815.1 of uncultured Mycobacteriaceae bacterium. Taxonomy (GTDB): domain Bacteria; phylum Actinomycetota; class Actinomycetes; order Mycobacteriales; family Mycobacteriaceae; genus Mycobacterium. The sequence continues at coordinate 7,258 of CADEGF010000061.1, forward strand.
AGCGGATACACGGTCTCCCCTTTGGCGACCAGCTCATCCATCATTGTCGCATCGCACCAGCGGTGCCCATGGATATAGCGATGTTCCAGCGCAGTCCTGCCCGCCGCCACCGGTTCGAAGCGGCCGGTGCGATACACGAAGAACATCTCCTCGCTGCGGATGATGGACCCGTTGAAGTCGAAGACGGCATCCCGTCGCCATACCGGCCCGATCATGTCGGCCTGCGGCGCGCGCAGACCGGTCTCCTCGGCCACCTCGCGCACCGCGGCCTCCGCCAGCGTCTCCCCCGGCTGGACCGCACCGCCCACCGTGAACCACCAGCGCGGCGCTTCCGACCCGTCCGGTCTAGCCGGATCCGACCCGCAGAACAGCAGCACCGCCCCGGCCTCGTCGAGCAGCACCACCCGGGCCGACGTGCGGCGGCTGACCACACCGGCGTCACGGTCGGCCTGTTCCGCTATCTCGAAATAGGTTGGCAGCGCGGCGGTTCCACCGAGGCGAAGCAATCGCACCGCGGGTCGCTCCCGCAGCGCCAACGTATCGCGCACAGCGTCGTTGTGAAAGCGGCGGCCCAGCGTCACCCGCGCTTCGGCGTCGGCCAGTTCGGCGACCAGGGCCACCGGCAGAGAAGTCGGGTCGACGAGTGCCAGCGCCCCCGAGAGTTCGTTCTCCGCGGCCTCCCTGCCTGATCTCGGCGCCTGCTCTGCGCTCGCGGCCAACGCCGCGAGGCGCTTGCCTTCCGGACCGGCGCCGTAGGCGTCGACGGCGACCGCGCGGGCGACCACGGCGCGTCTGGCGAGCGCCCCGTCGAGCGCCTGCCAGGACAGGTCGTAGCGGACGTGCAGCCGGTCGAGTCGGTGTGCGGTCTGATACGCCCATGCGCCCACCACAAGCAGCACCGCGAGCAGGACGACGAGGACCGCGATTACCACCGCCGTCATTAGCTCGCCACCTGCACCTTGGCGCCTGCCCCGGCGACGGTCTCGTAGACGCGCATGATCTGGCCTGCCACCACCGACCAGTCGTACTGGCGGACGGCCGCGGTGGCTGCCTCGATGTACCGTCGGCGCGTCGCGTCGTCCTCGAGCACCTCGATGAGGCCTTCGGCGAGCCCGTCGGCGTCGTCCACCGGCACCAGCCGGCCGGCCCTGCCGTCCTCCAGCACCCGCCGGAACGCGTCGAGGTCGCTGGCCACCACGGCGGTGCGGGCGGCCATCGCCTCGACTAGCACGATGCCGAAACTCTCGCCGCCGGTGTTCGGCGCGCAGTAGGCGTCGACGCTGCGCAACGCCGACGCCTTCTCCGCATCGTCGACCTGCCCGAGGAAGCGCAGATGCTCGGCGAGCGGTCCGGCCTCCTCACGCAACTCGTCCTCGTCGCCGCGGCCCACGATCAAGATCTCGATGTCTGAGAACCGCTCGGCAAGTGCGGGCAGCGCACCGATCAACACGGCCATCCCCTTGCGCGGTTCGTCGAACCGGCCGAGAAACAACACCGATTTGCCGGGGCGCGGGTATCCGTCCAGCGGCGGCGCCGACGCGAACGACTCGACGTCGACGCCGTTGGGGATCTGGACGGCATCGGAGCCGAGCGCCTCCATCTGCCAACGCCTGGCCAGGTCCGACACCGCGATACGACCGACGATCTTCTCGTGGAACGGGCGAAGGAGGCCCTGAAAGACGCTGAGCGTCAACGATTTCGTGGTCGAGGTATGGAACGTCGCGACGATCGGGCCCTCGGCCGCTTGCAACGCCAGCATCGACAGGCTCGGTGCGTTCGGCTCGTGCAAGTGCAGCACGTCGAAGTCCCCTTCGGTCAGCCAGCGCTTGACCTTGCGGTGCGTGGCCGGGCCGAACCGCAGCCGGGCGACCGAGCCGTTGTACGGGATCGGAACGGCCTTGCCGCCAGACACCACGTAGTCGGGCAACTCGACGTGCGGGGACGACGGCGCCAGCACGCTGACCTCGTTCCCCCGCTCCCGCATCACCTCGGCCAGCTGCAGCACATGAGATTGCACGCCGCCGTGGACGTCGAACGAGTACGGGCACACCATGCCGATGCGCATCAGGTTTCGCCCCGCAGTTTCGCCTGTCGTTCCTCGGAGAGGTCGGCCAGCCACTGCGGCTGCAGCATGTGCCAGTCCTCGGGATGGGTCGCGATGCCCTTGGCGAATCGGTCGGCCATCGTCTGGGTGATGACGGTGACGTCATCCGACGATGTGTCCAGCGGTTGCGAGACGTCGAAAACCCAACTGTCGCGGGTGTTGTAGCAGTGCGTCGGCAGCACCACCGCACCCGTCTCGATCGCCAGCTTCGCCGAGCCGGCGGGCATCCGGGTCGGCTCGCCGAAGAAGTCGACCTCGACGCCTGAGCGTGTCAGATCGCGATCCGCCATCAGGGCGACGATCTTGTTCTCGCGAAGCCGCTCGGCAAGCACCTCGAACGGCGGGCGCTCACCACCGGTGAGCGGCAGCATCTCGAAGCCCAGGCTCTCCCGGTAGTCGATGAACCGTTGGTACAGCGACTCCGGTTTGAGCCGTTCGGCGACGGTGGTGAACCTCCCGAAACGCTGGACCACCCAGACCCCGGCCATATCCCAGTTCCCACTGTGCGGCAGCGGCATGATGACGCCACGGCCCGCGTCCAGCCCGGCCTGGATGTGCTCGCGGCCGAGCAGACATGGCTCGATGCGCTCGCGAAGCTTCTCTTTGTCCATCGAGGGCAGCCGGAACGCTTCCCGCCAATACCTGGCGTAGGAGGCCAGCGCGGCGCGGACGAGTCCGCCGGGCACTCTGGCCGGTGCGACACCGAGCACACGCGCCAGGTTCTTGCGCAGCTGGGCGGGTCCGCCGTTACGGGATGCGTAGATGGCTCCCGCGTCGAATGCATTGCGCGCCACCAGCTCCGGCATCGCACGCACGACACGCCAGCCTGCCGCATAGCCCAGATCGGCGACCTGACCCCCGATCGAGAGGCGGCTGCCCCCAGCCGCCTGCGGTCCCGTCGGGGTGGCGGTCACTGGTCGTCCCCCTGCTCGGTCTTCTGTAAGGGGTCCATCGCGCCCGGCGAGGTGCGCACGGTGTGGACACGCTGGCCCAGGGTGATCAGGCTGGCCACCGCAAGCACCCAGGTGGCGACGTGCAGCAGCCACGGGATATGCAGGAACGACACCCCTGACAGGCCGGCGCCGGTCAGGATGATGACAAGCCGTTCCGGACGCTCGATGAGTCCACCCTCGCCGCTCAGACCGCTGGCCTCGGCTCGGGCCTTGACATACGAGATCACCTGCGAGGTGACAAGGCAGATCATCAGAGCCACCACCAGCGAGGTGCTTCGTGCGCTGAAGGCCGCCCACCACAACAACCCGCAGAAGATCGCGCCGTCACCGATTCGGTCGCAGGTGGCGTCCAGCACCGCACCGAATCGGGTACCTCCGCCGCTCTGGCGTGCCATCGCACCGTCGAGCATGTCGGCCAGCACGAAAACGAAGATCGCGAACGACCCCCACCACAACTGGCCGATCGGATAGAGCGTCAGCGCCGCGACGACCGCGCCCGCCGTCCCGATGATCGTGATGCTGTCGGGTGTGAAGCCCGCCCGCAGCGCAGCTTTGGCAACCGGCGTCGACACCTTCGCATACGCCGCGCGCGTCATCAGGTAGAAGTCGCTCACGGCTGATTGGCCCATTCTCCTGCGAGCAACTCGCGCGTCTCGCGCAGCAGTTGGGGAACCACCTTCGAGCCGCCGATGATCGTGATGAAGTTGGCGTCGCCGCTCCACCGCGGCACCACGTGCATGTGCAGGTGTTCAGCAAGCGAGCCGCCCGCGGAACTACCGAGGTTGAGACCCACGTTGAAGCCGTGCGGGTTCGACACCGCCTTGATGACGCGAATCACCCTCTGGGTGAACGACATCAGCTCGATGCTCTCCTCCTCGGTGAGGTCTTCGAGCTCGGACACCCGCCGATACGGCACCACCATCGAGTGGCCGGGGTTGTACGGGTAGAGGTTCAGCACCACGTAGACGGACTCGCCACGCGCGACGACCAGACCGTCCTCGTCGTTCAGCGTGGGGATGTCGGTGAACGGCTGCGTCGATGCGACCGTTCCCCCCTTCATCGGGGCCTCCGCCAGATAGTTCATCCGGTAGGGCGTCCAGAGCCGCTGCAGATGATCGGGCTCGCCGACGCCGTGGTCGACGACCCTGCGCTCCTCGTTGCCGGTCACGTCGGGGTGGCCGCCTTGATCAGTTCCGCTGTGGGCACATCGTTTTCGCGGTCGGCGATCCACCGCGCGATGGTCTCGACCGCTTCCTCGCGAGGCACCCCGTTGACCTGGCTGCGGTCACCGAACCGGAAGCTCACCGCGCCCGCCTCGACGTCGCGGTCACCGGCCAGCAGCATGAACGGCACCTTCTGGTTGGTGTGGTTGACGATCTTCTTCGCCATCCGGTCGTCGCTGGTGTCGACCTCGACGCGGATTCCCCGCGACCTCAGTTGCGCTGCAACGGTTTCCAGGTACTCGATGTGGTTGTCTGCGACGGGGATCCCGACCACCTGAACCGGCGCCAGCCAGGCCGGGAACGCGCCCGCGTAGTGCTCGGTGAGGATGCCGAAGAACCGCTCGATCGAACCGAACAACGCGCGGTGGATCATCACAGGCCGCTGTCTGCTGCCGTCGGCGGCGGTGTATTCGAGGTCGAATCGCTCCGGGAAGTTGAAATCCAGTTGGATCGTTGACATCTGCCAGCTGCGGCCCAACGCGTCCTTGACCTGGACGGAGATCTTCGGGCCGTAGAACGCGGCGCCACCGGGATCGGGCACCAAGTCCAGGCCGGACGCGGCGCCGACCTCGGCCAGCACGCTGGTGGCTTCCTCCCACATATCGTCGGAGCCGACGAACTTGTTGGGGTCCTTGGTCGACAGCTCAAGATAGAAGTCGCTCAGGCCGTAGTCACCGAGCAGGTCGAGCACGAAATTCAGGAGCGACGTCAGTTCTTCGCGCATCTGATCGCGGGTGCAGTAGATGTGCGAGTCGTCCATCGTCAGACCGCGAACCCGGGTCAACCCATGTACGACGCCGGACAGCTCGTATCGGTAGACGGTGCCGAACTCGAAGAGCCGCAACGGAAGTTCGCGGTACGAGCGCCCGCGCGACCGGAAGATCAGGCAGTGCATCGGGCAGTTCATCGGCTTGAGGTAGTAGTCCTGGCCGGGCTTGCGTACCGAGCCGTCCTCGTTGAACTCGGCGTCGAGGTGCATCGGCGGGAACATGCCGTCGGAGTACCAGTCCAGGTGGCCCGAGATCTTGAACAGCTCCGCCTTGGTGATGTGCGGGCTGTTGACGAACTCGTAACCGGCCTCGATGTGCATGCGACGCGAGTAGTCCTCGAGCTCGCGCCGGATGATGCCGCCCTTCGGGTGGAATACCGCAAGGCCGGAACCGATTTCGTCGGGGAAACTGAACAGGTCCAGTTCGGCTCCGAGCCTGCGGTGGTCCCGTCGCTGCGCTTCCTCGATGAGTTCGAGATGGCGGTCGAGCGCCTCCTGCGACTCCCACGCGGTGCCGTAGACGCGCTGCAGGCTAGCGTTGTTCTGGTCACCGCGCCAATACGCGGCCGAGCTGCGGGTCAGCTTGAACGCCGGGATGAACTTCGTCGTCGGGATGTGCGGACCGCGGCACAAGTCTCCCCAGACCCGTTCGCGGGTACGGGGATTGAGGTTGTCGTAGGCGGTGAGCTCGTCGCCACCGACCTCCATCACCTCGGGGTCGCCGGACTTGTCGTCGACGAGCTCCAGCTTGTACGGTTCGTCGGCGAGCTCTTCGCGCGCCTGGTCCTTCGACTCGTAGACCCGTCGGGAGAACAGCTGGCCGTCCTTGACGATCTGGCGCATGCGCTTCTCCAGCGCCTCCAGATCCTCCGGGGTGAACGCCTCAGCGACGTCGAAGTCGTAGTAGAAGCCGTCGGTGATCGGCGGTCCGATACCGAGCTTGGCCCCTGGGAACAGTTCCTGGACCGCCTGGGCCAGCACGTGCGCCGCGGAGTGGCGGATGACGCTGCGCCCGTCGTCGGTGTCGGCGGCCACCGGCGTCACCTCGGCGTCGGCCTCCGGCGTCCAGCTCAGGTCGCGGAGCCGGCCGTCGGCGTCACGGACGACGACGATCGCGTCGGCGGCGCCGCGACTCGGCAATCCGGCCTCGCGGACTGCGGCCGCCGCGGTCGTCCCGGCAGCCACCCGGATCGGGGCTACTGGGGCGGGGCTGTGGGCGGCGCTCATCGGGTCACTCTCCGGCTCGCTTCGTGGGTGTTTACGGACGCGACCATGCTATCGGGGCGGCCGGTCAGTCCCCGACCCCGATCGGGCTGTTCAGCCACGGATGCTCGATCCCGACGAATTCACCGGTCCAGTCCAGCGCGCCGAGCAGCCACAGCGTCGCGACCACGATGGACGCGGTGAACACGACGCCGAGGACCTGCACGAACCGGCCCCGCCGTCCGAACCAGTCCATCACCTTGTCGTAGCGCAGCCTGGCGTAGTGCAGCAGCCGGCGCGCCCATTCGAATTCGCTGGCCAGAATTCCCAGCCCGACGAACACGATGGCCCAGCCGGGACCGGGATAGGGAATCGCGACAATGCCGAGCCCGAGGACCGTCAGTCCCACCACCGCGACCACGATCCGGTAGCCGAACTCGGTCTTGGGCTTCTCCCGCAGACGGTCGCGCCAGCGCGCCCACCGGCGTTTGGCCGCCGACCACTTTGATGGGATGTCGCCGCCGGCGCGGCTCCGTGACTCGGTGCCGGTGTCCTCGTCGGTCACGGCTGCCCCGGGTTGAGCTTCACGAACAGCGCCTCGGCGTCGCACAGCAGATCGTCGCCGTCGTGGAGTCGGCCTGTCACGTTGATCTTGCGCCCCTCGCTGCGGTCGATCCTGGCGTCGACCTGCAGTTCCTTGTCGATCGGCACGATTTTGCGATAGTTCACGTGCAGGTAGGCCGTGCGCTGCTTGACGCTGCGGGTCAGCCGGAACGCGGCGAACCCGAGCACTGAATCCCACATCAGCGCGACCGCACCGCCGTGCACGGCCCCGTTGCGGCCGAGGTGGTACCGGCGAAAGCGGACCGATCCGTCGACTTCGTCCCCGACAGTCGTCAGCTCGGCGGGCACCTGCATGATGTTGCCTCGGTTCGGCAGGTCCATGCGTCGGCCCGACGGTGTCGTCCATTCGTCGGCGTCGTACGGCGACAACATCACCGAGACCGCCTCGATCATGTCGGCCGCCTTGGTGATCACGTCATCGGGCGCGTCGGCCGCCCTGGTGTGGTCCTGCAGCGTGCGGACCGCCTCGACGAACCGGCCGTAGTCCGGCCCGCCGCGGGTGGTCGGTTCGGGTGGGTTGAACCCGCCACCTGCGTGCGGATCGATGGGGTCGGCCACCCGCTCACCGTATTGCCTGCCGTTAGCCGGACTCAGCGCCGGCCTTGCTCAACGTCTCGAATTCCTCGTCGGAGAGCTCGATCTCGGCGGCGGCGACGTTCTGTTCCAGATGGCTGACCTTCGACGTGCCGGGGATCGGCAGCATCACCGGCGAACGCTTCAGCAGCCACGCGAGCGCGAGCTGCGACGCGGTGGCGTGGTGGTCTGCGGCGATGCGCTGCAGCGGACCGTCGGGCGCGGCTAGCGGGCCTGCGGCAAGGGGGAACCACGGGATGAACCCGAGTCCTTGGTTCTCGCACGCGTCGAGAACCGCTTCGGCCGAACGCGCGGTGAGGTTGTACATGTTCTGCACCGACACGATCGGCGCGATCTTCTGTGCGGCGTCGAGCTGCTTGACGTCGACCTCGGACAGCCCGATGTGGCGAATCTTGCCTTCCTGCTGCAAGGCGGCGAGCTCGCCGATCTGGTCCTCTAGCGGGAACTTGTCGTCGATGCGGTGCAGCTGGAACAGGTCGATGCGTTCGACACCAAGCCTGCGCAGGCTCATCTCGGCCTCTTGGCGCAGATAGGCCGGAAAGGCAAGGGGCTCCCACACATCCGGCCCAGTGCGCAGCAGGCCCGCCTTGGTCGCAACGACGAGACCATCCGGGTATGGATGGAGCGCCTCGCGGATCAGTTCTTCCGAGAAGAACGGGCCGTAGGAGTCGGCCGTGTCGATGAAGTTGACGCCGAGGTCCACCGCGCGCCGAAGGACGCGGATGGCTTCGTCGTGGTCGTCCGGCGGGCCCCACACACCCTTGCCGGTGATCCGCATGGCGCCGAATCCGAGCCTGTTGACGGTGAGATCGCCGCCGAGGGTGAAAGTGCCTGATGCTGATGCGACGGTCGAGGTGGTCATCTCAAAACCGTACTCCCGGTGGTGGCATGGTGATCGGGTGAAACTCAGCGATCTGGCGGCTCTGCAATTGACCTATCGCGAGGTGGGTGCGACGGCGGGACCGCTGCCCGATGGATATCACCATGTGCGCAAGTCGGCCGTGATCGGTCGCGGGCGGCCGCGATTCGAAGACGCGACGGCCAAGGTCATGCGGTGGGGAATGCTTCGCGGGGCAGGCGTGCGGGTCGAGGCGACCAGCGAGGTGGCGGCCGTCGGCTCGGAGGTGCTCGTCGGCCTCGGTCCGGTGCGTGCACCGTGCCGCGTCGTCTACGTCATCGACGAGGCCGATCGCAGCGGATTCGCCTACGGCACGCTGCCGGGTCACCCGGAGTCCGGCGAGGAGTTGTTCGCGGTGCGCTACGACCCCACGACCGACCAGGTGCACGCCGAGGTCGTCGCCTTCTCCCGGCACGCAACATGGTGGAGCAGGCTGGGCTCCCCCGTCACCGCGCTGATGCAGAGGGTGATCACGTCGCGGTACCTGACGGCGCTGTAGCGGGCGCGCCCTCGGTCGCACCTGCCCGTGCGGCGAGGTCGAGGTGATACGACAGCACCGCGAGCGTGAACAGGCCGATCGACACGTTCAGCAGCGCGCCGAAGCCCTGGGTCGCAAAGTCGACAAGTGCGTTGAGCAGGGTGAAGACCAGGGCGGCGTTGCGCAACCACACCAACGGCCACACGGTCGCCGAGCGGCGAAGGGCGAGCATCGCAGGCAGCGCCATGCCGAGCGTGAGCCCCGCGCTGACCAGCAGGATGACTGAAGCGAGGCTCAACCCGTCCAACTCGAGGGTGATCCGGTCATCGGTGTAGTGGTAGCCACCAAGCGCGAGGCCGAGGACACCGAAGACGACACTCAGGAACGCACCGACCACCATCAGCCAGCCGAGTACCGGCACCCACTTCGCGCTGCGCAGGAAGCCAGGGACCAATCGAATCGCCCTCTGCTGCAACGCATGCAGGCGGTCTGACGCGGGATCCGCAGACGTCAGCAACGCCCGCACCGCGGCTACGTCGTCGGCGTCGGCGCCCCCGGCCCCTGCCCGCTCGGCGAGGCTCAACCCGATCTCGCGGCGCCGCTCGGCGAGCCCGCGCGCGACGCCGTCGGATGCGATCAACGCCGCCGAAGCCAGGCATTCCTGTGCGCTCAGCGGCCGGAAGTCGCGCATGATGCGCGTGCCGACCAGGATGACCACCACGAGGATGTACATGATCTCGGCGGCGGGACCGTAGAAGTAGTCGTTGGTCTTGGTGACGAATTTGCCGACCTCGTCGAGGAACAGACCGAATCCGATTCCGCCGAGCACCACGCATGTCATCCGGGCGCCGAAGCCGAGCAGCTGCCAGCCGATGAGTAGGGCCAGCATCATCAATGCGCCGCCGTAGAGGGCGTGCGCGATGTGTAGATCGCCACCGCCGATCTGGGGATAGCCCGTCAGCTGGAGATACAACCGGGTGACCAGGATGGTCGCGATCGCGATGATCGTGAACGCTTCCGCGGCGCTCGGGCCGGTAGCGCTGCGGGTCGCCGCACCGTGGCGACGACGCCGTTGTCGATCCATACTTCCTCCGCCTTACGCCCGCGTTAGCCTTAACCTAACGGAGTTCGACGATCGGATATTGCTAGTGATAGACCCTGGTGAAGTGGACGCCACCCATCGACGCATCGCACAGTTGGTGCAGGACCTGTATGGGCGGCCCGACGCCGACTCCGACACGGTGATCGCCGAGCTCGCCGAGCACGCGGCAGCCGAGATCCCCGGTGCGATGTACGCGGGTGTCACCGTGACCCGTAACGGCAAACACATCGACACCCCGGCCGCGACGCACAAGTGGCCGTTGCTCCTCGACGAGATTCAGCAGCGTCACCGCGAAGGACCGTGCCTCACTGCGGCGTGGGAGGAGAAGACAGTCCACCTCGCCAACATGGAGACCGATGAGCGGTTTCCGCTCTACGCCCGAGATGCCCTGGCGGAGACACCGATTCGCACGGTGATGGCTTTCCAGCTGTGGATCGCCGGTGAGAGGATGGGCGCCCTGAACGTGTATGCCGAGACCGCGAATGCGTTCAGCGAAGAGACCAAGGTCATTGGCCTGGTCTTCGCCGCCCATTCCGCGGTCGCCTGGAACGCGGCTCGCCGTGATGAGCAGTTCAAGAGGGCGCTGACGAGCCGGGACGTCATCGGGCAGGCCAAGGGCATGCTGATGGAGCGCTACGGCGTCAACGCGATTCAGGCCTTCGACCTTCTGCGTAAGCTGTCGCAGGACGCGAACACGCCGCTGATTCAGATCGCCGCCGACCTTGTCGAGAACCAGCAGTCCTCGATCGAATAGCGTGTTTCGTCCCGTTCATGCCGGGCAATTCAAAGGTGCATGAGTGTGGAATCGAAATCGGCCGCCGACGCCTCGATCGGCGAGCTGATGAGCCAATTGTCGGAACAGACGTCTCGGCTGGTACGCGACGAGATGAAGCTGGCACAAAAGGAGCTGCAGCGGTCGGTCAAGCATGCGGGCGTCGGCGCCGGGTTGGTAAGCGCGGCCGGCCTGCTCGCCGTGCTGGGACTGATCACCCTGATCGCCGCCGGAGTTGCTGCGCTGTCACTGGTGCTTCCGGTGTGGGCGGCAGCTGTGATCGTGGCCGCCGTGCTGTTCGTTGTCGCGGGTATCGCGGCGTTGCTCAGCCGCAAGCAGGCAGCCGAGATCGCCCCGCCGCCTCAAGAGAGCGTCGAAAGCATCAAGGCAGACATCCAGGAAGTGAGGGAAGCACGCAAATGAGCCAACCCGAACGCGCGCGTCCCGAACCGGGTCCCGATGCGGGCATCGACGACATTCAGACCGACATCGAAGAGACCCGCAAGGAACTCGGCGACACCGTCGAGGCGCTTACCGCGAAGATGGATGTCAAGCAGCGAACCAAGGACAAAGCCGCCGATACCAAGGAAGCCGTCTTGGACAAGGCGCACGCTGTGCAACACGCGACCATCGACGACGGCCGCGCGAAGGTGACATTGCCGGTCGCCGCGGTGGTCGTCGCAGGCGCGGCGACGCTGATATGGATCCTCTGGCGACGCCGCTGAGCGATTACGCCTTGTTCGGTACGGCGGTGACCAGACCGCCGTCCATGATGAACTCGCTACCGGTCGAATACGACGACTCATCGCTGGCGAGGAAGACGATGAATGTCGCCACCTCCTCGGGTTCGGCAGGGCGGCCCATCGGGATGGTGACCATGTCCTCGGGCAGGTGCGCGGTCATCGGCGTCTTGATGAACCCCGGATGCACCGAATTGACCCGAATGTTCTTGGACGCCAACTCGAGTGCCGCCGATTTCGCCAGGCCGCGCACCGCCCACTTGGACGCGACGTAGGGATGTACGAACGGCGCACCACGCAGGCCCTCGATCGATGACACGTTGATGATCGAACCGCCGCCCGCATCGATCATCGGTTGAACGGCGGCTCGCATGCCAAGGAAGGTGCCGGTCAGGTTGACGTCGATGACCTTCTGCCACTCGTCGAGATCGAATTTCTTCAACGGGCCGAGTGCGACGATGCCCGCGTTGTTCACCAGCACGTTGAGTTTCCCGAACTCCGAGACGGCGGTATCGACCGCGGCCTGCCACTGGTCGGGTTGGGTCACGTCGAGGTGGACGTAGCGAACGCTGTCGCCGATGTCGGCGGCCAGGGCCTCGCCTTCGTCGTCGAGAATGTCGCCGATCACGACCTTGCCGCCCTCGTCGACGAGCATCCGGGCATGCGCGGCGCCCATGCCCCGCGCGCCGCCACTGATCAGCGCAACCTTGCCGTCGACGCGTCCCATGCGGTTTCTCCTTTGTCGTTGTCCCGCGCCCTATTTGGCGTCGAACAGTCCTTTGCCGGTGATCAGCGGCAGATCCAACGTCGTCCTGATTCCCGGCGGCGCGGCCACCACCGCGGGGATCGCGTTGACCACTCTGCCAGCACCGGCGGCAATGGCAGCGTAGTTGTGGTCACCCCTTCGGCTCGTCGGGCAGATGTCGACGGTGAAGCTCGGTTCGCCGACGATCTCGACTTTGTACGAGCCGCCCGGCTGTGCGGGCTGCGGCCAATCAGGAGCCAGGTCTTCGCGAAGCCGGGTGATGTGGTCGATGACGATGACCGGCTTGCCCGCGACCAAGCCGACGATCTCGAACCGCAGAGCGGCCTGGGTCCCCTCGGCGATGTGGCCGACCGCGACGTCGAACGCCTCCGGCGCAGGCACCCGTATACACGAGTCCTTGATCTCGTCGACCTCGATGCCGAACCCGGCTGACAACTGCCGGATCGTCGTGCCCCAGGCGATGCCAAGTACCCCTGGCTGCAACAACATTGGCGTCTCATCGAGCTTCCAGCCAAAGCCCATCACATCGAACATCACGGTCGCGCCGTCGTAGGTGGCGTAGTCGGCGATCTCCATGCAGCGCACCTGTTCGAGGCGCTGGCAGGTGCTCGCGATCGCGAACGGGATGAGATCGTTGGCGAACCCGGGGTCGACGCCGGAGATGAAGAGGCTCGAATTGCCAAGTTGTGCAGCCTGTTCGATGGGTGCGATGTATTTGTCGGGCATCACGCCCCATGGGTACTGGAACACTCCAGGCGACGTGCCGACGACGTTGATGCCCGCGGAGAGGATGCGCAGGACATCAGTGACCGCCTCGGGGATCCGGTTGTCACCCATCGCGCAATACACGGCGCAGTCGGGTTTGGTGGCCAGCAACGCGTCCAGATCGTTGGTCGCCGTGATGCCCGTCGAGTCGTCGAGGCCGGCCAACTCGGCTGCGTCCTTGCCGACCTTGGCCTCCGACGACACCCAGACGCCGGTCAGTTCGAAGCGGGGATCGCTGATCAGATGGTTGAGCGCGATCTTCCCCGCATTGCCCGTGCCGATATGTGCGACGCGGATCGCCATTGCTATCTCCTCAAGGCCGCGACTGGACAGCTGTCCAACTTATCGGATGCGGCCCGAGGCGAACAAGGCAGGTCGTGGCGGTGCGCCGGTACCCGTCGGCGCTTGTCCCTACGGATCAGCTGGAGTGCCGGACAGCTGTCCAGCACTCCAGCCGGCACCGCTACACCTTCAGCCGGCGCCGCCCGAGGTAGAGCGCCAGGCCGAGCGCCGCGATGCCGAGTCCGCCGACGACACCCCCTGCCGCCACCAGATACATCTGCGTGCGGTCGGCGCCCGCCGACTCGTCGGAGGCCAGCTGCATCCGGTAGTCACCGGGCAGCGGCGCCTCCTGCGGCTCACCGAGTCCCGGGTACTGCTGCGTGCGATGCACCTCGAACTGCCGCTCACCCGTCGGCGACGTGGCCCATTGACCCCAGGCCGGCGTCGCACCGTCGAGCAACACCTTCCGGCCGCCGTACTGAACGTCGTCGCCGAGGTCGACGATGTTGTTGACCCGGAACGGCTGGTAGGTCGCGTTCGAGTAGCGGACCTGCACGGGCACGTTGTTGTAGTTCAACAGCGGCGGCGGTGGCACGAACGGCGCGCCGATCGGTGGGATGTAGCCGCCGCCGAAGAAGCTGCCGACGGCGACGTCAGCGGCGAGGTTGGCGGCGTTGAGCACGACCGCCGTGAAGCTGTAGGCCGCCAGTGCGGCAGCGTCCACGACCACCCGCCCCAACGGCGGCAGGTACAGGATCCGAGGTGCGCGCTCGTAGATGTAGACGATCCGGACCGGGGCTCGGTAGGGGTTGAAGAAGACCGGCCGATACCAGTCGTCGTATTCGATCCACTTGCGATCCCATTGCCGGACCCTCTTGTCCCAGTGCTTCTTGTTCCAATCCCAGTTGTGGTCACGATCGCGATCACGGTCGCGGTCTCGATCACGGTCGCGGTCTCGATCCCAGTCGCGGTCACGATCCCAGTCGCGGTCACGGTCGCCGATCGAAAACTCCGATCCCACATTGAATTCGGACTCGAACGGGCCGAGCTTCGTCTTGCTCTCGATGTTGAGCGCGCTCGACAGGAAGTTGACGTCGTCCTTCTTCGCCGGCTCCGGCTTCACCTCGACCGGCTTGGCCTGTCTGGCGAGTGCGATGTCCTGCTCCGGCGCCTCGAGCTTGTCCGGCGCGGCCATCGGCACCCGCTGCGCGGCCTTCATCGCAGTCGACGGGTCGGTGGGGTCGGACTTGGGCTCGTCGGTGTCTGGCGACTGCTTGTCGCCTGGCACGTTCTCGTCGGCACCGGGTACCAGATTTTTCGGGACCTGCGTGTCCAGCTTCGGATCGCCGGGTTTGGCCGGCTGATCCACGGCGGGCAACGGTGCGGGCACGTCCGCGTTCGGCGCGTCGACCTTCGGGGCATCGGGCTTCGAGCCATCGGATTTGGGCGCGTCGACCTTCGGGGCGTCGGGCTTGGAGGCGTCGGGCTTGGGCTCCTCGACCGCGGGCACGTCGACTTTTGGTGCATCTCCGCTCGGCGCGTTGGCTTTTGGCGCGTCGACCTGGGGCAGGTCCGCCTTCGGTGTGTCGCCGTTAGGCGGGTCGGCCTTCGGAGACTCAACCTCGGGCACCTCAGCCTTGGGCGCGTCGACCTTCGGCGCCTGCACGACTCGCGGCTTCTCCTTCTTGGGCGCGGGCGCCACGATCTGCGGAGCGGGCGCTTCGGGCTGGGGCTGCGGCACCTGGATCTGCGGAGCGGGCGCCTGCGGCTGCGGTGCGGGTTCGGGCGCCGGTGCCGGCGCCTGGATCTGCGGGACCGGCGCTTGTTGGGGCGGCGCCTCGATCACTTGCGGCGGCGCCGGTGGCTGCTCCCGCACACGGGGCACCTCGACGGGCGCCTGCCGTTCGGGGGCGGCCCGCGGCGCCTCCGGAACGACGACTTCCGGCGTCGGGATGATCGGAATGCCCGGGTCGTTCTTATCGGGTTTGGCGAATGCCGGCGCGACTCCCCCGCTGAGCGCACTCAAAGAAACGATCGCTCCGGACGCCAGCACTGCGACAGCGCTTCGCCAGGAGCAGGTTTTAAGGGGGGCACGCATTTTCGTATCGACTCCTCTGGTCTTCAGAGGGTGGCGATCACCGCCACCACTGCTTTGCAGCCATCTCCCCCGACACTGGGAATTGACCAGCAGGCGCCGCGTGCTTCTGGGTTGGGCGGACCGAGGCTTGTGGCGGGGCGACGATCCGGTTCCAACAGTTAGATCGCTCTACTAACCGATCTGTTACAACTCGACGATCAGCCCATTCAATTCCCGATCGGAGTGCGGTCATGCAGACCCGCGACCGGCTGTTCATCGGCAACGAATGGATGCCGCCGGCCACCGACAGCACCATCGATGTCATCTCCCCGATCACCGACGCACGAACGCCCGACGGGTCGCCTGCCGACATCGAATATCAGTCGATCATCTACCCCAGCTAGGCAGGCGTTTCGCCGGTGGCCGGTACCGTCGCGATGTGATCGCGTTCGTCCGGGCCGGTATCGCCGCCGTATGTGCGGCACTGACGCTGGCCGGCTGCAGCCAGGCAACCGCGGTCGACGGACGTGCCGTTTCGATGCGCTACGACCCGTACCGGGTCGCGGGCCTGCCCACCTCCGATGGCCCGAGCGGGCCGCGCGCAGCGCCGCCGACAGCCACCGGCCGCGTGGAGAACACCGACGACGGGGACATCGACCGCGAGGCACTGTTGGCGATCGAAGACATCGAAGACTTCTGGTCGCAGCACTACTCGGACGCGTTCGCGGGGACGTTCACCCCCGTCTCCCGGCTCGTGTCGGTCGATCCGAGAAGCGGGGAGATCATCTGCGGCGAGCAGGCGAGCGCGTTCGACTACAACGCGCTCTACTGCGCCCCCGACGACTTGATCGCCTGGGATCGCGTCAACCTGATGCCCATCGCCAAGGAGTTCTTCGGCGACATGGAGATCAACGGACTGCTCGCCCACGAATACGGCCATGCCCTGCAGGCGCGCGCGGGCCTGGTTGGCGAGCAGAGGTCGTCGATACTGGTCCGTGAACAACAGGCCGACTGCATGGCTGGCGTCTACATGCGCTGGGTGGCCGAAGGACACTCACCGCGATTCAGCATCAACACCGCCCGTGCACTGGATCAGGTGATGGCGGGCGCGATCGCCGGCCGGGACCCGGTCTCGACGTTCGACACGTTGGTGCTCGACCCGCCGTCGCACGGCACCGCGCTCGACAGGGTGAGCGCGTTCCAGACCGGATTCGATGTCGGCGTAGATGGTTGCGCCGCAATGGATTCCGCTGAAATTACGGCGCGCCGCGGCAACCTCCCTCCGTCGCTGTTCGATACGGCGAGCCCACAGAGCGACATCGCGATCGACGACCAGTCGCTGTCGACGCTGATGGAACTGTTGGATCAGGTCTTCGCTCCGACGAACCCACCGACCCTCGCATCCGAGGGCGACAGCTGCTCGGCGAGCCAGCAGCAGCCCGTCGTCTACTGCCCGGACTCCAACGCGATCGCCGTCGACATGCCCACCCTGCGCCAGGTCGGCGCCCCGGCCGACGAGAGCGACTTCGTTCTGCTGCAGGGCGATAACACCGCGCTGTCCATGGTCACGTCACGCTATGCGCTTGCGCTACAACACGAACGGGGGTTGGCGCTCAATTCTCCTGTGGCGGCGATGCGCACCGCGTGCCTGACCGGCGTCGCGCAACGGAAGATGGCTGACCCAATCCGCGGACCGTCGGGCAACCAGCTGGTCCTCGGCGCAGGCGATCTCGATGAGGCGGTGTCGGGTCTGTTGACCAACGGCGTCGTGGCCACCGATGTGAGTGGAACACCCGTGCCATCGGGCTTCACCCGGATCCTCGCGTTCCGCACCGGCCTTCTCGGCGATGCCGACGATTGCTATCAGCGATTTGCCTGAGAGAATCACCACGTGAGCGGACCGCGGGAGCCTCGGCATCCGAGGCCCGAAGACGAAACGGTCGAGGTCCCGCTGCGGTCGCCCCGCAGCACAGAGCCGCCGGCCGCCGAGGAGCCGTGGTGGAAGAACGCCAACAGGCGGGTTCCCCCACCTCCACCGCCGATGCCTGCGCCGCCGCCCACCCCGAAGCCGCCGCAGCAGCGGCCCCGGCGCCACGATCGCCCACCCACCCCGGTCAGGAACCGGCACGCCAAGGCGACGTCTGCGCGCCGCAAGAACGGTCAGCTCGCGCTGTTGATCTCCGTCGGAGTAATCGCGATAGCCGCAGCGGCTGTCGGGCTCACGGTCGGTTTGTCGAAATTCGATGTGCTCAAGGGCAAAGTTCTCGATGTGTCCAAGGCGGAGGCGGGCGTCCAGCGGGTCCTCCTGGACCGCGAAGTCGGATACAGCGCGACCAACGTGTCCGACGTCGAATGCAACAAGGGCAACGACCCGAAGGTCAAGAAGGGCGCCACCTTCACCTGTGATGTCGTCGTCGACGGCAGGAAACGTCAAGTGCTCGTGATGTTCTCCGACGACAACGGCACCTACGAAGTGGATCGACCTCGGTAGCCGTCATTGCGGGAAACCGAAGAGCGCAACGACGCCGTGGTCGCGACCTGCGGTATAGCCACCGTCGACGGCGATCGCCTGGCCGCTGACGAACGAGGCGTCAGGTGAGACCAGGAACGCGGCCATGGCGGCGATCTCCTCGGATCGCCCGAGCCGGCGCAGAGCATGCTCGCCGGTGACCGAGTTCAGCGTGGGTTCCATACCCGGTATCCGAAACACGTTGTCCAACATCGGGGTAGCGATGAAACCCGGGCAGATGGCGTTGGCCCGGATACCGCTCGGGCCGTAGTCGAGCGCGATGTTCTTGGTGAGTAACACGACACCGCCCTTGGACGCGTTGTAGCCGCTGCCACCGGCGGTGCCCTCGAGGCCCTCCACGCTGGCGAGGGTGACGATCGAACCGCGCTCGCCACAGGCGCGCGGTTGCTCGATCATCTTGGCGAGTGCGGCCTTGGCGACCAGGAAGGTGCCGGTGAGGTTGATCGCGATCACCCGGTCCCATTCCGCCTTGTCGAGCAGGTGAACCGGACCGCCGCTTGCGACGCCCGCAGCGTGCACGATGCCATCGAGTCGGTCCGGTACGGCGGCGAAGACGTCGGCGACCGCCGCCTCGTCGGCGACATCGGCCGTGACGAAACTGAAGCGCTCGCCGAGATCAGGCGGACCAGTCAGATCGGCCCCGACGACGGAACCGCCTTCGGCGAGCAGGCGCTGCGCGGTGGCAAGGCCGATGCCCGATGAGACGCCCGTCACGACGAAGGTGCGCGAACGCGCTCGATCACCCAGTTCGGTCACGGCGATCACCCTAACCGCGAGGCGGGCACCGTCGGCGGAATTAATTCGCGCAGTTCACGAGTTCTCATCGTTTATACGACGTTTGCCAAGCGAAAAGAGCCGATAATGCGCAGCCCCCGATCTGTTGCCACTTCTCCCTGGGCGTTGCGCTGGCTCGCGGCCGTCGCCGTCTCGTTCGCGGCTCTGATCAGCCCGCAGGCCACCGGACTCGCGGCCGCCGCCGAGGACTCATCCTGTTCGGACGTCGAAGTCGTCTTCGCGCGTGGGACTTTCGAGGCGCCAGGTGTCGGAGCGACCGGGCAGGCGTTCGTCGACTCCCTGAACGCCCGGCTCAACGGCAAAACGATCGAGGCGTATGGCGTAAACTACCCGGCGTCGCTGGACTTCCAGGCAGCCACGAGCGGTATTGCCGACGCGGCCAACAAGATTGAGGCGATCGCGGCGAACTGCGCGAACACCCAGATCGTGCTCGGCGGGTACTCGCAGGGAGCGGCCGTGGCGGGCTACACCACGACCGACACGGTGCCTGCGGGGACGGTGCTGCCTGATGGCATCGCAGGGACGGTACCGCCCGCGGTCGCCTCCCACGTCGCGGCGGTGGTGCTGTTCGGCACCCCGTCGGACGGGTTCTTGAACCTGGTCGCCCGCGACGCACCGCCCATCACCATCGGTCATCTCTTCGCGGCCAAGACGCTCGAAGTCTGCAATCCCGGAGACCCGATCTGCTTCCCCGGTGGCACCGACCGTTCCGCGCACAGCGCCTACAAGACCAACGGCGCGGCCGACCAGGCCGCCGATTACGCGGTGCATGCGCTGACCACCCGCGTGTGAACGGAACGATTCCGTCGCCGGTCTCGCCAGTCCGGCGGCGGTCTGGTCGACAAAACGTACAGAGCGTGTCGCGCGTTTGGACGTTTTGACCATGGCTCCAGCGCCTCGGGCGTTCGATAGTGACCTAGCCCACTTGCGGGCCACGGGAGCATGTCGCCTTAGGGAGTTCTGATGACCACCGATGGATACCCGTCCGCCAATGGCGGGCTGATCGAACAGCATTCGATCGATTACGTGCCACACGCCGAGCGGCACGGCAAGGTGTGGCACCAGGGTCCGTTCTGGTTCACCGGAAACTTCGTCCTTCCGACGATGGTGGTCGGATTCATCGGCCCCTCTATGGGTCTCAGTGTCTGGTTCAGCGTGATCGCGGCCGCATTGGGAGCCTGCTTCGGCACGTTCTTCATGGCGTTCCACGCCAATCAAGGACCGCGAATGGGTCTGCCGCAGATGATTCAGTCGCGCGCTCAGTTCGGCAGTCGCGGATCGCTTCTGCCGTTCGCGGCAACGGTGTTCGTCTACATCGGGTTCCTGGTGTTCGACATCATCCTGGCAACCCAGGGCATCAACCTGTTCGCAGACGCGAAACTGTTCTGGTACCCCGTTCTGATCGCGGTCTCCATCGTCATCGCAGTGATCGGCCACGATCTGCTTCACGTGGTTCAACGGTGGCTGACGTACCTGCTGGTGGTGGTGTTCGCGATCCTCACCGTGGTCGCGATCGTGCATTTCGCGTCGGCCGACACGGTCGCGGAAGCCGGCGGAGCGGCGGCGGGCTGGACGACTGCGGGATTTCTCGTGCAGTTCTCCGTCGCGGCCGGCTACAACATCAGCTACGCGGTCTATGTCTCCGACTACACCCGTTACCTCCCTGCCGACGCCTCGGCGCCCAAGTTGATCGCCTCGGTGTACGCCGGCGCCGCGGTATCGGCGGTGTGGTTGATGTCGCTGGGTGCGCTGCTCGCCTCCTACATCCCAGAGGCAGACCCGGTGGAGTCGATCAGGCAGGTCGGCGATCTGCTGTTCCCGGGCTTCGGGACGGTGGCGGTCCTGGTCTCGGTGCTGGCGTTGATCTCGATCATGGGCGTGAACGCCTACGGCGCCATGCTGACCGGCGCCAGTGCGCTCGACGGATTTCGCGAGATCCAGCCGACGCGCACGCTGCGCATCGTCGGCCTCGTGATCGTCGGCGTCATCGCGTTGGTGGTCGCTCTGCTGATACCGGAGCAGTATCTCGGCAGTTTCAACAGCTTCGTGCTGCTCATGCTGTACTTCCTGATTCCCTGGACGGCGGTCAATCTGACCGACTTCTATTTCGTCCGACGCGGCGAGTACGCGATCACCGAAATCGTCAAACCCAACGGCATCTACGGCCGCTGGGCGTGGCGGGGCATGGTGGCCTACATCGTCGGCTTCGTCGCGATGATCCCGTTCTTCTCGGTCAGCTTCTTCGTCGGTCCGGTCGCGAAAATGCTAGGGGGCGCCGACTTTTCGTTCGTGGTCGGTCTCGTCGTTTCTAGCGGCCTGTACCTGCTGCTGTGTCGCGGCATGGATACCGCCGAAGAGCAGCGCGCGGTAGAGGAAAGCTGGGCCCAACTGGAGGGTGGACACCGGTGAGACCGGTGACCGTGTCAATCGTTCAACAACCACCGGCGGTTCTGAATCTGTCCGAGTCGGTGCAGCGCGCTGCAGCCTACGTCGCCGAAGCCGCAGGCGCAGGATCCCAGCTGGTTGTATTTCCCGAGACCTGGCTGACGTGCTATCCCGCATGGGTTTTCGGTTTGGCAGGCTGGCGCGACCCCGTCGCACGACACTGGCACGCCAAGCTCTTGGAGAACAGCGCTGTCCTCGACCACCACGGCGGCGTCGACGACGACCTGGCACCAGTTCGTGCTGCCGCCCGCAGCGCGGAGGTGACAGTGGTGCTCGGGCTCAACGAGCGGTCGGCGCATGGCAGCGGAACGGTTTACAACTCGCTGATCGTCATCGGACCCGACGGTGCCACGCTGAACCTGCACCGCAAACTCACCCCGACCCACACCGAGCGGATCGTCTGGGGGGCCGGCGACGGGGCGGGGCTGCGAGTGGTCGACACACCGTCCGGGCGGGTCGGCGGGCTGATCTGCTGGGAGCACTTCCATCCGCTGGCGCGTCACGCACTGCATGCGCAGCAGGAGAGCATCCATATCGCCGCATGGCCGGACATGACCGAACAACACCTGATTGCAGCACGTTCGTATGCCCTGGAAGGCCGGTGCCATGTGATCTGCGCGGCCCAGATCGTCTCCGCCGCAGACATTCCCGCCGACCTACGCGAACTATTCCGGGCGGGTGTCGGCCCGGACGCCCCCGCGGACGGGCTGCTCTTCGACGGCGGATCGTGCGTGGTGGCCCCCGACGGCAGCTGGGTCGTCGAACCCACGTATGGCGAGGAGCGTCTGATCACCGCGCGCATCGACACCGAGGCTCGCTACGGCGAGATGCTCGACCTCGATATCGCAGGCCACTACAGCAGATCCGATGTCTTCACGTTGTCGGTCCAGCGACGCCGGCTGGGCAGCGGAGTCCAATTCAGTGACATCGCAGACGATTCGGCGGACACCAGCCGATTGGACAGCGACGGCCGGTAGCGAACAGGAGGCCGCGATGCCAGATCTATTCCGGCCGGGTGATCAGGTCGCGCGGCCCGGCGGGGTAGGCGCCCAGTGGAAGCGAACCGTAACTCTGTCACAGACGTTGGGACTGACTGTTGGGTGGTTCTATGGCCTCGGCAGGCGCTGCAGAGCCGGGTTCGCTGCGACCGCCGGCGCCCGCGTACGGGTCCGGTTCGGCGGTAGAGACGACACCACTTCAGGCTCGTCGCGGGTCTTCTCCGTGCCGTCGATCGCGGCCATGAGCGCACCAGGCGTCATCGAGAGCATCGGCGCTGAGAAGACCCGCACCGCCTCGCTGTCACAGACTGGGCATCGCGCTCGACGCTCAGCCGTTCCCATCGTTCGGCTCACATCGAAGACGCCGTCCACGACGCACCGATACCGATACTGCACCATGCAATGCAGTATCGCAGGTTTCAGCGCATCGGAAAACGGATTGGCTAAAAGCGTTGGGTTTAAATGGTATTGACGTGAATCACGAGTACGACCGCTTATCACACGGGTCATTCTCTCCGGCTAACGCACAGCGTGGTCGAGCACCCAGACCGCGGCCACCACAATCCGGTGGACACACCGTTCACGCGGTCCCGGTCTCGACGTCATCGGCGGCAGCGGGGTTCTCCCGGCGACCGCGGACCCGACGCAGGTGTTCCTCCGGAGTCACGACCTCAGCGGGTGGCACCCACTCAAAGTTCTTCGACGCGTCCTTCAGAAGTACGAAGGTCAGCGTTCCAAAGCAGAAGGGAAGTGTCAGGGCAGGCAGCCCCCACGGCGTGAAGACCGCTGCTATCGCCCCGAAGAGCAGGGCGGTGAACGCCGCACAGACGACACCCAACAACGCCGAGCGCCAGGTCAGTACGTAGAACACCCCGGCGATGGCCAGCGCAGCGTCGAACGAGTTGAACCCCCACAGCCCGTTGTAGATCGCCACCCCATCGGCGCCGAGTGCGAATCCGGTGAGCATGCCGACGATGGAACCGACCAGCGCGAAGATTGCGGCGATCCTCGAGCAGAACGCGATCCCGATGATGATGAGCACACCGGCCAGGATGCTGTTGAGGAAGAACAGCTGACCGATACCCCGGAACACCGCATTCAAGATCGCCACTGCGTCGGTGCTGCCGACAGCATCGGCACTGGCCCGCAGCGCGGTCTCCACGTCTGCCCCGTCCGACGCCGGCGATGCTGGGGCGACACCGACACCGAGCCTGCCGTTCGCGACGTGCAGTCCGGTGATCAAGAACAGCAGGGTCGCGATGTTGAACGCCAACGTGAACGGCGGCACGCCCCATGAGCCGCCGAATACGGCGGCGAGCGCACCCATCAGCACGGTGGACACAGCGCTCAGCACGATCATCCAGACGATGACGAGCGGGTCCCACGTCGGCGACAGAAAGAGCGACAACGCGAGCCCCACGAGAACGCCGTTGAATCCGAACAATCCCGCCCGGATGGCGCCACGATCGAAACCCAGTGCGTGCGCGGCGAGCGTCGACGCGACAACACCGACCGTCCCGCCGAAGCCGAACCACGGATCGTAGATCCACGCGGCTGCCAAAATAAACAGACCGGTGATCGGGCTGTTCATGAACACAACCTGACCGACGCCTCGCAGGCAATACTCGATGAATCCCACCACGGGGATGTTGTGCGCTCGCTCGCCCAGCGCCGGCATCGTGCCGTCCACCATCTGCAGCGGGTTTTGACTCCGTGTCGAATCTGCTGTCGTCATGACCGCCTCCAGGGCTGGGTCGACGGGACCTGTGTCATCTCAGAACGATTCGTGACGCATCGGTGGGATGCCTCGAAATTGCTTGGCGCGTAGCGCGATCGGCCCAGGAGGCGGGCTGGTTCGTGGTCCCGCCTCCATGGGCCGGGCCGAGCCGGACTCAGCCCCCGCTGGACATCGGCACACCCATGCCCGGGTCGATCTTGGTCGGGCCGTTAGCCGATGGCCGGATGTCGATGTCGAAGATCTCCGTGGGGAGGTAGACCGTCGAACACGAGTTGGGGATGTCGACGACGCCGGACAGCCTGCCCTCGATCGGCGCCGAGCCCAGGATCATGTAGGCCTGAATCGCGCTGTAGCCGAACTTCGTCAGGTAGTCGATGGCATGAAGGCAGGCCCGCTGATACGACAGGTGCGAGTCGAGGTAGCGCTGTTCGCCGTCGAGGGTGACCGAGGTTCCCGAGAATGCCAACCACCGACTGAACTGCGGGTCGGTGGTGCCGGGCATGAAGATCGCGTTCTCGCTGACACCGTAGGTGTCCATGCCGCCCTTGATCACGTCGACATGCAGGTCGATGAACCCACCCATCTCGATGGCGCCACAGAACGTGATCTCGCCGTCGCCCTGGGAGAAGTGCAGGTCTCCCATGGACAGGTTGGCCCCGTCCACGAAGACCGGGTAGAACACCCGCGTCCCCTTGGTGAAGTTCTTGATGTCCTGGTTGCCGCCATTCTCGCGCGGCGGGGCGGTACGGGCGGCCTCGGCGGCCGCGCGTTCGAAGTCTTTTCCAGACAGACTGCCAAGGATCGCAGAGTCAGGAAGGGGTGGAAGTGCAAGCGGCGGAACGCGATCCGGATCGGTGTCGATGAGCGCCTGCTCGCGTGAGTTCCACTTCTTCAGCAACGCCGCCGATGGTGCGGTCCCCATCAAGCCCGGATGCACGATGCCGACGTAGGACACGCCCGGTACGTGCCGCGAGGTGGCGACACCGCCGTTGAAGTCCCAGATCACCTTATAGGCGTCGGGGAACTGCTCGGTGAGGAATCCGCCGCCGTTGCTGGTCGCGAACACGCCGGTGTAGCCCCAGCCCTGACCGGCCAGCGGCCCTGAATCCTCTTGCGGGATCGGACCGACGTCGAGGATGTCGACGATGAGCAGGTCGCCGGGCTTGGCGCCCTCGACCGCGATCGGTCCGCTGAGGACGTGCACTCCGGGAAGCGGCGCATTGAGAATGTCGTCGGCGGAGTCGTCGTTGTGGATGGCTCCGTCGAACCACTCGCGACAGTGCACGCGGAACGAGTCACCAGGTTTGACCTTGACCTGGGCCGGGATGTCGGGGTGCCAGCGGTTGTGGCCGACGATCTTCTGCTCGGTGAACTTCTTCGAGGAATCGAGGGGGAACACTTCTTTCGGCATCGCATCTCCTGGCAGGTTTGATTGGGGGTGCCCAGTCAGCTAGCGCTCAATTACTACCATTTGGTAGTAATTGAGCGTCAATTTACTCGCTGACGTGGCCGTGTCAAGACCCGCCGCAGCGAGGTTCCGCCCCGAGCTCTTGCCAGAGTGTGTGACGCCGTGAGCAGAAGCCGACGGGAGATTTTTGCCGTCAGCCGTCAACTGAAACCGCTTCGTCAATCAGTCCCGCACGGCGTCACGTGAGGGGCCATACTGCAGACAGATCCGGAGGATGGCCGGTTGGACCTCCCTTAGGAGTGCGGCACCGTGAGCAGACAGTTGCAGAGTGACCCGCCGACGATCGTGCAGCGCGGGCGCTCTGAATACGGCACCGACCTCTACCAGCGAATCGACGGCGCGGGTAGCAGTGGTCGGGGTGATAACGAGCGCGTCGATCACCTCGGCCATCGAGCACCCGGGGCTGGACTGGATGAACTCGAGAGCGCGCCAGCGGTCCACATTGAGCTCGGTGCCGCGGAGCGCTTCGTCGATCCGCATTCCGACCTCTGCGGCTTGCCTGAGGAGTGCGAGGCTATGCGCGACGGATTCCATAGTCTGCCTCCTTCAAGCTCTCAGCTACCGGCTCCTCAGTGTAGGGAGCCGGCCAGCGGCACCGCCAATGGCGCGGCGACATCTGATTGTGCAACATCCAGGATCAACGAGTGGCGTGTTGCCCTTGTGCTTCCTGGACGCGGGCCGGCGGGGATCTTCGGCCTCGAGTGCCGCGCCGCGGCCGAGCTTGCCGCCGCAGAGATCGACGCCGCGGGAGGAGTTGCTGGTCGTTCGTTGCAATTCGTCCATGTCGAGGCCGGTGGCGAGCCGGCCGCAGTCGGGCGCGAGATCAATCGGCTGCTCGACGACGGCGCCATCGACGCCGTCACCGGTTGGCATTTGTCGAACGCGCGCCAAGCAATAGCAAAGGTGGTCCGCGGGCGTATGCCGTACGTCTACGCCGCCGCTTACGAGGGTGGTGAGCAAAGCGACGGCGTGTTATGCAGTGGAGAAGTCCCTGGCGATCAGATCCTCGCGTCGCTCAGCTGGTTCCGTACTGAGTTGCGTCTGCGACGCTGGTTCGTTGTCGGGAACGATTACGTGTGGCCGCGCGGCACTGCGGCAGCCACCAAGTTGGGCCTGCGCGACACGGACATATCCGTTGTCGCCGAACGGTTCCTGCCGCTCGGCACCGAAGAGCCCGCAGCCTGGGATCGCGTCCTGGACGAGATCGTCCATAGCCGGGCAGAGGGGGTCATCACACTGCTGGTGGGATCCGACGCGGTCCGCTTCAATCGTGCATTCGCGCAAAAGGGACTCGACCCCACCATTACTCGATTCAGCCCTTTTACAGACGAAACTGTGATCCTCGCCAGTGGTGAAGAGTCCACCACGAACCTGTTCATTTCAGCCGGCTGGTTCGCAGACCTGAGATCGGCGTCGGCAGCCGAATTCACCGACGGCTTCACCCGTGCCTTCGACCTGGTCAACGGCACCGGGCCGCTGGGTGAAGCCCAGGCGCCGCAACCAGGAACCATGGCGGAAACGACGTACTCCGGATTGCACTTTCTCGCCAGCATCGCGAGCGAATCGATTCCCACCGTCGAGGACACACGGCGCGCGTTCGCCGGGTGGGGATGGGATTCACCGCACGGTTCAGTGGATTTCCGCGCCGGAGCAGCGCGGCATCCGGTTCATCTTGCGCAGGCCAACGGCGTTGAGCTTGAAGTGATTGCGCGAGTCAGATGAGCGGTACGACCAATCAGTGATTTGCGAAGGCTCGACGCAAGAACGGTGTCGAGTCGGGCAGTGAGGCCAGCACGGTGCCGCTGTGATCTTCTTCGGGATAGATGCGCAGCGTGACGTCTTGGTTGTTGGCAACCAGCTGGTCGTAAAACGTCAGTGTCGATTCCGGGGGCACGTCGCGGTCGAGAAGTCCGACACCGAGAAAGATGGGACGGTCGAACCCGGTCGACGGGGTACCCATGAACTCGTAGAGCGCATCGGCCATGCCCGGGATGGAACTTAGCGCTGCAGTGAACAACGCTGCTGGTGTTAAGTGCGCGAGCTCGTCGGACAGTTGCAGGGTACAGACGGTCTCGGCCCGGTTAGCGGCATCTAATCCGGCGGGGCTGAGGAGACTGTTGATGTCGAGGTCGGGCCGCGCCTCGCGCAGGGCGGCGATGATGTAGGCGGCGTAGGCGTTGGCAATCGGACCCAATTCAGGTAGTTGGAGATCCGGTCCGGCTTGCTGGATGAGTTTGTCGATGTTGGCGGGAGTGCCGGTGGCGACGACGCCTCGGTAGTCCAGTCCGGTCCCCTGGCTGAACTCACTGGCCCAGCGGGCGCTGCTGATGGCGGCACCTCCACCTTGGGACTGGCCGACGATGGCCCACTGCGGCGACAAGGGCAGTCCCATATCGTGCGCGGCGATCACGGAGTCGACGACGCCGTGGGCGGTGGTGACGCTGTTGAGGTAGCTCATCAACCCTGGCGTGCCGAGGCCGGCGTAGTCGCTGGCGACGACCGCATAGCCCTCGGCCAGCCAGTGTGAAAGATATTCGTCGTCACGCGGAGTGCGCGGTAACGCGGACGGGGTGCAGTCGTCTCCGAGGCCGACGGTGCCGTGCGCCCAGGCGATCACCGGGAAGCCACCCTCGGGAGCCGACCGGGGCGGTAGAAACACAGCGCCGGTGCTGACGGCGGGTTGGTTGTGCTGATCAACCGTCGAGTACAAGACCCGGTAGGCAGGGCCTGCCCCGGCCAGACAGCGCGGGGTCCAAGGGGACGGACGCAATAGTGGTCCCCTGCGGTGGTATCGGTTCGGCGAAAAAGCGAGCGTCAAGCCCAGACCAGTTCGGGGCGTCGGCGTGCGCCGGGGCAGTCACGGGAAGCATCGACAGAGCGACGGTCAGTAACGCCGACATCCACGCCACACGTCTCCACCCCATGCCGAGAGTCAACCAGACGCGCGGTCGACACCGGGGTTGCGCGCTTCGGCGGTGATTGAAGGTGGTCCCGACTGGGATCGAACCAGTGACCTTCCGCGTGTGAGGCGGACGCTCTCCCCCTGAGCTACGAGACCGGGGAACGAGGTCGAAGATTATCACGGAGCGGCGTGCGCCAGAGAACTCAGCGATCTTGCAGGAATCACCCAGCAACTATGGATTCGTCACGTAGCGTGACGGCATGACCGCGCGTCAATATTCGCTCGCGACCCTGGTTGCGGTGCTTCCCGTGGCGGTCGGCGTCGCCGCCGGCGTTGCCGTGGCTGCACCGCCGGGGACGATCGGGCCCATCCCCGTCACTACCCGCGAAGTGTCGGAGCTGACCAGCTTCAGCTCTCCGTCGGGAAACATAGGGTGCTACATCGAACCCACGAACGTCAGATGCGATATCGCCGAGCGCAATTGGGGTCCCCCGCCGAAGCCGGCAAGCTGTCCGGAAATGACGGGTTGGGGGCAAGGCCTTCAACTCGACGTCGGTAGGCCCGCTGACTTCGTCTGCGCCGGTGACACCGCGTTGACGTCCGGCAGTCCGCTGGCCTACGGCGACAAGATCGTGTCCGGCTCGATCGAGTGCACCAGCACCGCGGACGGAATCTCGTGTTGGGACTTCGTACATGGGGGCTCGTTCGACATATCGCGTGAGGGCTACAACATCCAGTGATCGGCGCAAGACTCTCCGCCAAGCCGCTCGTCGTCGGGGCGGCGAGCGCGGCGGCGGCGATCCTCTGCGCCCCCGTTGTCGTGGCTGAGGGGTTCACGTCGCCGAGCGGCAACATCGGCTGCATCCTGTCCGACACGCTGTTGCGCTGCGACATCGGAGAACGGGACTGGTCGCCTCCCCCGCGCCCGGCCGACTGCCCGGAGTTCAGTGACTACGGGCAGGGCATCCTGATCCATCCGACCGGTCCCGCGCGTTTCGTCTGCGCCGGGGATACGGCCATGGGTGGCGGCCCGGTGCTGGCCTATGGCCAATTTCAGGCCGGCGGCGGGATGAGTTGCAACAGCGAGCCGTCAGGAATGCGGTGCTCCAACTCCGACGGTCACGGGTTCACCATCTCCCGACAGGCCTACCGAACCTTCTGATCCGACCAGACCTGCTCACCGTGTTACGGAAGGGATTTGTGCGGCTACGCTGAAGTCGACTATCGTCGTCCTTCGCGACGGGCGACGATCTCGTTCGTGGCGCGCGGATGTAGCGCAGTTGGTAGCGCATCACCTTGCCAAGGTGAGGGTCGCGGGTTCGAATCCCGTCATCCGCTCGATGGTGCAGTCGCATCAACCCCAGCGGTGGAGTGGCCGAGTGGTGAGGCAACGGCCTGCAAAGCCGTGCACACGGGTTCGATTCCCGTCTCCACCTCCAAGTTTTTCCTGGCGCGATTAGCTCAGCGGGAGAGCGCTTCCCTGACACGGAAGAGGTCACTGGTTCAATCCCAGTATCGCGCACCAGCATTACCGCAGTTCAACAGTAGTATTTAGCTCCAACATCTCGGCTTCGTGAACTAAACGTGAACTGACCAGCTATGACGATCCCGAATTCGGACCCTCAGTACGACGTGGCGCTGTCATTCGCTGGGGAACAACGGGATTACGTCCGTGCCGTCGCGTCCGAACTGGCAAAGCACGGCGTCAGCTACTTCTACGACGAGGACGACGAGGTAGCACTCTGGGGCAAGAATCTCGCCGAGGAGTTGCAGCGCATCTACATGACGGCCTCCAACGTCGTCGTCATGTTCATCTCGGAGGACTACGCCAGGAAGTCATGGCCTCGGCATGAGCGCCAGTCGGCGATAGCCCGAGCGATAGAGGAGCGTCGCGAGTACATCCTCCCGGCGAGGTTCGACAACGTCGAGTTGCCGGGCCTGGACCGGAGCTTGGGCTACCTCCCGCTGGCGAACCGACCCCCCGCCAAGCTTGCCGAGAACATCATGACCAAGCTGGTGCGGTTGGGTGGCAGAGTCGAGCCGCCGAAACCTCAGTTTCGTGCAAAGGACGCGGAAGGCCCAAAAGTGTTCCGCGTCAGCGTCCACGACGAAAGCGGAACTCCGGTCGATTCGGCGACCGTCCAATTGGTGGCGCACAACGGCACAGCGACCAACCGCAAGACAAACTCCGATGGCATTGCGGAAGTACCTGCCGATGTCCGCAGATCGGTCGCAGTGCTGGTCGCCCATCCTGACTATCGGGCCGGGTTCTATCGTCAGCACGACAACGGAAGCGACTTAGACGTGACGCTGCCCTCGGGCGCGGGCACTCACAGCGTGATCTTCAGCTCCACCGGCCATATCCCTGGTTTTCGGCCTCGCCTGAATCCGATTGGCGACAACCACGACACCGAAGGCTTTCCGCGACGCACCTACATGTACGTGGACAACGGCTCAGTTGACGGACGGCCAAGCCAGCCGTCGTTCTTCGCTGTCGGTAGGCCGATGATGCTGGAAGACAGCGACGGAAACCAGGTGCGTGCGACTTGCGTGGGCTTCGTCGGGGATAGCACCGTTTGGGAATACGAATTTCCAGACGCCTGAACGGCATCTGCGGTTTAGCCATGCAGTTGGACAGGTAAATCTACGATTCCGCCGTGAGCCTTGCCCTTACCCTCAACGTCGTAGCACCCTTCCGCCGCGCCATGGAACATTGCGACAATTTGGTGTTAGTTCATCAGCGGTCAGGCACAGGCACGCGCGGACGCCGCAGGACCGAGATATCTGTGAATCGCGCGGTCATCGTTATCGCCATCGCCAGTTGGCAAGCGGTTGTGCAGGATATGACCGAGTTTCTACTTGAGCGGCATATGCCTGCCCCGACCGAGCCAAATTACGGAGTGGCACGGCTGATTAAGGGCCAAGTCGACGGCGCGATAGGCCGCTTCTCGACACCGAATCCTGAAAACACGCGAGAGCTACTCAAGACTGTCGGATTCGATCCGCGCCCATTTTGGACCTGGACTGCCGGTCCGCCAGGTAGTCCCGTCACGCTGCGCCCAGCCGATGTCGAACAACGACTTCGGACCTGGCTAAAGGTGCGTCACGCCATCGCACACGGCGAGGAGAAGCTGCCGGAAGTCGATGTCCTGCAAGCGGTACGACAGCAGCAGGTGTCCTCTGTGGATGGCCCGACCGTCCGACTCTATGACGCAAAGCAATGTGTTTCCTTCGTTCGAAAGCTCACTGACGTGACCATTAACGGCATTCGTTCGGAGATAAAGCCCCCGCCGACGCCCTCGTCGCCATAGCCTGCGCCGACGCGTGGTGGAGCGCGGTTGTGGACGACATTCTCGGTGACGTGTATCGACGCATCGCACTGCACAGTTCAGCAATCATGAAGCTTGCGACGGACCCGAACCTCTCCGCTCTGGCTCGAAAGATCCAAAAACTCACCAGATCGGAGTTCAACACCTACTGCGATGCGATCACGGAAGTTGGAGACATCGCTGACGAGGTTGAAGCGGCAACGACCAGGCTTAGGCTGTTTGTCCACGGTCACGTAATTCCCCAGGGGTAGCCGTCACGTAATTCCCCAGGTC
>CADEGF010000062.1 GCA_902826815.1 uncultured Mycobacteriaceae bacterium
TGGTGGTACGACCCATTCCAACCCCAACCACCACCCACCAACAACTAGGTCCCAGCTCCAACACCGAACATTCGCGGCTTCTAACGCCGGTTGCGGAAGTACTGCTTGTACGCCTCGGCCGACTCGCGCAGTCCCGGATCGGCCTCGAACTTCGGCTCGAACTTGGCCCACGCCGCCTCTTTCTTGGCGGGCAGATACTCCGTCGGCCAGTACGGATGCGTCTGCGGCGAGTAGTCGCGCAACACCCGGCGCGCGACAGTTGCCTTGTGCACCTCGTCGGCGCCGTCGGCCAGACCCATCGTCGGTGCGCTCGCGTACATCGCCTGCAGCGGGGTCAGATCGGTGGTGCCGAGCGAGCCGAGGATGTGCACCGCGTTGAACGACACCTCCTGCAGCACCTTGGCCATCGTGAACTTGACGGTGGCGATGTCGGTGCGGGCTTCCTTTGTGCTGGAATTGTCGATCTTCCAAGCGGTTTCGAGCACCAGCAGCCGGAGCATGCGGATGGCGGCGTAGGAGTCGGCGATCTTCTCCTGCACCATCTGATGCTCGGCGATGATCTTGCCGTGCGACTCGCGCGACAGCGCCCGCTCGCACATCATGTCGAAGGCCAGCTTGCACTGGGCGATGGTGCGCATCGCGTGGTGAATACGGCCGCCGCCGAGCCTGCGCTGCGCCAGCGTCTTGGCGCCGTCCTCGGGGCCGAGCAGATGGTCGAGCGGTATCCGGACATCGCGGTAGATGATGTGGTTGTGGTTGCGGGGCTCCGGCTGGATCTCCACGCCGGGTGTCTTGCGCGGCACGACGAACATGCCGTTGGTACACATGACGAACAGGATGTCCGCGACACGGCCCGCCGACGTGAACCACTTCTCACCGTTGATCACCCACTCGTCGCCGTCGCGGACCGCGGTGGTCTTGAACAGGTTGGGATCGGACCCGCCCTGCGGTTCGGTCATCGAGTACGCCGAGAAGATGTCCTGGTTCAGCAGCGGCTCCAGCCACCGCTTCTTCTGCTCCTCGGTGCCGAACGCGGCGAGCATCTCCATGTTCCCGGTGTCGGGCGCCGCGGCGCCGAACATCTGCGGGGCGCCCTGATAGCGGCCGATGATCTCGTTCAGCAGCGCCAGCTTGAGCTGGCCGAAGCCGGGCCCGCCGAGTTCCTCGTCGAGGAACAGCGCCCACAGGCCCTGGTCCTTGATCTGCTGCTGCAGGCCCCGGACGTAGGCCTTCACCCGCGGGTCGGGCGAGCGGACCGCGTAGGGGAAGACGAACTCGAGCGGTTCGACCTCCTCTCTGCAGAACTCCTCGACCCAGTCGAGCTTTTTCTGAAATTCCGCATCCGTCGAGAAGTCCCATGCCATACCTCGAGATTCTGCCCCACCGCGTCCGGGTGCTTAGGAAATGAGCAGAAGCGCGGAAGTCACGAGCATGACGACGGCGGTGACGCCATGGACTCCAAGGGCGATTGATTTGGAGCCGCCGTTGCCGAGCACGATGGCCGCGTCGGCGAGCGGAATGATCGTGGCGGCCAGCAGCACCCAGCCGAGCAGGTGGGTCGCGCCCGCAGCCATCAGGATGACGACAATCAACCCCGATGCGATGTCGCGGACCCCCTTGACGCTCAGATACGCCCGCACGAACTGCTGGTCGGGTTGTGCAGGCACACCGTAGCCGGTGGCGGCGATGCGCGGCGCGACGATGAACCGAGCGCCGATGAAGATGATGCCCGCGGCGATGAGTCCGGCAAGCGTGTAGGCGGTCGCAGTCATGTCGAGCACTCCTGGGGCTTCATCAGTGAATCGGTGAAAATGATGTCGGGGCAAGCAGAACCGACGCAACGTCGACGATCTCGTCGACATCGAAGCCGGCCATGTCGTCGCGGAATTCCGGGCTGGTCATGATGTGCCGCGTGAGTTGTTCGGGATCGGCGCTCGGCGGGTAGCGGATCAGCGCGACGAGTCGATTCGCGCCGCCGCTTCGCTCGGTCCACACACCGTGGGTGGTGACACCGAATGTCGTGAAGGTCGCCAGGTGGCGGGCCCAGTGCACCATCGCGTACTGCTGCAGAGCTTCGGGGGACCGCAGGGTGTAGATCCTGAGCTGGAACATCAGATCGCCAGCACTACGCACAGAGCGGCCACTGCCAGGCCTTGCAATATCGCGCGGGCGCCGATGACTCCGTCCCAATGTGCCTGCAGCACCCGCCCATTCGGCACCGTCTTCCCGGCGGCGGCAGCCGCTGTCAGTTGTCGGTTGATTGGTGCGCTCACCCGTGCGTAGAGGACGAGCCAGACCAACAGCAGGACCAGCGCGGCGCCTGCGGCGATCGCCTGTGCCCAGTGTCCGGCAACCGCGGCCAGCACCACGCTTGTCGCGGTGGCGACAACTCCGAGCACTCCGGGCACCGGCATCCGTCGGTCGCCGTATCGATGCACGCTTCCCATGACCGCGACAAGGGCACGGTCGTCGACCGATGCCAAGGCAGGTCGGAGCACGATCGCGCAGAACGTGTCGGTGCCGTAGACCACCGCGGTCCCCGCCACCGCGGTCAGTGCGGCGGCACGGATGATGAGGTCCAAGACCATGTCGTAACTCCCCTCAGGTCGAACTGCTAGCAATGCTAACCCCGTGCCCGGCTCGCGTCAATAGCGGCGCTAGTATTTCTGTCAGTGATACCATCAGGTATGGCCATCCAGGATCGACGTGAACGTGAGCGAGCCGCCCGCCGACGGCTGATCATCACAACGGCCCGCAAGATGGCGGAGGCCGACGGGTGGGATGCCGTCACCACGCGTCGACTGTCCACCGAGATCGAATACAGCCAGCCAGTGTTGTACAAGCACTTCAGCGGCATGGATCAGATCGCTGAGGCGGTCGCCGTCGACGGGTTCGACGAGCTCGCGGAGGTGATTCGAGCCGCCCGCGCCCGCTCCCGCACGGCCACCGGCGCCCTGACCCGGGCCGGACGCGCCTACCTCGACTTCGCCCGCGAGAATCCGGCCGTTTACGACGCGATGTTCACCCGTGCGACGAACTTGCGCTTCGCGGCTCAGGACACACCGCCTGCGTTGACGGCGGGCTTCGCCGAGCTGCGCCAAGCGATCGGCCTCGTTGCTGACGAGCACGATGCGGATGCGCTCACCGAGGTGTTCTGGGCTGCGCTGCACGGGCTGGTCGCCCTCGGCCGCGCCGGCCGGCTACGCCCCGGTCACGACGCGGAACGGCTCCGACTGCTCGTCAATCAGTTCGCCTGATGTGAAATCAGCAGCGCATCGACTGCCACGACCCCTCGATGCGACGCGATCACGGGGTTGGCCTCGACGGCGTCGACGACATCGCCGATCTCGATCGCGATCTGCGAGAACGCCGCGATGACGTCCGCAAGCGCGTCGATGTCGACCGCGGGCGCACCGCGCCAACCGTCCAGAAGGGGGCGGACGCGCAGCCCGTCGAGCAGGCTGCGGGCGCCCGAATGCGTCACCGGCGGGCAGGCCACCACCCGGTCGGCGAGCAACTCGACCATGGTGCCGCCCGCCGCCACGATCAACAGCGGACCGAACGCCGGGTCGCGCACGACGCCGACCGAGATCTCGACCCCCGCCTGGATCATCGGCTCGACGGTCGCCGCGGGCCCGAGCGCATCCGCCATGGTCGCGTGCGCCGCGCGCAGCGCGTCTGCGTCGGCGATGTCGAGCACAACGCCGCCGACATCGCTCTTGTGCGCGGTACCAACGGTTTTCAGCGCGACCGGGTATCCAATCGCATCGGCTGCCGCAACGGCGTCATCGGCGGTGTCGGCGCTCCGGATATCCACCACGGGCACCCCGTAGTCTGCCAACAGCTCAAAGGGCGGCACCTCACCCGCGAGCCTGGCGGCCCACCGCGTCCCCCGCGCCGAGTCCACCGGGACGTCGGCGGGTTCGACGGGCAGCGGCCACCTCGCAAGGTGCGCCAGTGCCGACAGTCCGCTGCGCGCACCCTCCAACACTGGAATTCCGTTGTCCCGCAGACGCTGCGAAGTAAATAGGTCGATCGCCGACGCCATCGACGCTATGACGGCGATCGGTGCGTCGGTGAGCTTGGCGACGTCGGTGACCGCATCGGCGTAGGCGGTGTCGCCGTCGAACTCGGTGACCAGGTCGACCGCGAGCGCCGTCACGGCGACGGCCGGATCGTCGACCATGGCGCGCAGGCAGGCGCCGAACAGGTTCCTGGTATCGGCGCCTGTGCCCCACACGTCGAGCGGGTTGGTCGCCGCCAACCCGTCGTCGAGCATGGCTCCGATAGTGGTCAGTGTGTCGGGTGCGAGGTCGGCGAACTCGACGCCCAGCTCGTGGGCTAGGTCGGCGACCAGCGCACGTTCGGCGCCCGAATCGTGCACGGTCGCAATGCCTCCGCGCTTCGCCCGGCGTCCTGCCGAGAACAACTCGACGGTGTCGCCGAACTCGGCAAGATCGCTGACGTGGACGGCACCGACGGAGGTGCAGAAGGCCTGCCACGCGACTGCCTCGCCCGCCAACGCGCCCGAGTGCGCTGCCACCATGGCCCGACCTCTCGGGGAGCCGCCGACGGTAAGGATTACCACGGGCACGTCCTGCTCGGCTGCGCGCAGCACCGCACCCCGCAGCCGCGGAACATCGCGCGGTGTCTCGAGAAGCAGCCCGATGACCCGGGTATCGGGGTCGTCGAGCGCGTAGTCGACGTAGTCGGCGGTACTGGTGACGAGCTCCTGGCCCGACGACACCGCAAGCCGGAAACCGAAGCCGCGCCGGGCCCGAAGCAGTGTGGAGAACGCCGAACCCGAATGGGTGACGAGGCTGACGCCTCCGCCCGGCAACGGGTCCGGCTCAAGATAGCCGAGAGCGCGAACCCCGAAAGCGTTGTTCACGAAGCCCATACAGCCCGCACCGCATACCGCCATCCCGGCTTCGGCGGCGATGGTCGTGATTTCATCGCGTAGTCCGTGCGCGGAGCCGAACAGCACGGCCGATCTTGCGCCCGCCGCGGCGGCCGCCGCCAACTGCTCGGGCAGCACCGCGTCGGGCACGCCGAGCAAGGCGACGTCGACGGGCCCGTCCAGATCGCCGATCGACGGCACACACGGCAGGTCGCCGATCCGGTCGTAGCGCGGGTTGACCAGATGAAAGCGCGCCGAACCCCGTTGCGCCTCAATGATCATCCGCGATCCGAGGCTGTCCGGGCGGGCGCTCGCACCCACCAGCGCCATCGACCGCGCACCGAGCATGGCCGCGGTGCTCTCTGCTCGACTCACCCTCGTCCCCTGCCCTGCGGGCGTGGGCCCACCGGTCCTCGCTCGTGCCTCGCTGCGATCCTCACTCGAGTTCGTCTTCGATGGCTGAACTCACGAGCGGCGGAACCTCTTGCGCCCTCGCTTCTTATCGGCAAGGGCGGCGCGGGCGGCCTGCCATCCCGGAATACCGCAGACGCCGCCACCGGCGTGCGTACCGGAGCTGCCGTTGTACAGCCCCGAGATCGGCGTGCGGTAGTCCGCGTAGCCCGGCGCAGGTCGCATGTGGAACAACTGCTCCAGCGAAAGCTCACCGTGGAAGATGTTGCCGCCGATCAGGCCGTACTCCTGCTCCATCTCGTGCGGTCCGACGATGTCGCGGTGCAGGATCGACGATTTGAAGCCCGGCGCCACCTGGTCGTAGAGATCG
This sequence comes from uncultured Mycobacteriaceae bacterium, assembly GCA_902826815.1. Classification (GTDB taxonomy): domain Bacteria; phylum Actinomycetota; class Actinomycetes; order Mycobacteriales; family Mycobacteriaceae; genus Mycobacterium. The sequence continues at coordinate 5,682 of CADEGF010000062.1, forward strand.
ATGAGCCGATCGGCGTAAGCGTCGAGTTCCTCGGTGTGCGGCGCGTCGGCCCAGTCGGCGGGCACCCACTGGGTGAACAGCGACATGATATGTGTGCCATCGGGATTGAGCGTCTTGTCCAGGGTCGTCGGGATGACGCCGTCGCTGAACGGCAGCAGGGCCGGCTTGCCGGCGCGGGCTTCCTGGAACGCCGTCTCGATGAACTCGACGGTCGGCGCCATCTCCACCGATCCGGTGTGATGCTCGGCCTGTCCCTTGCTGGGATCGGCGGTGAAGTTGGGCAACTCGCCGAGCGCGAGGTTGATCTTCACCACGCCGCTTCTGGTCTTGTAGTGCTCGATGTCGCGGACGAAGTCCTGCGGCAGTTCGTTGCGTGGAGTCTGGTCCAGGAACGCGGTTTTCGGGTGCAGCGTGGTGACAACGACCGGTGCGTGGATCTCGTCGCCGTTCTCGAGCACGGCGCCCTGCACGCGCCCGTTGCGCACCAGCATCTTCGCGACGCGGGCGTTGGTCCGGATCTCGGCGCCGAAACTGCGGGCCGACTTCGCGATCGCCTCCGATACGCCGCCCATACCGCCCTCTGGGTAACCCCAGCTGCCGAGTTGGCCGTCGCCGACGTCGCCGATCGAGTGATGCGCCATGACGTAGGCGGTGCCCGGTTCACACGGGCCTGCCCAGGTGCCGATGACGCCGTTGACCGCAAGCGCGCCTTTGATTTGCGGTGATTCAAACCAGTCGTCGAGCAGGTCGGCGATGCTCATGGTGAGCAACCGGGTGACGTCGCCCATCATCCGGGTGGTCATCCCGCGCTGGCTCCAGCCCAGCTTGGCCAGCTCGAGCAGATCGCTCGGCTTGCGCGAGCCGATGTTGGGCGGAACCTGCGTCAGCAGCGGGCCCATCACCTCGGCGATGCCCTCCAGCCAGGCGTTCCACTCCGGCCACGCGTCGGCGTCCTTCTTCGACCACTTCGCCAGCTGTTCATGGGTGCGCTTCGGGTCGTCCTCGTAGATTGTGAGCGACCCGCCTTCGGGAAAGGCCTGGTAGTACGGGCCCATCGGGTGCACCTTGTAGCCGTGTCGCTCGAGTTCGAGCTCGCGGATGATGGTCGGCGGCATCAGGCTCATCACGTAGGACAGCCGGGTGACCCGCAGGTGCGGCGCGTCCTCCCACGGCGCCTCGGTGGTGGCCGCCCCTCCGAGTGAGTTACGGGATTCCAGGACCAATGTCTTGGCACCCGAGCGGGCGAGATATGCCGCGGAGACCAGCCCGTTGTGGCCGCCGCCGATGACGATGGCGTCGTATGTGTTCGACATTGCAGTAGAGCCCTCTTCCACGCCTCGAGCGGCGTCTTGACTGACTGTTCAATCTAATCAAGTGTTAGGCTGGAAACAAGGGGCAACGCTGCTACGACAGGGGGAAGCACATGGCCGAACCGGCGCCGGCGACGGAGAACAATGAGCCCCGTCGCATCGAGATGCTCCGCGCGGCGGCGGAACTGATCTGCGAGCGGGGCTTCGGCGACACCCGCATCGCCGATGTCGCAAAGCGCGCCGGGGTCAGCTCGGCACTCGTCATCTACTACTTCGGCACCCGGGACCGACTACTGGTCGACGCGCTGCGCTACTCCGAGGAGTCGGGCTACGAAGCCGCCGAGAAGATGCTCGCGGAGCTCCCCTCACTGCGCGAGCGGCTGTCGTTTCTGATCAAGTGGACCTGCGTGCCGGAGTCCGACAGCGACATGCCCGGCGCATGGGGGCTGTGGTTCGACCTGTGGGCGCAGGCTTTTCGGCACGACGAGGTCAAGGCGGGCCGGGTCGAGCTCGACGCTCGCTGGCGCAGCATGATCGCCGATGCGGTCAAGTCGGCCGACCTTGACGCCGATGTCGACGCCCGCATGTTCGCGTTGGAGTTCTCCGCCTTGCTGGACGGCCTGTCCATCCAGGTGGCGCTCGAGGACCCAGAAGTCGATTCCGCGGTGGCCTACGACGTCGCGATGCGGTTCGCCGAGCGGGAGCTCAACCTGTCACCCGCGAAGGGCGCTTCGGTCAAGAAACGCTGAGCACGCTGGAGTCATCCCGCTCCTCGCGTCCGCGGAACTCTTCCGCGACCGGATCGTCGATCACCACCGCCGAACTGCGGTGCAGCACACGCACCGCGTCGTGGGTGCAGACGCAGTTGACCCGCTCCCCCGGCTGATGGCTGACCGACGCGGGCCCGGAATGGTTGGGCACCTCAACGATCAGCGCGGTGGACGCGCCAACGTCGACATGCACCTGCGTGCAGTGGCCGAGGTAGACGACCTGCGACACCACACCGGGAATAGCGTTGTGGCCGTTGCCAACCGGTTCGTCGGCGCCCTGCACGCTAATGCGCTCGGGCCGGATCACGATGGCCGCCTCACCGGGCTTGGGGCCCCCCTCGACCGCCGCGCCGAGGCGCGTGTCGAGCGCCGAGCACACCGCTGAGCCGTTGTCCGCCTCGAGCACATCGGCGTCGAAAATGTTGGCGGCACCGAGGAATCCGGCGACAAATGTGGTTGCCGGTGCCGAGTAGATCTCCTGGGGCGGGCCCACCTGTTCGATGCGACCCTCGGCCAGCACGGCGATCTGGTCGCTCATGGTGAGCGCTTCCTCCTGATCGTGCGTCACGTACACGAAAGTGATGCCGACCTCGCGCTGCACGGCGCGCAGTTCCAGCTGCAACTGCTTGCGCAGCTTGGCGTCCAGTGCGCCGAGCGGCTCGTCGAGCAACAGCACCTTGGGACGAAGGACCAGTGCGCGCGCCAGGGCGACGCGCTGTTGCTGCCCACCCGACAACTGGGCGGGCTTGCGCTTCGCGAACTCGCCCATCCGCGCCAGGTCGAGCGCTTCGTCGACGCGCCTCTTGGAGTCCTCCTTGGACGCCTTCTGGTACTTCAGCCCGAATGCGACGTTGTCCCACACCGTCATGAACGGGAACAGCGCGTAGGTCTGGAAGACGGTGTTGACCGGCCGCTTGTGCGGCGGGTCGCCCGCGACGTCACGCCCGTCGAGTTCGATGCGGCCAGAGTCGGGCTTCTCGAAACCCGCGATCATGCGCAGGGTGGTGGTCTTGCCGCAGCCGGAAGCGCCTAGCAGCGAATAGAACTGACCGGCCGGGATGTCGAGGTCGATACCGGTTACCGCCGGGACCCCGTCGAACGACTTGACCAGCTTCTCGAGCCGGATCGCGCCGCCCTTCACGGGGCCCACTCGGTCACGAAACCGCCTCCGCGAACCGGGCGAAATTGGCCGCGAACCGATCGACATCGTCGCGGTCGTGCTGAACCGACAGCAGCCATTGCTCCACCTTCCCCCATGGCGGGAGAAATACACCGCCATTGTGCTGCATCAGCCAGTGCAAGTGGCCAAGTCTGGCGTCGATGCCTAGGAAGTCGCGGAACTCGCGCACCCGATCGCGGCGGAACGTCACGCAACCCTTGGCGCCTGCCGTGACGACGTGCCAATCGAATCCGTGCTTACCGATGGTGGCTTCCAGCGACGTGCGCAGCCGGGTCGCCAGCTCGTCGAGGTGTGCATAGGACTGCGGGGTGAGGACGTCGGTCAGCGTCGCCCTTGTGGCCGCCATCGCCAACGGGTTGCCGTTGAACGTGCCCACCTGCTCGTAGCGGCCGTCGGCGATCGCCGACATCACCGTCTCGGTTCCGCCGATCGCAGCCACCGAGATACCGCCGCCGAGCGCCTTGGCCAGACACACCATGTCGGGCACCACGCCACTGATTGCGGTGATTCCGCCAGGGCCCGTGGTGAATCCGGTCTTGACCTCGTCGTAGATCAGGAACGCGCCCTCGCCGTGCAGGAGGTCGCGGATGACGGCGAGATAGCCGTCGTCGGGCGGGATGATGCCGGCGTTCATCATCACGGGCTCGAGGATCATCGCGGCGACCTGTCCGCGGTGTTCTGCCAGTGCCCGCGCCACCGCACCGGCGTCGTTGAACGGCACCACGATGACGAGATCGCGGATCGCGGCGGGGATGCCGGAGTTGCCGGGTACGCCGTTCGGCTTCTCCCGCGGCCCGACCTCGTCGGCCTCGGGCAGCACCGAGACCTGCACCGAGTCGTGGTGGCCGTGATAGCAGCCCTCGACCTTGATGATCAGGTCTCGGTCTGTGAGCGCGCGCGCCAGGTGGACGGCGTCCATGGTGGCTTCGGTGCCGGAGTTGGCGAACCGCCACAGCGGCAGGTCGAAGCGGCGCGACAGTTCACCCGCGATCCAGATGGCGTCCTCGGTCGGCTGCGCGAAATGTGTTCCGCGCCTCACCCGGTCGCTGACCGCGGCCACGATCGCGGGATGCGCGTGCCCGGCGATGGCCGCCCCGTAGCCGCCGTGCATGTCGACGTATTCGGTGCCGTCGACGTCGTACACCTTCGAGCCTGCGCCATGGCTCATCCAGACGGCCTGCGGCTCGGCGATCTGCCAGTTGGAGGTGGCCCCGCCTGCGAGGTGAACGCGGGCCTCGGCGATGAGCTCGGAGCTGCGCGGCTGGCGACGCAGAAACACCTGCTCTTCATCGGCAATCAGCTGGTTAACGGTGTCAGCCACAGGGCTGTCCACCACCGACGAAGACACGGTAAAACCTCCACTCGAGAACGGTTGACTGAGCATTCAGTCTATGCGAGAGTCCTACCAGCGACAAGCCGCTAAAGCAACGGGGAGGCCCAAAGATGCCCGGACCCAACGGACCGCACAGCCACGGTCCGACCCGACGACAGTTCCTGACGCGAGCGGCCCTTCTCGCCGCCGCGGCGCCCACCCTGCCGGCCTTCCTCGCGGCATGCTCGAAGGGAGGGCCGTCGTCCGGATCGCCGACGCTGACGCTCGCGTCGCCGGACAGCCCGGTCAAGTGGGACATCGCCGACGACAACAAGGCGATCGCCGACGGCCTCGCACCGGAGAAGGGCGCGACGCTTCAGCTCTACACCTACGCCGACTACACCAGCCCCGACGCGGTGAAGGCGTTCGAGGACAAGTACGGCGTGAAGGTGGAGATCTCGACCTTCAACGACACCGACGAAGCGATCACCAAGATCCGGGGCGGCAGCGTCAACTACGACATCTACTTCCCGAGCTACGACCAGATCAGCAGGCTGGTGACGGGCAAGTTGGTGCAGCCACTGAACCACAGCTACATCACCAACATCGACAATGTGTGGCCGTCGTTCAAGAACCCCTGGTACGACCAGGGCTGGCAGTACTCCGTGCCCTACACGATCTACACCACGGGCATCGGCTGGCGGAACGACCAGGTCAAGACCGACATTCCCAAGATGAGCAACCCCTACGACGTGCTGTGGGATCCGCAGTACAAGGGCAAGACCGCCGTCATCGACGACTGGCACACCGCGATGGCGATGGTCGCTCTGCAGCAAGGCATCACGGACGTCAACACGTCGAACGCGGACGACCTCAAGAAGATCGGCGATCAGCTCACGGCATTGGTCGCCGCGACGTCGCCGAAGGTCACCATCACGATGTACAACGACCTGCCCGCGGGCCAGCTCGGCGTCTCGCAGATGTGGTCGGGCGACATCATCAACGCCCAGTCGTATCTGCCGGAGGGCACCTCGGCGGACATCCTGCAGTACTGGTTCCCAGCGGACGGCAAGGGCCTGGTCGACAACGACCTGATGGTGATTCTCAAGAGCGGCAAGAACCCCGTGCTCGCCCACCTGTTCCTCAACCACATGCTCGCACCGGAAGCGGCGATGCAGAACTTCACCCAGATCGGCTACCAGCCGCCGCAGAACACCATCACGGCGGATTCGCTTGTGAAGGAAGAGTTCATCCCCGAGAACCTGCGCACCGCCATCGTCAAGCCCGAGGACTTCGACACCGGGTACCGGCTGCTCGAGCTCGACGCCGCCAATCAGGACGCCTGGCAGAAGGTGTGGCAGGCGTTCAACGCCGGCGGGTCCTAGCTTCTGATGGCGGTCCCGGTAGTCACCCCGCCTGCGGCGCCGCCGCCACCCCGCGAGTACCGCAACCGGCTCTGGGCCGTGTTGGCCGCGCCCGGAATCTTCTGGCTAGCTGCGTTTTTCATCTTCCCGCTCTACGTCGTGCTGTGCATCGTCTTCGGCCAGATCGACCCGTTGTTCCGCACGCCGATCCCGGTGTGGAACCCGCTGCAGTGGGACCCGACGCAGTTCAGCTATGTGCTGACCCACATCGTCGGCGAGAACGGCGTCTACGGCGCGGCCATCCTGCGCACCTTCATCTACGTATTCGTCGCCAGCTGTCTGTGTCTGCTGATCGCATTCCCCGTCGCCTATTACGTGGCCCGGCTCTCGGGTAAGCGCAAGGGTCTGCTGCTGGCGCTGCTGATCGCGCCGTTCTGGATCAGCTACATGATGCGAATGTTCGCCTGGGTCAACCTGTTACAGGACGACGGCCTGTTCAACAAGATGCTCAGCTTCGGCGGCTTTTTCCAGCCGGACGTGAAGTGGCTGACCGGCCAGCCCGTCGTCGTGGTGCTCGGGCTGGTGTACGGCTATGTGCCGTACATGATCCTGCCGCTGTACGCGGGCCTTGACCGGCTGTCGCAGCCGATGCTCGAGGCGTCGCGTGACCTTGGCGCGGCCCGGATCTCGTCGTTCTGGCGGGTGACGCTGCCGCTGTGTCGGACCACGATCGTGGCCGCCGTGCTGCTGACCTGCCTTCCGATGCTCGGCGACTACTTCACCAGCGACATGCTCTCGGCGTCGCCGAAGACGACGATGGTCGGCAACCTCATCAACGACAGCGTGCAGGCGCCGGGTCAGACCGGGCAGGCGGGCGCATTCGTCATGTTGGTCTTCATCGCCGCGCTGCTGCCGATGCTCTACTACATCCGCGTCACCTCACGGCCCGATGACGTGTCGACATGAGGAATGCTGTGGCGTGGTGGAACAACCCGTGGCGACCACCGCGTTTTCTCGTCGCCATCACCGTCGGCTACCTGATCTGGTCGCTGCTGCCGGTTCTCATCGCGGTCGCGTACTCGTTCAACGACGGCAAGTCCCGCACGACGTGGCAGGGCTTCTCGTTCCGGTGGTACTGGGGCGATGCGACGTTGTCGGTCTGGCACAACGAAGCCCTGCACACCGCGCTGCTGCAGACGCTGAAGCTTGGCGTGATCGCGACCCTGATCACGGTTCCTCTCGGCGCTCTTTTCGCGATCGGCATCGACCGCTGGCGCGGCAGGCTGCCCGCGGGCGCGAACTTCCTGATGCTGCTGTCCTTCGTGCTGCCCGAGGTGCTGCTCGCCGTCGCGCTGCTGTTCGTGATCACCACCGTCGCCGTCCCTGTCGATCTCGGCACCACCGCGCAGGTGATCGGCCTTGTCACCTTCCAGGTGTCCTACCCTGCGGTGCTGGTGCGCGCCCGGCTGGCCACCATCGGGCCCCAATACGAAGAGGCCGCAATGGATCTCGGCGCATCGCCGTTCGGGGCACTGCGCAGGATCATTTTCCCGATGCTGCTGCCCGCGATCTTCGCCAGTACGGTGCTGGTGTTCGCCGACGTCATCGACGATTTCGTGCTTGTGCGCTACCTGTCCGGCGACGCTTCGACCGAACCTGTCTCGGTGAAGATCTACAACACCGCCCGCGCCGCCCCCACCCCGGCGCTCAATGCGTTGGCCACCCTTCTTCTGGTGGCCGCACTGGCCGCCGTCGTCATAGGGTTCCTGATATATCGACGGATGACCCGCGGTGACGCCACCGCCGACAGAGGACTTGGCGGCTTCACCGGAGAGGCTTGATGGATTAGGCTGACTGTATGTTCAAACAGCATCCCCCGGCTCCCCTTCCCGCCGACGGCGTCGCCGCGGCCATGGCCCCGTTCGGCCAGTCGCGGATGTTGCCCCGAGAGGCTTACGTGGACGCCGCCGTCTTCGACTGGGAGCAGCGCCACATCTTCTCCGGCTGGACCTGCGTCGGCCACGCATCCGATCTGGCCACCGTCGGCGCCCAGAAGGCGGTCGGCACGGGCCCGAACGCGGTCCTGCTCGTCCGCGGCGAGGACAAGGTCCGCGCATTCGCCAACACCTGCCGTCATCGCGGTCACGAACTGCTCGCCTGCAACGCGACCACCAAGGGTCGCGCCATCGTGTGCCCGTACCACTCGTGGTCGTACCGGCTGGACGGCACGGTCCGCAACGCGCCTGGCTTCAAGAACGTCGAAGGTTTCAACGCCGACGAGTTCGGCCTCGCCGAACTGCGGCTGGTGAACTGGCACGGCTATCTGTTCGTCGACCCGAGCGGCGAGGACGCCGAATTCGACGAGCACGTCTCCGGCTGGGAGGAGATCATCGCGCCGTACCGGCCGGAAGATCTCACCGTCGTCGACCGGCACTCCTACGAGCTGGAGACCAACTGGAAGGTCATCGCCGAGAACTACCAGGAGTGCTACCACTGCTCGACGATCCACCCCGAACTGTCGCGGATCAGCCCGCCGCAGAGCGGCGAGAACCTGCACACCGAGGGCTCCTGGATCGGCGGTTGGATGTCGCTCATCGACGAAGCCGAGACGATGTCGCTGACCGGTGCCAGTGGCGGCGTCGCGATCAAGGGCCTGTCCGAACACGAGCTCCGCACGGTGATGTACGTGGTCGGCTATCCCAACCTTCTGGTCAGCCTGCACCCCGACTACGTGATGACCCACATCATGACGCCGCTCTCGGTGGACCGCACCCACGTCGAATGTGCTTGGGCGTTCCCCAAAGAGGTCGCCGAGAAGCCGGGCTTCGATCCGTCGTACGCCGTCGATTTCTGGGACCTGACCAACCGGCAGGACTGGGCGGCCTGCGAATCGGTGCAGCGCGGCCTGCAGTCACCGCACGCCAGGCCTGGACCGCTGGCCCCCGACGAGGACGGTGTCTACCAGTTCGTCAGCCGGGTGGCTAAGGCGTATGCCGGCGGCGCTGCTCGCGGGTAGGCACCCCGTTGACGCCCTCGATCGACTCGGCGTAGGTGCCGACGGCGAACGCCACGGCGGGGCCTGTCACCGCTAGCGCATCGCGGCTGACGTTGTCGACGGTGTCACTCCGAAGGTGATAGTTGCGGTCGAACGGTACGCCCGCGATGCCGCCCCACAGCCGCGCCTGCACCTCCGTCTTGCGTTGCGCCGCACCGGTTGTCACGCCTCCGATCGGCACCCCGGCATCGAGGAACGGGCTGTAGTCACTTGCCTTTCCCAGCGGCATGTCGGCGGGCCGGATCCCTGCGAGATTCAGATAGCCTGCCAGCGTGCGCTCGATGCCGGCGGACCCCGTTGGCACGGTCTTGGCGGGCACCGCGGGGTTGGGCTGACCCGACTGGTCACCGTCGTAGGTGAAGAAGCCGGCGTTGGGCGATCCAAGCAGGTCGAAGTTCAGGTAGAGCGCGACGTCGTCGAGTTGGTCAGGTTTGAGTCCATCGACGTACTTCGTCGACCCGGCCAGCACCGCCTCCTCGGAGCCCCAGAATCCGAACCGAACCGCGTTGGTGACCTGCGGCGTGGCACCCAGTGCGGCGGCGGTTTCCAGCAGCGCCGCGACACCGCTTCCGTCGTCGTTGATGCCGGGACTCTTGGCGACGCTGTCAAGATGTGCGCCTGCGACCACCACGTTGTGGGTGTCACCGGTCTTCGTCTGCGCCACCACGTTTCGTGACTTCACCATCGCAGCCTCGGCATCGAGCGTCAGCAGAACCGTCGCACTGGTGCGACGCAGTGCGCGATCGGTTTCGGCGTCGATGACCGCGACCGGCACCTTCAACGCGCGGTAGTAGCCCGGCGTGAACAGCCCCCTCGGACTGCCCGATGCGCCGGGACTGCTGACTACGAGAAGCCCCTCGGCGCCGTTGGCGACGGCGATGTTCTGTTTGTCGACGATCGAGCAACCGTTGTCGTCGACGACCGCGATGGCGTTCGCCATCGGCTTCGTCCCGTAGTCGGCAGCGGAGCAGCCCGCAGGCTTCTGCGGACGGAGCGTGACGAGTCGCAGCCCGCCGCGCGGGGTCCGAGTCAGCAGCGAAGCCTGGTCGACGGGGTAGGCGCGGCCTGCTGCCGTGAGCGTCGGGCGTCCCGGTGAAACGACTCCTAGCCGTTCATATTCGGGGGTCATCACGTCGAAACCCTTGTCCCGCAGCGTTTGCGCGACATAGTCGACGCTTGCATCGTACCCAGGTGTGCCGTCCGCGCGCGATTTGTTGTTGGCGTCGGCGATCTCCTGGAGCTTGTTCAGATGGGTGAACATGGCGTCGACGTCGACCTTGTCGGCCAGGTCGCGAGCCAGGTCCTTCGCCGGTTCGGGCGCCGACGAGCATCCAGCGAGCAGCACGGCGAGGGAGATCGCCCCGCAGGCGAGAGCCTGATGTCGCCGCCGGGGCGGCTCTGGCCCCCTCATGACTCGGACAGGACGTGCCGCGTGCGGTCGTCGCGGATCGGCACGCCGTTGCGGCCACGCTGATCCTGCGCGTACACGCCGACGACGTAGCCGACTCCTGCTCCGTTGATCTCCAGCGCGTGGGCGTCGACATGGTCAAGGGTGTCGGAGACCTTGTGGTAGTTCGGATCGAACGGTTCGTCGGCCTTGCCGTCCCAGAGGTCTGCCTGTTCGCGGGTCATCTTCTCCTCGGCACCCGAGAACAGTCCGCCCGCAGGCACGCCGGCCTTGGTGAAACCGTCGTAGTCGGAGCGGCCGACGAACGATGTGTCCTCGGCGGTTTCGCCCGCATCCTTCAGGTACGCGACGAAGTTGCGTTCGATACCGGCCGAGCCTTCCGGCACCCGCGGGTTGGACTCCCTTGGGTCCGGGGGCGCCGACTGATCGCCGTCGTAGGTGAAGTACCCCGGGTTCGGCGAGCCGAGCATGTCGAAGTTCAGATACAGCGCGATGTCCCTGAGCTGGTCGACGTCGAGTGACTCGACATAGTTGTTTGACCCCTTCAGGCCAAGTTCCTCGGCTCCCCAGAACCCGAACCGCACCGCGTTGCGCACGTCAGGCGACGGGCCGAGCTGCAGCGCGGTTTCCAGCACCGCGGCCACGCCGGAACCGTTGTCGTTGATCCCCGGCCCCTCTTTCACACTGTCCAGGTGCGCACCGACCATCACCACGTCGGCGGTGGACCCTGTCTTCGTCTGCGCGATGACGTTGCGGGTCTTCTTGACGTCGACCCCGGCCTTCAGCTTCAGGGTGGTTTCACCGGGCGCCGCGCGCAGCCGCTCGCCGGTGTCCTTGGTGACGCTGACGACCGGGATCTTCGGGTTGCCGTCCTCGCCGAGCGTGCCGCCCATCTGGTCGCCGTCGGTGTTGTTGGCGACCAGCAGAGCCACCGCACCGCGCCCCGCGGCGACGGCCTGCTTCTGCGTGAACTGGCAGGTGCCCCGATCCACAAGCACCACCGCCCCCTCGACGGGCAGGCCGTCGTAGTCCGACGCCGTGCAGCCGGGTGAGTCGTCGACGCGGGCGGCGACCAGCGGGCCGGTGACGCCGCCGTCGGGTGTGCCGATGGTGAACTCGAGCGGCTTCGCCTCGATCGCCGCGCCGCCGACGGTGAGCTGTGGATCCTCGGCGAACGGCAGCCGCACCTCGAATTCGGGGGTCTGCACGTCGAAGCCCTTGTCGCGCAGCGACTTGGCGACGTAGTCGACGCTCGCGTCGTAGCCCGAGGTGCCCAGCGAGCGGTTTCCGTCGTTGGCATCGGCGATCTCCTGCAGCTTCTGCAGATGCGCCATCATCGCGTCGCCCTTGATGCGGCCGCGCAGCGTCGCACCGAATTCGGCTGCCGCACCTGAGGCCGCGGGCGTGGATGGCGGGTTGGTGGCTTCCTTTGCGGGCTTACCGCCGCAGCCGCCGAGCGCAGCCACGATGGCGACCAGGATGCCGACCGAGGCGACTACAGCGCAGACCCCGCGCGACTTGCGAACCATTGCTCCCACGTTAGCCTGCGTCGCGTCGGTTGATCGTGACAAGCGCCGCCACGAACACGGCTGCGACAACGAGGGCGAAGTAGACGATCGACCCAACGGCTCCCCACGGCATGGCGTAGTAGGGGTAGAGCCATTGCACGTCGATGAAGGTGAACGCGTTCGCGAACGGGAGGTACGGACCGATCTTCGGGCTGATGTTGGGCAGATTGCCCAGCAGAGGTTCGGCGACCAGCGGCCACAACAGCAGGAGCGCGACCGCGCCGGCAGATGCGCGAATCAGCGCTCCGACCCCGACGCCGAGCACCGCAGCGAGCATCGCGTACAGCGCGATCGCCCCGACCAGTCGCCAATTGCTGGGGTCCGAGTGCGCCACCACGATCGAGGCCATCACCATCACCGCGGCATAGACACCGGAGAACACAGCCGCGACAACGGCTTTGGCGACCAGGACCAGCGACCGGTTCGGTGCAGCGGCGAATGTCGTGCGGATGACGCCGGTGCGGTACTCGTTGGTGACGGTCAGCGCCGAAAGGATCATCATCACCGGGACGCCGAACACGGCGACCCCCATCGCGGCCTTCTCCGGCGCGATACCGCCGGGACCGTAGGCCGTCGACGCTTGCATTGCGGCCAATCCCAGGCTCAGCACCGCGATGGCGGCCGCCGACCACAGCGGCGACCTCGTGGTGAACAGCTTGATGCGTTCTGCGTTGACGATCGCCAGCGCGCTCACGCCGTTGCCTCGCAGGCTCGGCTCCCGCGTGCTGTGTCGATGATTCGCTCGCAAGCTTGGCTCATGTCGCCGCCCGGTACTGGACGGCGTCGTCGGTGAGCTTCATATAGGCGTCCTCCAATGACGCCTGCTGTGAGGTCAACTCGTGCAAGGTGATTCCGTTGCGCGCTGCCAGGTCGCCGACCACCTCGCAGGCGGCCCCGCGGACCAGTAGCGCCGTTGCCGCCTCGTCGTCGTCGGCCTCGATGCCCGCCTCGGTCAGCACCTTGCGCAACATATCCAGCTGCGGGCTCCGCACCAGGACGGCGTCGGCCCTTCCGACGAACTCGGTCACCGTCGTCGACGCGATCAGCTTGCCCCTTCCGATCACCACCAGCCGGTCGGCGGTGTTGGACATCTCGGCGAGCAGGTGACTGGACACGAAGACGGTGCGGCCCTCACCGGCGAGCGTGCGCATCAGCGTGCGCACCCAGCGGATGCCCTCGGGGTCGAGGCCGTTGACCGGCTCGTCGAACAGCAGCACCGGCGGATCACCGATGAGCGCCGCGGCGATGCCGAGCCGCTGGCTCATGCCAAGCGACAGCGTGCCCGCCTTCTTGGCCGCGACGGCCGACAGCCCGACCTTGTCGAGAACCTCGTCGACCCGGCTTGTTGGCAGGCTGTTCGTCGCCGCGATCCAGCGCAGGTGCGCGCGCACCGACCGGTTGGGGTGGGTCTGCTTGGCGTCGAGGAGGGCGCCGACGTGCCGCAGCGGATCGGCCAGCTCGCGGTAGCGCTTGCCGTCGATGGTCGCCGTGCCTGCCGTCGGATGGTCAAGGCCGAGGATCATCCGCATGGTCGTCGTCTTACCGGCGCCGTTCGGGCCGAGGAACCCGGTCACCACCCCTGGCTCGATGGTGCAGGTCAGCTCGTCGACCGCGCGGGCTCGGCCAAATACCTTGGTGAGCCCGACCAATTCGATCATCGAACCCATCTTCTCAGCCCACCAGCGCGACGATCAGGTCGGCCACCGCGCGCATGCCGGCGGCGTTCGGGTGAGCCGGGAACGGGCGGCCAGGGATCGGCAGGCCGAGCCGCGACGGCTTCGTCGTCCACGGCGTCGCCGACCACGCATGGTGGTCACGGCTGGCATCGGATGCCCGCACCACGTCGCACCCGGTCGCCTTCGCCGCTTCTGACGTCAGCCGTTCGAGCGTCGAGGCGACCCGGCGGCCGAGCGCGGCATCCACCCCCGACAGCGGCGATGGGTCCTCGCCCGCCGGCGGCAGCAACGTCAGGTAGTCGACGAACAGCACCCGCGCACGCGGTGACCGCGCCCGCACCTGCAGCCCGACGTTGCACAGCGACTCAGCCACCTCGACGAGGGAGCGGTCCCGCGCGGTCGGGTCGAGCAATTCCCGCAACCGACCGCCGAGCACCGGCACCGAACGCACCGCGCCCGGCAGGGCGGCCGCCGTCAGCAGCGGTACGTAGCCGACGTCATTGCCGCCGATCGTCACGGTGACAAGGCTTTCCGAGCCGTCGAGCGCATCTATCTGGGGCGGCTCGCCGTTCTGCGGGTCGGTCAACACATGGGCGGTGGTGGCACCGGAGTATGTGACGTCGACGAGGTCGAGGCCGAGTTGCTGCGCCACCAGGTGTGGATAGTTGGCGGCAGACCTGGCTGCGCGCAACGGCGCAGTCTTGTCACGGGGCGCGACACCCGGACCGGCGGCCATCGAACTGCCAAGCGCGACATACTTTTTAGCGGAAAGCCGGTCCGTCATAAAGACGGGCTGGACGGCTGCGCCCAGAACCGCTTGGGGATCCGGCCCGCCTGACGCGCGAGGTGGCCCGCGGCGACGGCAGCGGCCATCGCGGCGGCCATCACGGGCGGGTCGGCGGACCTGGTGACCGCGGTCGCGAGAAGAACGGCGGCACAGCCAAGCTCCATCGCCTGCGCCGCATCGCTGGCCGTCCCGATACCCGCGTCGAGGATCACCGGGACACCGGCCTGATCGACGATCATCTCGATGTTGTGCGGATTGGCGATGCCGAGACCGGTGCCGATCGGCGAGCCGAGTGGCATCACCGCCGCACAGCCGGTGTCCTCCAGCCGCCTCGCCAACACCGGATCGTCGTTCGTATACGGCAGCACGACGAACCCGTCGTCCACCAATTGCTCTGCGGCGCGGATCAACTCGACAGCATCGGGCAAAAGGGTGCGTTCGTCGGCGATGACCTCGAGCTTGACCCAATCGGTCTGCAGCGCCTCGCGCGCCAGCTGCGCCGTCATCACCGCCTCTGCGGCCCCGCGGCATCCGGCGGTGTTGGGCAGCGGCGTGATGTTCAACCGGTTCAGCAGATCGAGCACACCGGTGCCACCCGCGGCGTCCACCCGTCGCATCGCCACCGTCGTCAGCTCGGTTCCCGATGCCACCAAGGCTTCCTCGAGCACCGAAAGGTTGGTCGCACCGCCGGTGCCGAGGATCAGCCTTGACCCGAATTCGCGGCCCGCGATCGTGAGTTTGGAATCAGCCACCTTGCACCGCCGTGATCACTTCGAGCCGGGCACCGTCGGACAACGTCGTCTGCCAGCGCGATCTCGGAAGCACCGCCCAGTCCACCGCGACCGCTATCCCCTTCTCGGGGAAGCCGAGTCGCTCCAGCAGGCTCGCGACGGTGGTCTTGTCGTCCACCTCGACGGCCTCGTCGTTCACTGTCACCTTCATCGCACCCTCACCAGATCGGCATCGGCCATCGGAACGCCGTTGAGTTCGCCCGCGATCGCTTCTGCGGTCCACGGCGCCAGCAGGAAGCCGGACCGCCCATGCCCTGCGGCCACCAGCGTCCGGTCGTCGAGGCGACCGACGATGGGCAGGTTGTCCGGGGTCATCGGCCGCAGGCCCGCCGCGCATTCGCCGAATTCGTACTCGCCGAGCGCGGGCATGATCGTGCAGGCGTAGTCGAGCAACTCTCGCACTCCCCATACCGCGGGCGCGGTATCGCGGCCGTGCTCGTACTGGGTGGCTCCGACGACCACGCCGTCGCGTCGCGGCACCAGATAGATCTGCCGTCCGTGTATTCGAGCGCGAATCGACCTCTGCGGCACAGGCATACAGCCAGGCCTCCATCGCAACCGCAACACCTCGCCCTTGACGGGTCGGATCGGCAGGTCGGGCCACAGCGCGGGCGCGTCGATGCCGTTGGCGATCACCCGCACGTCCGCGTCAAGCGCGTCGAGGTCGTGGGCAGGCGGGCACATGAGCACTCCGAGCCGCTCACAGTGCTCCGCCAGCGCAGCGACCACCGCCCTGTTGTCGACGGCGAGCTCCGTCTCGGCCACGAAGCCATGCCGAATCCCCTGGGCGAGCGCCGGTTCGACATCACGCGCAGCGGAGGTGAACATCACGGGGTGCCCCTGCGCGGCGCACCACTGGCCGATGGTCTTCAAATCGGCGGCATCGGCGCGGTCGTAGGCGACCACAAGCGATCCGTGTGCGGTGACCACGTCGGCGGGCAGGCCGTCGAGAAACCCGCTGTGCCACATCTTCAGCGAGGCCAGACCAAGGGCCAACAGCCGCTCTTCGCCTGGCCAGCCTTCGCTGTGCGGTGCCAGCATGCCCGCGGCCACCCACCAGGCACCGGGTTCGCCGGTTCGGTGCACGCGCACGGACCAGCCGTCAAGCGCTGCGCGGCGCGCGACCGAAAGGCCGATGACGCCCCCGCCGACGACGGCCATTGTTCGGATCGAGTGCAATTTTCCTCCCTCCCTTCGCCGGCATGACCCGGATCAGGTTCGACGGTAAGGGCAGGTTCTCGCCGTGCCCACTCTCAGTCCCCGATTCCCGGGACTCCCGTGTCGAGCATCCACACTACTCTCGCGGTGTGCCCCAACTGTCTGATCGGCTGGCTCGGCTGTTCGAAGCGCAGCTGTACCTGTGCACCGACGCCCGCCGCGAGCGCGGGGACCTTGCCGCGTTCGCCGACGCGGCACTGGCGGGTGGGGTGGACATCATCCAGCTGCGCGACAAGGGCTCACCGGGGGAACGGCAGTTCGGGCCGCTGGAGGCCGCCGACGAGCTGGCCGCGCTCGAGGTGCTCGCCGAGGCCGCGCGCCGCCACCACGCACTGTTCGCGGTCAACGACAGGGCCCACATCGCCCGCGCGGCGGGCGCCGATGTGCTGCATCTCGGCCAGGACGACCTGCCACTGCCGATCGCCCGCGACATCATCGGTCCAGGCCCGCTGATCGGCCGCTCCACCCACGACGGCGACCAGGCCGCGGCCGCCGCGGCAGAGCCGGTGGACTACTTCTGCGTCGGTCCGTGCTGGCCGACGCCAACCAAGCCGGGTCGCACCGCGCCTGGCTTGCCGCTGGTTCGGATCGCCGCCGGGTTGCAGACCCGCAAACCCTGGTTCGCGATCGGCGGCATCGACGAGCAGCGGCTGCCCGAGGTGCTCGACGCAGGAGCACGCCGAATCGTCGTGGTGCGGGCAATCACCGCCGCCGACGACCCGCAGGCGGCCGCGAGTCGGCTCAAAGCTCGGCTTGCATCAGCGGGATAGCCGCCGCCACCTCGCGCAGCCGCTGCCAGCTGCCCGCGAAGCCGGGATGCAGCGGCAGCAAGGCGACGTCGTCCTCGGCCACCCAACGCAGCTCGGCGCTTTCGCGGTTGGGCACGGTCTGCAGCTGTGCGGGGGCATCGGCGATCACGGTCGTGTACGTCCAGTCGCTTCTGCTCTCGGCCTTGGTCACGGTCACCACGGTCGTGCGCACGACAAGCTGGTCGGCGGAGAGCCCCGCCTCCTCGTGCGCCTCGCGCTTCGCCGCATCTTCGGGTGACTCGTGACTGTCGCGCGCACCGCCGGGCAGACCCCATGTGCCGCCCTGATGGCTCCATTCCGCCCGGTGTTGCAGCAACACGACCGTCGAGCCGTCGGCCCCAGGCGCCCGCAGAAGTAATCCCGCGGCACCGTGCTTGCCCCAGTACCACGCGTCGGAGTCAGACACCACCCAGCCGTCGCCGTCACCGCGCACACGTTCAGCCTAGAGACACGGAAGCAAACCGGTGGGCTCCCAAAGCCGTCTGAATGCCCACACGTCACACCAATAACTCTTAGAATTCTTTTATAGAGTCGTAGAAGGTCGAACAAGCAGTCGGAAAGTAGCGAAAAAGATGAGGTCCGCGCACCGGTGACCGTGGAGCTGGCGCACCCGTCGACCGAGCCGCTCGCATCGCGGTCGCCGACTACTCCCGCGCATCCGCGGTGGTGGTTCCTCTGGACGACTCCCGGCCGAATCCTCACCATCGGCGTCGTGTTGTCGGCCCTGGTGATCGCCAGCGCGTTCGCCACGTCGACCACGGTCAACGATCGCCAGCAAGCGCTGACCACCGTTCTCGAGCACACCGAACCGCTGGCATTCGCGGCCGGTCAGCTCTACACCACGCTCTCGGTCGCCGACGCCACGGCGGCGACGGCATTCATCGCTGGCGCGGAACCGCGCGATGTCCGGCAGCGCTACGAGCAGGCGATCACGGACGCCGCGAGCGCCGTCACCAGAGCCTCGAGCGGGCTGACCGAAGAGCCGTTGATCCAGCTGCTCGGCCGGATCAACGCCAACCTCGCGGTGTACACCGGGTTGGTCGAGACCGCGCGCACCAACAACCGCGCGGGCAACCCCGTCGGCTCGTCGTATCTGTCCGAGGCGTCCTCGCTGATGCAGCAGACCATCCTTCCCGACGCACAAAAGCTCTACGAGGAGACCTCGGCGCGCGTCGACAGGGAGACGACGGCGTCGACCCGGATCCCGGCCCCGGTGATCCTCGTGGTGCTCGCGACGCTGTTGTTCGGCGCCTTCGCCAACCGCTGGCTGGCCCGCAGGACCAGGCGCCGCGTCAACATCGGGTTCGTGGCAGGCGGGATGGCCGTGCTGATCATGCTGCTGTGGGTGTTCACCGCGTTGGTGATCTCGACCATCGACAGTCGCAGCGCGAAGAACACCGCCGCGGAGTCACTGAAGACCGTGACGACGCTGGCGATCACGGCCCAGCAGGCGCGGGCCGACGAGACGCTGTCGCTGATCCGGCGCGGCGACGAAGCCGTCCGCAAGCAGTCCTACTACCAACGCATCGACACGATTCAGCAGCAGCTCTCCGAGTACCTCGGTCGCGAGGACGCGATCGACAAGGGCGATCTGTCCGACGCCGAACAGTTGTTGCGCCGGTGGCGCGCGGCCGACGACCGGATCAGCGCCTATATCGCGGTCGGTAACTACCAGGCGGCGACGCAGGTCGCACTCGGCCGTGGCGAGGACGACTCGACGCCTGCGTTCGACCGGCTGGACGAGGCGCTCAACAAGGGCATCGCCGAGAGCCGCGAGCAGCTGCGCAGCGACATCCTCAACGCACGGCGGGTGCTGTCCGGTGCGACCGTCGGGGCCGCGGTGCTGTCCGTCGTCGCGGCGATCGCGGTGGCGTTGGGACTCTGGCCGAGGCTGAGTGAGTACAGATGATGCGCCGGATGCTGTGTGTCGCGGTCGCCGTGGTGACCGTGCTGGCGGGTTGCGGCCGCGCCGATGGGGTGGCGCCGACGCCCGAGCTGACGCTGCCCCCGCCGACCCCGGCGGGTATGGAGGAGCTGACGCCCGAGTTGGTGGCACCGCAGGAGGACACCGACGACGAATGCGACCTCACGGCGAGCCTGCGCCCGTTCCCCAACAGCGCGGACGCCGCAAAGGCCGTAGAGAACATCAAGGCCCGCGGCAGGCTCATCGTCGGGCTCGACATGGGCAGCAACCTGTTCAGCTTCCGCGACCCGATCACCGGGGAGATCACCGGATTCGACGTCGACATCGCGGGTGAGGTGGCCCGCGACATCTTCGGTACGCCCGGGCAGGTCGAATACCGCATCCTGTCATCGGCCGATCGCATCACGGCACTGCAGAACAACCAGGTCGACATCGTCGTCAAGACCATGAGCATCACCTGCGAGCGCAAGAAGGTGGTCAACTTCTCGACGGTGTATCTGGTTGCCAACCAACGGATCCTGGCGGCACGCGACTCACCGATCGCGCAGGCGAACGACCTGTCGGGTAAGCGGGTCTGCGCGGTCAAGGGCACCACATCGCTGCAGCGCATCCAGGAGATCAACCCGTCGCCGATCGTCATCGAGGTGGTGACGTGGGCCGACTGCCTGGTGGCGCTGCAACAGCGGCAGGTCGATGCGGTCAGCACAGACGACTCCATCCTCGCCGGGCTGGTGGCCCAGGACCCGTATCTGCACATCGTCGGGCCGAGCATGAACGAGGAGCCGTACGGTATCGGCGTCAACCTGCAGAACACCGGGCTGGTTCGCTTCGTCAACGGCACGCTTGACCGCATCCGCCGCGACGGCACGTGGAGCACGCTGTACCGCAAGTGGTTGACGGTGCTCGGGCCGCCACCGGCACCACCTGTTCCGAGGTATTCGGACTGATGTCGACAGCCTCAGAGAACCCAGAGGAATTCGAAGGCCCCGGTACCCAGCCGGCGAGCCTCGAAGAGCTCGACATGGACTCCATGTCGACGATGCGCCCGATGGCGACGCAGGCCGTCTTCCGGCCGCATTTCGACGACTCCGACGGTATTTCGGTCGGCACCGCCGACACCGAGCCCGAGGATTCGACGGCGATGACGCGCGCGCTTTCGCCGACCCGGCGGCTCGGCGGCGGGCTTGTGGAGATCCCGCGGGTGCGCGAGATCGACCCGCTGTCCGCCCTGATGACCAATCCCGTTGTGGCCGAGTCGAAACGGTTCTGCTGGAACTGCGGGAAGCCGGTAGGCCGGTCTTCGTCGGACGGCAGGGCGCTCTCGGAGGGCTGGTGCCCGCACTGCGGCAGCGCGTATTCCTTCCTGCCGCAATTGGTTTCCGGGGATATGGTCGCCGACCAGTACGAGATCAAGGGCTGCATCGCACACGGCGGGCTTGGCTGGGTGTATCTGGCGTTCGACCACAACGTCAACGAACGTCCCGTCGTGCTCAAGGGTCTGGTGCATTCCGGTGATGCGGAAGCCCAGAAGATCGCGATGGCCGAGCGCCAGTTCCTCGCCGAGGTGACGCACCCGGGAATCGTCAAGATCTACAACTTCGTCGAACATCCCGACCAGCACGGCAATCCGGTTGGCTACATCGTGATGGAGTACGTCGGCGGTCGGTCGCTCAAACAGGCCAGGAACGACAAGCTGCCGGTCTCAGAAGGCATCGGCTACATGCTGGAGATCCTGCCCGCGCTTGGCTATCTGCATTCCATCGGGCTGGCCTACAACGACCTCAAGCCCGAGAACATCATGATCACCGAGGACCAGCTGAAGCTGATCGACCTTGGTGCGGTTTCGCGGATCAATTCGTTCGGATACCTTTACGGCACACCGGGTTACCAGGCGCCCGAAATCGTCCGGACGGGCCCGACGGTGGCCACCGACATCTATACGGTCGGCCGCACGCTGGCGGCGCTGACGCTGAACCTGCGCACGCGCAAGGGTCGTTTCGTCGACGGCCTGACCGAAGACGATCCGGTGCTCGCGGAGTACGACTCGTTCGCCCGGCTGCTGCGAAGGGCCACCGACCGGGATCCCCGTCGCCGGTTCGGCAGCGCCGAGGAGATGACCAGCCAGCTGCTCGGCGTGCTGCGCGAAGTCGTCGCGCAGGACAGCAGGACTCCACGACCCGGCTTTTCGACGGTGTTCAGCCGGTCGCGTTCCACCTTCGGCGTCGATCTGCTCGTCGCGCACACCGACGTATACCTCGACGGGCAGGTGCATTCGGAGAAGCTGACGGCACAGGAGATCGTCAGGGCGCTTCAGGTGCCGCTGGTCGACCCGACCGACGTCGGCGCCACGGTGCTGTCGTCGGTCGTGCTGAGCCAGCCGGTCCAGACGCTGGACTCGCTGCGGGCGGCCCGCCACGGTGCGCTGGACTCCGACGACATCGACCTTTCGGAGTCGGTCGAGCTGCCCCTGATGGAGGTTCGCGCGCTCCTCGACCTCGGCGACGTCGCCAAGGCCACCCGCAAACTCGACGACCTCGCAGGCAAAGTGGGCTGGAAGGCGTCGAGCCGTGATGACTCTCATCAATGGCGGCTGGTGTGGTTCCGCGCCGTTTCGGAGCTGCTGATGGCGGACTACGACTCGGCGACAAAGCATTTCACCGAGGTACTGGACAGGCTCCCCGGCGAGCTGGCACCCAAGCTGGCGTTGGCGGCGACGGCCGAGCTGGCCGGTGACGCCGACGAGCAGAAGTTCTACAACACGGTATGGTCCACCGACAACCAAATCATCTCCGCGGGCTTCGGCCTGGCCCGCGCGCAGTCGGCAGGCGGCGACCGGGATGCGGCCGTCAAGACCCTCGACCAAGTACCCGCCACCTCAAGGCATTTCACGACCGCGCGGCTGACAAGCGCGGTGACGCTGTTGTCGGGCCGCTCGATGAACGAGATCACCGAACAGCACATCCGCGACGCTGCCCGTCGCGTGGAGGCTCTGCCCGACACCGAACCGCGGGTGCTTCAGATCCGGGCCCTTGTGCTCGGCACCGCAATGGACTGGCTTGCCGACAACTCCGCGAGCACCAACCACATCCTCGGCTTCCCGTTCACCGAGCACGGGCTCCAACTCGGCGTCGAGTCGTCGCTGCGCGGTTTGGCAAGGGTGGCGCCGACGCAGGCGCACCGCTACGCGCTGGTCGACCTCGCCAACAGCGTGCGGCCGACGAGCACCTTCTAGACTCGGCGCGTGGAGACGTTCAAGCGATACCTGGTATTCCAGGGCATGATGTTCGTCTTCGGGATCGTCGGCCCGATCTTTCTGATCGGCTACTTCGCGTCACAGCCCGATCCGACGCTGAAGTGGATGTATTGGTGGGGACTGTTCATCACGTTCTTCGACATCCTGTTGGCACTGGGGCTCACCAAGAGCACCGACGTCAAAGCGCCGCTGATCAAGAACTCGTCGGAATAACGTCGGCACAGGCCCGCGCGATCGCCAGCGCCTCGTTCGTGGGGATCACCAACACCGTCGTGCGCGATTCGTCCGACGAGATCCGGCGGGCCGATTTCTCGGGGCTCTCGTTGCGCCGCTCGTCGACCTCGACGCCGAGGGAGGACAGGCCTGCGAGCGCATCTCGGCGGACCGCCGCATCATTCTCCCCGACACCCGCGGTGAACGTGATGACGTCGGTGTTGCCGAGCACCGCCAGGTAGCCGCCGATGTACTTCCGCAGCCGGTGAATGTAGACGTCGTAGGCCAACTGGGCTGCCGCGTCGCCCGTCGCGATTCTCTTGTGAATGACACGGAAGTCGATCTCGCCGCTGAGGCCGAGAACGCCTGACCGCTCGTTGAGCATGTCGTCGATGTCCTCGATGTCCATGCCCGCCATGCGTGACAGATACGACATGACGCCGGGGTCGATGTCACCGGACCGCGTGCCCATCACCAGGCCCTCCAGTGGCGTCAGACCCATTGAGGTATCGAGAGGCTTGCCTGCGGCGATCGCGGCCGCAGACGCCCCGTTGCCGAGGTGCAGCACGATCTGGTTCAACGATTCCAGCGGCGTGTCGAGGAACGCCGCGACCTGCTGGCTGACGTACCGGTGGGAGGTGCCGTGAAACCCGTAGCGACGAATATTCCACTGTCGTGCGAGGTCCCGGTCGATAGCGTATGCCGCAGCCGCGGGCGGCAGGTCGTGGAAGAACGCGGTGTCGAAGACAGCGATGTGCGGCAGGTCCGGCAGGGCGTTGCGCGCCACTTCGATGCCGAGCACCGCGGGCGGGTTGTGGAGTTCGGCCAGCGGCGCAAGCTCCTTCAACTTCGCAACCAGAGCATCGTCGATCACCGTCGGTTGGTAGAAATCGGGACCACCGTGCACAACCCGGTGCCCCACCGCGAACAGCCCAAGGCTGTCGAGCGGTTGCCCGGACTCGGCGAGCTGGTCGAACGCGACCCGCAGCGCTTCGCCGTGATCGGCGACCGGCCCGTCACCGATCCGCTCGACGATTCCGTCGGCCACCACCGTGCCCGAGTCCGGCTCGACGACAGCGTATTTCAGCGACGATGAGCCGGAGTTGATCACCAGCACTGTCGGTGTTGCGGACATCACTGGACCTGCGCCTGGATGACGGTGATCGCCACGGTGTTGACGATGTCCTCGATCAGCGCGCCCCGCGACAGGTCGTTGACCGGCTTCTTCAGGCCCTGCAGCACCGGACCGATCGCGATGGCACCCGCGCTGCGCTGCACGGCCTTGTAGGTGTTGTTGCCCGTGTTGAGGTCGGGGAAGATCAGCACCGTCGCCCTGCCTGCCACCTTCGAATCGGGCATCTTGCTCGCTGCGGTGGTCGGGTCGACGGCCGCGTCGTACTGGATGGGGCCGTCCACCAGCAGGCCGGGCTCGCGTTCCCGCACCAATTCGGTTGCCGCCCTGACCTTGTCGACATCGGCACCGGTTCCCGACGTTCCTGTCGAGTAGGACAGCATCGCCACCCGCGGCTCGATGCTGAACTGCGCGGCGGTGCGGGCCGACGAGATCGCGATGTCGGCGAGCTCCTCCGACGTCGGGTCCGGCACGATCGCGCAGTCGCCGTAGGCGAGCACCCGATCGGAGAGGCACATCAGGAAGATGCTCGACACGGTGGTGATGCCGGGCAGGGTCTTGATGATCTCGAACGCGGGCCTGACGGTGTGCGCCGTTGTGTGCATCGCACCCGAGACCATGCCGTCGACCATGTCGTTGTGCACCAGCATGGTGCCGAAATACGACACGTCGTGGATGGTCTCCCGCGCCTGCTCGACGGTGACGCCCTTGTGCTTGCGCAGCTCGGCGTACTGCTCGGCGAACTGATCGCACAGCTCACTGGTGCGCGGGTTGAGTACCTTGGCTTCGGAGAGGTCGACGCCCAGTTCGGCCGAGCGGGCGCGGATCTTCGGCTCGTCACCGAGGATCGTCAGCTCGGCGACGTTGCGCTGGATCAACCGTCCCGCCGCCTTGAGGATCCGGTCGTCCTCGCCCTCCGGCAGCACGATGCGTTGCCGATCCGCCCGCGCCCGGTCGAGCAGCTGGTAGGTGAACATCTGGGGAGTGACCACCGTCGGGATCGGGATCGCCAGCTGCGCAAGCAGATCCGCGGTGTCGACGTGGGTGTCCATCAGTTCGATCGCGGTGTCGATCTTGCGCTGCGATGATGCCGTCACGCGCCCACGGGCCGCCGCGACCCTGCTCGCCGCCTCGAATGTACCGAAGGCGGTCGCGATGATCGGCAGCCGCTGGTTCAAACCCGACACCAGCTTGGCGATCGCCGGGTGCAGTTCGAGACCACCGTTGAGGATGATGCACGACAGCGACGGAAAGCCTTCCGCCGCATGTGCGCTGACCACCGCGAGCACGACGTCGGAGCGGTCGCCGGCGGTGATGACCGCGACCCCCTCGGCCAGCCGCTCGAGCACGTGCTCGGCGGTCATCCCCGCAACCAGCACGTCCATCACTTCGCGCTTGAGCAGCTCCTGGTCGCCGCTGACCTCCGAGCCGTCGACGGCGCGCATAAGATCGCCGACGGCCGGTGCGACCAGTAGCGGTTCTTCTGGAACGACATACGACTTCGGCTCGAAGCCCTTGAGCGCCTCCGCGACGGCGGTCATTTGCGCCGGGTCGCACCGGTTGGCGACCACGGCGGCGGTGTGGGCGTGTTGACCGGAGATCTCGATCAGGCACAGCTCGACGACCTGGGCCACCTCCGTCGGCGTACGGTCCCTGGCCTTGACCGCCAGCACCACCGGCGCGCCGAGGTTGGCCGCGATGCGGGCGTTGGTGTCCAGCTCGCTCGGCGCTGTCACGTCGGTGTAGTCGCTGCCGACGATGACAACGGCGTCGCAACGGTCAGCCACTTCGTGGTAGCGGTCGACGATGTCGGCGATCGCCGCGTCCGGATCGTCGTGCAGCTGCTGATAACTCACACCGACGCACTGTTCGTACGGCAGGCCCGCGGTGGTGTGCGCCAGCAGCAGATCGAGGATGTAGTCGCGGTCCTCGCCCAGCCGGGTGATCGGGCGGAACACCCCGACCCTCGCGACGGTGGCCGCAAGCCGGTGCATGATGCCGAGCGCGATCGTCGACTTGCCGGTATCACCCTCGGGCGAAGCTATGTAGATCGCGCTGGGCACGCCGCCAACGTATCAGCCGAGGTTGCAGAATCGCACCCGAAGTTTGCCCGTTCTGCGTGGATCGGCCACACCGTGCGGGATCATGAGGGTCGGCGAACTCTCGGGGAGATCGACGAATGTTGGGTCCGGTGGATAAAGCCGCCGATCGGTGTGGGTCGTGTGGGAACGACCTTCGGGGTAGGGCGCGCTTCTGCGACCTCTGCGGCGCGCCGGTGGCCTCGAGCCCACCGGCGGTTGAACACAAGCAGGTGACGGTTTTGTTCGCCGACGTCGTCGGATCGATGGAGCTCGCCGCCGTGCTCGACCCGGAGCGACTCCGCGAGGTGATGAACGAGCTCTTCAATCGGGCAGCCGCCGTGGTGCAGCGGTATCAAGGGACCGTCGACAAGTTCACCGGCGACGGCTTGATGGCGCTGTTCGGCGCTCCGGTTGCGCTTGAAGATCATGCCCTCCGCGCTTGCATCTCGGCCTTGGAGATTCAGACGACCACCATGAAATTTGCCGGAGAGGTGCTCCGACAGGACGGCGTTGACCTTCGACTACGGGTGGGGCTCAACTCGGGAGAAGTGATCGCCGGTGCGATCGGGTCAGGACCTGGCCGATACACCGCCGTCGGACACTCCGTTGGCATTGCGCAGCGCATGGAGGCGGCCGCACCAGCGACGGGAGTGTTGTGTTCGCTTTCGACCGCAGGGTTGGTCGAGGGTATCGCCCGTCTGGGTGAGGTCGAGGAGGTGGCGGTCAAGGGTGCCGCCGAACCTGCGCGGGCACGACAGCTACTAGGTGTGGATTCCGACCGAATAGTGCTCGGGCGCAACGAAGGACAGATGCTGGGCCGCGACGGAGAGCTGGGCCGTCTGCAGCGGGTGCTGGAAAGAAGTCGCGGGTCTTTGGTCGGAATCGTGGGAGGGGCGGGTCTGGGTAAGAGCCGACTGATCGAAGAATTCACGGCAGCCGCGACGGAGACCGGCGCACACACGGCGATCGCGCGTTGCGAGGCCCACACCACCACGGTTGCATTTCACGCACTCTCACGTCTGCTGCACGCTTTGTTCGGGATAAGAGGCTTAAGTGCGGCCAACGCCCGCGAACACGCTCTCGTCCAGTGCGCCGACGGCCTCGCGGCAGATGCGGCCGATGCGCGAATTCTGTTCGACGTCATGGGTATCGCCGATCCGCACGCGCCGGCTCTCGCAGTCAGCGTCGATGGTCGCCGTCGTCGACTAGTGGAGCTGATGTCTCGGGCGGTTGCGGCTCGCTCGGCGCGGACGGTGATCGTCTTGGAGGATGCCCACTGGATAGATGCGCCTAGCGATGAGGTCCTTGCTGAGTTCGCCGCCACGCTCGGGCCGAACGCTTCCGTTGTCGTCGCGACCTACCGGCCCGAGTTCGGCGGAAGTTTGCGACATCGCTCGAGTGAAACGATCACGCTGCGACCGCTTACCTCGTCCGTGACCGTGTGCCTGGTCCGGCAGCTCCTCGGCGACGATGCATCGCTGAGCCTGCTGTCCGATCGCATCGTGGCTGCGGCAGCCGGCAATCCCTTCTTCGTCGAGGAGATCGTCCGTGATCTGGCCGATCGCGGTGTGCTGTCGGGCAGTCGAGGCAGCTATCGCGCTGTTTGTGACGTGCCCGAAATCTCCGCTCCGGCGACGGTGCAATCAGTGATTGCTGCGCGCATCGACAGGCTCGGCGCCGAGACGAAAGCCGCACTGAACACGGCAGCTGTCATCGGCGATCGATTCGACCGGGATCTGTTGCAGGATCTTTTGCCGCGAGACGTGTCGTCCTGCTTAGCGGAGTTGGTCTCGGCCGAGATGATCGACCAGACCGAATTCGTGCCACGACAGCGGTTCTGCTTCCGTCACCCGTTGGTGCGAACCGTCGCTTATGAATCGCAACTGAGTTCCGCCCGTGAACATGCCCACAGCAGGCTCGCCGCTGCGCTCGAGGCACGCGATCCCGGCGGTGCCGACCAGAACGCCGCACTCATTGCTACCCATTGCGAGGCCGCCGGGGAACGGATCACCGCGTATCAGTGGCATATGCGCGCCGCGAACTGGCTTCGGCCCCGCGATCTCGCTGCCGCGCGTACGGAGTGGCGAAGCGCGCTCCGCGTCGCAGACCAAATGTCAGATGCCCACCGTGATGTGATTGCTTTGCGAATCGCTCCGCGCACCATGTTGATCTCCACCGAGTCCTTCGTCGGCAGCGATGCAGACGCCGATGAGCAATACCGCGAATTGCGGACATTGGCCATGCAAGTCGGCGACCTGAGATCGCTCGCAATCGCGACCGCCGGACGGATCATGTCGTTCACGTTCAACGACAACCGGGTTCCCGACGCCGCTGCGCTCGGAACGGACCTCGAACAGATGATCAGCCGTCTCGATATCGACGAGGTGCCGGAGATCGAGATCATTCTCATCGGCGTGATCCGCGCGTTCTTCGCGAACTCCCGACTCGACGCGGCGATGACAGCGGTGGACGCCATCCTCGCACGACCTCAGAAGGAGCCCACGCTCGACTTCGCAGGCGCGCTCACCATCGGAGGTGTGATCGAGTTGTATCGCGGTAACTACGAGCGTGGCCGACGGTACCTCATCGAGGGCCTTCGACTTGCCCGTGAACTGCCGCCGGTCAGTCACGCAATAGTCCTTTCGTACTGGGGGATACTCGCGGTGATGGGCGTGCACATGCCCGGATTCCTGATCGATGAGGCCCGTGAGGCCCTGCGGCGGGCCGAGTCGTTCGGCGATATCTGCGGCGTAATCACCGCTCAATTCGCCTACGGCGCTGCGTTGTTACGTGCAGACGAAGCGAGACGTGACGAGGCGATCGAGGTTCTGCACGCTGCCCGAGAAAGAATCGCGAAGTACCGGGTCATGACGACGAACTTGATGCCCGCGATCAGTGCCGACCTTGCGCTCGATGCAGCACGCCGCGGCCAGCGAGACGAAGCGATAGATGATCTCCGTGCTCTGTTCACCGTTCACGCAGAGTGCGGTGTACAGGCTGAAGTAGGTTGTGCCGGTGAGGCACTCGTGACGCTTCTCATCGATCGAGCAACTCCCGACGACCTCGCAGAGGCGCACTGCATCGTCGACGGATGGCGAGAGCGCCGCCTTGGTATTCCGGCGGCAGACTTGTGGTGGCTGAAATCGCGCGCCCTCTTGGCCGAGGCCGAGGGCGACTCAACCGGGTACGCCGAGCTGTCGGCGCAGTATCTCGCGCTGTGCCGGAAACTCGATGCTCGTGGGCGTCTAGTCGAGGCATATCGCATGTTCGCTGCGAGATCGTCGGAGGATTGACTCGCATGTCGCGGATACTGGCTTATACCTCACCTGCGCTCGGCCATTTGCTGCCTATGAGCGCACTGTTGTTGGAACTCGCCAGCCGCGGCCACACCATTCACCTGCGTACCTTCACCCCCGGCTTGACGATCGGACAGCGGCTTGGATTCAGCACTGACGCAATCGACTCCAGGATCGAGGCCATCGAACACGATGACTGGAAAGCGAAGAGCCCGCCTGCTGCGCTGAAGCGTGCTTTCGATGTGTTCGGGCACCGGGCGCAGCTGGAGGTCAACGATCTGGCTGACGCCATCGAGAGGGTACAGCCCGACGGCCTGCTCATCGACATGATGTGCTGGGGCGCATTGTCGGCCGCTGAGGCCGGCAGTATCCCGTGGGCGGCCTTCGCCCCGACCACGCCACTGTTGCGCGCTGATGGGATGCCACCCTACGGACCCGGCCTCAAGCCGTTGCCGGTTCTGCCTGGGCGTGTGCGTGACGCGGTAGTGCGGAAGATCGTGAGCCGTCCAGTCAACAGTGCGTTGCCGCCCATCAACAGGACTCGGGATGCATTACGTCTGCCGCGAGTCGGTTCGCTCGACGGGTTTTTCCGTCAGGCACCGCTGATGCTTGTTGCTAGCGCCAAGCCCTTCGAGTATCCGAACACTGACTGGGGCGCCGCGGTGGAGATGATCGGACCGTGCGCGCTAGATCCTGAGTCCGAGGTAGAAGCGAACTCGCTTGCTGAGATCGACCGGCCCATCGTGCTTGTCACGACATCTTCGGAGAAGCAGGACGACGAAGCTCTCGTGCGGACCGCAATAGAAGCACTGGCGGACGAACCCGTGCATGTCGTAGCGACGATTCCTGCCGGACGCGCAAACGACATCAGGGTGACCCCCAATTCGACTGTATTCAAATTGCTTCCACACGGTGAGGTGTTGGACCGTGCGGTGTGTGCGGTGACGCACGGTGGTATGGGCGCCACGCAGAAGGCCTTGGCGCACGGCGTTCCCGTCTGCGTCGTGCCGTTCGGACGCGATCAGTTCGAGGTCGCCCGACGCGTCGAGATTGCTGAATGCGGTACCCGTCTTCCAGCCAAGAAGCTCTCACCACAGCGGTTGCGTAGACACGTGCACAAAGCAATGGCCATGACCGATGGCGCGAAGCGGGTGGCGGCCGGATTTGCCGCCACCGGTGGGACGTCTCGCGGCGCCGAAATTTTCGAGCAGCAGGTCCTACACGCCGCCGGCGGCGGTTGACATCCGTCTGCGGTGTAATCAGCCGAGGTTGCGCAGTCGGGGCTCCAGATCGGTCTTGAACAGCTCGAGGAACCGCCGCTGGTCATGGCGGGGGTCGTGGAACACCAGGTGGTTCAGGCCCCAGTCCACGTAGTCCTTGACCT
>CADEGF010000063.1 GCA_902826815.1 uncultured Mycobacteriaceae bacterium
TGGCATCGCAACCTCCCAAATCCATGGATGTTGCATTGACCGTATGAATCCGCCTGTATCAACTGCGCCCTGTGCGCAGAGTCAACGCGCGCAAAAGTGACCGCACAGTCGCCGTCAGCCCCGCGGTCCTTTCAACCGGCGATCGGACACCGCGGGCGCGGTGATGCCGTGAACTGGTCCAGCATGGCGCGGCTCATTGCGTCGTCAGCGCAGACTAGATCTTCTTGAGGGCTTGGACCAACGCCTCGCCGACGACCGTGCCGGACTGCGGGTTCTGGCCCGTGATCAGCCGACCGTCGACGACGAGCTTGGACTGCCATGGATCTGTCGCCTCGTAGAGGGCACCTTCTTCGCGCAGCGCGGCCTCGAGGTCGAACGGCACGTCGTCCTGGGCGTAACCTCTTCCGCCGCCGAGAAGGACGTGAGTTTTCGGCCCCGGACCAACGGTGAACCGTCGTCGAGGGCGACGCCGAGAAACGCCGACGGGCCGTGGCATACGGCGGAGACGATCATGCCGGCATTCCAGACCTTGATGACCATGGGGCCGAGCCCGCCCGGGAAGAAGACCGCGTCATAGTCGAGCACGTCGACGTCCGACAGTTTGCGGCTTCGTGACAGACGACGGTATGCCTTGCTGTTCAGGAAAGCGGTCTGCTCTTCGTCATCGGCGTCGAACCCGTCCTCGGGCGGCTTGCCACCTAATGGTGACGCGAACTCGACCGCGATGCCTGCACGGTCGAGCACTCATACGGGGTGTGCAATTTTCGGGGAAGAAGAATCCTGTGGGCCGGTTGTTCGGCCCGATCACCGCGGCGTTGGTCGGGACGACAAGGACGTAGGGGACATTCACGACGTTCTCCTCGGGGTACGGGTCGACGTCATCGGACCATATGGCCGCCGACGGCGGTGGGTCGGTGAATTCATTCGCGCGGAATGGACAACTACCAGTCACGAATGCGCTACCCGTGCGCGATGAACCTAGGGAAATATTTTCAGCCCCCACGCGGTTCTACCCGCTGCGATGCTTATGTAACGTCGTTCCATAAGATATGTCATCGCCCGAGAGACAGGAACCGCCATGACCAACGTCGTTTTCATCCACGGGCTGTGGATCTCCAACACCGCCTGGCAGCCGTGGATCGAACACTTCGCCGCACAAGGCCATCACGCCATCGCCCCGGCCTGGCCCGGCGAACTCGCCACCGCAGAAGAGACCCGCCTTCACGCCGCCGATCAAGCGGGGTTCGGCATCGATGCGCTGACCGAACACTTCGCCGAGGTCCTCGAACAGTTCGACACCCCACCGGTGGTGATCGGCCACTCCTTCGGCGGCCTCATCGCCCAGAAGCTGTTGGGGCAGAACAAAGCCGCGGCAGCGATCGCGATCGATCCGGCTCCGATCAAGGGCGTCAAGCCGCTCCCGTTCGCTCAGTTGCGTTCGGCCTTCCCAGTATTGGGCAACCCGCTCAACCGCGGACGCGCCAAGGGGCTGACCGAAGCGCAGTGGCGCTACGGCTTCGGTAATGCGTTGGCCGTCGAAGAGTCCGACGCCCTCTGGGAGCAGTGGTCCATTCCGTCCCCCGGCAAGCCGTTGTTCGAAGCCGCGGCGGCGAACTTCTCCCCGAACTCGCCTGCCAAGGTCGACACCGCCAACAGCACGAGAGGACCGTTGCTCATCACCGGTGGCACCGCCGATCACACCGTGCCTTTCGTATCGGCGAAGGCCACCCACGGTCTGTACAAGAAGTCGGATGCCGTAACCGATTTCCACGAGTTCGAGGGACGCGGACACTCGCTGACCATCGACCATGGTTGGCGCGACGTCGCTGACACCACTCTCGCGTGGTTGGCCCAACGGCAGGCTGATCTTCGGGCATGACGGTCCGTCGTCGCACCGCCAGTCATCAGGTCTCGGCCGTGTTACTCAACGCGGCCGAGGCCGTGCTGGATCGCGATGGGATCGACGGCGTGGCCGTGCGTGCCGTCGCGCATGAAGCCGCGGTGTCACCGATGAGCGTCTACAACAGGTTTGACAACAAGGAAGGCTTGATCGTCGCGCTGGCCATGCGGGCGTTGGAGCAACTTGCCGAAGCCATCGACGTACCCGATGACGTCGAGCCGATTGAGCGCTTTCGCCGGGCATGCCGAAGCTATCGGGAATTCGCCCTCCGCCATCCCTCTCGATACTCGTTGATATTCGGGGCAGGCAGCCCGCTCGAAGACCAATCGTCAGACGTGGCCCGCTCAGGTCAGGAGGTGTTCGCCGTCCTGGTCGAGCTGATCGACGCGATGAGAAAGCCGACGCCCGAATGGGATTCGATCGAGGACGCACAGATCGTCTGGAGCGCCCTTCATGGCGCCGTCACCATCGAACAGGCCGGCAGAGGCAGGACACCCGACGCCGCCGCCACGTTCGAGCACCTGCTCGACCTCTTCACCAACAGCCTCGCGCGCGCTTGATGAGCGCTACTCCCACACGACTTCGTCGGGCACCTTGTCGGACCTCAGCCCTCGCCAACTCGGCTGACGTAGACGGTCATCGGACGTGCGCTCGCTGTAGCGGACCTCCCCGACCAACTCCGGCCTGACGAACGTCACACCCTTGGCGTCCTGCGTGGAAAGCCGCGCATTGAAAGGTGATTCGTCGGTCTCCAGCGGCTTGAGCACGCCCTTGAGCTTGGTCAGCTCCTTCTCGGTGAAGCCGGTGCCGACCCTGCCGACGAACTGCAGGCCGCCAGCCGGATCGCCCGGGTCGGGAATGCCGAGCATCAACGCGCCGATGCCGCTCGACCGGCCGCCCTCGCCTTGCCGCCAGCCACCGATCACCACTTCCTGGGTGTTCCAGATCTTGTCCTTGACCCACGACGACGACCGCCGGCCCGGCTGATAGGTCGAATCGCGCTTCTTGGCGATCACCCCCTCCCAGCGTTGCTTGCGCGCGTATTCGAGAGCCTCGGAGCCGTCGCCGGGCAGTTGGTCGCGAACGATGAGCCCGCCGCCGTCTGCCAACGCCTCCAGAAGGCGCCTGCGGTCGGAGTACTTGGCGCGCAACAGGGATCGGCCGTCCAGCTGCAGAATGTCGAACGCCCAGAACTCGACACGGGTCGAGCGCGCACGGTTCTGCATCTCGCCAAAACTGGGCACACCGTTGGCGTCGAGCGCCACCGCCTCGCCGTCGAGGATGACGTGGTGGTCGGCGAGATCGGCCGCGATCGCTCGGAATTGCGGATACTCGTCGGTGACATCACGGCCGCGGCGGGAGCGCAACTTGAGCGTGCCGTGGTCGGCGTCGAGCAGCACCCGGTAACCGTCCCACTTGCCTTCGAAAGCCCACTGCGTCTTCTTCAACTTCTCGACGGATCCTTCGGTCGACAGCATCGGCGCGAGATCGCCTGCAGTGGGCCGCTTCTGCTCCTTCATCCGATGGGCCAGCCAGTTCTTGCCATCGGTCTGGATCAGCGCATAGCGCCCGTCGATCCTGTCGCCGTGCAGGGTGACGATCACCTCGCCGCCCTTTTCCGGGCCGTCGGGACCGTTGTCGTTGAACTTCTCGGTCTCATAGGTGCCGGAGTCCCAGATGATGACCTTGCCGCCGCCGTACTCGCCCTTGGGAATCGACCCTTCGAACGTCCCGTATTCAAGGGGATGGTCTTCGGTGTGCACGGCGAGGTGGTTGACCGCCGGGGTGTCCGGCAGGTTCTTGGGCACCGCCCATGAGACCAGCACGCCGTTGCGTTCCAGCCGGAAGTCGTAGTGCAGGCGACGGGCATGGTGTTCCTGGATGACGAACCTGTCGTCGTTGCCCGTCTTGGGTGCCTTCTTCGGCACCGGCTCAGGGGTTTTCGCTGCATCGCGCATGCTGCGGTACGTCGTCAGGCTGTCCGACTCGGGTACCGCTTCGTCGAGGCCCGCCAGCAGGTCGCCCATCTCGGCGACGCGCTCGAGCACCTCGTCGTAGCGCAGATGCCGCAGCTTGGGATCCTCGATCTCGTCCCAAGTCCGCGGTGCGGCGACGGTCGGATGTTCGCGGCCGCGAAGCGAATACGGTGCGATCGTCGTCTTCGCGGAGCTGTTCTGGCTCCAGTCCAGGAACACCTTGCCGGTGCGCAGGCTCTTCGTCATCGTCGCCGTCACCCGTTTAGGCATCGACTTCTCCAGCTGCTGTGCAACGCGTTTGGCCAGCACGGAGGCGCCACGGGAACTGATCGGCTCGTTCAGCGGCACGTACAGATGCAGTCCCTTGCTGCCGCTCGTCAGCGGATAGGTGGTCAGCCCGATGTCAGCGATGAGATCGCGGACCTCATGTGCGACCTCGCACAGTTGGCGGAACGTGACGTCATCGCCGGGATCGAGGTCGAACACGATGCGGGTCGCGGGTCCCGGTTTTCCGTCGACGAATCGCCACTGCGGAACGTGGACCTCGAGTGCGGCCTGCTGGCCGATCCATGCCAGCCCCTCGACGGTGTCGATGACCGGGTAGGTCGTGGTGCCGGACCGATGTGTGACGCTCTCTCGGTCCAACCAGTCGGGTGCGGAGCTGGCTAGCTGCTTTTCGAAGAAGGATGGCTCGTCGACGCCGTTGGGCCAGCGCTTGCGGGTCACCGCACGGCCGATGATATGCGGGATCATTGCGTCGGCGATGTTGACGTAGTAGTCGAACACCTCGGCTTTTGTGACGGCCTTTCGTCGTCCACCCGTCGCCGGGTACAGCACTTTGTCCGGGTTTGTCAGCGTCACCCGGCCGATTCGATCCACCACGCCAACGTAATACCCGCTGTACCGTTGACTAGTGACGCGTTTTGTCGTGGCGTGCCTGGTTGCCGTGGCCGCTGTGCTCGGTTCGGCACCGCATGCCGTGGCCGACCCCGCTGACCTTGTGCCCTACTGCTCCGGCGATCAGACTCCGATGGACGACAACTGCAGGCAGATGGCACACCAGACCTTCACGCACGGTTCGTCGGGCGCAAACCCGGAGACACCGTTCGGCACCAACCCTGGCGTCGAACCCGTCACCTGATTACCGCGATTTCTGCACCAGGGTCGCGATTCCAAGTTATCCACAGCCCAGGTGCAGAACTCGGCGTCTGAGTTGCCAATTCGTCGGTACCAGCAGCCACGATCCGGACATGCCGGACCCATTCATCGGCGCCGAGGCCCTACGG
Organism: uncultured Mycobacteriaceae bacterium; assembly: GCA_902826815.1. Lineage (GTDB taxonomy): Bacteria > Actinomycetota > Actinomycetes > Mycobacteriales > Mycobacteriaceae > Mycobacterium. The sequence continues at coordinate 5,163 of CADEGF010000063.1, forward strand.
AACGGCGCGCTGACCCGCGGACAATTGCGCTGGAATCACAGCGCAGTGCTCCCACGCGTGTACCAGGACAAGGCCGCCGAGCGAACCCTCTACGAGAACACTTTCGCGACTTGGCTATGGACCGCTCGCAGGGGCGTGATAGCCGGACGAGCAGCCGCGGCACTGCACGGAGCGAAATGGGTCGACGCCTCGACGCCCATCGAAGTCATCGCCGACCACACACGCCGTCGCAGAGGCGTCATCGTCCACGAAGAACGGATCGCCGCCGATGAGATTGTCTACGTGGGCGAACTGCCCGTCACGAGTGTTGCGCGCACTGCGCTCGACATCGCCCGTCATCTGCCTCGAGACATCGCAGTCGCGCACCTCGACGCTTTGTCGGCGGCGACGGGCGTCACCACCGTTGACGTATTGGCCCTCGCCGAGAAGTACCGCGGCGCTCGTGGCGTCCGACGGGCACGAATCGCACTGGCGCTGATGGACGCAGGCGCGCAGTCGCCAGGGGAAACGCGATTGCGGCTGATCCTCATTGACGATGGGTTGCCCCCGCCGCGAACGCAGATCAGAGTGGCCGATGGCCACCAGGAGGCATTCCTCGATATGGGCTATGACGAGCCGATGGTCGGACTGGATTACGAGGGCTCTCACCACAGCGAGGTTCGCGGGCACTATGTGTACGACATCGGCCGCGCCGAGTTCATCGAGCGTGAGGGCTGGCTAGATATTCGCGTCGTCAAGGAGCACAGCAAGCGCTTCATCCTTCACCGGGTGCGCGAAGCGTTCGCACGGCGAGGCTGGACACCTCCGAGTTCTGCACGAGGGTCGTGAAATTCGACGTCGACCAGCCTTGGCGCAGAACTCGGCGAGCGCAGTGTCAAAGCCGCTAGTCCTCGAGTTCGATGGCGGGCAGCGGCGCCGTCGGCACCTCGGCGATGGCCAACTTGGCAGCGGAGTCGGTGGGGATGACATCGCCCCGCAGGGCCGCCAGCGCAGCGTTCGTCCCGACGTCATGGCTGGCCTTCTCGCTGAGCAGCCACCGCACTTCCAGTAGATCGCAGTAAGCCTGGATGGCGGTGCCCCTGTTGTTCACCGCGGCGTGCGCCAGGTGCTCGTACGGCGTCACCACCTCGATCACCCAGAGCCGCGCGGCGGTCGACTCGTCGACGTCGTGGCCCACCTCCCGACACAACTGCGCCTGATATGCCTGCAGGTCGCCGAGCAGAATCTGCGCCTGCCCCTCCCCGACATCCAGACCGGTGAGCTTCCGCAGACGCTGCGCGTGGTATCGGCGATCGCCAACGGCGACATGGATTCTGAGCTGGCTGGGCTCATCGGGGACCGGCTGCAGCGAGACCTCTTCGACCGCGAAACCCAACTCGTTGAGGCGGCGGACGGTGCCCTCCACGCGGTAGCGGTCCGCGAAGCCGAAGACCGGTTCAGCAGTCAGGACATCCCACAGCGCCGTGTACCGGTCGCGCAGATGCTCAGCCTCGGCGATCAGCGTGTCCTGCAACTCCTCCGGTTGCTCGATTCGCTCGGCGAGATCGACCAGGCCCATCGCGACGTTCTCCACCATGATCTCGATGTCGTGCTGCCGCTGCCCGCGGCTCAGCGTCGGGTGCACCTCGGACGTCTCCGCGTCGACGAGCCACGCCTGCAGCGTTTGGCCGTCGCGCGAAAACAAGGTGTTCGCCAGCGAGCAGTCGCCCCAGAACACGCCGTGGCGGTGCAGCTCCACCAGCAGGCCGGCCATCCCGTCCAGCAGCCGGGCCCGATGTTTCGGCTCGTCCGGCGGCAGCCGCATGAACAGTCGGCGGTACTGCCATGACCCCTCGAGGTATCGCGTGACCAGGATCGCGGTGTCGAACTCAGGCTGTAGCACCAAGCCGGCCGGTCGCACAGCGGGCAACTCCATCTCCTCGAGCCGCCGCAGAACGTCGTACTCTTTCGCCGCGAGCCGCGCGGGCATGTCTTTCACCGCCCACAGTGCGTCGTCGGCCTCGACGAACTTCACCAGGTGACGGCTGGGTCCGACGGCGAAGTCGCGCAGTGGAACATCAGGGACATTCCACTGCGACAACGGCCGGTCCCACGGGAGCGCGAGCAACCCCGGCGTCGACGCCCGGAGTCGAAACTCCGGTGCATTCATGTCAATTCAGGCGTTCGCCGGTCTTCGAGTTGAACAGATGGACCGCGCCTTCGGGGTTCTTGCGCAGCCGCACGGTGTCGGCCAGCTTCGGCGCGGTACGCGGATTGCACCGAGCGACGAGTTCGACTCCCGAACCCGCGTGGGTGTACACGTATGCCTCGCTGCCAAGGTCCTCGACCAGGTCGACGACGACCTCAACCCCGCCGTCGTTGGAGAGCTCGAGCTGCTCAGGCCGGATGCCGAAGGTGACCTCCGACAGACCCGCCTCGCTGACCTTGGCGAGGTCGTCGCGATCCAGTTCCAGCACGGAGTCACCGACCTTCACACCGCCGTCGGTGACGGGCAGGTCCACCAGGTTCATCGCGGGCGAGCCGATGAAGCCGGCGACGAACGCGTTGGCCGGCCGGTCGTAGAGCTCGTTGGGCGACGCAAACTGCTGCAGCTTGCCGAACCGCAGCACCGCGACGCGGTCACCCATCGTCATGGCCTCGACCTGGTCGTGGGTGACGTAGACGGTGGTCGTGCCGAGACGCCTTTGCAGCGCAGCGATCTGGGTACGGGTCTGCACACGAAGCTTCGCATCGAGGTTGGACAGCGGCTCATCCATGCAGAACACCTGCGGTTCACGGACAATGGCGCGGCCCATCGCCACGCGCTGCCGCTGACCGCCGGACAGCTTGGCGGGCTTGCGATCCAGGTGCTCTGTCAGGTCGAGGATCTTGGCGGCGTCCTCGACCTTCTTGCGCCGCTCCTCGGCGGATACCCCACGCAACTTCAGGGCGAAGCCCATGTTCTCGGCGACCGTCTTGTTGGGGTACAGCGCGTAGTTCTGAAAGACCATCGCGATGTCACGGTCCTTCGACGGCACGCCCGTCATGTCCTTCCCGCCGATCTCGATGGCGCCCTCGTCGATGTCCTCGAGCCCGGCGAGCATGCGAAGCGCGGTGCTCTTGCCCGAACCGGACGGACCGACCAGCACGATGAACTCGCCGTCGGCGATGTCGAGGTTGAGTGAGTCGACCGCGAGCTTGTCCGACCCCTCGTAGATGCAGGTGGCGTTCTTGTAAGTGATTGCAGCCATGGTGTTTCCGTTCTCTTGGTGAAGTGAGGGGTTACTTGATCGCGCCGAACGAGAGCCCGCGCACCAGCTTGTTCTGAGCGAACCACCCGCAGAGGATCACGGGCAGCGCCGCCATGGTTGCGGCCGCCGACAACACGGCCCAGTACTGACCCTCACCGGCGATGAAGCCGACGAGGTACACCGGCATCGTCTGAGCGTTCACCGCAGTGAGGTTCACCGCGAGGAAGAACTCGTTCCAGGCGAAGATGACGCAGATCAGCGCGGTGGCGGCGATGCCAGGCGAGACCAACGGCAGGATCACCTCACGCACCGAGCGCCACAGACTGGCGCCGTCGAGGCTGGCGGCTTCGAGCAGTTCGCCCGGTACCTCGAGGAAGAACGAGCGCATCATCCAGACGGCGATCGGCAGGTTCATCGACGTGTAGAGGACGACCAGAGCCCAGATATTGTCCAGCAGACCCAGATTGGAAACGATCACGTAGAGCGGCAGGATCGCAGCCACCACGGGCAGCATCTTGGTGCTCATGAAGAAGAACAACGCATCCTGTGTCTTGCGCACCGGCCGCAGCGACAACGCGAACGCCGCGGGTACGCCGAGTAGCAGGACCAGAAGCGTCGACATGAGGGTAGCGAAGATGGAGTTCAACATCGCAGGCCCGATGCCCTGACTGAAGACGGCCGAGAATTGATCCAGCGTCGGCTTGAAGAAGAACGTCGGCGGGTTGGTCGCCGCGTCGCTCTCCTGCTTGAACGCCGTCAGCACCATCCAGAGCACGGGGAAGAAGAAGCCGAGGCCGACGAGCCAGGCCACCACGCCCCACGGGCTGAACTTCTTGGTCTTCTTCTTGCGCACCGGGGTGGCATCATCTGCCGGCGTTGTTCTTTCGACAGTTGTAGTCATCAGGCTGCCTCTTCCTTGCCGGAGAATGATTTGAAGATCAATCGAAGCGCGAAGCTGGCGATGATCATCGTGAAGATGACGACCACCACGCCCATCGCCGCGGCCTGGCCCATGTCGAATCCGAGGAACGCGCGCTGATAGATGTAGAACGGCAGGTTCGCACTGGCAACACCGGGTCCGCCTTGGGTCATCATGAAGATCGCGTCGAAGGTGTTGACCAGATAGACCGCGCCGAGCACGACGCCCAGTTCGATGAAGCGACGTAGGTGCGGCAGCGTCAACTCGCGGAAGAGTTGAAACGCCGTTGCGCCGTCCACCCGGCCCGCCTCGAGTTGGTCACGGGGCATGGACGTCAGGCCGGCGAGGATCAGCAGCATCATGAACGGCGTCCACTGCCAGATCAACTCGACCATCACCATGGAGAGCGGGAACTGGCCGATCCAGTCGACGGGGCCGATCCCGACCAGCGACAGCACCCAGTTGAGGATGCCGTTGTTCGGGTCGAGGATCGTCGTCTTCCAGATCAGCGCTCCCGCAACGGGTGTGATGAGGAACGGTGTGATGAGCAGCGTTCGCACCACACCTCGGCCGAGGAATGCGCGATCCAGTAACAGGGCGATGAGCAAGCCGAGCAGCGCGGAGATCAGCACGACCCCGACGATCAGGATGACGGTGTTGCCCGCGACCGACCAGAACTGACTGTCCTGAACGACTGCCACATAGTTGTTCAAACCGATGAACTGCCGCGAGCCGGGACGCACCAGGTTCCACGACAACGTCGAGTAGTACAGCGTGAACAAGAACGGCACCTGTGTCACCGCGATCATGAAGATCAGCGCAGGCAGCAGCGGCCCACGCCGTCGCCATCCCTCGGCTCGGCTCACGCCGACGTCTTGCGACTCCTTGATTTTGCGAACCCGTTCGGCGACGGCTTTCTCATCGGCTTCGGCCGTGGTGTCAGCGGTTAGCGAAGTTGAAGTCATCACTTCTCCTGGTAGCTCTTGCCGACGACCTCGGCATACAACTGTGCTTGCTCCATCGCGGCGTCGACGGACTTCTGCCCGGCGATCGCCGCACTGATCTGCTGGCTCACCCGCGTCCCCAGATCCTGGAACTCGGGAATCCCGACGAACTGCACACCGGTGTACGGCACCGGCTGCACGGTGGGCTTGTTCGGCGTCGCGTTGGTGATCGACTGCAACGTCAGAGGACCGTACGATTTCGAAATCGCCTCGTACTCGGGCAGTTCGGTGTAGGTGGAGGTCCTACTACCCGGTGGGACGCGTGCCCAGCCGAGTTGCTCGCCGACCAGCTTCATGTAGTTCTTGCTGGTCATCCACGAGATGAACTTCCATGCCCCGTCGGGGTTCTTGGCCGCCTTCGGGATGCCGAGAGCCCAGGTGTAGAGCCAACCCGAGTTGGGCTTCTCGACGATCGGGGCGGGCAGATAGCCGATCTTGCCGACCAGGTCCGGGTATGTCTTCGGGTCCTCGAGGACCGAGACCGCCGACGTCGCGTCGTACCACATCGCCGTCTGGCCCTGGCCGAACAGGTTGGCGCACTCCTGGAAACCGGTTGAGGACGCGCCCAACTCACCGGATTCCTTGATCGTGTTGACGTAGAAGTTGACGGCCTCCTTCACCTCGGGGCTGTTCAGTTGCGCGTTCCACTTGTCGTCGAACCAGCGGCCGCCGAAGGTGTTGATGACCGTGTCCAGCGGTGCGAGTACCTCGCCCCAGCCGGGCTTGCCGCGCAGGCAGATACCCGCGTCGGAGAGTCCCTTGTTCTTGATGGTCTTGGCCCAGTCCGCGACTTCCTGCCACTGCGGCTGGTAGTTCGGATTCTGGTCGACCTTGATACCCGCTTGTTCGAAGAGGTCCTTGCGGTACATCAGGAACGACGACTCACCGTAGAACGGGACCGAGTACATGTTGCCCTCGTAGGACAACGACTCGCGTAGCGACGGGATGAAGTCGTCCTCGTCGTAGCCGGGGGTGTTCTTCGCGTACTCCGAGAGGTTCTGCAGCCAACCATCCTTGGCCCACTGCGGCGTTTCGAAATTGCTGATCATCACGACGTCGAACTGACTCCCGCCCATCGCCGTCGACATCGTGATCTTCGCGCGCGCCTGGTTCTCCGACAGCGAGATGAACTTCAGCTTGACGCCAGGATTCTCCTTCTCGAACTCCGATGACAGCTTCTGAGCATCTGTCATCTGCGAGTTGGACACCAGGGCGATCGTCACCTCGTTCGCCGACTCCCCCAGGCTGCCCGCACCCGCACAACCGGCGGTGAGGACGAGCCCCGTCGCGGCTGCACACAGCGCCAATCGGTGCACTGTTCTCCGTAAAGCTTTCACCTTTGCCTCACCTTTCACTGTGCCAATAGCCAACGAGCACAATCGATGTCACAAACCAATAGTCGGGCGAGCTTTCCTCGGAGCGCGCCGAGTGTGGCGTGGTGCTTGGCCGCACCGCTGGAGATCAGGATCGTCTTCTGGCAGGCCTTGACGTCCTCGAGCGGAACCGACACCGCGCGATGCTGCAGTTCGGTGTTGACGGCCTCGCCGTCGGCGTCGAAGAACCGACCGCCGATCTCACCGACCGCACCCCGCGAAACAAGGTCGTCGAGCATCCGGGTGTCGAGGTAGCCGCCTTCGAACAGAGTGCCCGCAGTCGAAGCGGCACCTACTCCGAACAGCATGATGTCGGCGCGCCGACCCGCCTCCAATGTCCGGGATATCACCGAGTCGCTCTGCATCGACGCCACCGTCGACGCATCGGCATACAGCGGCGCCGGCAGCCGGATGGTCTCCGCCCGAAGGACATCCGCGCAGCGTCCGATAATGAACTCCGTACCGGTCTGGTATGCCGCGGTCGACATCGCGCCGTCGAGTTGAACGACGACGCGGCAGCTCGCGGCGCCGGGCGACAGCGCGGTGGCCACCGCTACTTGTTCCGGGCCCCAGGTGAAGCCCATGACGTCCGTCGGCGTCAGGCGGCGCATGAGCAGTGCGGCCGCGGCGCGACCGACACTGGCGTAGGCGGCGACGCGTCCCGGTGCGCCGACGTCGATGCCGCTTCCGGCCACGACGGCTTCGGTCAATCCGAAGCGCAGTTCGAGCTCGCGTTCCTCATCGGCGTGCAGGTTGTCGCGGAGGTCGGGCGGTACGACGACCTCGATGCGAACCAGGCCCTTGGCCTTGGCGCGTGCAATCAGTCGTCCGGCGGTCGGCCGCGAGACTCCGAGTCGGCTGGCGATCTCGGCCTGGGTCAGGCCGTCGAGGTAGTAGAGGGTCGCCGCGCGCAGTGCCAGCCGAAGGTCCTCGGGTGCAGCAGCCGGTGCGGCCACACTCTCGGTCGACGTCGACACGTGCAGGTCCGCCAATCTCTTGCCGTGAGCATTTGCTCAGGGGTGCGAGTAGATGTTCATCACGCTAGCATGGCAAGTGTGACGTACACAACACTCTCGCCAGATACCCAAATGCGGGTCGCCGTACTCGTTGAACCAGGTCGAATCGAGATGGAGCAGCGTCCCGTACCGAGACCGGCACCGGGTGATGTGGTGATTCGGGTGTCGTCGGTCGGAATCTGCGGATCCGATACGCACTACTACCGGCACGGCCGGATCGGCAGCTACGTCGTCGACGCTCCGTTGGTACTGGGCCACGAAGCGGCGGGGACGATCGTCGGCGTCGGTGAGTCGGTTGACCCGTCGCGCATCGGTCAGCGGGTGTCGATCGAGCCGCAGCGCCCCGATCCGGACAGCGCGGAGACCCGCCGCGGCGACTACAACCTGTGTCCGCACATGCGGTTCTTCGGCACCCCGCCGATCGATGGGGCCCTGTGCGATTACGTGACGATCGGCGCGACGTTCGCACACCAGGTACCGGACACCGTGTCCGACGACGCCGCCGCGCTGTGCGAACCGTTATCGGTCGGCATCGCCGCGCTTCGCAAGGCAGGCATCGGCGAAGGCGCGAAAGTACTCGTCGCCGGTGCCGGACCCATCGGCATCGTGGTGGCCCAGCTCGCCCGCGCCTACGGCGCATCCGAAATCGCCGTGTCCGATCTCGACGAATCGCGCCGTAACCAGGCACGGACCAACGGCGCCACCGTCACACTCGATCCCGTGGCGGACGAGCTGGGCGACGATTTCGATGCGTTCATCGACGCCTCCGGCGCGCCCGCCGCCGTGACTGCGGGCATCCGCGCGCTGCGGCCAGGCGGAACGGCTGTGCTGGTCGGCTCGGGGGCCGAGTCGATGGATCTGCCAACGCAGTTGATTCAAAACCGCGAACTCACCCTGACCGGTGTGTTCCGCTATACCAACACCTGGCCAGAGGCCATTGCGCTCGTCGAGTCCCGCCGGGTCGATCTGGACTCCATGGTCACTGGACGATTCCCGCTCGAGAGGACCGCCGAGGCCCTCGACTCCGACCGCACGCCGGGTAGCGTCAAGACGGTGGTGGCCGTGTCATGAAGCTGAGCAGTTCGACCTTGGCGCAAATTCCGATCAGCAAGCCGTCCTACGATCGCGATGAAATCGGAATCGGGATAGTGCATTTCGGGGTCGGCGGCTTTCATCGGGCTCACCAGGCGATGTACATCGACCGGCTACTGGAGAATGGCGGCGCCAACGAGTGGGGTATCTGCGGGGTCGGCGTCATGCCGTCCGATCGCAAGATGGCCGACGTCCTCGACGCCCAGGACGGCCTGTACACGCTGGTGCTCGAGAAGCCCGACGGCACCCGCGAGGCGCGGGTGATCGGGTCGATCGTCGACTATCGATACGCGCCGGACGATCCCGAGTCGGTGATCGAGCTGCTTGCCGCGCCGACCACCAGGATCATCTCGCTGACCATCACCGAGGGCGGCTACAACATCGAGGGCATCAAGCCCGGCGATGTGAGTGTGTTCGGACTCGTGGCCGAGGCGCTCGCGCGGCGCCGGGACCGCGGCATCCCGTCCCCGACGATCGTGTCGTGCGACAACATCGAGGGCAACGGCGAGGTCGCCCGGCAGACGTTCACCAGCTTCGCCGAGCGGGTGCACCCCGGGCTGGCGGAGTGGATCTCCACCAACACCCGGTTCCCGAACTCGATGGTGGACCGGATCACGCCTGCCACCACGCCCGAGGTGATCGAGAACTTGAAGAACGAGTTCGGCGTCGAGGATCAGTGGCCGGTGGTCGCCGAACCGTTCACCACATGGGTGCTCGAGGACGACTTCTCCGACGGCCGACCACCGCTCGAGGATGCCGACGTGCTGATGGTCGACGATGTGCGGCCCTACGAGCTGATGAAGCTGCGGCTGCTCAACGCCAGCCACCAAAGCCTCGCCTACTTCGCCTATCTCGCCGGCTACCGATTGGTGCACGACGCCGCGGGCGATCCGCTGTTCGCCGAGTTCCTGATGCGGTACATGGATGACGAAGGCACCCCGACACTGTTGCCGGTCCCCGGGATCGACCTGCCCGACTACAAGCGGACGCTGATCGAGCGGTTCGCGAACCCCGGTGTGCGCGACACCATTGTGCGGCTCTGCTTCGGCTCGTCGGACCGCATCCCCAAGTGGTTGCTGCCCGTGATCCGCGCGAACCTGGCCTCCGGCGGCCCAATTCAGCTGTCGGCGGCGACGGTGGCGAGCTGGGCGCGCTACGCCGAGGGCGTCGACGAGAACGGCGAACCGATCGACGTTGAGGACCAGTTGGCGGACACCCTCGTTCCGCTGGCCCGCTCGCAACACGCCAATCCGACCGCATTCATCGAAAACACCGAAGTATTCGGGGATCTCGCGTCATCCGAACGATTCGTCGAGGCGTACCTGTGGGCACTCGACTCGCTGCACAGCGACGGAGCCAGGGCGACGCTGGAGAAATTGATGAAGGCGGACCGGGCATGAACCAACGCGCGCTCGTCATCGGTGAGGCATTGATCGACATCGTCGAGCGGGACGGCAAGATACTCGGTGAGCACGTCGGCGGCAGCCCGCTCAACGTCGCCGTCGGTCTGGCGCGGCTCGGGCGTGGCGTCGACTTCCTCACCCACATCGGCGAGGACGCCCGCGGCCGACGCATCACCGAGTACGTGAAGAGCTCTGGCGTGGAACTGGTTTCGGGCAGTGGCACCGCCGACCACACGCCCACCGCGCTGGCCACGTTGGATGAGAACGGAAAGGCCCAGTACGTCTTCGACATCGACTGGGAACTGTCGGGCACGCCGGAGGTGGCGCCGCCGTTGGTGGCGCACACAGGGTCCATCGCGACGATCCTCGAGCCTGGATGCCGTGCAACGGCAGCGTTGCTCGACGCGTATCACCTGTCGGCCACGATCAGTTTCGACCCGAATGTGCGACCCGCGTTGATCGAGGACGAGGAGCAGGCGCGCACCCGCATCGACCGGCTCGTCGAGAAATCCGATGTGGTCAAGGTCAGCGATGAGGACCTGCACTGGATCGATCCCAAGCGCACCCCCGAACAGGTCGCGCAGACCTGGCTGAGCCTCGGTCCCGCTCTCGTGGCGGTGACGATGGGCGAGCAAGGCGCGTTCGCGATATGTGAGGCCGGGATCGCCCGTGTGCAGGCGCGGCCGGTGGACGTCGTCGACACCCTGGGCGCTGGCGACGCGTTCATGACGGGCTTGATCGATGCGCTGTGGACGCTGGGTCTGCTCGGCGCCGAGCATCGCGCCGGGTTGCGGCGCATCAACGTCGACACCCTGACCGGTGTGTTGCAGACCGCCGCGTTGTCGTCGGCGCTGACGGTCGCGCGGGCGGGGGCGGACCTACCGGATCGGGCCACAAGGGACGCCGCAGAAGCAGCGCAGAGCAACACGGGAACGCGTTGAAGTTCGTCACCGGTCCCGTTGCGGCAACGCACGTTGTCAGAATTTTATTGTCGCGTTCCGCGGGGCCGTTTCGGCAACCGCTAGAAGTCTTTGGGTCGCGCGACCGCGCAGGCAGAGGCCATAGGAGTGCTCGTAAATTGCTCACTCGTTGAGGAATAGCCAGAATCCATTCGGCTATCAATATTACAATTTGGCCGTATTTGCTGAGATATTCAAGTTTAAGTCTGCGCGGCAATCTCTATTGGCAGATCAACGAACTCATTGGCGACGACGGCGATGCGTCGCGTGAGTCGACGGCGACGTCGGCGCGGAGCCTCGGCATCACCCATCGAAGTGAACGCGTGTCTAGATTGACATTCGATCAGCGAACGATCAGCAACAAGCAGAGCAGTCCGTATACGAGAAAACATGCACGTCAAAGCAGATTTTTCTCGCGTATAGCAAGCGGTGGAACCTGTTGCAGAACTACCGGTCAGTAATTGCAAACGCAAAGAGTCTGGTTGCGACATTAGTTAACCGGTCGTTGGCATAGGACTATCTGAACAGCTACTTTCAGCGAAAGCGGCCCGCGACGCATTCGCTCCGATATACGCGAGCGTCAATTGTTTGCGAAATGCATCTTTCTCAGCTTGCCTTAAGGTAATTTGCCGTGTGTCCGGCCTCACAACGTTCGATTAGGGAGTCGTTTATGCATGCAGCTCTGCGCCCATACGCAACGGCGGGTATCGCCTTGGTGGGAGCCAGCGCCATCGCTGTATCACCCATCGCCCCACCCATGCCCGATCTCCAGTAAGCCGCCACGCGCGCCGTCTCCGACGCCCAGGTGGAGTTGTCGGCGCTGGTCAATCCCATCGAGGCATGGGCGCAGGTCTTCCAGACGGCCTTCGCGAACACGGCCAACATCGGATCCATGATCGCCGCGGACCCAGCGCCGATTTTGAGCACCATAGGCGAAAACCAACTCCTCAGCACTCAGTTCCTGGCTGCGTTCGCCGAGGGGTTCGCCTCGGGCTACTTGACGGCGGTGGGCCAGATACCGGCCACCGTCGAGGCTGCCATCGCACAGATCCAGAACGGCCAAATCGACCAGGGCTTCGCCAACCTGCTCCTCGGGACGACGGTGAATCCGTTCGTCGCGGCGATTTTTGGCCAGTTCGCATCTCTTGCTTATCTTCCGGGTGTCCTCAGCAACCCAGCTCAGAACGTCGCCAACGTGATCGCAACGGCGACCAACATCGGAACGTTGGTCCCGCTCATCGGGGTGCTTACGGGAGTATTGGGACCAGTACTGCAGATCGGTTTCACCGGCCAAGAGATCTACAACGCGATCGAGGCCGACGACGTCGAAGCAGCCCTCAATGCAGTGATCAACTTCCCAGCCGACCTCGTGAACACCACCCTCAACGGCAATCCCGCGATCCCAAGTGGCGGACTTCTCGGCCCATACAACCCCGCCGAAGTGAGCGGCGTCATCACGGCACTCCTCAGCCTGCGCCCGGTCATCGCCGACGTGATCAACCCACCGGCCCTCCCGTCGGCAGCCAAGATGTCGATGACGTTTACGCCCGATGCGGCCAACGAGACCGGGATCGAAGGACTGGGGATTACGCTTCCGGCCGAAGAAGGTTCTCCGTCCCCGGGACCAGGCGAGGGTGAGGTCGACGACGCGGCCAAAGTCGCAGCAGTGGAAACGACGAAGGATAGCGACAAGGTCACGAACAAGGGCGCTGTGTTGCCCTTCCTCAACCGCAGCGGCACGTCATTGGCGGGCAGCAATGGCGCAAGTTCTCACAAACCCGGCCAGCGTCTCCAGGCCGCGTTCGAGGGCACCGTCGACCGAATCGAGAAGGGGTTCAAGGACGCAGCCGATGGCATCGATAAGGCGTTCAAGAGCCTGGGCAATCGCGACAAGAAGGATGACGGTGCCGGCGCATCCGGTGCGGATGCCGGCGCCGGTTCCGGTTCCGGTTCCGGTGCCGGCGCAGGAGCCGCCGCCGCTAGCTGACGTCGTCCGGGTCGCCGCCCCCCGTCGACTCGGAACGGTGTAGGAAACGATTGGCCCCCTCTCGTCCTTCCCCTGGACGGCAGGGGGCCAATCGGCTGTCGGGGATACCCCCCAACTGAGAGAAACGTCGCGGTTATCCACAGCGCAGAGCAACATTGCGACGCGTAGAAATTCCCCGGGCATGGGCGGTTGCCAGCCGAACGCGGCGGCGGTAGTGGCGACGGTCGTAGACCCACTCCCCATCCGAGCCCGAACACCGCGTACATCAGTCCCGTTCGCAGGACGGCGAGTGACGGGCATGGCCGAGGGGCGCGCTGTGCCGATTCAGTCAGTGTCTGCCAATTATTTGCGATGAGCGCTTACGCAGGCAGGAGCCATCGGGCGCACGCAAATTACTTAGATACTGTCTAAATAAGGAAAGGCAACGTGATCACTGTTAGAGCCTTTCATGGAAATTTGCTGGACTACTGATGAGTAGATCGCTGCGCGAATTTCCGACGCCGTACCAACCAACCAGTTGACAACACCTCGACGGTCGCGGCGTCAGCGTCACACGGTTGTCCAGTTCGGGATCAAGCCATCCGGGCCTACCGACTCGATGTCTAAAGAGGTCGTTGGTGAGCGAATCCGACAGCAAAGTCCAGCAAATGTGTCTATGCAGCCGAACATCGTTCTCATGCAGGTCCACGTGCTAGTTGGCAAACATTGAAACTCGTTCTAGAACTACCAGTGGGTAATTGCAATCGCAAATAGTTCACTAGAGGCATTAGTTTGCCCGCCCACCACTAAGGGTTACCTGAACTGCGGCTTCAAGCGAAAGCAGCCGTGACCGGATTCGCTATACATCTAGGGGTCCGTCAATAGTTTGCGATACACGCGACTAATGCGTTGCGCTGCGGTAATTTTCCGAGTGTCTGACATCACACGCATCGAGGGAGTCGTAAATGCACCCAGCTCTACGTCCATATACCACGGCGGGGGTAGCTCTGATCGGCGCCGGCTGACCGGTAGGTCGATGCCGCCGCCCCGCCCCCGCCCTGTTCGCCCCGCCCCCGCCCTGTATGGGAGGGGGCCAAGCGTCTGCGTCGCATGCTCTCCTCCCGGCGCGAAACTTGAAAGGACGTCAAGCATTGGCGCTGAACGTTGTGTTCACCGATGACGTCGACGATTCGGTGACGGCCGATGAAACGGTCGAGTTCGAAATCGACGGCGTCAGGTATGAAATCGACCTTGCCCGCGAGAACGCCATGCAGTTGCGCGGCGACTTCCAGACCTGGATCAACGCCGCCCGGCGCGTCGGCGGTCGGCGACGACTGCGTCGTTCTTCGAGCGAACCACCCGGCCAAGCGACGATCGCCACCGATCGACGCGCCGCCATCCGGGCGTGGGCGCGCAACAACGGCCACGGCGTTGCCGTGTTCGGCCGAATCCCCCGCGACGTGCTGGAGGCGTACACCGCTGCCGTCAACCGGTAGCTGTTTCGCCCATCCTGCGTGGGCCATACTGGCCTTATGCGTTCCATCTGGAAGGGCTCGATCTCGTTCGGACTGGTGAACGTCCCGGTCAAGGTCTACAGCGCGACCGAAGACCACGACATCAAGTTCCATCAGGTCCACGCGAAGGACAACGGACGCATCCGCTACAAGCGGGTGTGCGAGGTGTGCGGCGAGGTCGTCGAGTACCGCGACATCGCGAAGGCCTTCGAATCCGATGACGGCCAGATGGTGGTGATCACCGACGAGGACATCTCCACGCTTCCGGAGGAACGCAGCCGCGAGATCGAGGTCGTCGAGTTCGTGCCTGCGAGCGATATCGACCCGCTGATGTACGACAAGAGCTACTTCCTGGAGCCAGAAGGCAAGTCGTCGAAGTCCTATGTGCTGCTGGCCAAGACGCTGGCCGAAACCGACCGGGTCGCCATCGTGCATTTCGCGCTGCGCAACAAGACCCGGCTAGCGGCGTTGCGGGTCAAGGACTTCAGCAAGCGCGACGTGATGGTCATCCACACGCTGCTGTGGCCCGACGAGATCCGTGACCCCGACTTCCCGGTGCTGGACAAGGAAGTAGAGATCAAGCCTGCCGAACTGAAGATGGCCGGACAGGTCGTCGAGTCGATGACCGACGACTTCCACCCCGAGCGGTTCGAGGACACCTATCAAGAGCAGCTCAAGGAGCTGGTCGAAGCGAAACTCGAAGGCGGCGAGGCCTTTACCACCGAAGATGCAGAGCCGAAGGAACTCGACGAGACTGAGGATGTCTCGGACCTGCTGGCCAAACTCGAAGCCAGCGTGAAAGCGCGCCGCGGCGGCGGCAGCTCATCGGACGACGGTCAGGCCAAGAAGGCCGCTAAGAAAGCACCCGCCAAAAAGACCGCAGCCAAAAAAGCCGCTAAGAAAGCACCCGCCAAGAAGACGGCCAAGAAGGCTGCCGCCAAGAAGTGATCAGCAGGCGTCAGCAGCCGAGGTGATTGATCGCGGCGATGGTGACTTCGTAGGCCGCAGAAACTGACATGCCGTAGTTGTTCACCAGCATCGGAACGATGTCCGAGGCGGGCATACCGCTACGGGTGGCGGAGCACACCGAGTTGCCTGCCGATGTCAGCTGCGATGCGCTCATCGACGTATACCGGGGCTGAACGCTCTGGAGATAGCTGCCGCTGTCGGCAGACGCGGGCGCCGCAAGGCCGGTGGCCGCGGCCGCTGACAGAGCGCCGAGGGCGAACGCCCCGGTGACCCACCTTGAAGCGGATGCGGTTCTAGCTTGCTTGCCCACGCGAATTACTCCTATCCAGTGTGCGAACGGTACGGATTCCGTCGCCTTTATTTAACGTTAGCACTAATTTCGCACAGAAATTGGCCTCACCTGGGCTTTTTCGTCTGTCTGTGATGGAAATAACTTTGCTATCCGCAGTGATCTGCGCCTCACATTCTTCGGCCGCCGACTTCTGCACCGGGGTCGCGACGGACCACCGCCTTAGATCAACTAGAACGTGTTTCAGAAACGCGGCATGTCGTCAGCGCGGCCTTGTTACGGTGTCGCCCGGCAACGGAAGAGAGGCTGACGTGATTCTCGATAGATTTCGGCTTGACGACCAAGTCGCGGTGGTGACAGGAGCGGGTCGCGGGCTGGGCGCGGCGATGGCGCTGGCATTCGCAGAAGCGGGTGCGGACGTGGTCATAGCGTCTCGAACGCAGTCGCAACTCGAAGAGGTCGCCGAACAGATCAAGGCCGTGGGGCGGCGTGCACACATCGTCACCGCCGACCTCGCACACCCGGAGGACACCGCCAAGCTCGCCGGCACCGCCATCGAGGCGTTCGGCAAACTAGACATCGTCGTGAACAACGTCGGCGGGACGATGCCGAACACCCTCATGACCACATCCACCAAGGATCTGCGGGACGCATTCACCTTCAACGTCGCGACAGCGCACGCCCTGACCACGGCGGCAGTGCCGTTGATGCTCGAACACGGCGGCGGCGGCAGCATCATCAACATCACCTCGACCATGGGTCGGCTCTCGGCCCGCGGATTCGCCGCCTACGGCACCGCAAAGGCCGCCCTCGCCCACTACACGCGGCTGTCCGCCCTCGACCTGTGCCCGAAGATCCGGGTCAACGCGATCGCGCCCGGTTCGATCCTCACCTCAGCCCTCGATGTCGTCGCTTCCAACGACGACCTGCGCGAGCCGATGGAGACCGCGACTCCGATGCGCCGACTTGGCGATCCGCTCGACATCGCCGCCGCCGCCGTCTATCTCGCCTCGCCCGCGGGCAGCTTCCTGACCGGCAAGACGCTCGAGGTCGACGGCGGCCTCACCTATCCCAACCTCGACCTGCCCATCCCCGATCTGTGAGCAGACAACTTGGCCCTGATTACTGGGAATGGGTTGTACGCTGGCCATGAGTCGGGCTGAACCCAATCGAAGGAATATGCCTATGCGGACGGCCATGCGCTACCTGATACCGGTCCTGGCTGCGGCCGGTGCCGCCGCAGCTGTCGCTGCCGCGCCCATCGCGGCGGCCGATCCGGACAATTCGACCCTGCCCCAGTGCGAGAGCGTCGGCGGCGACCAGTCAGTCGGCACCGCGACGACCGAGTGCGCGACGCCCGGCAACGTCCAACTCAATGCCACCGCACCCGACGTGCCCGCCTACGCCTACCCGTGGGACGACGAGTTCTACGGCCCCGCTCTGATCATGGGCGGCGGCGTCTGGGGAAACCACGGCATGGGTGGCGGCGGTGGCGGCGGCCACCGTTAGCCCGCATTTTTCGCATTTCTTGGCCGATCGAGGAGGCCAACCATGAGCATCAAAGCTCGTTATCTGACAACGCTTTTGGCGACGACGGCCGCTTCCGCGGCGATCGGCGTCGCACCCGTCGCGGCTGCCGCGCCGCAATGCACGAACACCGGGCCGAACACCACCCAGTGTGAGACCAACGGCAGCGCGCAGATCGTCACGTCACCACCGCCCAACAACAATTACGGCTACTGGGGCTACCCGATCATCGGATTCGGCGGGTGGGGCTTCGGTTGGTGACACCGGTGTAGCCACCGCGACACCGTTTCGGCTACCCTAACTTTTCTATTCGACAACCCGGATAGAAGGTGGGGTCAGTTGCTGCGCGATTCCGAGACGCGGTTGCGTCCGAGTTGGCTATTGCTCGGTCCGGCGTTCGTGGCCGCCATCGCCTACGTCGACCCGGGCAACGTCGCGGCCAACATCAGTGCGGGCGCGCAGTTCGGCTTCCTGTTGGTGTGGGTCATCTTCCTGGCCAACGCGATGGCCGGGCTCGTGCAGTATTTGTCGGCCAAACTCGGACTGGTCAGCGGGCGCACCCTGCCGGAAGCCGTCGCCGACCACGCCAGAACACCGACAAGGATCGCCTACTGGCTGCAAGCCGAAATGGTTGCCATGGCAACCGATCTCGCCGAAGTTGTCGGCGGTGCAATCGCGCTGCACCTGTTGTTCGACCTCCCGCTTCTGGTGGGCGGCATCATCACCGGCGCGGTGTCGCTGCTGCTGCTGGCGGTGCAGAACCGTCGCGGACAACGCACGTTCGAGCGGGTGATCAGCGGCCTGCTGCTCGTCATCGCGATCGGATTCCTGACGAGTCTGTTCGTCGAACCGCCGCCGCTGGCCGACGCCGCCGAGGGTCTGGTCCCGCGCTTCGACGGCGCCGAGAGCGTGCTGCTGGCCACCGCGATGCTCGGCGCGACCGTGATGCCGCACGCCGTCTACCTGCACTCCGGTCTCGCTCGCGACCGGCACGGCCACCCCGAACCAGGCCCACAGCGCCGCTGGCTGCTCAAGGTCACCCGCGTCGACGTCGGGTTGGCAATGCTGGTGGCCGGGGCGGTCAACCTGTCGATGGTGCTCATCGCCGCCACCAACCTGCAGGGTCGCGACAACACCGACTCCATCGAAGGTGCGCACGCGGCCGTCCGCGACACCCTCGGGCCCACCGTCGCCCTGTTCTTCGCCATCGGACTTCTCGCCTCGGGCCTCGCATCGACATCCGTCGGCGCCTACGCCGGCGCGATGATCATGCAGGGCCTGCTGCGGCGCACTTATCCGCTGCTGGCGCGTCGCCTGGTCACCCTGATTCCAGCGCTGGCGATCCTGGCGATCGGCATCGATCCCAGCCGCGCGTTGGTGATCTCCCAAGTCGTGCTGTCATTCGGCATACCATTCGCCCTGGTCCCGCTGATACGGCTGACCAGCAATCGAACGCTGATGGGCGACGACACCAACCACCGCGTCACGACGCTGCTCGGCTGGCTCGTCGCGGCGATGATCATCGTGCTCAACGTGGTGCTGATCTACCTCACCGTCGCAAGCTGACGCACGATATACGCTGGATTGAATGCTTGTCGGACGCCACAGCTACTTCGCGTACGGGTCGAACCTCTGTATCGACCAGATGGCGCGACGCTGCCCCAGCGCCGCCAACCCCCGCCCTGCGACGCTGGCCGACCACGACTGGCTGATCAACGAGCGGGGCGTGGCGACCGTCGAACCGTTCGACGGGTCGCAGGTCCACGGTGTGGTGTGGCAACTCGACGACCACGACCTCGCCACCCTGGACAGCGCCGAGGGAGTGCCGGTGCGGTACCGCCGCGACCGGCTCACCGTGCACACCGACGCGGGACCGTCCGAGGCCTGGGTGTACATCGACCATCGCGTCGACCCCGGTCCTCCGCGGCCGGGCTATCTGGAGCGCATCATCGACGGTGCGCTGCACCACGGCCTGTCGCATCGCTGGGTCGAGTTCCTCCGCCGATGGGATCCGGCGCAGTGGCCGGTGCCGAAGGACAACTCGAGTGCAGATGCGCCGCAATCGCTTTCGGCACTGCTCGGCGACCCCGCGGTGCAAGAGGAGAGCACTCTGCGGTCGCGCTTCGGCTTCATGGCAATCCACGGCGGCGGCCTGGAGCAGATGACCGACGTCATCGCCGAACGCGCAGCCGATGCCTCTGGCGCCTCTGTGTATCTGCTGCGTCATCCTGAGGACTACCCGCATCATCTGCCGTCGGCGCTCTACCGGGCCGAGGAATCGGAGCGGCTCGCAGAGTTCCTCGACCACGTCGAGGTCGTCGTCTCGCTGCACGGCTACGGCCGATTGGGCCGCAGCACCCAACTGCTCGCGGGCGGCGGTAACCGGGCACTCGCCGACCACGTCGCCGGCCACTTCGAGGTGCCGGGTTATCACGTCATCACCGACCTCGACGCGATGCCCCGCGAACTGCGCGGCCTGCATCCGGACAACCCGGTGAACCGTGTGCGCGGCGGCGGAACCCAGCTCGAGCTGTCGCCGCGACTGCGCGGCATCAGCCCACGCAGCGCCCCTGCTGCCGAAGACGGCCTGTCGCCACCGACATCCGCTCTGATCCAGGGGCTCGTGGCGGCCGCGCACAGCTGGAAACTACCGTCGGCTCAGTGCCCAAAATAATTCTTGCGGTCCTCCTCGTGATGGGTTTGACGGCCGCCCCCGCATCAGCCCAACCACCGGCAATCGACGAGGCGTTAAACCGTGTCGTGGTCGCCGACGACCTTGCCGGCGGCATCGCCGTCGTCCGCAACGGAGCAGACCTCACCCGCTACGCAGCCGGATACTCGGACCTCGAAACCAAGGCGGGATTTGCGCCCAACACCCATATCCGTGCGGCCAGCATCACGAAAACCTTTGTCGCCGCGACCATTCTGCAGCTCGTTGCTGAGGGCAAGGTCGATCTCGACGCACCCATCGAGACCTACCTGCCCGGCCGCATCCGCGGACAGGGCATCGACGCCAACGACATCACGGTGCGTCAGCTGCTGCGCCACCAGAGCGGGCTGCCGGAGTATTTCGACCCCGCCACCCCGGTACCGGTCGAACCGGCCACCGGCGATCAGCTTCTCGATACGGCCTTGGCCCACCATGCCCTGTTCGCACCCGGTGCGGCGCTGAAATACACCAACACCAACTACGTTGTCGCGGGCCTGCTCATCGAAGCCGTCACCGGGCGGCCGGCCACCGAGGAGGTCACCCGACGCGTCATCGCGCCGTTGGGTCTGGTCGACACCTACTTCCCCGCGCCGGGGGACACCGGGCTACGGGCACCGTTCGCGCACGGGTACGAAATCGAGGACAGCAGTCGCACCGACGTGACGGCCTTCAATGCGTCCGCGGCAGGAATGTCGGGCAACCTGGTATCGACCAACGAGGACATCTCGACGTTCATCACCGCCCTCCTCGACGGGCAGGTGGTTCCGCGCGCGCAGCTGGACCAGATGATGCAGACCGTCCCCATGCCCGACGGCGACGGACTCTTGAGTTACGGACTCGGGCTCGGCAAGGTGTCGCTACCGTGCGGCGTCACGGCCTGGGGACACGGCGGCGACATCGACGGCTATCACAGCTACGTCGCTAAACCTGTGGATGGGCCAGCCATTTCGATGACGCTGACTCAGGTACCGGATGCCTCGAGGCCGTCGGAGGACCCCCGCGGCGACATCCTTTGGGAGCTCTACTGCGAGGTGTAGGCAGCGCCCATCCGGAGGCACGTCGGCTCCGAATACCTCGATGTGGAACCAATTGAGCAAAGCGGACGCTCCATCGCCGTCATCGGCAGCGGCGTCGCCGGGCTGACAGCCGCCTACCTGCTGTCGGGCAGGGACCGGGTCAGCCTGTTCGAGGCGGACAACCGGATCGGCGGACATGCCCATACCCATTACCTCGACCGCGGTGACGGCATCATGGTCGGCGTCGACAGCGCCTTCCTTGTCCACAACGACCGCACGTACCCCACGCTGTGCCGGCTCTTCGACGATCTGGGGGTCGCCACCCAGGAGACCGACATGTCGATGTCGGTGCGCGATGACGGCAGCGGACTCGAGTACGCGGGCGCCCGTGGTGTCGGCGGGCTGTTCCCGTCCTGGGCGGCCCTGACCCGGCCGCGATATCTGGCGATGCTGGCCGAGGTCAAGCGATTCCACCGGGTCGCGACTCGGCTGCTCGGCGACTGCGATGACGGCTCCGGCGACGCCGGCGAAACACTTGCCTCGTTCCTCGACCGGCACGGCTTCTCGCAGTACTTCATCGATTACTTCATGACGCCTCTCGTCGCCGCCGTATGGTCGTCGCGGCCAGGCGATGCCATGCGCTACCCGGCCCGCTACCTTTTCGTCTTCCTCGAACACCACGGGATGCTGTCGGTGTTCGGCTCGCCGACGTGGCGCACCGTGACCGGAGGATCCGCGACCTACGTCGAGGCGATCATGATGCGGATCCACGAGGTCGCCGCAGGCCGTCCTGTCACCTCGGTGCAACGGACACCCGAGGGGGTGGCGGTCTCCGTGGGCGGCGACCGTCCGCGACTGTTCGACGCCGCCGTCATCGCCACCCATCCGGACCAGGCGCTGACGATGCTCGCCGAGCCGACGACCGCCGAACGCATGGTGCTCGGCGCGATCCCGTACACCACCAACCGAGCACAGCTGCACACCGACGAATCGGTACTGCCGCGGCACCACCGCGCGCGGGCGTCATGGAACTACCTGATGGCACCCGGGGGCGACGACGTTCTGGTCACCTACGACGTGACGCGGCTGATGCGGCTGACAGGCAAGCATCGGTTCCTGGTCACGCTCGGCGGCCGGGACCGGGTCGACCAGTCGACCGTGCTCGCGGAGATGACGTACGAGCATCCGCTGTACACACCGGAATCCGTTGCCGCCCAGGGTCGTCTACCCGAACTCGAGGACCACAGGATCGTCTACGCGGGCGCCTACCACGGGTGGGGGTTCCACGAAGACGGTGCGGCGTCGGGGCTCGCCGCAGCCCAGCGCCTCGGCGCGACATGGCCTAGTCGCACTCGGCGAAGGGAGGCCGTCCCGTGCTGACGCCCGCTCTGTACCGCACACGCATCACACATCTGCGCCGCGCACCGGTGCATCACTACTTCGAACACCGAAGCTACAGCTGGTATGTCGACATCGACGCGCTACCGGAACTGCCGCGGTGGTTGCGGCCGTTCGCCCGCTTCGAAGCCAGCGACCACCTCGACGGCGACCCGAATGCCACACTGCGCCAACGCATCGAGAGCTATCTCGCCGAACGCGACATCGACCTCGGCGGCGGCAAGATCACTGCTCTGTTGCAGGCGCGCGTCCTGGGCTACGTGTTCAACCCGCTGACGCTGTACTGGTGCCACGACGCCGAAGGAGAACTGCGGCATGTGATCGCCGAGGTGCACAACACCTACGGCGGCAGGCACGCCTACCTGCTTCCGCCGGACACCGGTCAGCCCGCGATGGTGATGAAGAAGCTCTACGTCTCGCCGTTCAACGATGTCAGCGGCTACTACCTGGTGCGCGCGCCGCGACCGGATTCCGCACTCGCCGTGACGGTCTCGCTGCACCGTGAGAACCAGCCCGCGTTCGTCGTGACGATGCGTGGCGACAGGCTGCGGGTCGGCATCGGTCAGATCCTGCGCTTACAACTGGTGGCGCCGCTGGCCCCGTTGATGGGGTCGGCGGCGATTCGCGCCCAGGGCATCACCCTGTGGCTGCGCCGGGTTCCTGTGGTGCCGCGGCCGAAGGTCGCCGATAAGGAGAGGGTCGAACAACTGTGAGTCTCGACGTGGCCCGACTGGCCAGCACGACGATCTGCCCCGAACGGTGGCCGGATGTCGCGCGGGTTCCTGCGGGACGGCTCAGCGCCCTGACGGCTCCGATAGCAGAGCGCCTGTTCCGCAATGCCGCCGCGCGGCTTCCGCTGCGGATGGTCTATCCCGACGGAACGGTGGTCGGAGCGGCCGACCCGACGCTGCCGACGATGACGATCCATCGCCCCCGACGGCTGGCCCGACGCATCGGCCGCTACGGCCTGATCGGCTTCGGCGAGTCGTACATGGCAGGCGAATGGAGCTCCGACGACCTCGCCGGCGTGCTCACCGAGTTCGCGAGGTCGATGGACAACCTCATCCCGCGCTCGCTTCAGTGGTTCCGGCCGATCGCCGTAGTCCGCCAACCACGTTCGCAGTTCAACAGCCGCGAACAGGCTCGTCAGAACATCTCCGAGCACTACGATCTGTCCAACGAGTTGTTCGGGCAGTTCCTCGACGAGACGTTGACCTACTCCAGCGCCTTGTTCGACACGTTGCCTGCCAGCCGATCGCAATTGGCCGAAGCCCAGCACCGCAAGATCGACCGCTTGCTCGACACCGCGCAGGTCGGGCCCGGCAGTCGCGTGCTGGAGATCGGCACCGGCTGGGGCGAGCTGTGCATCCGCGCCGCCGCACGCGGTGCGCAAGTCCGATCGGTCACGCTGTCGGCCGAGCAGCAGCAGTTGGCCCGCGAGCGGGTCGCCGCCGCGGGTCTGTCGGACCGGGTGCAGATCGATCTGCTCGACTACCGCGATGTCGACGGCTGCTACGACGCCGTCGTATCCGTTGAGATGATCGAGGCGGTCGGCTACCAATTCTGGCCGACGTACTTCAAGGCCCTCGACCGTCTGTTGTCGCCGGGTGGCCGCATCGCCATTCAGGCCATCACGATGCCCGACAGCCGAATGCTGGCGTCGCGCAACACCTATACCTGGATCCAGAAGTACATCTTCCCCGGCGGCCTGCTGCCGTCCGTTGAGGCGATCCTCGGCATCACCGAACGGCAGACACGGCTTCGCACCGTCGACATGACGTCCATCGGCCCGCACTACGCCGAGACGTTGCGGCTGTGGCGAGAACGCTTTCTGCAACAGCGAGAGACGGTGTCCGCGTTGGGCTTCGACGAGGTCTTTCATCGCATGTGGGAGCTGTACCTGGCATACTCGGAAGCCGGGTTCCGGTCGGGCTATCTCGACGTGTACCAGTGGACCTTCGCCCCCGCGGGAGGTGCGCGATGAGCGCTTGCGCGAAGAGCAGAGGGATCAGATGAGCATTCTTCTCGTCACTGCGGCATCCCTTGCGGTGCTGCTTTTCATGCACGGCATCACATTCGCCGTCGGTCGCAGCATCGGCCGCTACAACGTCGTCGACGTGACGTGGGGCCTTGGCTTCGTCGGCGTTGCCGTCGTCGCCGCAGTGCTGGGCCCGGGCGACCTCTTACGGCGAATCCTGTTGCTCGCCATGGTTGGAGTCTGGGGTCTCCGGCTGGCCTGGCACATGGTGCGGAAGTCGGCGGGCAAGGGCGAAGATCCACGATATGAGGCATTACTGCGCGGCGACTTCTCCGCGGGCACGGTGGTGCGAAAGATCTTCCTCATCCAGGGCGCCGCAACCTGGTTCGTATCGCTGCCGCTTCAGGTCTCGGCCGTTCTCGGGCCGACACCGACAACATTGCTTCCGGTTTTGATTGCAGGCGTGGCGCTTTGGTGCGTCGGACTGTTCTTCGAGGCGGTCGGCGACTACCAGTTGCAGCGGTTCAAGGCCGATCCGGCCAACAAGGGCGTGGTGATGGACCGCGGCCTGTGGGCATGGACGCGGCATCCCAACTACTTCGGCGACACTGCCGTGTGGTGGGGGCTCTGGCTGGTGTCGATCGCGGGGTGGGTTTCGCTGCTGACCGTGCTGTCGCCGGCCCTCATGACGTACTTCCTGGTGTATGCAACCGGCGCGCGCCTACTCGAGAAACATATGAAGGACCGGCCGGGTTTCCGTGAATACTGTTCTCGTACATCGTTTTTCATCCCGCGACCGCCCAGATCGCGAATACCGTGACGATCACGGCGCCGGTGGCTAGGCTACCGCTCGTGACCAACGACCTGGCCGCGCTGTTGCACCAGGTGGCTCAGCGGGATGCCGACGCGTTTGCCACCTTCTATGACCTCACCCGGGCTCGGGTGTTCGGTCTGGTGACCCGCGTGCTGCGCGACCCCGGATACAGCGAGGAGACCACGCAGGACGTCTACCTGCAGGTATGGCGTTCGGCGGCCAACTACGACCCGAACGCGGGCTCGCCGTTGGCGTGGCTGCTCACCGTGGCGCACCGGCGTGCAGTGGACCGCGTGCGGGCCGAGCAGGCGGCCGGCCAGCGCGAGTCCCGGTACGGGGCGGCCAACGTCGAGCCGCCCGCCGACCACGTCGCAGATGCGGTCATCCTGCGCGACGAACGTCAGCAGGTCACCGACTGTCTTGACTCGCTGACCGACGTGCAACGGGAAGCCATCCAGCTCGCCTATTACGACGGGCTGACCTACGTGCAGGTCTCGGAGCGGCTGTCGGCCAACCTCGCCACCATCAAGTCGCGGATGCGCGACGCCATCCGCGGCCTACGCAGATGTCTGGGGCTGACATGACCAACCCGATCACTCCCGATGTCCTCGAGCTGGCAACGCCCTACGCGCTGCACGCGACGACCGACGCCGAACGCGCCGAGATCGAACGCCAGGTGGCCGCCGCGCCGCCCGAGGTGGCCGAGCAGTTCTTCGCACAGGTGCGCGCCGTCCACGAGACGATGGCGACGATCTCCGCCGCGACGGCCGTCGAGCCACCGCCGAGTATGCGCGAGCGCCTGCTGGCAACGGTCGTCGACGAGTCGCAGGGACGCGAGCAGGCGGCGGTGCGCCGGCTACCGGCGCAGCGCGCGAATCGCTGGCGCACAACGATTTTGGCTGCGGCCGCAGTGCTCGCGATCGGGCTCGGCGCCCTCGGAGTTGGAATCGCAATGCGTCCGGCACCGACAGAGTCCACCGCCGAGCAGGTGTTCGCGGCGTCCGACGTGCAGACCGTGTCGAGCCCGATCGCCAGCGGCGGCACGGCGACGTTGGTGTTCTCGCATTCAAAGGACGCGGGCGTGTTGGTGATGAACAACGTCCCGCCGCCACAACCGGGCACCGTGTATCAGATGTGGTTGGTCGGCGAGGGCTCCCCGAAGTCGGCAGGGACGATGGACGCGACGTCCGTCGCACCATCGACCACAGCGGTGCTGCCCGACCTCGGGACGTCAAGCGCGCTGGCGTTCACCGTCGAACCGGGCAGCGGCTCCGAGCAACCGACCAGCCCGGTCTTCGCCCAACTGGCACTGACCTGACAAGCGCCTGCCCTTACGCGTGCGCGCTACTCCAGCGTCGCGGCGGCGGCCTCGGTGAGCACATCGCCCATGTCGTGCCCGCGCAGCCACGCTCGCCGTTGCCGCATCGCCCCGTTTCCGTGCTCGGCGATGCGAGTGAGCTCAGAACGCACCATCTCGTAGTCGCCGACCGCCTCCAGCGCGGGCCGCACATGGTCGACGAGACCGTCGAGGAGGTCGACGGCGGCCTCGAGGCCGTAGCGCGCCGACTTCCAGTACGCGGCCCGCAAGGCATGCGGCGCCAGTGGCGCAAGGGTTTCGCCGCTCTGCTCGGCGTCGAGCGCCGTCATCACACACCCCCGGACCAAGGCCGCCAGCAGAACGGTCTCTGCGACGGTGGCAGGAACGTCGGCCACCCGCACCTCGATCGTCGGGAAGTTCGCCGACGGCCGGACGTCCCAATAGACCATCCCGTCGTCGAGCATCGCGCCGCTGTCCAGTAGCGCCGTGACGACGGCGTCGTACTCGTCTGCGGATTCGAACTGCGGCGGCGGCCCCGCGCTCGGCCAACGCTGCCAGAGAATGCTGCGCCAGCTTGCGTAGCCGGTGTCGGTGTTGCGGTAGATCGCCGAGTTGGCGGTCACCGCCAACAGAAGCGGCAGCCACGGCCGCATCCGATTGCTCACCTGGATCGCGGTGTCGCGGTCGGGGATGGCGACGTGCACGTGGCAGCCGCAGATGCCCTGTTCGTGGGCGATCATGCCGAACCGCTCCGCGATCCTGCGGTACCGCGGGTTGTCGGTGATCGGGAACTCCTGCGGCACCGTCGGCGGCAGCCCGACGGCAAGCAGCCGCGCACCGGCGGCCTCGGCGGCATGGGCGACGGTATGGCGCAACCGACCCAGCTCGGCACGGAGTTCGTCGCTGGTGTCGGCGACCTCGGTCGTCGTCTCGACCTGGCAGCTGGTCAACTCGAGTTGCAGCTCCACCCCTCGCGCTTCGGCGTGCGCGGCGACGACCTCGTTGCGGGCCACAGGTTCGCCGGTATCCGGGTCGACGAGCAGGAATTCCTCCTCGACTCCGACGGTGGGGTGGCTGGCCACAGTGCCTCCAAATGTGGATCCGGCCCGTCGGGAGATCTCACGACGGACCGGATCACGCGATGGCTCGTTTGCGGTACTGACCCGCCGGGCCGACAAGTCTGGCGGCTGTTTCATTGCCCGAACTGCTCGCCGCCAAACATCGGATTCGGACGCGGGATTTCACCGGCATACGATCGCGGAGTGACCAAGGAGTTCCGATTCGGTTTCGGCCTGCGCGCCGCCAAATCGCTGGCGTCGGTAACGGATGAGGCGCGACGGGCCGAGGCCCTCGGTTTCGATGTGCTGCATCTTCCCGACCACATCGGCGCGCCCGCACCGTTCCCGACGTTGATGGCGGCCGCCGCGGCGACGACCACGTTGCGGATGGGCACCTTCGTGCTGAACGCCTGCTTTTACAAGCCCGCCCTGCTGGCGCGCGATGTGCAGGCGTTGCACGACCTCTCCGGCGGACGCTTCGAATTGGGGATGGGCGCGGGCTATGCGGAGCACGAGTTCCGGGCCGCCGAGCTGCGCTACCCGAGCGCCGGCGAGCGAGTCGAATACCTGGCACATGTCACCGAGTACATGGGTGAGCATCTGCCGGATGTGCCGGTGCTGATCGCGGGCAACGGCGACAAGCTGCTGACGGTCGCGGCGCGGCAGGCGAACATCATCGGGCTCACCGGCGGTCAGCCGATCACCGAGACGACGAACCCGCTCGCTGAGCGGATCGAGTTCGTCCGTCGCGCGGCAGGCGACCGCTTCGACGAACTCGAGCTGAACATCGCGATCACGGGACTACCGCGCGACGGGTCAGGTGAGCCCGATCTGTCGATCACCCGGCGCGCGCTTCCGAACATGTCCGATGAGGAACTGTTGGCGACGCCCGCCGTTCTCTCGGGGTCGACGCAGGACGTCGCCGACACCATTCGCGGCTACCGCGACACCTACGGGGTGAGCTATGTGATCGTTCAGGACAAGCACGCCGAAGCGTTCTCGAAGGTCATCGCCGAACTGCGGTGACGATCGGTGCGACCGACGGGCTAGTACCGGCGGCTGATCCTAAGGATCGACCGGTCGATCATTGTGATCCGCACCACATATTGGGCGTTATGTGAAATCTCTCATACACCCGGAGATTTTGGAGCTAGCTAACTACTTGGCTGTTGCCACTCTCCAGTATTCGGCACCCGCGTTCAGGATTTTCGGTTTATGCGACTCGGGCGACTGGTGGTCACGATGGGCGAGAATCCCACTGGTGACGCACCTCGACGAGGAAGGACGCACCAGCTGCCGCGGCGGCCGAACCCCGTTTTTCACCAGCGAACGATCGCGACCGCACGGTGTCGCTCGAACCGCCGCCACACCCGTGACATCGTTGGGCAAACTCGACCGCGCGCGCCGTGATGCTCACCGCGACCTCGAGCATCTTGTTGCCGCCCTTTTGAATGCAAGCTATGTTCCCTGTGCTTTGAGTTAAAGAAAGCTGTGAACGCGCTTGTCCCGCGTCTCGAGGTTTTCTTGCCTCGTCTGATCCGCCGTCGAGCCAGACGCATAGCAAAGCGAGCCGATGCCGCTACGGAGAACTAGGGAGAACATGAAGGCAATCAGTCGGATGCTCATCGCGATGGTGGTGGCGAT
>CADEGF010000064.1:0-4498 GCA_902826815.1 uncultured Mycobacteriaceae bacterium
CTTCAGGCAGCAGCTCGGCGTGCACGGTGGTGATGCCGGCCTCAGTGGCCAACGTTTCGGCGGTGCGCTGGTTGTCACCGGTGAGCATTGCGGTGTCGATGCCCAGGCTGTGGAGTTGTCGGACCGCTTCGGGTGCTTCGGGCCGCAGTTGGTCGCGGACGGCAATTGCGGCCACCACTATGGTGTCGTGTTCGAGTAGGACGACAGTGGCCCCTACTGACTGAAGCCGGGTGACGTCGTCGACGAATGGTCCGGCTTCGATCCAGCCGGGCTTGCCCAATCGGACTGCCGATTCTCCGATGCGCCCGCTGATGCCATGGCCGGGGACTGCCGTTACGTCGTCGGCGGGCGTGACGCCCTGGTCGGCAGCGGCGATGATGGCTTGCGCCAGTGGATGTTCACTGCGCGACTCGACCGCGGAAGCCATCTTGAGGGCATCGGCTTCGGTTGTGCCATGGGCGGTCACCGTCTCGACGACCTGAGGTCTATTGCGCGTCAGAGTGCCGGTCTTATCGAGGGCAATGACTTTGATGCGCCCAAGTTCCTCCACCACGGCGCCGCCCTTGACGAGCGCGCCCTGTCGGCTCGCGGCGCCGATCGCCGCGACAACAGTCAGTGGCACCGCGATGGCCAAGGCACAAGGCGACGCCGCGACGAGGACCACCAGCGCGCGTTCCAGCCACAGCATCGGATCGCCCAGGAGCGCGCCGACGCCGGCGACCGCCGTGGCGAGAATCATGATCGCCGGGACTAGTGGACGGGCGATCCGATCGGCGAGGCGCTGACCCGCGCCCTTGCGTTCTTGGGCCTGTTCGACGATGTGGACGATGCGGGCTAGTGAGCTGTCGGCGGCGACGGCGGTCACGGTGACCTCGATGGCGCCGCCACCGTTGATCGCGCCCGCATGCACGTCGCTGCCGGGCCCCGCTTCCACTGGCACCGATTCGCCGGTGATGGCCGACAGGTCGAGGCTCGTGCGACCGGAGGTGATGACGCCGTCGGTGGCGGCGCGCTCTCCAGGACGCAGCACCATCACGTCGCCGATGACCAGTTCATCGGGAGCCACACTGTCTTCGCGGCCGTCGCGGATGACGGTCACGGTGGGCGGCACCAGCGAGAGCAGGGCGCGAAGACCGCGGCGGGTACGGGTCACCGCGTAGTGCTCGAGCCCCTCGGCGATCGAGAACAGGATCCCCAGCAGCGCGGCCTCGGCGGTCTGACCCAGCGCCACCGCGCCGATGGCCGCGATCGTCATCAACGTGCCGACGCCGACGCGGCCATGTCGCAAATTGCGGACTGCTCCGGGAACGAAGGTTGCGGCGCCGGCGGCAACCGCCGCCAGTTCGATTCCCACGCTTACGGTTTGGTAACCAAGCCGGCTGAGAACCCAGCCCGCGACCAGGAGAGCTGCCGCTACGGCTGCCAGTTGCAGTTCGCGCACGTGCCACAACTTCTCCGGCCCCGAATCCGGCTCGCTGTTGACCTTGTCGACAGCGGGCCCGCAACAGGCATCAGACATGATCCCGCTCCTTCGCCGGCCTGTCGCCCGCGTCTTGGAGTACGGCTTCGGTCAACGATCGACCGCGGTCGGTCAGCCTGTACATCACCATCCGGGCCTGTCGACGAGAAGACACCAGACCAGCGATCTTAAGTTGACGCAGGTGATGCGACACCAGGTTCTGCGATTGGCCAACCACCCACGCCATATCGCACACACACAGTTCATTGCCTCCGTGAAGAGCCGAGGCGATGGTCAGTCGGGTGGGGTCGCTCAGCGCCCGCGCCGCGGCAGCCATAGGCTCGACCTCATCCAACGGGGGCAGGGAGGCGCGGATCCGCTCCGCGTGCGGCAAATCGAGGCACAGCAGATCGCACTGCTCGATCGGGGGCTCGGCCATCTGCACATACTAACGTATATTGATATGTTGTTGTACGGATCGCCAATGGGCGTCGGCGAACTGCCTGCGGTTCCGGCGCGGCCTGAAGCAACCCTGCGAATACCAACAAATCGCTGCTCGGCAGCTAAATTGGTGGATTGCAGATACATCGCGGTGCGAGCGGCCAACTCGCCTTTGAGGGCAGGAGCCGGCGGCATGAAACAACGAAGGTGCGGTGAATTCGAACCCGTGATCACGGTGCGGCTTGGGGACCGCGCAGACTCTGTGACGGTGCGCGACATCGGCGACGAGCTGGCGTGCCGTCGGCACATCGCCTACGCGATGGCAACGCCGATGAATAGCCTCTGTCGCAAGCGGCGGCTCAAGAGGCTGCGCAGTGAAAGAGCCTCCGTGCACCGCGGATCGGTCAGCAGTGAAGAAACCGGAGCCCTCATGAATGCTGCCCTTGACTCCGGCGCCGGCACCGGCGCGGAGCTGTCCTTCTTCGATGGTCAAACGAGTGAGGATCCGTCCGCCCAGTTCAAGGCGGCGCTGCGCCAGGGCCGACGATGATGACCACAGCGATGTGGCTCGTGCTGTACGGCAGCGCGCTCGCCTGGTTGGCACCCCCCGTCCTGCGGAGAATGACCGGCGACGGGGCCAGCCCTCGCATGGGGGTCGCTGCCTGGCTTGCCACGATCGGTGCCACGCTCGCGGCGTGGGCCGTCGCACTGGTGCTGGTTCTTCTTGCAGTATCGGACAGCATTAAAGATGCCTCTGCAGTCACCTTGTGCCTGGAACTCTTCGGCTTTTCGGACCACACGCCGGTCCCGGGACGAATCGGATCGGTGGCGCTGGTTATCGCGGGCCTGCTGGCGGTATGCCTCATCGGGATACGGGTTGGCCGCTCCATCGCCGAACTGCGAGCTCGAAGTCATGAGCATGCACACGCTGCGCGGATCATCGGACGGCCAACGGGCCATCCCAACGTAGTCGTAATAGAGGCTGCCCGACCTGCCGCGTACTGCGTCGTCGGGCGGCCGAATGCAATCGTCGTTACCTCCGCTGCGATGAGTTCTTTGGACCGCTCGCAGCTCAAAGCGGTTCTCGCGCATGAGGATGCGCACATCTCGGGCCGGCACCACCTCATTCTCATGGTGCTGCGCGCTCTGGCCACAACTCTGCCTCGTCTCCCACTGTTCGCCAAAGCGAACGATTCGGTCGCTGAACTGCTAGAGATGTGTGCCGATGACGCTGCAGCACGCAGCGTCGGCACTCATCCACTGCTCAGCGGGTTGCTTACACTTGCTGGCCACAAAGCGCCGTTGCCGGGAGGTATGGCTGCGGCAGGAACGGCGGTCGTGATTCGTGCAGTGCGGTTGGCGACACCGACGCAAAGTCACATTCGATGGCGGCACCGCATCTCGCTCGGCGCAGTGATGGCAGCCATGCTCGCGACACCAGCGTTCATCCAGGTTCTATGCCACCACTAGTCGACATACGCCGCAACTGAACACGTCCGTGTCTCACGAAATCTGGTACCTGCCCTGCGCCCCGAATGCATAGGTGCAATTTGTTGCTCACGAAATTGCGGATTCGAAACATGGGCTTTATTCCGCTCGCGGTACCGCCGAACATCATCTATGCGGTGAGCCCGGGGTGACCTGCGCTGAAGCTCCCCTGAAACTAAAGGCTTGCGGCCGCCTTTAGACACGCCGACCCTTTCTACGTAGTAGATACGTAGAGCGCGCTACAGATAGCCGTCTGCTCGGTGGTTCCCGCGGTCGATCGAGAACGCTTGCCATCGGCTGATGCCATACGCGAGCTAGGAGGCTCACACGACTATCGAGATTGGTCACCGGCACAGCGGTTCACCGAGAGATGTTGCGGCCGGCCGCATACGCGTCCTGTTGCTAGAACCCAGACATATCTACGCCGCTAATCTGATGCAGCGGCTACGCGCACACGAATTCGCCGTTGACGTCGTGCACTCCGAAGCAGCTGCCCTAGACAAGCTGCGAATTGGCGACCCTGACGTCTCAAGAATGTCTGTGGGAACAGACGGACCGGGCGCCGCGATCCTGGATCGGGTCCGGCAGGCGGCGCAAGTCGGTGTAGTCGCTATCACCGACGCAGATTTCATGCCGTTGTTGTCGACTGTGACGCGTACGTCTGCAAGAGACTTTGACGCGCTCGGCGTTCGAATTCGGAATGTGCTGAGAAACTTTCGATTCGATACAGAGTCATTGTGGGATGGAGGGGAGCCGCCTCGCGAGATCGGCGAACTAGAGGTCGACGTGGCATCACGACGCGTTTATTTGCTGGTAACACCGTAGCGGTCACTCGCATCGAATTCTGCATTCTCACAGCGCTTTCCGCCCGTCCAGGTGAGCCTGTAACGTGCCGACAGCTACAAGAGTTCGTATGGGGCAAATGTGATACCGGTGGCCGATCCGCTCTTGGCGTACACGTTGGCAAACTACGTCGCAAGCTGGGCGAGGACTCGGGATCTCCCCGGTACCGCGCACAGTGCGGGGGGTGGGTTACTGCCTCGGTCGGTGAGCAGGAAAACGAACCGTTAAGGCGTACTAGGAAAACTGCGGGCGGTTCGGTGTTAAGTC
>CADEGF010000064.1:4508-33321 GCA_902826815.1 uncultured Mycobacteriaceae bacterium
TTTTTATGGGAACACCAGTCTGCTGCGCTTCAAGCATCTGACCCCCGCCGAGGTAGATGGCTTCATGCTGGCTACCACCTGGTCCCCAGAACAAGAGGTCCCCGCGCTTGGCTTGGGATGGCGGCACCTTGCGGCCGGCGTCGTATTGGTCCCCGGAGTAGCGCGGAAGCAGAACTCCCACACCGGCAAATGCATATCGGGTCAGTCCGGAGCAATCGAATCCGACGGTGTCTGCGCCGGAGTCGATACCGCGACTCGGCCCATTGAGACTGCCCCCGCCCCACGAGTAGGGAACGCCGATTTGTGTTCCGGCTCGCCGGATAACGTACTCGACAGCCTGTGCGCCATACACGCGGTTTCCGCGGACACTCGCTTGAGGCGGCGCAGCAGGACTAAGAATACCCATGGTGGCTAGGAACTTGCGGCCCATGTCCATGGTTGTCTGTGTCGCTGCGGCACTTGCTTGCAGCGAAGCGTTAGCGATTGCTACTGGATCGCCTGGTGCGCCCGCGCTTTTCAACATCGGAAGTAGCGGATCCCATTGGCCGGCAGTGGGATCCGCCGATCCGATAGGCGCGGACGCGATGGAAAGCGATACGATGAATCCTACGATCCATCTGACCCGCTGACCTGTCGCCGAGCGGGCTCCGGGTGTCCGGCGCCGCTCGCGACGTTTCTTCTGGCGGCGCTGTCGGGCAATAGGTTCCACGCCGACTCTTTCCTTAATGCGTCGCAATAGTCAGTCTCGCGGTGAGCCGAAACACTGCTCGTGACGCCACCGACTACGCAGCAACAACATACGTATCTATTACGTAGGAAAGCGTAGCCCACTATTGTCACTTTGGTAACAGCTGCAACAGAACTACAAGCGTGGAATTCCGCTGGCTGACAACAACACCGCTGTCGATACAGCCCCGACCATTCATGCGGCTTGGCGGGGAACTACCAGTCGACGGCGCCGGTATAGCCCGTCGAAACGGCGTTCGCTTTGCGTACTACTATCACGCTACGTAGATAACTGGCTGTCTAGGCCACCCCTCAGCGGGAGAAATGGCATGCGACGACGGAATCTAGTCACGTTAATGTCCGCTCTACTTATATCCGTTGCGACAGCGCTCGGTGGACCTGCCTCAGCGGCCGAGTCCTGTCCGCACCAATTCGGCTCGCCACAACAACGTGTGGACGCCGCGGGCGCTGTTGTCCATGAATGGGACGTCACAGCGCTGCGAAAATCCGCGGACGTTTTGCCCGGCTATACCCCTCGTGGGCAACTCTGGGAAGCCACCGCCACCCTCCGAGCCGTCGACGGCACCGTGACGCCCCTGATCCCCAGCTTCTTCGCCGTAGCGCGTGGGGGCCAGCGCGTGGGGGTTCTCTGGCAAGCGGCCACTCCACAGGGCGTTGCACCGACAACTTTGGCGAAGGGACAAATTTCGACCGGGAAGATTTACTTCGACGTTGTCGATGGAGATCCGATGGGAACGTTTACGACGACGGTGCAGGCTCACTTCTGATGTGGTGCTGCGAGGGCGGCATGGCAATGCCTATGTCGATGGACAAATGCCCGATGTGCGCCGCCATGGATCGGCCCTGTCCGCACAGCAACATGATGTAAGTCTGCTGCGCCGCAGCACCGCGTCACCGGACCAAAGTCAACCGATTCCGTCGCGGAGTCTCTCGCTGCATAGCCATCAAAGGCCTGGCCCTTGAAGATGAGGCACGGTTGGTCAGGTGAGCCGCACGCTGCGGTGGACGTCGATTGGTGCAATGCCGAACATCTCGTGGAAGGCGCGGTTGGCGTGGGAGCTATCGGTGAAGCCGGCAGCGTGTGCCGCGTCGGTGATCGTCCCTCCCGTGCGTGCCACTTCCATCGCTCGGATGAGCCGTGCCCACCGGACATAGGCGGGGAACGACAGACCGACGTCGCGGGCGAATAGCCGGCCGAGTCGGTCGGCGGACAGATGCACCACGGAAGCGACGTCGGTCAGTCGCACCGCGCCGCTGAGCAGGTCGGGTATCAACGCGATCGCAGCCGACACACTGGGATGCGTGTCGATCGGTTCGGCGTCGACATCTTCGGATCCGAGGAGGTGTGCGATCACGGCATCGGCGGCTGCCGAGGGGTCCCCAGAGTAACCAGCGCTTTCCCGGAGACGCTGAGTCGCGTTTCGCCAGGCAAGGGCTTCATCTTCCACGCTGCGCTCAACGAGAGCCGCGACGCGGCGCCCGTGTGCGCTCGTGGGATCCAGGTAGATCATGATCCCGGTCGCCGCGCCGGCGTCGACGGCGTGAACCACCCCCGACGCTATGATGCCTGCGCGTCCGTGGACGCTACGCCCGGATGCGTCGGTGAAAAGCACCGATTCTTCGGACCCGACGGCGATCTGAACCGCCGCGTGCGAGTGACCGTGTGCGGCGCCGAGGCGCCCCCCGTAGATCAGTCGGCCCGGCTCGATCACCGCTGTGCCTGACCACGTCACCTCCTGAGTATGCCAACGCCCCCGCCAACGGCTCGAGGCCCCGAAATTACATGGCTTCGCGTGAAGATCGCCGGATCTGTACATGCGCCGACATGAATGCTTTTCCGAGACTGAGGACATGACGAAAACACTTGTTCGGTACGGCTACGTGCCGGTGATGCTGATCGGTATCAATGGCGGTGCGATCGGCCTGGCGCACGCACGCTGGGCCGAGCTTTGGATGGCCGCGCTCATCGTTGCGGCGATCGGACTGTCCTTTGCCGCCGAACGGATTCTGCCCTACACCGACGAGTGGAACACGTCGGTCGGTGATGGGCGCCGCGACGTGGCGCACGCCTTCATCAACGAGACGTCGCTGCTACTGACTGTGCTAGTAATCCCGCTGATGGCCGCTCTGTCACCGTTCGGTGAAAGGTGGCCGGTGTCGCTGCCCTTCGTTGTGCAAGTTCTGGTCGCGATCGTCGTCACTGATCTTGGCGTGACTGTCGCACATCTGGCCAGCCATAAGGTGGGGTGGCTGTGGCGCTTTCACGCTGTCCATCACTCCGTCAAACGGTTCTACGGCTTCAACGGCTTGATGAAGCATCCCCTTCACGGGGCTTTGGAACTCGCGGCCGGCACCGTGCCGCTGCTGCTGCTGGGCATGCCGAAGGCGGTGGCCGAGGTACTGACCGTGTGCATTGCGGTGCAGCTGCTCCTGCAACACTCCAATGCCGACTACCGCATCGGCCCGCTGCGCAAGGTGCTGGCGCTCAATGAGGGACATCGCTTCCACCACCTGAAGTGGGCGGGCATCGGTGACGTCAACTTCGGGCTGTTCACCCTTGTCTGGGACCACGCGCTGCGGACGTTCTCCTTCGACCCGCAGCGCCGGTTCAGCAGCGACGACCTCGGTATGGCCGTCAAGCCGAACTACCCCGTCGGGTATCTGGCCCAGCTGGCTGAGCCGTTCCGCGCGACCGGGGCTTGCCAACTCAAGGACAGCACTGACGCCGACATCGTGGAGACGGAGGCGAGGTCATGACCAACACCGTCTACACCAATGCCACCGTAATCACCTGCGACCGTGCAGGTTCCGCCTCGAAGCTCAAGAGTTGGCTGACTTGGAAGAGCTTGGTGTGGTGCATGATCATCGCCGCGTCCATGCTGGACCGCTCCGACCGCACCGTGGTCCTCGTCGACGACAGCTTCGACCAAGCCGGGAAGCTCGGCCTGACGGCACCTGTATAGACCGACTAGCGCCGGAGTCACCTTCACTCAGCGGCGGGTCGGACTTGCCTCACTGCTTTCGGCGAACACCCGGTACACCGTTGCACGACTAACACCAAGAGTCGTCGCGATGGTGCTCGCGGCCTCCCCGCTGGCGTGCATCCGTTGCGCCAGCGCCACCTTCGACTGATCCAGCGCCTTCGGGCGACCGATGGCTTGGCCGCGTGCCCGCCGTGCGTCCCGCGCTGCTGTGCGGCGTTCGCGGCCTAGCTCCAACTCAAGTCCGGCGAGGCTGGCGAGGACGCCAGCGACCATGCGCCCGGTCGCGTTGGACGTGTCGATGCCTTCGCGGAGTGAACGCAACACGATGCCGCGCTCTCCAAGCTCACGGATCGTAGTCATCACCTCTGCGGCGTTACGGCCTAGCCGGTCGATGCCCACAACGACGATGGCGTCACCCTCGCGGGCGTAGTCCAGCAGCGCGGCAAGGCCGGGGCGATGCTGGCGCGTAGATGTCCCCGAAAGCTTGTCGCTGTATACGCGATTGTTCTCCACGCCCGCCACTGCCAACGCGTCGACCTGTTGGTCCAGACCTTGGTGCTCGGTGCTCACCCGCGCATATCCGAGTTGAGTGCCGGTAGCGGTGGGAGCTGCGGTGAGTGCCATATAGAGAGCGCCTCATAAGTCTCAGAAGTGGTCAATATGAGACGGCACTTTGGATGCATCTTTTGACACGTCGCGAGCTGGCACTTTCTTACGCGCAATCAATCCCAAGCACATCGTTTCAATTCTCTTAGTTCTGAGACTGCTTAGGGCATGGCGTCGGCCCCGGGCGATGCGTTCGCCGCGCCGGCCCGAGGATTCGGTGACTATGTCGGACTGCGCGACGAGCGCCAACGGACCACGCTGCGAGGATTGGACAGTCATCACGCCGCGAGGTCGGTGAGGTCGGTGATGCGGTCTGGTCGGAAGCCACTCCAATGTGTGGATCCGGCGACAATCACTGGAGCGTGCAGATATGACCGAGGCTCATCACTGAGTCACGGGCTTGCGCGTCGGCCGTGATGTCGATCGTTGCAAAATGCAGATCGGCGCGCTCGAAGGCGCGGATCGTGGCCCGACATTGCACGCACCCGGGCTTTGTGTAGACCGTGATGCGGGGTGCGCTTCCGCAACCGCTGTAACGTGTCATAGTCAATTCTAAATCCTCTGTTCGATAATGCTTTCCGCTGATTAAGTCGCATGCACAGTCCGGTGGTGTACACATACGGAGCCGGAGGACGGATCCCGCCGGATCGTTGCGGCCCGCGGGATCCATTGGTGTCACACTTGTTGTGTCAGCTCCGCATAGACGGCGTCGGCGCCGCATTCGAAGGTCACCACCTGCTCGATAGGGGAGAGGGTGTACCCGTTGGTGGCCAGGAACCGTGGATAATCGGCCGGACCTGGCTTCGGCGCCCATGTGGGCTCAACATGAGGCGGGAATGCCACCCAGCACCATCGGTCGCACTTTCAACGTGCATCACACGACCGTTGGCAGAATTCTGTCTGCAGTCGAGGAGATCGCCGGCTAACTGGCTCGCCAATGGAGCAATTTGTGCACAGGCGAGAGTGCACACTGCTGCGACGATCGGTGTATGGCACACGGTGATTCCCGTCAGTTCGATGCGGCAAGCCACGGCGTTTTCGCCTTTGACCCAGAAGCGACGCGAAGGCAGCTGGCACGTCATCTCGTCGCGATTCAGAAGGAGATGGCCGCTCTCGCACGTATGCCCACTCGCAACGGGCGTTGGCCGCGAACAACGATCACTTGACGAGGCTGCTTGCTGTGTGGGAGGAGTTCCAGCGGCTGTGGGTGACGCAACGCTTTCCCAGCCTCCTTGCCGCGATGAGGCTGGCGCTCGAGGTCTACGACACCTTCGGCTCCGGAATGATCAGACTCGATGACCCCATCGAGGCCGGCATCTGGAACAACAAGTATTTCGTGTGGGAACGCGAGCTGAGTCCCGCAATCGCGGAACCTCGCTGATCGTCAGCCGGTGTCGTTTGAGGTGACAAGTGGGGGAATGGCGGCCGAGGGGCGGGTGGCTTAGCGTTGGAGACCCTCAAATGTTCGATAAAGTCGTGAGCACACTTGAGTTTGATCGGACCTGGCGTCGCCGTCGCCGCGTCGAGCCTGACGCGCCTCCGAATACTGTCGTCACGTACCTAACCGTCTCGACATCGGGACAGGCAGCGTCCGGCCGAAAGGTTGAGTACAGCGCGCGACTGTGGCCGGCTATGCCGAGCGGAATGGGTGGACGATCGTGGGAATGCTGCGACGAGGGCATTAGCGCTAAGTCCCGAGGGTGACCCTTCCGGGGGCCGTTGCGCACTCGGGCCCGTACGTGGCGGGCGGGTGACTGGAGTACTTGGACGCGGCCGGCGAGCATCGAGCCGTGCTCTGTCGCAAACACACGACTCGGCGGAGGTCCTCGACCGCGTCACCTTAACCGCGTCACCTTACTGAAACTCGACTTCTCTGTTCCAAGCGTTGGCCGCGTCTGGACCAAGCCCTGCCATACCGCCTTAGCTCTGTACGATGACTCGATCGCCCGTACGGACGGTGTTGAAATACCATGCGGCATTGTCCGGGCTGAGGTTGATGCAGCCGTGGCTCACGTTGGCGTAGCCCTGTGAGCCCACTGACCACGGCGCGGAATGCACGTAGACCCCGCCCCAGGTGACGCGCACGGCATACTCACCTTTGATCAGGTAACCCTCGGGGTCGTCGAGGGGAATTCCGATGGTCCGCGAGTCGAACATGACGCTTCGCTGCTTCTCAAGCACGCTGAAAGTGCCGACGGGCGTGGGGAAGCCGGGCTTACCCATAGAGGCCGGCATATCGCGCACTACCTCGCCGTCGATGCTTACGGTGAATGTGTGAGCCGAGATGTCTGCGACTCCGACCACGGCCGCACCGGTTTCGAAGTTCGTCGACAAGTCGCCTGCAAGAACGCTCACCTCACTGTGGGCGGCCCAGAGGGAATCCGGAATCCATTGCACCAGTCGGCTGTTTAGCCACTCAAACCGTCCTGTCACATCCGACGACGTCGTAATTCGGATTTCCTTTTCTGCTGCGAGGCGGTTGGTGATCGGATTCGCGAATCGAACAACGACTGGCTGCGCCACACCTACAACCGCGCCCGGCGCCGGTTGCACCGCGTCAACGGTGGCATGACTTGGCGCGACCGCCGCCAAGCCAGTTACTACGGATGCTGGTACGAGCATTGCGGCAACCCCCAGGACCGTGGCTCCGACGTGAATGGCTCTGCGCATCGATGTCAACCCGCCACACTTGCGCCAATGGGTTCCAAAGTCACGGGCAGCCCAACCGATAACCTCACGTCACAAACTCCCCTCGAGCCGCGGGTAGAAAGGTCGCAAATCCACCCCAATCTACGTAGCTCAATAGTAGATGATCCAGTGTGTCTCCGGAGACCATGGCTCCACGGCGCTGCCAATGAAGGTTTTGGTGTC
The DNA here is from genome assembly GCA_902826815.1 of uncultured Mycobacteriaceae bacterium. Classification (GTDB taxonomy): domain Bacteria; phylum Actinomycetota; class Actinomycetes; order Mycobacteriales; family Mycobacteriaceae; genus Mycobacterium. The sequence goes on from CADEGF010000064.1 coordinate 11,717, forward strand.
GTCTCGGACAGATCGCTCGGCGCATCGATTGATGTTGATGCATATAGCGTGATATCCGCGCCCGGAGCGGCCGCCGAGGCTTAGGCCGGAACGTCACGAAGCCGACTCGTGGGGATGGATATTTGGCGAGAAGCCAATCAGTATTCGATGATGCGAGCGAGATACGGCGACATGCCCGCGGTTCGTAGGGCGTTGACGCTGACTTTCCCGTAGCTGCTGGCTTCCTCGAGCACCTGGCCGTTGCCCAAATAGATCGCTACATGCTGGGTGCCGCCGGGGCCGTAGAAGATGAGATCACCCCTCTTGGCCTGAGAAGGCGGAATCTTGCGTCCGGTGTTGTACTGATCGCCCGAGAACTTAGGTATGAGAACGCCCACTCCTGCAAATGCGAACTGGGTGAACCCGGAGCAGTCGTAGCCTACTGTGTTCGCTCCGGAGTCGACGCCGAGCGTGGGGCCTTTCGGGCCGCCTCCTCCCCAGGAATATGGCACACCCATCTGTGAGGCACCACGGCGGATCACGTACTCAACCGCTTTGCGCCCGTAGACGTTATTGATTCGTCCAGGCGCCACGCTGTTCGTGGCAGCGGCGCTGTTGTCGGCGATGCCGAGGCTGCTCAGGAATTTACGACCTAAGTCCAGCGTCGTCTTAGTGGCAAGTTGACTAGCCTGCAGCGAAGCGTTGGCGATGGCGACCGGATCCCCTGGAGCACCCGAACTGACCAGCTTGGGCAGTGTCGGATCCCATCCAGGATCATCGGGGGCGCTCGCGGCCGGCGATGCCGTGGCGACAAGAATCCCGAGTGCGCCCGCCAGCGTCAGCGCCCGCCGCCCGAAGCGAGTGCGGCGGTTGAGTTTCACGACGCCTCCAGCTGATCAAGACGTATCAGCCATCGTTCTTGCACGTCGCGATTCGGGCAGGGCGATCGGGGTTGCAACGCAGCGATATTCATTGACAGGTGGCGGCGGTAGCCCCAGCCGGCATCAAGAAGTGATTGCGCACAAGGTTGTTCCATTGGATCAATCTCTTCCTATGACGTGATGCCTGATGGACATTCGAGACGAGCCAGCAGTTGCTACGCACACATCACGTACGGTTTAGATACGTAGATCGAACCACACATCACTTCTGTATCATCTGTCACTTTGGTAACAAAGCTATATCTTTCGCACCCGCGTGGTCGAACGCGTTGCGGCAACGCGGCGTGGCGGCGCAGCGAGGCCGAGAAGCGTTTAACGCAACTGCATTTGAAGCGCGAGCGCCGGATGCTAGAGCCCCAGGCGGTAGCCGACACCACGCACGGTTTGCACATATCGCGGCGCCTGCGGGTCGTCCCCAAGCTTTCGTCGGAGATTGCCGACATGCATATCGAGGGTGTAACGGTTACCCGTCCAGGAATGGCCCCAGAGCTCATTCTGCAACGCACGGCGACTTACCACTTCGCCGGGACGGGCGAACAACAGCGCCAGCACCTCGAATTCGGTGCGGGTCAACGCAACCGGATGACCATCGACTAGCACCCGACGCGCTGCGAGGTCAACGTCGAGAGCTGTAATCGTGTGGGTGCGCACCGGGTTACCATCGAGGCTGCGCCGGCGGCGGACGTCGGCAGTACCGCTAACCGACCTGCGTAACGCCCGGCGGATCCGGATAACAAGCTGGTCGGAGATCGGCTCGGCCGCCATGGTAGAAGAGGCAATCTCCATGTCGGTGACAGCGACAAGGGGCGGACCGCATTGTTCGCGCAGCCGGTCGAAGAGCTCAACACTTCTAGGGTGGGGTCCCATGCCCACCATTACGACGTCGGGATCGGCGTCCCGCAGAAGCTTCAGCGCGGAGGTCTCGGAGTGGGCAATCTCGACCGCGAATTGCTGACCGCCGAGGTACTTGGCCATGGCGGCTGCGTATATGCATCGAGGCTCCACCACCAGCACCCGGATCCGCCCAGCGGCCGCAGGGCTGCATCCGCCGTGGTTGGTCAACTGCGCGGTCGTGTTCTGCTCCCTCAATAGGCCTGTAGTGGCGGGTTCGCTCACGTAACCCAGCAGTCGTACCAGCCGGTTGCGTGGGCGGATCACCGCCGGTGCAACCTACTGTAATGCGAAGTACGTACGTACTACGTAGCACGCGACGTCTACCGTGTGTCGTGTCGACCGACGGCGCGGCCACGCACGGGCTAGCAAGCGGGGCTTTACCCAATCTTTATGGAACGGCTAGGTAAGCCACATCGCGAACGCCAAGACTGAAAGGGCAGTACCACCTGCAGCACGACACAGCCGCATCCACAGCCGGCCCCCGGGCGAACGAGCGAGACGATTGACGCAAGTAGTGAAACGACATGAAGTGGCAGGTTCGGTCGGTGACCGGTCGACGGCGGCGCTTCGCGTCATGGTGGACCGCCGCGGCGGTCGTCACCGTAGCGGCACTGGGCATCACCGCCTGCAACACGTCAACGGCACCGCCGGCGCCCCCAAGTCATCAGCGACAAGGGCACGCCCTTTGGGGATCTGCTTGTGCCCAAGTTGCAAGCCTCGGTTAGCGATGGCGCCGGTCGAGTCGCCGGTCACGGTCAACGCCGATGACGGTGTGCTGGGGGCCGTCACCCTCGTCAACGAAGAGGGCCGTCGATGGCCAGCTCAGTCCCGACGGTCTCACGTGGACTGCCGCTGAGCCGCTTGGTTACAACAAGCAGTACACGCTAAGCGCGGAGGCGCTTGGTCTGGGTGGAGTAGCACGAAGCCGAATGACATTCCAAATCCACTCGCCTGAGAACCTTACGATGCCCTACGTCATGCCCAACGACGGAGAAGTAGTGGGCGTCGGTCAGCCGATAGCAGTCAGGTTCGATGAGAACATCACCGACCGACTTGCCGCGCAGTGGGCGATCACTGTGACCGCGAGCCCGGCAGTGGAGGGCGCTTTCTACTGGCTGAGCAACGAAAGGACTTTGGTCATCGCAGATGATGGCCTTTGTTCTACGGACCAAGTACGTAGTTCCATTGGCCTCGCCGCGGTTGGTGGCGCATCGTTAATCCCACCCTGAAGGGAAGGAGATAACGATGAAACGCCGGTATTACCCGTGGTACGCAATAGCCTTGGCCGCCGTGATCGTCGCCGCAGTGGCCCTTGGGGTGCCGATCTCGACGCTCTTACTCCTGCTGGTGGTGTTGGCCTGCTCGCTGATGATGATGTTCATGATGCGCGGAGGCCACGGTCACGGCCCCGATGGCGATTCTGGGGACACACGTCAACATCACGACTCCAGCGGACGTACCTAACCGATCAGATCAGGAAGCGAATAGCGACGCGGTCCGGCACCAGCGCGTCGGTGGTGTACTCGGACGCTAAGTCCGAGTACTGCGACCGTCAGACATGGACGGGCCGGGGCATCGGCATAGGTAAGGAACCCTTGCAACCTGTCATGGTGGCGACAAACAGCACCAACTACGTCGGACTCAACAGCGCAAACAGCCCAGACTCAGCACCGAAGACGATGTGCCAGAACATGTTCGCAATCCCGGTAGTGCAGAACACCGCCACCCAAAGTTACAGAGAGGCCAAGATTCCCTGCATGGTGGTGATCTCCTTCTGTTGGGTGTCGATGATCGACCGCGCCAACGTAATCGTCGGATGAGACTGACCCGAATCGATTTCGGTCTGCGCCATCGTGATCGCGCCCTGGTGATGTTCGATCATCTGCGTCAGGTAGAGCTTGCTCGCCTCCACGCCCTGCACATTCTGCAGGGCCGCCATGTCCTCGGCCGACATCATTCCGGCCATGGGCTTCCCTGCCATCCCAGGCATTTCCGACATCGCGGGCATTTTTCCTGGACCTGGCATCCCGGGCGTTCCGCTCGGGCTAGGCATTGCAGTGCCGCTAGGGGTGCTGGTGTGGTGAGGGTCAGTCGTGGTTGGCGTTGCGCTCGGGCTGGGCACCCCCGGCATACCGGTTTGCCCGGGCATCTCCATTCCCGGCATCATCGGCTGTCCCCACCCCTTCAGCCAACCCTGCATCTGTTCGATCTCCGGTCCCTGAGCCGCCTTGATCTGATTGGCCAGCTCGAGCACCCGGGGATCGATGCCCTGCTTGGCCAAGATCATGTCGCTCATCTCGATCGCCTGCTGGTGATGCGGAATCATGTGTTGGGCGAACATCACATCCGCCTGGTTGTGCGCCTCGGCGGCTGCGGAGGTGGTCGTTGAGCTCGTCGACGCGGTTCCTTGGCTAGCCTGGTCGCCGCCCGAGTCGCCACAGGCGGCCAATGCGACCAGGGCGGCGAATGCTATGGCACCGGTCGTCAACCATCGCTTCTTCATCGCGGAACTCCTTTCCTCGGATCACAGACGGGGCATCGAGATCACGGTTTGCGGTCCGCTTGTCATGCGGGAGTCGGCGCACGCGTTGCGGTTTCGTGCGCCTCGGGCGCGGGTAGGCTTAGCCGCTTGAGCATCAAGGCGTTGACCGCCACGATGAGGCTGGAACCCGACATGGATAGCGCCGCGATTTCCGGACGCAGCACCAGACCGAACCACGGCTCGAAAACACCGGCCGCGATCGGCAACGCGATCACGTTGTAGCCAACGGCCCAGCCGAGGTTCTGTCGCATCTTGCGCAGCGTGCCTCGCCCGATGCGCAACGCAGTCGGCACATCGAGCGGATCCGACCGCATCAGCACCACATCCGCGGTCTCGATCGCCACGTCGGTCCCGGCGCCGATCGCGATGCCCAGGTCGGCTTGCGCCAGGGCCGGAGCGTCATTGACGCCGTCGCCCACCATCGCCACCTTCTTGCCGGCACGCTGCAGCGCGGCGATCTCGCTGGCTTTGTCGCCGGGTAAGACTTCCGCGATCACCCTGTCGATGCCCAGCTGTCCGGCAATGCGCTTCGCGGTGGCCTCGTTATCGCCACTCAGCATCACTACCTCGACACCCAGCTCGTGCAGCCCCGCTACGGCGGCGGCCGATGTTTCTCGAGCGGCGTCGGCGAGCGCGATCACCCCGGCCGGTTGGCCGTCGACGGCCACCAGCACCGCGGTGCGCCCGCTCGACGCCAGCTCGTCGCGGCGATCCATCAAAGCGCCGAAGTCGACGTTCTCCTCGACCATCAGCTTGCGGTTCCCAACGGCGACCCGCCGCGCCTCTACGTCCGCGGTCGCGCCGCGACCCGGCACGTTGCGAAAACCCTTCAGCGGCAGCGGCTTGACTCCACGATCGCCTGCGTAGCTGGTGATCGCCGCGGCAAGTGGATGTTCAGATTCGCGTTCGACCGAGGCGACGAGAGCGAGCATTTCGTCCTCGTCGAGGCCGCTGGTGACGACATCGGTGACCTCGGGTTCACCCTTGGTCAGGGTCCCGGTCTTGTCCATCACGACGGTGTCGATGCGCGCCGAGGTTTCCAGGGCGGTGGCGTTCTTGAACAGCACGCCGCGCTTTGCCCCGAGGCCGGTGCCGACCATGATCGCGGTGGGGGTGGCCAGGCCCAACGCATCGGGGCAAGTGATGACCACGACGGTGATCGCGAACAACAGCGCCGTCTGGACCCCGGCACCAACCAGCCACCAAACGAGGAAGGTGCCCACACCACCGATCAGTGCGACCAGCACCAGCCAGAACGCGGCCCGGTCGGCGAGTCGTTGCCCGGGGGCCTTGGAGTTCTGGGCCTCCTGCACCAGGGCGACGATCTGGGCGAGCACCGTGTCCGAACCGACCTTCGTGGCGCGGACCCGCAGGGTGCCGGTGGTGTTGATCGAGGCGCCGATCACCGGCGATCCCGGCTCTTTGGTTACCGGCAGACTCTCACCGGTGACCATCGACTCGTCGACCTCGGAGTCGCCGTCCTCGACGGTGCCGTCGACCGGGATCTTCCCGCCCGGACGAATGAGCAGCAGATCCCCGGCGACGACCTCGGCGGTGGGAATCTCGACGGGTTCACCGTCGCGCAGCACTACGGCCATCGGTGGGGCCAACTCCAGCAGGGTGCGGATGGCCGCATTAGCCCCGCCGCGGGCGCGCATCTCGAACCAGTGCCCAAGCAGGACGAACGTGGTCAGCACCGTGGCGGCCTCGTAGAACACCTCGCCGCCGCCGGTGAGCGTCACCGCGACGCTGTAGAGCCAGCCGGCCCCCACTGCTACGGCGACAAGCACCATCATGTCCAGCGTCCGTGCCTTCAGCGCCCGGTAGGCGCCGTCGAAAAAGATCCAGGCCGAGTAAAACACCACCGGCAGGCTCAACAGCGCAGTGAAGACGTCGTCGCGTAGGCCAAACGGCGCCGGCACCATGAATCCGAACATGTCGCGGCCCATCGGCGACCACAACATGATCGGGATCGACAGCACCAGCGCCACCAGGAAGCGGTTGCGCATGTCGCGAACCATCGCGTCCATCGACATCCCGGCGTGACCGCCGCCATGGCCCATCATTTCCTGCGGCGACCCTCCGGCAGGCGCCTCGTGTGCGGCGTGCATCTCATGGGCAGCGGGTGCGGCAGGTGTCGTAGGGGTGAGAGTGGTGTGTTCGGGGAGGGCACGCGCAACGGTGGGCTCGGCCATCGGGTCGCAGACGTGATCGGGCACCGACCGGCCCGCGCAGTGGAAACCGCAGTCGCGCACCCATTTCGACAAGTCGGCGACAGAAGTCCGTTCGGGATTGTAGGTGACGGTCGCGGTCTGGTTTACGGGGTTCGCCTCAACCGAGGTGACGCCCGGGCGACGGAGCAGAGTGGCCTCGACGGCGGCCCTCGAGCTGGCCCAGTTGAGTCCACCCACTTCGATAACGGTGGTCTGGTTCATGACCTGTGGCACCTCATCGTTTCGTTTGGCGGCGCGTAGGCCTGCGCGCCGGATGGCGTATCGAGGCCGCGCAGCCGCGAGTCATCGGATCGGCGCGGAGCGACGCGATCAGATGTGAGCCTGCCGCTGTCAAGTGTGACTTGGTTAGTGGTTCTGCGAAGGTTCGATAAAGAAACCGCGGGTCAGGTCCCAGACCCTTTACCTATACCCCCTATGGGTATAGATTGAAGTCAGCGCTTGCTGTAGCGCTTTGAAGGAAGGTGGAAGGGCATGACAGTCGTCATCAACTCGGTCGAAGGAATGACCTGCGGGCATTGCGTGTCGTCGGTAAAGGCCGCGGTCGGCTCGGTGTCAGGAGTAGAAGAGGTCGAGGTCGACCTGGCCGCTGGCACCGTTACCACGACCGGTACGCCGTCCGAACAGGCCGTCACACAGGCCATCTCGGAAGCCGGCTATGCCGTAGTTTCCGCCGAGTCCCTGCCGGTGAACGGTAACGCTTTGTCGCTGGTGGGTAGCGCCGGCGGTTGTGGCTGCGGGTGCGGCTGAACGGCGACGACGACGCCGCGAGCGCATACAGGACGCATTAGTACGTCGGGTCGGAAAGGACTCGCCCATGACAACCCCCATCACACAGTCCGACGATCGGCGACAGGACGTCGAGCTCGCTATCGGAGGCATGACTTGCGCCTCGTGCGCTGCCCGGATCGAGAAGAAGCTCAACGGGATGGCGGGCGTCAGCGCCACCGTCAACTTCGCGACCGACAAGGCCAAGGTCACCTTCGCCGACACGGTGGCACCCGAAGAGCTCGTCGCGACAGTCGAGGCGACCGGGTACACCGCCACTCTTCCGGAGAGAAGCCACGCGGGCGGGGAGGTGACGCCGCCGTCGGAATCGGATGAGTCGGCGCCCTGGCGGGAGCGGCTGATTGTGTCGACGGTGCTGACCGTGCCGGTCGTGCTGTTGTCGATGATCCCGCCGCTGCAGTTCGACAACTGGCAGTGGCTGGCGTTGACGCTGGCCTCGCCGGTGGTGGTGTGGAGTGCGCTGCCGTTTCACCGTGCCGCCTGGACGAATCTTCGGCACGGCGCCGCCACCATGGACACCCTGATCTCGGTCGGGGTTATCGCCGCATACCTGTGGTCGCTGTGGGCGCTGTTCTTCACCCACGCCGGCATGACCGGCATGAAGATGAGTTTCGATCTGTTGAGCGACGGCAGCGCGGAACCACACATTTACCTCGAGGTCGCCTCAGCAGTAACCACTTTCATCCTCGCCGGGCGCTACTTCGAAGCCCGCGCGAAGCGCCAGTCAGGAGCGGCGTTGCGTGCCCTGCTGAACTTGGGCGACAAAGACGTGGGGGTGCTGCGCGATGGATCGACCGAGATGCGTATTCCGCTCACCCAACTCGTCGTCGGTGATCAGTTCGTCGTGCGGCCCGGCGAGAAGATCGCCACCGACGGAGTCGTCACCTCCGGAACCTCGGCGGTCGACGCATCGATGCTCACCGGCGAACCGGTGCCCGTCGAGGTCGGACCGGGCGACAGCGTCGTTGGAGCGACCGTTAACGCGGGCGGCCGAATCGTCGTGCGCGCCAACCGAGTTGGAGCCGATACCCAGCTCGCGCAGATGGCGCGCCTGGTGACCGAGGCGCAGAACGGCAAGGCGGAGGTGCAACGCCTCGCCGACCGGGTCTCAGCGGTGTTCGTCCCCATCGTCATCGGGCTGGCGCTGCTCACCCTCGCCGCCTGGCTGCTGATCGGAAGCTCGGTGAACGCGGCGTTCACCGCAGCCGTCGCGGTGCTGATCATCGCCTGCCCGTGCGCACTGGGTCTGGCGACACCGACCGCGCTGCTCGTCGGCACTGGCCGAGGAGCTCAGCTCGGAATCCTGATCAAGGGCCCGCAGATCCTCGAATCGACCCGCCGCATCGACACAATCGTCCTGGACAAGACGGGCACGGTCACCACCGGCCGGATGGCTGTCTCCTCGGTGCACGCGGCCGACGGCGAGTCCGAAGCCAAGGCCCTGCGCCTAGCGGGTGCTCTCGAATACGCCTCCGAACACCCGATCGCGCAGGCGATCGCTGCGCACGCCGCGGACGCCACCCCGCTGCCCGGAGCCGAGGGCTTCGAAAATCACGGTGGCCAAGGTGTTTCCGGTGTTGTCGAAGGCCACGCGGTACTCGCCGGGCGCTACAGCTGGCTTCAGGAGCAATGGGCGCTGACCGCCCCGGAGTCGCTTAAAGTCGTCGTCGACGAAGCCGAGACGCAGGGCCGCACCCCCGTGTGGGTCGCGTGGGATGGTGCCATCCGGGCGGTGGTCGTCGTCTCCGACACCGTCAAGGACACCTCGGCGGCGGCGATCGGTGAACTACGCGCACTCGGTCTGCGCCCGGTGCTGCTCACTGGTGACAACCGGCGAGCCGCCCAGACCGTCGCAAGCCTGGTCGGCATCGACGAGGTCGTGGCCGAGGTACTGCCCGCCGACAAGGTCGACGTCATCAAGAGGCTCCAGGACAAGGGGCGTGTCGTAGCGATGGTGGGCGACGGCGTCAACGATGCGCCCGCGCTGGCGCAGGCCGATCTCGGCCTCGCCATGGGCACCGGCACCGACGTCGCGATCCAGGCCTCGGACCTGACGTTAGTGCGTGGTGACCTGCGCGCGGCACCGGACGCGATCCGTCTCGCCCGCGCCACCCTGCGCACGATCAAGGGCAACCTGTTCTGGGCGTTCGCCTACAACGTGGCGGCATTGCCACTGGCGGCCGCTGGGCTGCTGAATCCGCTGATCGCCGGCGCCGCAATGGCTTTCAGCTCGGTGTTTGTGGTGAGCAACAGCCTGCGACTACGCCGATTCACGCCAACCAAGTAATCAACGTCCAGATAGGACAAATCCATCACTGCTCACGGAGGCATGACCGATGACCGAAGCGCCCGATTCCCGTACCGAGCCGACGACAGTCGTCACAGAGCACCGTCGTGCGGAGCCACTGTCCGAAGCAAACCGGTCCAATACGCTCGCTCAGCTCGCAGTCTGGGTGGGCGTCATAGCCGGCGTCGTGTTTGTCGTCGCGGTGATCTTTTTCTCGGGGTTTTTCATCGGCATTCACTCTGGCGGCGACATCGGTAACCGCCACGGAGACGGGCACGGGATGCACCACGAAGGGCAACAAATGGGACCCGGCGGGATGATGGGACCCGGCGGGATGATGGGACCCGGTCAGATGGGGCCTGGTCAGATGGGGCCGTCCGGCCCGATGGGCCCCGGTCAGCAGTCCCCGACAACGACGCCGGCCATCCCGGCCTCGCCCCGCCCTTAGCAGTCCGATCCACGCTTGAGGGCCATGCCGACACCGCATGCCGACGCCGTAGAGGTCCTGCTCGCGCCTACTGCCCTGACCGGTCGTTGGGAACGGGCAGTGTGATGGTGACAGTTGTCCCGGTCCCCGGTCCGTGGCTGGTCGCTGTGATGCGGCCGTGGTGAGCTTCAACGAGGGCCCTGGCGATGGCGAGTCCGATGCCCGCTCCGCCGTGGGCGCGGTCGCGGGCGGCATCGACGCGGTAGAAGCGTTCGAACAGGTGCGGCAGGTGCTCGGCGGCGATCCCTTCGCCGGCGTCGGTCACCGTCATGGTCAGCAGGTCATGGTCGGCGGTCGCGGCGACATCGACCTGACCGTGGCGAGGCGTGTGGCGCACCGCGTTGTCGAGGAGATTGCCTAGGACCTGTCCGAGTCGCTGCGGATCTGCCCACAGACGGGGCAGCCCGGCCGCCACGTGCGATGTCAACGTCACCTCCGCGGCTTGGTAGCGGTCTGCCACGGAGGCGATCGCCGTCGAGATCAGATCGTCGGGGACGACCCAGGAGGGTGTGATTGTCTGGCCCTCTTCGGCCTGGGCGAGCGCGGCGACGTCATCGGAGAAGCGCACGAGCCGGCGGGTCTGGTCGCGCAGCATGGTGACCGTCTCGGGGTCAAGGGTTTTCACGCCGTCTTCGAGGGCCTCGATGTATGCCTCGAGAACGGAGACGGGTGTGCGGATCTCGTGAGCGAGGTCGCCCAACAACCGCCGGCGAGTGGTCTCGACCGATCCGAGCCGGGCGGCCATCTGGTTGAAGGCTTCGGCGAGGGCCTCGAAGTCCTGGCCCAAGTGCGGCGGTGAGACCCGAATGTCGTAGCGGCCGGTGGAGACGGCGCTCGCGGCTGACGCTACTTCGGTGACAGAACGTTGCAGCCGTCTGGTCAGGTACCAGGTCACCAGCAACGCGGTGAGGGCGGACACGGCCAGGGCCACTCCCACCGATATGACGGTGGCGTATCTGTAGGCCTCTTCGGCGTGGAACTCCTCATCGGATCCGGGAGGCATCCCGGCGCGGTGGAGGTGTTCGCGGAACAGTGGTGGCCCGACGATGGCGGCGACTGCCCACGTCGTGGCGGCGCCGGCGACCAGCACCATGGTTTGTGCGAGCAGAAGCCGCACTCCGATGCCGGGAACGCGCCGTGTTTGGCGGCCCCCGACGGGGCCAGTGGGTTGCCGTGAAGTTGTCATCGGCCGCTGCCCATCCGGTAACCGACACCGCGCACGGTGATCACATAGCGGGGCCGGCTGGGGTCATCGCCGAGTTTGCGGCGTAGGTGACCGATGTGGACGTCGACGAGATGCTCGTTACCGACCCAGGAGTCTCCCCATACGGCCTCAAGGAGTTGCCGGCGGCTCAAGACCACACCTGGGCGTGACGATAAAGCCGCCAGCACGTCGAATTCGGTGCGGGTCAACACTACCGACTGGTCGTCGATGAACACCTCACGACCCGCGATGTCGATGCGCAGCGGCCCGAAAGTGCGCGGCGGGGAGTCGCCGTCGCCGGAGTCCGCCGCGCCGCCGGTATGCGCCGCCACGGTTCGGGGGCGCCGCAGCATGGCACGAATGCGCGCTACCAGCTCGCGGGGGCTGAACGGTTTCGTGACGTAGTCGTCGGCACCGACGGACAGCCCGATCACGGTGTCCATCTCGGCGTCTCGGGCGGTCAACATCACCACGTAGGCGTCGGAGAAGGTGCGTAGCTGCCGGCAGACCTCCAGGCCGTCGATGCCGGGCAATGCCAGATCCAGGATTACGACGTCGGGATCAGTCTTCCGGGCCAGGGTCAGCGCATCCACTCCGTTGTAGGCCACGGATACTTCGAAGTGCTCGCGTTCCAGGTAGCTGGCGACCACGCCGGCCAGCGGAACCTCGTCATCGACCACCAACGCCCGATAGCCCGACGCGTCGCCGGATGGTCTGGTCGGCGTGTTCTCCATGGTGTCCATCGTGCAGGCGCCGCTCCGGATCGGTGAGGTATCGGCTGCTGAGGGCGTATGTCTTCAGCGAATCTTCACAGAACCCATACCGATACGGCGGCATCTGCGTCGCATCGTGGGGAGGAAAGAGAGGTGGATGACTGTGATGTGGTGGCACGACGGGATCGGTGCGGCCATGGGTTGTGGTGGCTGGATGCTGATGGTGGTGGCGATGATCGTTTTTTGGGGAGCGGTGATCGCGGGGCTGGCGGCGCTGTTCGGCGCCTTCTCCACGACCGGGCGTCCCGGGCGCCGCGTCGGGAGTGACGGCTACCAGGCCCGCATGTTTCTGGACGAACGATTCGCCCGGGGAGACATCAGCGCCGAGGAATACCGGAGCCGCTCAGCGGAATTGGATAACCGGCGCTGACATGTTGAGGCAACCATGCCCTCGACCGGACGGCGGTTGTGGCGACACCGTTTGAGCGCGCTCAGCTGAACAGGCGAGCATTCCTCGCGGCGACGATCGCCGGCGGGTTGACGCTGGCAGCCTGCGGCCGGTCGACTACCTCGACGACCTCGACACCTAGCGTCGCCGCGATCACCGCGGCCGAAGCGGCCCGGCCGCATACCGGACGCACTGTCACGGCAACGTTGACGCCGCAGCCGGCCACCATCGACCTGGGCGGCGCTCTGGCGCGCACCCTCGCCTACGGCGACGGCATTCCCGGCCCGTTGATTCGGGCCAACGTGGGCGACGAGCTGGCGGTCACCGTGGACAATCGCCTCACACGGCCCACGTCGGTGCACTGGCACGGCATCGCCTTGCGCAACGACATGGACGGCGCGGCGCCGGCGACCCCGAACATCGGTGCCGGCCGCGCCTTCACCTACCGGTTCTCGCTGCCTCATCCGGGCACCTATTGGGCGCATCCGCACACCGGCCTCGACGCCGACTACGGACTGCATTTTCCTGTGATCGTGGACGACCCGGCCGAGCCCGGCGCCTACGACGCAGAATGGATCGTCGTTCTCGACGACTGGACCGATGGGATCGGTCGCTCACCGCAGCAGATCTACGACGACCTGCGCGGGGCAGCCATGGCCGATCACATGCCCGGCATGGGCGGAATGCCAGGAATGGGGAACATGCCCGGGATGGCCGGCGTGGGAACCAGCGCCCTACTCGGCGGGGACGCCGGAGACATCAACTATCCCTACTACCTGATCACCGGCCGCATTCCCGGTGCGCCGACAACGTTTGACGCCAAGGCAGGCCAGCGAATCCGTTTGCGCATCATCAACGCCGGCTCCGACACCGCGTTCCGTGTCGCGCTCGCCGGGCATTCCATGACCGTCACCCACACCGACGGCTTCCCGATACAGCCGGCCGAGGTGGATGCAGTGCTGCTGGGAATGGGTGAACGGTGCGACGCAATCGTCACCGCCGGCGACGGCGTGTTTCCCCTGGTGGCGATGGCCGAAGGGAAGAACGCGGTGGGGCGGGCGCTGCTGTCCACCGGCGCCGGCGCGACACCCGAGCCCGGGTTTCGGCCTTCCGAGCTCAACGGCCGAGTCGGCACCGTCGATGTCTTCACCGCCACGCAGGACGCTGGACTGGGGTCGGCGAAGGCCGACACGGACCTGTCCGCGGAGCTGATGGGCGGAATGATGGCCTACGACTGGACGATCAACGGTCGGGCCTTCACCGACACCGAGCCGCTCACCGTGACGCAGGGCCAACGGGCGACACTGACGTTTGTCAACATGTCGATGATGTGGCATCCCATGCACCTGCACGGCCACACCTTCCAGATGATCAAGCCTGACGGGAGCCTCGGAGCCCGCAAAGACACCGTCATCGTGGGGCCCATGCAGAAGGTCAGCGTCGCCCTTATCGCCGACAATCCCGGTATCTGGATGCTGCACTGCCACAACACCTACCACCAGGAAGCCGGGATGATGACCAGCCTGAATTACACCACATGAGCAGACCTGCACGGCCAACACTAGTAAAACCCAACAGAAAGCAAGGTAATTATGAGTCTCGCAATTTCGACCACACTGCACACCGCCTTCGACGACGCGGTTGACAGAACCCGGAAGGCGTTGGCAGACCAGGGTTTCGGTGTGCTCACCGAGATCGATATGAAGGCCACCCTGAAGGCCAAACTCGGTGAGGACATGGAGGAGTATCTGATCCTTGGGGCGTGTAATCCGCCACTTGCACACCGCGCGGTGAACGTGGATCGCCAAATCGGATTGCTGCTGCCGTGCAACGTCACCGTGCGTGTCGACCCCAACGACGACAACGCAGTGATCGTCGACGCCATCAACCCACAGGTGATGGTGGAACTGGTCGATAAGCCGGGGATGCAAGCAGTCGCCGACGACGTCGCCACCAAGTTGCGCGCCGCGGTCGAATCGCTCACCAAAGCCCCGCAGAGCTAGGGCGGCTCCGAATGCGGACCTCGTGTGCCGCAGCGGAATCCGTGCCTCAAGAACCCTCTGGCACAACAGCGTTGCGTGTCTAATCAAAGGAGAACAGTTGAACACCGCCTTGATCTCGCGGGTGCTCCGACGCCGACGCGTGTTGCGTGGCCGGGAACGGTGGACTCGGGCGCAGTTGCGCGAACACCAACAACGTGAGTTGAGGATTTTGCGCGCGTTTGCGTCGGCCCGTTCATCGTTTTATCGAGACTTCCACCGCAACCTCGAGCAGGCACCTCTAGACGAGTTGCCGGTGCTGACGAAGGCAACGTTGATGGGGCACTTCGACCAGCTCAGCACCGCGTCGTCCGTGCGATTGGCTGATCTGCGGGCATACCTCGAGGACCTGAGCACCGACGACCTCTTCGCCGGCAAGTACTGGGTGTCGGCGACGTCGGGAACTTCAGGACGTAAGAGCATCATCCCCACCGACTCCGAAGAATGGGCGACGATGATCGCGTCGTATGGCCGCGCCAACGAGTGGGCGGGCATCAGGTCGGGAATGACCCACTGGGTGAGGATGGCCGTGGTCAGCTCCACCGCGGCGTGGCACCAGTCCTCCCGTGTCGCCGCCGCCGTGCGCAGCCCGTTCCTCGTCAGCGAACGTCTCGACGCCGCCAGCCCGCTGCCCGACATCGTCGCCCGGCTCAACGAACTTCGACCCGACGTGTTGGTCGCCTACGCCTCGATGGTCAGGGCATTGGCCTACGAGCAACTAGCGGGACGACTGCACATCACCCCCCGCGCGGTGAACTCCTCCTCTGAAGTGCTGACCGCCGACGCCCGCGCCATGGCGCTGCGCGCCTGGCATGTACCTCCGTACAACGTCTATGCGGCCACCGAAACCGGCGGAATTGCCGCCGAATGTCACCACCACCGGGGCATGCACCTCTTCGAGGACCTTGTGATCCCCGAGGTAGTTGACAGCGACTACCGCCCCGTCCCGCCCGGTGAAACGGGCGACCGGCTGCTGGTCACCGTGCTGTTTAGTCGCACGATCCCGCTCGTCCGCTACGAAATGACCGACCGCATCCAGCTGGCCACCCGGTCGTGCCCCTGCCCCCTGCCATTTCGGCTGGTCGACTCGATCAAAGGACGTGCAGACGACGTACTGATCCTTCCCTCAATGGGCAACGGAACCGTCGCGGTCCACCCCGTGGTGTTTCATCAGGTCCTCGACCTGCTCGACGCCGGGGGATGGCAGGTCCGCCAAGAAGACTCCGGGCTGCACGTCTTGGTGACGAAGCCCGGCCCGGGCTTCGACCCAACGGCCATCGAAGGCGCAGTGCATGCCGCGCTGACGAAAGCAGGGGCACGCGCCCCGACGGTGTATGCATCACTAGTGGAGTCCATACCAGCCGGTGCCGCGGGTAAACGTCCACTGATCGTGGCCAAGGCCAACCCACCCGCGAAACCTTAGGCAGTCGAGCCGGATTGGCTGAATGTGTCGGCTTGGCCGCAATGAACATCAACTGGTCGGGTCGAACGCGCCTGGC
The DNA here is from genome assembly GCA_902826815.1 of uncultured Mycobacteriaceae bacterium. Lineage (GTDB taxonomy): Bacteria > Actinomycetota > Actinomycetes > Mycobacteriales > Mycobacteriaceae > Mycobacterium. Next base: position 27,770 of record CADEGF010000064.1, read on the forward strand.
CGCCAACTACGGTGTATGAGGCCGAGTAAGTGCCGGCGTCGTTCGACTGCGCTCGCTTTTCACTGCGCGCGCGCCCCCACCGCGTACCCAACTTTCTTTCCTGGACGCGGGTGGCCACCACCGAACCGGCACTCTGCCTTCTCCACGCTGATCCGCTCCCAGCGACGGTCGAACTACGCCTCACCGCGATATCCGGTGGCGACGTGACCGGGACTTGAACAGCGCCGTAACAACGAATCAGACGGCGACTGCAGCAACGATCGCCGCGACCCACAGCAGTGACACCGCCGCCAGCGCCCATCGAAACGCCGACCGCAAAACGAGGTTGACTGCAACCATGACCCCGATCGACGCGGCGCCCGCCACCGCGACAACAAGAACCGCCCACCCACTTCCCTCACGGACCCCGGTGGCTGCCACGTACACGGTGAGAATCCCGGAAGCCAACGCGTGCCCGCCCAGCACCATGAACACCAGGCGTAGCCATGTACGCAGCCGAGGTAGATGCTGATCGACCTCGGCATCGGAGCGCCCGAGGAACCGCAAATCCTCGGGCAGCAGCGCTGGCCTCATCCCGAGGAAGAACACGCCGATTCCCGCGACCACCACGCCCAAGACTCCGAACAGCCACGCCGCAGCACTCACATCCGCCTCCATCATTCCGCAGAACCTGCGTGTGCCACGGTTTGCACTCCGCCGTGCCCTTGCCCATCGCTAGAACGTTCACGCTGCCTGAATCGGCGCAGTGCCACCTGGGTCCTGCGGCTTTCCTTCCGGTGCCACGACTCTCCCTCGGCGGCAGCGGTCGGGCGCGCTTTTCCCAGGCGCTGCCGATACTCGCCGTCGGCGGAACCGGCCCGCCGCGCTGGCGGGCTACTCGCCGGCACGATCGAGTGGCTGCGGTGGCTACATCGAGTCCAAGATGCCCTGCATTGTGGTGATTTCCCGCTGCTGCGATTCGATGATCGAGCGCGCCAAAGCAACCGCCGCGGGGAACTGGCCACCGTCGATTTCCTGCTGCGCCATCATGATTGCACCATTGTGGTGCTCGATCATCTGGGACAGAAAGAGCCGGCTCGCGTCGGCGCCATTAGCATTTTGCAGTGAGGTCATGTCCTTTTCGGACATCATCCCGTGGCCACCGCTCATGCCAGGCATGTCACCACCCGACATATCGTGTCCCGGCATACTGCTGCTCGGCTCAGTGGTGGTGTTGGCCACCTCCCACTCGGCTAGCCAACCCTGCATCTGATCAATCTCCGGTGTCTGAGCCGCCTTGATTTCCTTGGCCAGCGACGCAACACGCGGGTCGACACCTTTCTTAGCCAGCAGCATGTCACTCATCTCGATTGCCTGTTCGTGGTGCGGGATCATGCCTTGAGCGAACATCACGTCGGCATCGTTGTGGGACTGCTCGCCGCCTGGCGGGCTCGTTGTGGCCGATGCCGCGGGCGAATTCGTCGGTGACGCCTGCGAATCACTTCCCGGGTTGCCACAGGCACCAACCATGACGAGCGCCGCGACGGCGGCCAAGGTTGCGGCATAATGCTTGATTCGCACGCGAATTCCTCCTGATTGATGCAAACGACAATTCGACGCCCGCGACCCACAGCCGCGTTTGGGCGTAACTGTCTCAGCCTCCGGCCATCAGATATGGGTCCGCTCGTCTTTTGATGAAGATTCAGTAAAGACGCATCCCGGAAGCCGCGGCCAACGACAGTGCGTCTCGGCCCGAGCCGAGATCCGAGGAACCGACCGTAAATCTCGATCTACTATCGAACTACCGAGGTTGGGAACAACTGATTGGCGGGGATGAAATGAGAATGTTGAAGGTGGCGATGATCACCGTCCCGACAACCGTTGCGCTTAGTTGTTCCACCCCTCCATCCGAAGGCGGCCTCGAATCACCCGGGATGGTGCACATACACGGTCTAGGCATCAATCCTTCTGATGAAACATTGTATTCTGCAACACATTACGGTCTGTTCCGTGTTAACGCCGAGGACGAACCCCAGCGTGTCGGTGAGCTTATTCAAGACTTCATGGGATTCACGGTCATCGGGCCCGACCACTTCCTTGCCAGCGGCCACCCAGGCGCCGTCGACCCGCAACAGCCGCCCCATCTCGGTTTGATCGAAAGCACCGACGGTGGACAGTCCTGGAATGTGCTGTCCCTCAAGGGTGAAGCTGATTTTCATGCACTGGAATATCGACACAACCGGGTCTACGGACTTGACAGCCAATCCGGACGGATCCTCGTCAGCACCGACAAGCGCACATGGGACGAGCAGGGCGCGGTCCGCGCCATCGACATATCCGTGTCACCGCGCAACCCTGATGAGATGCTAGTCACTACAAAGGAAGGCCTTCAACGCAGCCGTAACGGTGCCGCCTCTTTCGACGCGGTACCGGGTGCGCCGCCGCTGGCCTACGTCAGCTGGCCCGACGCCGGAGCCCTGATCGGCGTCGACCCCCAAGGAACGATCTACGCCAGCGATGATAACGGTGACACGTGGCGATCCCGCCACGCGCTGAACCAGAAGCCCCGGGCTCTCTTGGCGGCGGGTGGGGATGGGTGTACATCGCCACCGACTCCGCGATCTACGAATCCTCAGATGACGCGACCAACGTCGAACCAATCTCCGTCCTCAACTAATCGACCGAGCTCGACACCGATAACCGTGTCCGATTCGGTTCTCTGAGTCGCTCAAGGTCAGGGGCTATCCTCGCGAAGGAGTTCAGACGGTTCGCAATACCGACGGATGTTCATGGGGGCCAACTGCTGTGGCGACATTTCATGTCGAGATCTGGCGCGAGGGTCCGCTCTGGCAGCTGCACATTGTCGAGATCGACCAATCTGCTCACGTCGAGCGCCGTTCCGACGTCGATGAGACCGCAGTGCGTCTGATCCTGAGTCGCACCACGTTGGTGGACACCGCCATCGAACTTGTCGTGTGGACCGAACGCGATTCGGTCAAGATAGTGGCCGAAGGCCTTGGCTTTCGCAGTCAGGTCTCGGCTGAAGCCCGCACTGACTTTTTCTCCCGTGGGCAGAACACCGTATGGGTGCGCTACGACGACTATGACTGCGTCGCAGACGTGCACGCCTCGAACGAACTGACGCCATTCCAGCCAACCCGCGAAGGCGCGATCGACGCCCTGGAATTCCGGCCCGGCGGCTGACGATGCTGGGAGCGGCTTGTCGAATACGGAGCCGACGCTTGGCGGCGTCAGCCGAGATGTAGCTCACCTTTGCCTGCAGCCGAAGCGCTGCGGCGAACGCATCGACGCGGCGTTAGCAACGCAACGTCAGCGTCGCCGACCAAAGCTACGCTTCACTCCTACGCGCAGCGCCTAGTGGCCCAATAAGGCGGAACGCAGATGCGTATCGCCGGTGCACATCGTCAGTTGTCGCTCAAGTCCTTGAGCGCGTTGGCCGAGGCATGAAGGCGCGACGACACTCGCCGGTCGAGCACGCTGAAGTCGGTGACAGCCGCTCGAATTGCCGCACCATGGTCGCTGGCCCGAGTACTGCGAGCAACTCGCGATATCGAGTCGATTACCGAAAAGTCCTCCTGCACAACGAAGCCAGCTGCTTCGGCTCTAGCGACCTCTTCGAGGATTCGAGTCTTGGCGTCTGTTAGTTGCCGTGCTGCGGAACGTGCGATGTCGGATGCCTCCGATAGCATCGCGGCCTTCGCCGAGATGAATCGTCGGTTTCTCTTGGTTGCTTCTGCATCGTTCGCCCCGCTTCTTCTTGCCGCGATCTCTTCGGCCACGACGTCGATGCTCCGGTTGAGCTCGGCAATGAGGGCCTGGGAAGTGATGAAAGGTTCGCTCTGGTCTGCCATGATTTCCGCTCCGGTCGCAGCGTCGGCATCGAGACCAACCGACGCGAACTCGCTCTGACACCCTCAATTGTCATACCGCTCGATATGGCCTAGACACACATATTTCTCCACGAATTTGTGCGTGGGTACGGCTAAAAATGCGGAAAACGGCGGCTCTACCGGTGCTTACAGTGAGTTGGCCGCTGGTTCGCGGCGGACCGAAGGGAAGTAGCCGACATGGAGGACCGGACCGAAGATCGGTGGCTCACCCGCCGAGAGCTCGCAGAGCGGTACGGGGTGCCGCTGAAGACACCCGCTGAATGGGCGTCGAAGGGGACTGGGCCGCGTTACGCCAAGTTCGGCCGGCACGTTCGATACCGCCTGAGCGATGTCATCGACTGGGAGCGTGAGCAGTTTCCGCGTGAGAAGCGCAGCACAGCTTGATCATTGGGATCAGCCCGTGAGCATCGACAATGGCAGGTAGGACACCGCTGCGCATCGGGCAGCACGGCAAGATCAGTCGGACGTACATCGGCGAGGGTGTCTGGGAAGCGAAATGTCGCTACCGGGACACGGATGGTGTGACGCGCCAAGTGCGACGACGCGGCCCAGCGGACGAACAAGACCGTTATGGGAAGCTGGCCGAGGGTGTGCTGATCGAGGCGCTCGCCGATCGGCGACCCCCCACCGACGAGGTTGGACCGGACACAGCAGTGATGATGTTGGTCGAGGCGCACCTGGACCGCCTGGCCGAGGACGGACGGTCACCAGCTACGCAGGACACGTACAAGCTGGTGGCTGGCAAGCTGCGCGCCAAGCTTGGCGGTGTACGGATCGCCGAAGCGAACCCTGCTCGCGTCGACGCGGTGCTCAGGGCAATGACTAACACGCACGGAGCGGGGATGGCGCGCCAAGCCAAGACGATCCTAAGTGGTGCTCTCCAGCTCGCAGTTATGGCGAACGTGCTGGCCGGCAATCCGGTGCGAGATGTCGCAGTGATTAGGTCGAAACGACCACCGAAGGGGGCCCCGGCGCTTTCGGTGGAGCAACTGCGTGATCTATTGACCGCTCTGCGGTCCTCTGATTATTGCCGCGAATATGACCTGGTGGATCCGTTCACGATCCTGATTGCCACCGGGCTGCGGCGCGGGGAGCTGCTAGGGCTGCGGTGGACCGACTACAACGAGGCGGCAGGGACGCTGACCGTGAGTGGCAAGGTCGTGCGTGCCACTGGCAAGGGACTCCGGCGAGATGACGACACTAAGACCGCCGCAGGTCGCCGCACGATCGCTTTGCCGCGATTCGCCAGCGAGACGCTGGTCGCCCGACGCAAGCTGCCATATCGGGGCGAGCATCCGACGATCATTTTCCCGTCGACGGCGGGTACCTGGCGTGATCCAAACAACTTCGGGAGGGATTGGCGGCGGATCCGCGCCGAACTTGACGTGCCCAATGTCACTACGCACAGCTTCCGCAAGAGCGTGGCCACCCTGATGGATGACCGGGGCTTTTCAGCGCGCATAAGCGCAGATCAGCTGGGGCACGCCAGGCCGTCGATGACTCAGGACCGCTATATGGCGCGCGGCAAACTGCATACCGAGGTCGCGGAGGCGCTAAACGACGCTATAAGCGGTGCAAAAGCGTTGCACTCGCCTCGCCCTGAGGCCGAAAACACCCTCTGAAGTGCGCCGTCAGGGTTTCGAACCCCGGACCCGCTGATTA
>CADEGF010000065.1:0-6773 GCA_902826815.1 uncultured Mycobacteriaceae bacterium
CGCTGGTGGCAGCGTTGGTGGCGGCGACGGCCGTTCTGTTCTGGTTCGGGCCGCCCCTTCCGACCGACGACTAAAGCGTGTCGAACGATTGGTTGCGGTCAAGTCGTCTTAGACGTAGGGCGCTTTGGTTGGTGTAGACGAATCCTTTGTGCGTGGTGAGGGTGGTTGATCGGGCTGTTTTTCTTGGGGTCGACTACCCAGCGGCGGGGTTGGACGATGAATGGGTGGCCTGGCCTGGGCTCGGATGCGACGTTGACGGTGACACCGGCACTGGTGGCGGCTGTGGTGAGGGGGGCCGGCGCAGGGGGTGTTTGTCGGTGGCGTGTGCGACGGTGATCGGTGATGGCTCGCCACACCACATTCCGATTCTGTCTCGACCCGACCGTCGAGCAGCGCGAGGTGCTGGCCCGACACGCCGGTGCGTCGCGGTTTGCATTCAACCAGTGCCTGCGGATCGTGAAAACGGCACTCACCCAACGCCGCACAGCCACCAATACCGAGGTGCCATGGACGGGATTCGATCTGATCAACGCGTTCAACACGTGGAAGAAGACCGAGGCTGCCGGGCGGGTCTTCACCGTCGATGGCCACGGCGTCGCCGACACCATGGTGACGGGGTTGGCGTGGCGGGGCGAGGTGTGTCAGCAGGTGTTCGAGGAAGCCGCCGTCGACCTGGGCACGGGCCTGCAAGCGTGGTCGGATTCCCGCTGCGGCAAGCGCAAAGGTAAGCGGGTCGGGTTCCCGGGGTTCAAGAAGAAAACCAGCGCAACACCATCGTTTCGGCTGCGCAACAAGCACCCCAAGGGCAGAGCAGCCGCTATCCGAGTCGGGGATAACAACCGGCCCCGCTCGGTGACGTTGCCCGGCATGGGTGCAATTGGTGTCCACGACGACACTCGCCGGTTGCGGCGCATGCTCAGCAAAGACCGTGCGAAAATCTTGTTCGCGACCATCAGTTACCGCGGGGGACGGTGGTGGATCGCGCTGAACGTCGAGGCCGCCGACATGCACCCGGATCTCCAGCACCCAGTCCACGCTGACGATGGTGGCGGCTGGGTGGGTGTGGATCGCGGGCTGTCGGCGTTTCTGGTGGCCGCCACCGCCGACGGCACCGAACTGGCCCGCATTAGCAACGCCCCAAAGGCGCTCGCCGCTGGGATGAGACGCCAAAGACGGTTGGCGAAGTCGTTGTCCCGCAAGAAGAAAGGGTCACGTAACCGCGCCGATGCCGCTGCCCGGCTGGGGCGCCATCACCACCACGTCGCCAATGTGCGGCGCCATTTCCTGCACCAGGTATCCGGCGAGTTGGTCAAGACCCACGACCGGCTCGTCATCGAGAACCTGAACGTGGCCGGGATGCTGGCCAATCATCGGCTGGCCCGGGCGATCTCTGATGCCGGGTGGTCAGAGTTCGCCCGGATGTTGAAATACAAGCAAGCCTGGCGCGGCGGGGCGCTCGTCGAAGCCGACCGCTGGTATCCATCGACGCGGCTATGCCCGCACTGCGGAGCCGTGAACCGAGAGATGACGCTGGCCGACCGGGTGTTCGCCTGCAGTTGCGGACATCGTGGCGACCGCGACACCAACGCAGCGGTGAATCTGGCCCGCTGGGGCCAGGCTCATCACGACTCCCATATATCCCCGGACCCCCAAGCAGGGGGCCGGGCCACCAAAGCCCGCCGACGGGACGGCGCTGACCAACACCCCCGTGTTGGTGAAACCAGCCCGAAAGACGCGGGAACCGACGTTCACACCGCACCCGCGGCCTGAACCGACGACGCCCGAGAAGGGCGGTGCCCAATACCCACCACGGTTATTCGACACGCTTTAGGGTCGCGGCTATGCCAACCCAACCAACTGTTCTCGTCACCGGCGCGGCCAGGGGGATCGGCAGGGCGATCGTCGAGCATCTGGCGTCGACCGGCTGGGATGTGGTCGCAGGAGTGCGCAGCGAACAAGATGCGAATGCGGTCACCAAGGTCGATCCGCAGCGGGTGTCCGCCGTCATCCTCGACATCACCGACGCCGACCACATCGCAAAGCTGGCCGATGCACTGCCCAAGCGTCTCGACGCGGTGGTGAACAACGCCGGCATCGCGGTCGGCGGTCCCGTTGAGACGGTGACGCCGGACGACTGGCGAAATATCCTGGAAGTGAATGTCATCGGGCAGTTCGCGGTGACCCGGGCGGTGCTGCCGAAGCTGCGTGAGTCACGCGGCCGAATCCTGTTCATCTCCAGCGTGAACGGCCGGATCGCGACGCCGATGTTGGGGCCGTACTCGGCGTCGAAGTTCGCGCTCGAAGCGGCATGCGATGCGCTGCGGGTCGAACTGAGGGGCTGGGATGTTTCGGTCGTGCTCATCGAGCCGGCGCAGACCGACACCGACATGTGGCGCACCGCCGGAGATATGGTGCAGCAGATCGAGGCCGACATGTCAGCGCAGGACCGTGACCTTTACGCCAAGCACATCGCGGGCATGAAGAAGTTCGTCCCACGGGCCCGCAAGATGGCCTCGCCGACGAAGAAGGTCGTCGCCGTCGTGCACGAGGCGCTGACCGCCCGGCGGCCGCGGGCCCGTTACGTGGTGGCCCTTGTACCGAAGATCCAGACCGTGCTGGTGACGAATATGCCTGTGGGGCTGCGTGATCGGCTCATGACGATGATGGTCGGACTGCCACGTCGCCCGCATGGCTGACTTCGTCAAGTCGAGTGACAGCGCGTCGCCGGGGTTCTTCGCGCTGGAAGCGGCTGGGCTGCGCTGGCTCGCTGCGGGTGGGGGAGTGCCGTGCGCACGTGTCGTTGCGCACGACGAGCGGTCTCTGACGCTGGAGCGGTTGGAGTCGGTTCCGCCGACGCGCGCTGCCGCCAGGGAATTCGGCGCCGGTCTGGCGGTGACACATGGGGCGGGGGCGCCGCGGTTCGGTTCCGAACCGGAGGGCTGGGACGGAGGCGGCTACTTCGGGCCGTTGTCACAGCCGCTGCCGATGTCGTTCGCGGGTCATGAGGCGTGGGGGTCGTTCTATGCGCAGGAGCGATTGCGGCCGATGGCCGAGCGGGCAGCGGGCCTGCTGAGCGCGGCGGGAACGTGATGTGGACACGAGGCGGTGTGGTGCTGATCGACCCGGCGGCACAGGGCGGACACCGGGAGACGGACCTGGCGATGCTGGAACTGTTCGGTTGCCCGCATCTCGGCGAGGTGCTGGCGGGATATCAGGCGGTCCATCCTCTGCGGGAAGGGTGGCGCGACAGGGTGGGGCTGCATCAGTTGTATCCGCTGCTGGCGCACGTGGTGTTGTTCGGCGCGGGCTATGCGCGTCAGACGGAAACCGCCGCACAGAGCGCTTTGGCGGCAGCTAGCGGTTGATGAATGTCAGTTGCTGACGTGGCGATTCCCAGTTATGGGACTATGCGAACTCCGTCTCAGCCGCGGACCTTCAAGAACACGAAATGGTCGCTAAATTGAGGCGCCGCGTAGCAACGTGCGACCGCAAAAATATGGCAGTTGCTGCCAAATGATAGATCGACCAGTAGGAGCAGCTAGCTGGTGGTTTCAAATTGACGTACGCGCTATTTGGACGTTTGCTCTGTCCGGAAACTGAATTGATGACGAATTGCTCAGCAATATTGTCAGAGACCTTATATGCGATGTTAGTGTGCCTGAGAACGACCTGAGAAAGCCGCGGAAGGGACCGGTCAAATGGGCAAGCACCGCAAGATGGGTAGCACGTACAAGAAGTTCGCCGTGCTGGGTGCTGCCGCCGCGGCGACCACGGCGCTCACCGTCGCGGTGGCCCCGGACTCGCAAGCCGATAAGTCACGTGACGAGCTGTTGCGGCTGCTCGCGGCGGATAACGACTTCCGCCCGTTCGGAAGTAACCCGCAAGCCATCCCTGACCTGACGGGCGGATTCGGCACGACGATCTATGACCTGTCGCAGGGTGGTGCAAGCCAAGTGCTGGGCCTGACCGCCCCGTCCGGTTCGTCGTTTCCGGACATCCCTGGCCTCAACCTCATCACCACCGGCCCACTATTCGGTCTGCTGAGTCTGTTCGGCGTGGACTACGGCCGGGTTCCGGCGCTACCCAGTTCGATCGCCGACGAGATCGAAGGAACCCCGTTTGTCACCGAAAACTTCCCGGGTATCGGTAGCTACCTCACCGCCACCCAAGAGGCGCTCGCGAAAGCAGCGCTGACGCCGATTCTCATTGCGGCAGGCGTACCCCTGCGCGATGTGGGGGCTGAGATCAACACAATCCTCGGCCCGATAGATGACCTCGCCTCGGTCCGCGTGATTCCGGTGGTCGGCGTCGGATTGGGAGCCTTCGCCGCAGGCGCGGCGTACCAGCAGGTCGCGGCCAATTTCGGCGACCAGCCAATTGAGTCGGACGCGGTGCTCGGCAGCTTCACAATTCTGCCGATGATTCTGGTGCTCAACCCCGGCCGTGCCAACGGTGGTCCACTCGCTCGCGCGTACCCACTCTTCCGCCTGTTCGGGATCGACACCGTAACCCCGGAAACCCACGTGCAGTCCAACGGTGGAACGGAGATCGACGACACCGGTCTGGCAATCGGCGGCGACAATCTGATTCCGATCAAGCTCGATATTGGCATCCAGAACTTCCCGGCCTCAGATTTCGCGGCATGGCCGAATCCGGTGACGCTTGCGAATAACGGTGCAGCGCTGCTCTTCCCGACATACATCATTCGGGGCTTTGACGAAGACGCCGTCGAGGATTCGCTCGAAGACCAGCTCGAGGCTCAGCTTCCGGGTGCGCTCGCAAGTCGCCCGTTGGCGTTGAACTTCTATTTGACAGTGCCTATCACGGGTGCACCGGTACTGGAGCCAACATATCTCGCCGTCGACGCGGTCAACCTCGTCACAGGCGGCCAGTTCAATAACCCGATCGGGACCGCACTGAATCCAGTTTTGGAGAGTGCGGGCAATCTGGGATACACCGACGTCGAGCGTCAGCTGGTGGACGGCGAATACCAGTACGTCCGCACCTTCGATGACAGCGGCACCCCGACCGCGTTCTTCTCATTCCCCGGCGTGGATTGGAAGAAGGTGCCTGGCGACCTCTTCAACCTGCTGGGTGTGGGCGTCAAGGAGGCGTTCGACCAAGGCATCGAGGGCGACCCGTCGCCGAACGCGATCGCGGAGGTGCTCAAACTGCTCGGCCTGGACAATTCGTCGAGTTCGGCTGGCTCCGTACTGGAGTCCGAGAGCGAGAGCCTGCAAGCAACGAACTTCGCACCACCTCCTGCGACCTCGATTCCGAATGGGTCCGGTCAGACGCAGACGGTGCAGCTGGCGCAGTCCCCCTCGGGGAGCCAAACCCCGCCGCCTGTGACCGGGGCTCCGGGTCTGACGACCGCGAAAAGGAAGCAGCCAGTGGCTGAAATCCTTGAGCGCCTGGGCAATTCAGTGTCGACACCGGGGACGACAACGGCTACCAGAACCAGCACGAGCAGCCCGAGGACCCTGAGGGACGCCACCAAGCAGGCGAGCGACGGAGTGAAGAAAACGGTCGATTCGGTGAGCGACGGCTTCAGGAAGGCTGTCAGCGATGTACAAAAGGCCGTCAAGGACACCGCCAAGAAGATGAGCGACGCAGCCAAGCCGAAGGCAAGCGCCGCCGACGGTGAATAGTCGAGCTGAACGTGCGCGCGGCGTGCAGTTCAGAGGTAGCCAGCTAACAACCGCAAAGGGTTTGCTGAGCGCAATCTAAATAGCTGCGAGGCAGATTTGGACAGTGTCCCGCAGATGGGACACTTGTTTCGCGATAGATAAGCACGTGCGAAAACCGGAGCCTGGTCTGATCTTGACGATCCTGGCAACCATGTCATCGAAGGCAACTTGTAGCAACTTACCCTCGCGTAGAACTGACAGTTGCTGCCAGATCCACGGCGGCGAGCCGATTAGGCAGTCACCTGCGTTTATATATTAACGATGACGTTATTAAGTCGTTTGCTTTAGGCGCCAGATGGCCAGATGAGGAATTGCCCAGCAATTTTGTGACAGCGGTCACAAGCGTGTTACGGTGCCTGAGAGCAACCTGAGATCACTGAGGGAGGGGCCGGTCGGGATGTCGAAGCACCGGAAGATGAAGAGCAAGACGAAGAAGTTCGCCGCAGTGACCGCCGCGACCGCTACAACCGCCGCCTTGACTATCGGAGCAGCCCCGTCGCCCGATAAGGAAGTCACCTGGCGCGACGTTCTCCTGACCGCTGGCCCCGATTACTTCCAGCTGATCGAGGACATGTCGAACAGCTACGACAACATTTTGGTCGCTCAAGGCAACCTCGGGGGAGCGGCAGCGGACTTCTGGGCTCCATTCGCCGCGGCATCCGGCGGCCTGCTGCCGAGTTTCTCTGCGGGTACGACGCAAAACAGCCTGGACACCGTCTCGGAAATACTCGCCGCGCTCTCACAGGCGCTGGACCAGGGGACTGATATCTCCGTCGTGCCAGGTATCGACAATGCAGCGGCGGCGACAGTCCTACAGGGAATGCTCGCCGGGTTAGGTGTGAACACCGATGTGGCGGCCACACTTGGAGCCGTAATTGGATACCTCGGTGCGATCAACGGCACGTTAGCAAGCGTCGGAGACCTTATTGACACTGTGAATGGCCTCGACGTGCTGGACCTACTCGACCCGATCTCGCTATCGGATCTGCTTGGTCTAACTGCAACCCAGACCGAGTTCACATCGGCGTACAGCTGGCTCGGCCTCAACGGTCTGACGAAGATGGGAAACACCTACGTCAATCT
>CADEGF010000065.1:6873-31213 GCA_902826815.1 uncultured Mycobacteriaceae bacterium
TTGCAGGCGTGGTACGTCGGCACCAACGGCTTCAACTACAACAGCGGACAATCGGTCCTCCTGGCCAACGTTGGCGGCCTCCCGATTCCGATCGAATACTCGATGGGCGCGGTCAACTTCGGAGCGTCAGGAGTCGGCGTTACCCTCCCGTCGCTGTTTGGGGTTGGTCTGGTGCCGTCCTTCCAGATCGGCACACCCGTGGGCCAAGAATCCTCTGACGGTCTCATCGGCAGGGACATCTTGAACCTCGGTCTGAATACTCCGACGCAGGCGACGAACGTCGCAACGCTGATCGGGTTGGGCGGAATGTTCGATCCGGCTGAAGCAGCCGGCACTGCCGTCTGGAACGCCGCGGTCAAACCCGTTGGAGACCAGGTGAAGAACTACCTCAACGACAACGTTGGGGAGTGGGCCAATGGTGCCGCCGGCCAATTCGAGCAGCTCACCGGTTCGGTCGCTGATGCGACGGGTGGCGATCAGTCCGGCGTATCGACTACGTCACTCGCATCGGCTAAACCCGCCGCACAGATCGACACCCCAGACACGGGAACGAGCGTGAGCACGCCGGCGACGGCTAACGACCTCACCAACGTCAGTGCGCAGATCAACGACTCGTTGAACAAGACCAACGCGTCGATCGCGAGCGCCGTGAACAAGGCACGCGCGCAGTCGGATGCAGCGGTGAAGCAGGCACAGGCTCAGATCAACAAGATCGCCGCCGACGGCCAGAAGGCGATCAAGGACACCGTCGACGGCGTCAACAAAGCGGTCAAGGACACCGTAAAAAAGGTGAGCGACTCGGCCAACAGCGTCGCCAAGAAGAAGGAAGTGGCCTCGTAAAGCGTTCGAGCGGCATCTAGTTGAGGGCTGGGGCCTGCTCGACGATCTCGGTCAGTAGCGGCGCAAGCACTTGCGCGTACTCCGTCGTGACGTGGTTGTCATCCCGGTACACCAACGTGTTTCCGACCACGACCGGACAACGGTCGGCCGTGCAGAACAGATCTGACAGGTCCGCATACTGACCGCCGCCCGCAGTTGTCGCCGCAGCCTCGGCCGCGATCCCGCCCTCGTTCAAACCTTCGGCCCTCGTCGGCGCGCACGTCACTGCGTTGTCCATATGTGCCGACACGCACGTCGGCACCGTCGAGTGCGGATCCGCCACCGGCCCCAGCACCAGAACCTTTGCGCCCGTTCGCCGCAGCGTCTGCACCACAAGTGTCAAGCTGTCCAGCCAAGCCTGGTCATAGCTCGTGAAACCGAAGTCCGCGCCGTACCTGCGTGACATGTCGAGCACGATGACTTGCGGCTTCTCCCTGTACAGCCGCGCCATCACCGAACCGCGCCATTGCTCGCACTCTGTGAACTTGCGGCCGAGGTACGGACTGTTGGTCGGCAGATCCAGAAACGGACACAGCACCTTGCTCATCGTCTCCAGGCGCCAATGCCGTTCCCGCGCAACCGGCTCCAGCGCCTGCTGCCACATCGCCGCATGCGAATCGCCCACCAGCGCCACCGTCGTCGGCGCCCTCGCGTCACCCGACACACAGTCCGGCTGCGCGACGTCGCGCCACGACAGCACACATCCGTTCACGAACACCTCGGGCTTCGCGATCGCATTCAGTGCCGGCGTCAGGTTCGCAGGTACCGGACCGGGCTCCGCCGACTTGGCGAGCGCCGCCAACACCTGATCTCGCACCGACATCGGCGGGGGAGCCGCAGCCGACGGGGCGGCCGGTCCGACCGCGACAGGCGCGGCAGCCATGCCATGGCCGACCGGAACGGGCCGCAGCATCAGCAGCACCAAGCACGCCGCAACCGCAAGAGCCGTCAGCGCACCACCCATCGCCAGGCTTCGCTTCGCCGAGTCTTTCAGTGACGGTGCGAACCGCGCAGGGTTCTCGATCAGGTGCAGCGTCAGGACCGCGAGGCCGAACGACACCGCCACCATCGCCAGATTGCCCGCCAACCCCAACGGCTTGCCGAGCAGCGCAGGCGCGAGCATCAGTACCGGCCAGTGCCACAGATACCACGAGTACGACAGCCGCCCGATCGAACGCATCGTCGGTTTCGACAGTAACCGTCCCACGCCCAGATCCGGTGTCGCACAACCGGCGCCGATGATCAGCGCCGTGCCAAGCACCGGCAGCAGCGCCGTCGTCCCGGGGTACGGATTCCCTTCACCGACCTGCGTGCACGTGACGACAATCAGCGCCAGCCCGCCCCAGCCCACGACCACAGCCGACGGCGCCGGCAGATGCCGCCACGCACCGGCGGTCATCGCCACCAGCCCACCGACCGCCAACTCCCAGGCACGCGTCGGCAGCGAGAAGAACGCCCACGACGGCAAGCTCTCGGTCCACGCCGTCGACACCATGAACGACAGCGCGGCCAACACCCCGAGCACGAGCACATACGGCGCCACCGACCGCGCACCTGCGTCGGAACGACGAGTCACCCGGGCGAGAAGCCATGCCGTGCCGATGATCAACGCAGGCCACAGCAGATAGAACTGCTCCTCCACGCCCAGCGACCAGTAGTGCTGCAGCGGTGACGGCGGCGTGTCGGCCGCCAGATAATCGGTGCCCTGGATCGCGAACCGGTAGTTGCCGACATACAGCGCGCTGGCGATGCCGTCACCGATCACGCTGCGCGCCTGCAGCGGCGGCAACAGAAGGGCCGACGCTGCGCATGTCGCAACGAGAACCGTCACGGCTGCGGGCAGCAGTCGGCGCGCTCGCGCACCGTAGAACCGGGCCATCTCCACGGTCCCGGTGTTCGACGCTTCATGCCACAGCAGCCCGGTGATCAGGAAGCCGGAGACGACGAAGAAGACGTCGACCCCGATGAACCCGCCGCTGACGCCGGGTATCCCCGCATGGAACAGCACGACGGCGATGATGGCGACCGCGCGCAGACCCTCGATGTCCGGGCGAAACCGCTTCTGCGGTAGAGCGGTCCGCCCGCTCGCAGGGGATCCGCGTCGGGAGTCAGGCCGGGGCGCAGTCGCAACTCTGTTCACTCGAGCAACGATCGTCTCACGGGACCCAGGCGTATCCCGGGATCGACGCGCTACGTGGCCAGCCAGGCCAGTTCTCGCGGGAGCTTCTCCTCCCACGCGACGACGTCGTGGCCGCCGACGAAGGACACCCCCGACGGCGGTCTGCGAAGCGATGCGACGAACTGTTTGGTGGCGTCATAGAACCGGTCGTTGGCGCCGCAGTCGATACGTATCGGAATCTCCGAGAGCGCGGGCGTGCCGTAGATCGAGTACGCGAACCAGTCCGCGGGACCGTCGAACGCGCGCTCTTGAAGCGCCAGGCCGTAGTCGGTGAACAGCGCAGGCGCGACTGCGCAGATCGCCGCCGTCCGTGCCGCGCCCAGTGCCCCGCCGAGCAACAGGGCGCCGTACCCTCCCATCGACCAGCCGATGAAACTCACCCGCCGGGTGTCAAGGCCCTTGGTCGCCAACATCGGCAGGAACTCGTTGAGCACCATCTCTCCGGAGTCTTCACCGCTGACTCGCCGGTGCCACCAACCGTTGCCGCCGTCGACCGCCGCCACTGCGAAAGGCGGGTAGCCGGCCTTCGCCAACTCGGCCAACCCGGCTTCGACGCCCATGCCCATGACGCCGTCGGCGTCCATATCGCGACCGTGCAACGCGATCACGGTGCGCAGCGGCCGCGCGTGGCGGCCTGGCGGCACGGCGATCGCCCATTTGGTCTCGATGCCGCCGCGCGCCGCCGACACGAACGAGCCGGTGAAGTAGGTCGCAGGCGCCTTCGCCGACGAGGGCGACGGCTGGTCGACCGGTGGTGCTCCTGACGCGGTGGCAAGGCCCAACTGCCACAACGGATCAAGCGCACACGCTCCGGCGAGTCCGGCGCCCAGCCGCAAGACGGTGCGGCGCGTCAGCTCCTGCATCGGCGTGTCAGGCGAAGGCTAGCCAGCTGGGGAGCGCACGCTCACGCGAATCACAGAGCACCTGCCGGGTATCGCAGCTGCCCTTGGGAACGCCTGCGCCACTCCACATTCCGCCGGTATCACGCCGCAGCACGATGGCCGATGAGCCGCCGCCGTCGAGCAGCACAGCGGTGTCGGAGCCCAGTCCGCGGAACAGGTCCTGGATCTGGTCGGGCGTGTAGCTGCCGCCCTGGAAGACATAGAACTGATCGCTGGCCCGGTTGTAGGCGACCGCGGTGCGCGCCGCGCTCGGGCCGCCGTCGTTGAGCTGTCCGGTGTCTCCAGGCGCGAGAAGGCCGATGCCTGCGACCGCGACGAAGCGGGCGTTCTGGTCGAGCAATTTCTGAATCACCGGTGACGCGGAGTCGTAGTCGTCGGGGCCCTTGGGCATGACGACATACGGCGCTCCGCCCGCCGGAAGGATCATCGTGGCCAGCGACGACCAGTGCTCGTTACCGCCCGACAGCCCCTGCTTACCCGCGTAGGCGACGGTGCCGGTGACGGCGGCATTGGCTCGACCCTGTCCGCGGGTGTTGTCGACGTAAGCGCCAAGGGGCGAACTGCATTTCGTGTCGCGCCACGATCCGCCCTTCTGGCCGCGCACGTCGAAGAAGTTCGCGTTGATCGCGATCGTCGGCTGACCGAGCGCCTGCCACGCCTCCAGCGGCGCGTAGACCTCGGATGCCTGCCACAGCCCTTCACCGGTGCGAGCGCCCGCATCGCGCTCGCACCGACCCTGGTAGCCCTGGTGGCTGTCGACCAACAGCCGCGGCTGCAGCCGGCCGGAGGCATTCTTGATCGTCATCAAGTGCCCGCCGCTGTTCATCTCGTACCAGCCGCCGCCTGCGTTGAGCATCGGAGCGGGGTGGCCGTCGCCGAAGTTGTAGACGAGGTAGGAGCCCCGGGTGTTCGCGATCGCACCGGCGAGCAACGCGCGACCGTCGGCCCGGGCAACGGGCGCGACCGTCGCCGCCAGCCCGGCGCACAGCATCAGCGCGGCGGCATACGCCACCAAGCGCCGGCTGAGCGCGGCAAGTGTCGACACGGTTGCCCCTTTGGCAAAAGACCAGGAAACAAGACAACCCTAATCACACCAACCTCACAGTCACCTTCAGTAACAGCGCCGTCACGATTCGGTATCGGCGCGACGGGAGGTGGATTCGGCGCGACGGGAGGTGGATTCGGCCGCCGATTGGGTAATCCCGTTGGCACGGGACTCACCTCTTGAAAGGGCGAAAAATGATCGGAACCATTCTCAGCGCTTTGGTCATCGGCTTGATTGTCGGTGTGCTCGCGCGGCTCATCATGCCCGGCAAGCAGAGCATCGGCGTGATCATGACGGTCATCCTCGGCGCACTCGGCTCGTTCATCGGGTCGTGGCTGACCTATTCGCTTGGCTACTCGAACTCCAATGGCGGCTGGCAGGTCATTCCGTTCTTGGTCGGCATCATCGTCGCCATCGTGCTGATCGCGATCTATGTCGGTATCACCGGGCGCCGAGGAGCCAAGACGCCCACGGTGCGCTAACGCCCCGGTGGCGCCAGTCGGTAGATGGCTCCTGCGTAGTCGTCGCTGACGTAGACCGCGCCATCCGGTCCGACGACGGCCGCGACCGGGCGGCCCCATCGCTGTCCGTCGTCGGACTGAAACCCGCCGACCAGGGTCTGCTGATCGCCGAGAGTGCCGTCACGCCAGGGGAAGAACGACACCTCGGGTGCGCGCGGCGGCTGCCGGTTCCACGAGCCGTGGATGCCGACCAGCGCGCCGTCCGCGTACGGCGGCGGCAGCACCCCCGTCGTGAACGCCAGACCCAGCGGTGCCGAGTGGGCACCCATGCTCTGCTCCACGGGCGGCAGAGATGCGCAGTCCATCAGCGACCCGTCCCTGTTCGTCGACATGTCGCGGATGAACGGCAGATCGGCGGGACCACCGTCGGGATTGCAGTAGGGCCAACCCAATTCGCGGCCTGGAGTCAGTCGCGCCAGCGCCTCCGGCGGATGCTCGTTGACGTACTGGGTGGCGACGTTGCCGTCCGGGTCGGGTGCGTTGTCGCGGTTGTTGACCGCCGTCCAGATCGAACCGTCGGGTGCGACGGCGAGGCCGGTGCCGTTGCGGACACCCGTCGCGAAAGGTTCCGCGCCGCCGCCACCCGGTGGGATGCGCATGATCGTCGCGCGCGGCGGGTTGGCGTCGCGGTCCTCGGCGGAGATGTTGCCCGTCGAGCCGATCGAGAAGTACACAGCGCCGTCTGGGCCGACGGCGACGCTCTTCAGCGCGTGCGCGTAGGCACCGTTCAGTTCTGGGCTGCGCGCATCGGGAAGATCGGCGGCGACGGTGCGCGGGTTGATCGCCGCGCCGTCGACGTAGTCGTACGCGTCGATCTGGTCGCTCTGGGCGAGATAGAGCTTCGGGCCGGCGAACGCCATCCCGTGCGGCTGGTCGAGGCCTTCCAACAACGTCGACTGTTCCGGCGCCGCAACAGGTTTCGGTGTCAGCTTCAGGATCTGACCGGTCGCGGGCAGCGATACGAGCAGTGCACCGTCGGGTGTCCACGCCTCGAGGCGGGCCTTCGGAATCCTGGCCCACACACCGATCGTCCAGCCCTCGGGGATCAACGCCTGCCGCGGTTCGTCGAGCGGTGGCTCCGCGAGGTCGCCGGGCACGCTTACCGGCGCGGACACCAGTATCGGTGAGCCCGGTGCCGGTGCGGCCGCCGTCGTCGACGACGCGGGTTCCGTTGATTGCGGTGCCGGGGACTCGGTCGAACACGCCGCCAGCACGAAGAGCCCTGCGAGCCCGACGACGATGCGGTTACGCGGTGGCCAGACCGGCATGCATCTCCCAAACGAGGATTTCGGACGAGTCGGTTGCGGTGACGCGCTGACCGCCTGCGGCGGTGAACCGGGCGGCGTCTCCGTCGTGCAGGGGCCCCGCGCCTTCGAGTGTGACGGCGCCGCGGGCCACGAACAGGTGCAGAAACGGCGCATCTGGCAGGTCAACGGCGTCGCCTGCCTGCAGCCGCGCGCCGTGCAGCGCGGCGTTCTCGTTGTGAATGCGCACGGCCGCATCGTCGCCTCTGCCTGACGCAATGGTGATCAACCCGCCGGTCAGCCGGCCGCTGTCGATTTCGGCCTGCTGATAGCCGGGCTCGATGCCCGCCTCGTCGGGCGCCACCCACATCTGCACGAAATGTACTGGATCGCTTGCAGATCCGTTCTTCTCCGAATGCAGCACGCCAGTGCCTGCCGACATCCGCTGAGCGAGGCCCGGATAGACGACACCCGAGTTGCCCATCGAGTCGCTGTGCTCCAGCGCCCCCTGCAATACCCAGGTGACGATCTCCATGTCGCGGTGCGGGTGGGTTTCAAACCCCGCGGCGGGCGCGACGATGTCCTCGTTGTTGACGAGCAGCAACCCGTGGTGGGTGTTGTCCGGGTCGTAGTAACCGGCGAACGAGAACGAGTGCCTGGAGTCGAGCCATTCCGTCGTGCTCGTGCCCCGGTCAGAGGCGCGGCGGATGTCGACGGATGCCCTCATGCACCCCAGGGTAGCGACGCGGTCTACCAGTCCGATTCTGAGAACTTGATGACGCCGCGGATGTTCTTGCCGTCGACCATGTCCTGGTATCCGTCGTTGATGTTGTCCAACGTGTACGTGTTGGTGATCATCTCGTCGATCTTGAGAAGCCCCGACTTGTAGAGGCCGGCCAGCTTCGGCGTCTCGACGTGGCTGCTACCTCCGCCGAAGATGTTGCCCTTCAACGTCTTCTGCAACATCGTGAACAGGAACAGGTTGAGCTTGACGTCGACATCGGTCATCGCGCCCATACCGGTCACCACGCAGGTGCCGGTCTTGGCGGTCAGGATCAAAGCTTCCTCGATGTACTCGCCGCGCATCTGGCCGACAGCGATGATCGTCTTCTCCGCCATGAAGCCGTGCGTGAGTTCGAGAACCGGCGCGATCGCCTCGGCCATCGACGGGTAGACGTGCGTGGCGCCGAACTTGATCGCCTGGTCGCGCTTGTAGGCGACCGGGTCGATGGCGACGACGTTGCGCGCGCCGGAGATCACCGCGCCCTGCAGCGCGCTCATGCCGATGCCGCCGACGCCGACGATGACGACCGTCTCGCCGGGTTGCACCTGCGCGACGTTGGTCGCCGAGCCGAACCCGGTCGGCACCGCGCAACCCATGATCGCCGCGGACTCGAACGGGATGTCGGGGTCGATCTTGACGACGGAATCCTTGTGCACCGTCATGTACGGGGCGAAGGTGCCGAGCAGGTTCATCGGCGAGACCTCGGTGGAGCCTGCGTGGACACGCGATGTGCCGTCGGCGATGGCCTTGCCGCCGAGCAGCACCGCGCCGCGATCACACAGCGAGCGGAAGCCCTTCAGACACGGCTGGCACCCGCCGCAGGCCGGGATGAACGCGAGGATCACGTGATCGCCCTCGGCGAGGCCCGTGACGTTCTTGCCGACCTTGGTGATGACGCCTGAGCCTTCGTGGCCGCCGAGCGCAGGCAGGGCGATCGGGGTGGCGCCGGTGGTCAGGTGGTAGTCGGAGTGGCACATGCCCGCCGCGTGTACGCGGATCTGCACCTCATCGGCGACGGGATCGCCGACGTCGATCTCGTCGACCTTGAACGGAGAATTGAGCTCCCACAGCAGAGCGCCCTTGGTCTTCATGACCGGCAATCATAGAACACGTTACAAAACACCTGTCAAATATGCGCTGTAGCTGTGCTGATACCTAGCTAGAGATTGTCACATCGAGTGGCCACCTGATGAGCGCGCACATGACATTGACGACATATAACTGGCCACTCGAGCCTGTGGATAACACCGATTCACCGAGCAGATGTGTCGTCCTCACCGATGACGGTGTGTCCATGGAGGCATGGCCGTTCATCGGGACCGAAGCAATCGCCTGCGGCGCCGTCAGCCCGCGCACGCTGAAGCGCGACTACGACCGGATCTACCGCAACGTGTACGGCCCGAAAGGCGTCGTCCTCACACCGGCTCAGCGGGCAAAGGCGGCCTGGTTGTGGTCGGATCGGCAGGCGACCGTCGCCGGCTTGTCGGCGGCTTCACTGCACGGCTCGCAATGGATCGACCCGAAACGGCCCGCCGAGCTCTATCGACGGAATGGGAAACCGGTGGCGGGGATCCTCATTCATCGCGACGAACTACCCGAGGATGAGCACCAGTTGATTCGCGGCATTCCGGCGACGACGGCCGCTCGCACGGCGTTCGACCTCGGGCGTCGCCGTGGCCGAACGATGGCGGTCGTCAACGTGGATGCGCTGGCCAACGCGACAGGATTGCAACCTGGGCCCATTCAGGAACTCATCGGCAGGCACCCGGGCGTCCGCGGGCTTCGGCAACTTCGCGAAGTCCTGGAGTTGATGGACGGCGGCGCGGAGTCGCCGCAGGAAACCCGGACGCGGTCGGTTCTCGTCGATGCGGGTCTGCCGAAACCGGAGACGCAGATTCGTGTGGGCCGTTGGCGCATCGATATGGGCTACCGCGAATTCAAGGTCGGCGTCGAGTACGACGGCGAACAGCGTTGGACGGATCCACGCCGTCGAGCCCATGACATCGACCGGCATGCCGAACTAGCGGCGCTCGGCTGGGTGATTGTGAGGGTCAGCGCAGACATATTGCGCTACCGCCGACACGTCATCGTGGAGCGGACTTGTGTGGCACTGCGTGCGGCTGGCGCCGAATGGCCAGTTATAGCGCGCATTTTGGGTCAGCCCGGCAGATAAGTGGCCACTCGCGGCTAAAGATCAGTGGGCAGCCCGAAGCTCGCGAACAGGCCGTCGCCCGCGTGGAAAGCCACCACGTGCGCGATGCCGCCTTCGCGGACCTCGAGCACGTGCAGCTGGAACTCTTCGTGCTTACCCGTCTCGCGGTTGAGCATGTACAGCGCCGCTGCGGGCTGGTCGTTGGCGGTGATCGCGATGAAACGCATATCGCCCGGGCCCTCTGCGGGGCAGTGGTTCTTCGACAGCGAGACGATGTCGGCCGGCCCCTGATACCAGCCGTCGAACGGCGGCATCTCGAACACCGCATCCTCGGTGAACAGCTGAACCAGCTTGTCCATGTCGTAGTCCTCGAACGCTGCGATGTACTTCGACAGCTGATCCTGGGCCTGGGGTGATTCCGGGGCGGCGACCGCCCCGTCGTGTGTCGGCCTTACCTCGTCGAGTTGTGCACGCGCGCGCTGCAGCAGGCTGTTGACCGCGGCCGTCGACGCACCGATGGCCTCGCCGACCTCGGCCGCCTTCCACTGCAGCACCTCGCGAAGCACGAGCACCGCGCGCTGCCGGGCCGACAAATGTTGAAGGGCCGCCACGAACGCCAGCCGCACCGATTCGCGGGATTCGACGATCACCGACGGGTCGGACGGATCCTCTTTCGGTGAATCAGGGAGCGGCTCGAGCCAGGTGATCTCGCGATGCTCGGCGATATCGCCGGTCGGATCCGACGAAGACTGGCCCAGCCCGGACGGCAGCGGCCGACGCTGCCTGCCCTCGAGCGCGGTGAGGCTGGTGTTCGTCGCGATCCGGTACAGCCAGGTCCGCACCGACGATTTGCCCTGAAATCCCTTGAAGGATTTCCATGCGCGCAGGTAGGTGTCCTGAACCAGATCCTCGGCGTCGTGAACGGAGCCGGTCATCCGGTAGCAGTGCGCGAGCAGCTCACGCCGATACCGCTGGGCATCGGCGAGAAAAGCATCCGCGGCGGCCGCCTCATCAGCGGGTTCCAGGCTTTCTGCGAGCACGCTCACGCCGTCGAGCTTACGCAGCGGTCCGACAACTGCCACCGACCGAATTCGGCGGGTTGGCTACTCTGCGCTGATGGCCAGTAGCCGACACGAACGGTCCTTCGAAGGGGTCGGTGGCGTCCGCATCGTCTACGACGTGTGGGAGCCCGACGACGAGGACCCCCGCGCAGTTGTGGTCCTCTGCCACGGCTACGCCGAACACGCCCGCCGATACGACCACGTCGCCAAGCGGCTCGGCGAGTCCAGGCTGGCCGTCTACGCCCTCGACCTGCGCGGGCACGGCCGCTCCGGCGGTAAGCGCGTCTACCTGCGCGACATCTCCGAGTACACCGAGGACTTCCGCACCCTCGTCGGGATCGCGGCCGCCGAGTACCCCGAACTCAAACGCGTCGTCCTCGGCCACAGCATGGGCGGCGGCGTCGTCTTCGCCTACGGCGTCGAGCATCCCGACGACTATGCGGCGATGGTGCTGTCCGGCCCGGCCGTCGACGCCGCGGATTCGGTGTCGCCGGTGATGGTGCTGCTGGCAAAGGTGCTCGGCAGGATCGTGCCGGGTCTGCCCGTCGAACAACTGCCCGCCAACGCGGTCTCGCGCGATCCCGCCGTCGTCGCCGCCTACGAGAACGACCCCCTGGTGCACCACGGCAGGCTGCCCGCAGGGATCGGCCGCGCACTGATCGGGGTCGGCGAGACCATGCCGCAGCGAGCGCAGGCCATGACGGCGCCGCTACTGGTCGTGCACGGCGAGCAGGACAAGCTGATCCCCGTGAAGGGCAGCAGACACCTGATGGAGTGCGTCGGGTCCTCCGATGCTGAACTCAAGGTCTACCCGGAGCTCTACCACGAGGTGTTCAACGAACCCGAACGTGCCGTAGTGCTCGACGACGTCGCAGCGTGGATCGAGGCGAAGATTTGAAAGCTCTTGTCGCGCTGACGCTTTCCCTGCTGATGCTCTTTTCGGTGGGCTGCTCGTCAGATGAGAAGTCCCAGCAGCAGTGGGTCGAGGACGAGGTCAGCTTCCAAGCCGACGGCCTGACCATCCACGGCACCTACCGCCACCAGAAGGATGCCGCCCCCGGCCCCGCCGCTCTGCTGATCTCCGAGAGCGGTAACACCGATCGCAACGGCGACAACATCGTCGTCGGCAAGATCGGCAATATGCGCCAACTCGCCGAGCAGCTGTCCGACCGTGGGGTCGCCAGCCTGCGCTACGACAAGATCGGCACCGGCAAGACCGGCCTCGGCCCGTTCCAGCAGCGCCCCAACGAGGTCGTCAGCTCCGTCTACACCTCAGGCGCCAAGGCCGCGGCGCGCTTTCTCGCCGACCAGTCGGGCACGGATAAGGAGCGCCTTTCGGTGTACGCGCTGGGGGAAGGCGGTGTTCACGCGATGACGCTCGCATCGGACGTCTCGCCCGGTGCGCCGAAGATCCACTCGCTTGGTCTGCTCCAGCCGCTGTCCGGCCGCTACCTCGACATCATCACCAACCGGGTGCGCTCCGACGCCAGCCCCGAGACGCTGAACACCTGGCTGGCCGCCGTCGACGAGGTCCGCACCAAGGGCACCGTGCCGAAGGACCTGCCCGAAGGCCTCGGCGCGATCCTCAACCCGGGCAACGCGAAGGCCATCGAAGAGACCGACAAGATCGACCCGGTGGCGCTGGCCGCCAAGATCCCCGCGGGCACCCCGGTGCTGTTGACGTGTTCGGACACCGACCGGCAGGCGCTGTGCAACACCATGAAACCGCTCATCGACGCGCTGGCGCACACCGCGCTGACCGTCGTCGAACTCAAGGGCGTCAACCACGTGCTGCGCGACGACCCGACCGACAGCATCGCCAACCTCGCCAAGGACGCGCCGCTTTCTCCACAGCTTGTGAATGCGCTCGACGAATTTGTCGCGAAGTAGCCCTAATCTGTTGGGCGATGACTTCCGAGCGAGAAGCGGAGCGGATCCGCGCATGACAGACGACAAGATGCTTGCCCGCATCGCCGCGTTGCTGCGCCAAGCCGAGGGAACCGATAACACGCACGAGGCGGACGCCTTCATGTCCGCCGCACAACGACTCGCCACCGCGACGTCGATCGACCTGGCCGTCGCGCGGTCGCACTCGGACCAGCGAACGAAGGCGCAGACGCCCGTGCAGCGCACCATCACCATCGGTGACCCTGGCAAGCGCGGGTTACGCACCTACGTGCAGCTGTTCGTGGTGATCGCGATGGCCAACGATGTGAAGTGCGACATCGCATCGAATTCGACGTTCGTCTACGCCTACGGCTTCGCCGAGGACATCGACGCCAGCCACGCCCTCTACGCCGGTCTGGTGACGCAGATGGTCAAGGCGTCGGAGGCCTACATCGGGTCCGGTCAGCACAAGCCCACCCCGACCATCACCGCGCGGATCAACTTCCAGTTGGCTTTCGGCGCCCGCGTCGGCAAGCGGCTGCAGGAAGCCCGCGAGGACGCCAGGCGGGAGGCGACGAAAAGCAAGGAGAGCCGCCCGGGTACGACGATCGCGTTGCGGGACAAGGACATCGAGTTGAAGTCCTTCTATCGCCAGACGTCGCAGGCCCGCGGCACCTGGTCAGCGTCAAGTGCCACGGCCGGATATTCGTCGTCGGCGCGGCGGGCGGGCGATCGTGCGGGCCGACGGGCGCGGCTGGGCGGCGGCCAGGAGTTGAGCGGCGCGCGCGGCGCGCTGGACCGGTGAGTGCCCGCGACACCCAGCGCGCCAAGGTCTACGCCGCAGAAGACTTCGTCCGGACCTTGTTCGATCGGGCGGATCAGCACGGCAGCCGCTCGATCGAATTCTTCGGCGCCAACCTGACGCTCCCGCCGGAAGCCCGGTTCGCGTCGGTGGACTCCGTACAGCGCTATGTCGACGACGTCCTCGCGCTCGGGTCCGTCCGCACCCGCTGGCCCGATGCCGCGCCCCTTACGGTCAGGCCGCGGCGCGGGCTCTCCGCCGCGCACTACGAACGCGACGGCGGCGGGGCCGCGATCGCGGTGCCGGAACGACGGACGACATGGGCGCTGCGCGAACTGGTCGTGCTGCACGAGATCGCACACCACCTCTGCGACGCCGACCCGCCGCACGGCCCCGAGTTCATCGCGACGTTCTGCGCAGTCGCCGAGGCGGTGATGGGTCCGGAGGTCGCCCATGTGCTGCGGGTCGTCTACGCCAAGGAGGGCGTGCGCTGACCGGGGTAACGTCGGGCCGGTGACGGAAAGTTTTTCTGCTCCTCGCGTGCGCGGTCCGGACGCAGGAGCCCTCGACGACGTGTTCACCAAAGCGCTGCACACCGAGGACGACGCACTGCGCGCGACACGGGAATCCGCTGCGGAAGCCGATATGCCTGCGATCGAGGTGTCGGCGCAACACGGCAGGCTGCTTTCGCTGCTGGCACGAATGACGAACGCCAAACGAGTGCTGGAGATCGGCACGCTGGCCGGCTACAGCACCATCAACCTGGCCCGCGGTGTCGGCGCCGACGGCCGGGTCGTCACCCTCGAATTCGAGGAACGGCACGCGGAGGTGGCGCGCAGAAACTTCGAGCGTGCCGGTGTCGCCGATCGCGTCGAGGTCATCGTCGGTGCCGCGCTCGACACCCTGCCGCGGCTGGCCGAACGCGGTGACACCTTCGACCTGTTCTTCATCGATGCGGACAAGGAGAACAACGTCTCCTACGTCGAGTGGGCCATCAAGCTCGGTCATTCCGGCTCGGTCATCGTGGTGGACAACATCGCTCGGATGGGACGGGTGCTGAACCCCGCCGAGGACGACCATCAGGCCAAGGCGGTTCGCGCCATGTTCGACATGATCGGTGAGAACCCGCGGCTGGACGCGGCCGCCATTCAGACGGTCGGCACCAAGAACTGGGACGGTTTCGCCGTCGCCCTGGTCACGTAGCGCTTCGGTCTGGGTCTGTCGCTGCTTCCCGAAGGAAGCGGAATTCGCGGCGCCGGAGCAGTTTCAGGATTATTCGCCCCGGAAAGCCGAATGCGTGCCTGCCGGCGTCGGAGGGATATGCCTCGATACCGTCGATTTTGTACTCGGCGCCTTTGACGAGCACTTCGCAGCCGCCCGCGGCGACAACATTGCGGTACCACGCGACGTCGGTTCCATAGGTGAGTTCCGCGACGAAGCCGCCGTCGACCCGGGCCAGGATGAGCGGCGTCTCGTAGACCCGGCCTGTTTTGCGCCCGCGGTGGCGGACGAGGTCAAATCCGTGCCCGGCGCGCGCGGCGCGGATCGCGATCGGGTTGAGCGTGTGGTTGAGCAGCCAAATGAATGCCCGCTTGAGTTGTGGTGCGCCAGCGGGGGTTCCGGCGCGATAGAGGCGCGCTCCGAGGAACCATCCGGCGGCCACCACGAGCAGACACGTGTATATGCCGGGGAAGTAGCCGAAGTGGCCGGTGTCCATGAATGGGAAGAGGAAGTGCGAACTTTCGACGATGGCCATCGCGACGACGAACACCCACGCCATCCAGTTGCCGATCTCGGTTCGCACATACAGCAAAATCAGCCCCACTAGCCAGAATATCGGCGCGATCACGGCTGCAACCAGGAAGAAGGTGCGCTCGGTCATCGGTTGGCCAATCCTGGGGAAGGCCTGCCATATCTCGCTGAGGTACTCCTCGCCGACGTGCACCTTGAAGAAGATCACTGCGACCAGGTAGGGCACGACCAGGGGCAAGGGGTCGGCGGGGCGGCCGTAGGTGGTGAGCCGCCACGGCAGGAAGCTGACCACGAACAGCCCGCAGATCGCGATTGCAATCGCGCCAAGGAATGGGTAGCCGATGGCGACGATGACGACGGCGACAACAACGGCGACCAGGACGGTCCGCCGCGCTCGCTGAAGGTCCCGTGGAGGTCGCGTTGTCGTCGTCGCCGGTTTCATCGGAGTCCCGTTACTGACGTAGTCGCTGCACACTCGTGTGGAACCGGACTATATGCTAGCTTCAGTAATATGTCACCTAAAGGTGAATTAGCGATCGCGTCAGAGCTCGTGGAGGCGGCGATTCACGCGGCGGCGCAGTGCGATAAGGATGTGGCCGACGTGTCGCTCACGACCATCGCGCAGAGCGCTGGTTTGTCTCGCAGCACGCTGTTGCGTCGACTCGGGGGCACGCGGCGAGCGTTGGATGAGGCGGTGCGGGCGGCCGGTGTTGACCCTGGTGGCCGATCCGTGCGGGTACGGGCCGTCGAGGCCGGGGCCCGGCTGGTCAGCGCTCACGGCCTGGCCACGGTGAGGCTTGAGGCGGTCGCCGCGGCGGCAGGGTGTTCGGTGCCCAGCCTGCATGCGGTCTTCGGCACCCGAGACGAGCTGTTCGCCGCGATCTATGAGCAATACAGCCCGCTGCGCGATCTGGTCCGGCTGTGCGCAGATCCGGCCGCAGACCTGGAGCAGACGGTGACCGACTTCTACCGCACGATGTTTGTCAGCCTCACGCGCGAGCCACGCGTCGCCACTGCGATGCTGGCCGACTTGCTTGCCAATCCGCAGGGCCCGACGGCGCAGATCTTCGCTCGGTATTTTCCCCAAGCACTGTCCGGGGTGGGTGGGTGGCTACAGGCACAGGTGCAGGCCGACAAGTTTCGCGACATTCCCGTACCGCTGCTCCTTCAACAACTGATGGGCCCACTGATGGCACACCTGCTGATGCGCAACGCGTTGGGAGGTGCCGCAGACCAAGCAGCTGAGTTGGAGCGCACCTGCTCGGTGTTCGCTGGGGGGTTCTTGCGCGCGGTCGCCGCGCCCGGCTACCGCTCCGACAGAGACGGGGAAGGAGAATAGAAATGCAAAAACTACCGGCCGCAGTCGGTTCGGCGGCGTTCTTCGTGGTCGCGCCGGGCACCGTTGTGGGTCTACTGCCGTGGCTGATCACCGGGTGGAAGATTCCAGAGGCGGCACCGGGGTGGCGCGCCGTGCAGTGCGCCGGCGCGCTGCTGATTGTTGTCGGGCTGATCCCTGCGCTGCACGCGTTCATCCAGTTCGCGAAGGCGGGCGGCACCCCGGCGCCGGTCGCTCCGACCGAGCATCTCGTGGTCACCGGATTCAACCGCTATGTCCGCAATCCGATGTATGTGGGGCTGCTGATCGCCATTGTCGGCCAGGCGTTGCTGTTCGGCAGTGCGTGGCTGCTGCTGTATGCCGCGCTGGGGTGGATCGCAACGGCGTCATTTGTGCGCTGGTATGAAGAACCCACGCTGACTCGGCAGTACGGCAGCGAGTACGTGCAGTACCGCGCCAATGTGCCCGGCTGGGTTCCGCGCTTGCATCCGTGGACCGCTGCCGCCGAGCGCAGGCCATGACCGGGCCCGTGACCAATGACCAAGACCGACTGGCTTGCGACGTTGCTCGGCTCTGTCGGCACTGCAAGAGCGTTACCCGCGATGCGCGCTGTTAGGACAGCTGGAGACGACGAGACAGCATTGCTTGCAACACATCTGGACCGCTTCGCAAGGTGGGCAGCGTTGCGTGCCTGCTGCCACATCGTCGCGTTCATCGCGATCGCGACCGCTGTAAGCCCGCTTTACGATCGGCAAGTGGATACTGTACGATCGTAAAGTATGGAGACGGTCGCGGTACGGACGGCGAGCGCTGCCGACACCCGGCAGCGCCTGATCGACGTCGCCGTCGACCTGTTCACCCGGCACAGCTTCGCGGGCACCTCGCTGCAGATGATCGCCGACGAGATGGGCTTCACGAAGGCCGCCATCTACTACCACTTCCGCACCCGCGAGGAATTGCTCGCCGCCGTCGTCGAACCGATCTTCGACCAACTCAGCGGCATCATCACAAGCGCGGAATCGCAGCGAAGCGCCGACGCGAGAGCCGACCACATGCTGCGCGGCTATGCCGAACTGGCGGTGGCGAACCGTGCGCTGGTATCGGTGCTCGCCTGCGATCCGAGCGTGATCACCCTGCTGCATGAACAGCCGCACTGGTCGCAGTTGATCAGCAGGCAACTGACGCTGCTTGCGGGCGATGAACAGGATCCGGGTGGGCTGATCAAGGCCACCATCGCACTCGCGGGGATCTCGAGCGCCGTCGGACCGGCATGGATCACCGTCGACGACGACGACCTTTTGCGGCATCTCGTCGACACAGGACGGCGCACCCTTGGGTTACGCAGGAAAGGAACTCGGTCATGAAGACAGCCGTCGTCACCGGTGGGGCATCCGGCATCGGACGCGCCATCGCGCAACGCCTCGAAGCCGACGGCCACCACGTCGCCACCATCGACCTGCAGCGCTCAGATGCCGATCTCGCCTTCACCGCCGACGTCACCGACCGCGACCAGGTGGACGCCGCGCTCGACAAGATCCGCGGCAGGCTCGGACCGGTGTCGATCCTGGTGAACGCCGCTGGGCTGGAGGGCTTCTCGCGTTTCGCCGACATCGACTTCGAAACCTGGAAGCGGGTGCTCGACGTCAACCTCAACGGTGTCTTCCACTGCTGTCAGGCGGTGCTGCCCGACATGGTCGACGCCGGCTGGGGACGAATCGTCAACATCAGCTCGTCGAGCACACACTCCGGCGTCGCAGGGATGGCGCACTACGTTGCGGCCAAGTCCGCCGTGAACGGTCTGACCAAATCGCTGGCGCTGGAGTACGGGCCGGAAGGGATCACCGTCAACGCGGTGCCGCCGGGGTTCATCGACACCCCGATGCTGCGCAGCGCCGAAGAACGCGGATTCACCAACGTCGAGAGGACGATCGCGATGACGCCGGTGCGCCGGATGGGCAGGCCGGAGGACATCGCCGCGGCGTGCGCATTCCTGGTCTCCGAGGAGGCCGGTTACATCACCGGACAGATCCTCGGTGTGAACGGCGGCAGGAATACGTAGCATCGGAGTCATGTCCGGTGTCGCTGAATCGAGTTCAGCTGTGATCGCGATACCCCTTGATGTGCAATGGATTCACGGCTCGCCGTCATCGAAGCACAACACCGATCCCGATCTGCAGACCTACTGGTATGACGAGAACACCGTCATCCTGCGGCAGAACAAGGCGATCGACTACGAGGCGCCGTTCCTGTTCCTGTTGTTCGGGCAGGAGCGCGCCGTTCTACTCGACACCGGCGCTACCGCGGCACCCGAATTCTTTCCCCTCCGCCGGGTCGTCGACGCACTCATCGAATCCTGGCTCGACCGCAACCCGCGCAACGGCTACGGCCTCTTGGTGCTTCACACCCACGGACACGGTGACCACGTGGCCGGCGACGACCAATTCACCGACCGTGAAGACACCGTCCTGATCGACGCCGACAAGGAAACCGCCTGGAAGTTCTTCGGATTCGCGAACGACGCCGACGCGATCCGGCCCGTCGATCTCGGAGGCCGCGTCCTCAAGGCGTTCGCCACGCCAGGACATCACTCGGCTTCCGTGACCTTCTACGACCCGTGGACCGGAATTCTGTTCACCGGGGACACCGTCTACCGCGGCCGGCTCTACATCGTGGACTGGGCCGCCTTCTCGAACAGCATCGACCGGCTCATCGAATTCTGTGAGACACATCCGGTCACGCATGTCATCGGATGCCACATCGAGATGACTCGCGAAGCGGGCGTCGACTATCCGGTGCGGACCACGTACCAGCCGGACGAGCCACCGTTGGAGATGACCGTGGCGCATCTGCGCGCGATCCGCTCCGCCCTCGACGAGGTGGGTACCGAACCAGCGCGGCGGGCGTTCGACGAGTTCATCCTCTGGCCCGAAGACGACGAATAATCGCGGCTGATCAGGTCGGTTGACTCTCCCCGGGCTGTGACCTACATTACGTGGAAACGTTCCCATGGAAACGTTCCCACGACGTGTAGGAGCCTGAATTGGCTGGTAGGGGAGTCACCATCCGGGATGTCGCCGCGCACGCAGGGGTTTCCCTCGGCACCGCCTCCCGGGTGCTCTCGGGCCATCCCGCCACGTCGCCGGCAGCCAGGGACCGCGTCACCCAGGCGGTCACCGCGCTCGGCTACCGGCCCAACGCGCAGGCGCGTTCGCTTCGGCTCACCCGAACACACGCGATCGGCCTCCTCGTCTCCGATGTCCGCAACCCGTTCTTCGCCGACGTGGCCCACGCCGCCGAACAGGCGGCCCTCGGCGCCGACTACGTAACGCTGCTCGGCAACGCCAACGAGAACGTCGAGCAGCAGGACCGCTACCTCGAAACGTTTCTGACCCAGCGGGTGGACGGCGTGGTGCTGGCGCCGCAGGGGCGCGGCTCAGGCAGCCTCGATGCGCTGATCGAAAGCCGGATGCCGGTCGTGTTCGTCGACCGCACGGTCGACGGCATCGATGTGCCGAGCGTGACCACCGACAGCCGGGTCGGACTCGACGAAGCGATCGCTCATCTGGTTGCCGCAGGACATTCGCGGATCGCGTACATCGGTGGACCCCAGTCCATCTCGACCGGGCGGCAGCGCTACGACGACTTCACAGAAGCGCTGCCTCGGCACGGGCTCGACGTCGATCGGTCGTTGATCACCTTCGGCGACTTTCAGGAGGAGAGCGGCGTCCGCGCCGCAGAACAGCTGCTGTCACGGCAGAACCGGCCGACCGTGATTCTCGCCGCGGACAACCTGATGGCACTCGGTGCGCTCGCGGCGATCCGCACAAACGGCCTGCGGCTGGGTCAGGACATCGACGTCGTGGCCTTCGACGACATCGAGTGGCTCGCGCACTTCGACCCGCCGATCTCGGTGATCGCACAGGATGCGGGCGCGGTCGGGCAGTGCGCCGTCGAACTGCTGATCAGCGTGATCAACGGCGACGAGCCCGAATCCGTGGTGCTGCCAACAAGGTTCATCGATAGATCTGCGGGGCGACGCCGTGACCAGTGATCGTCGCCCGCGAGTATTCGTCGTCGGCAGCCTCAACGCCGACCACCGGGTGCAGGTCACCCGTCTGCCCGCGCCGGGCGAGACGGTGCTGGCATCCGACACCGCATTGACCGCGGGAGGCAAGGGCGCCAACCAGGCCGTCGCCGCCGCAAGGGCCGGTGCCCCGACCAGAATCGTCGGGGCGATCGGCGACGACCAGGACGGTCGACTGCTCCAGCGCGCACTCACCGAGCAGGACATCGATGCGCGGTACCTGCGGGTGATTCCCGATGCCGAGACGGGCTGCGCGCTCATCACGGTCGACCGGCACGGTGAGAACACCATCGTCGTCGTGGCAGGCGCCAACGCAAAGCTCACCGTCGCCGACATCGATAACGCCCTGCACGATATGGGCGAACGGGACCTGTTACTGCTTCAGCTCGAAACACCCGAGCAGTTGGTCAGGCACGCCGCCCGGGTAGCCGCTGACGCCGGCGGAACCGTCGTGCTGAACCCGACGCCGGTGCCGGACGCCGTCCGGAGCCTGTTCGACGACGTCGACATTCTCGTCGTCAACGAACACGAGCTCGCGCATCTCGCCGACGACATCACATCGCTCGCCCGCGTTGCCGACGCCACCGTGATCTGCACGCTGGGCGCCGACGGTGTGGACGTCACGCATCGCGGCGATGTCGAACACATCCCCGCATCGGCCGTGGACGCGGTCGACACCACCGCCGCAGGCGACACCTTCATCGGCTATCTCGCCGCCCTGTTGGCCGCCGCTCCCGGCGACATCCTCGGGGCGATCAAGGTCGCGGTGCTGGCCGCCGGCGTCACCGTGACACGGCCGGGAGCCATCGACTCCATTCCCTACAACGACGAAATCACAGGCAACGCAATGACAACGGAGGGACGGCGATGAGAATCGCTCTCGGCAACGACCACGCGGGCTATTCGCTGAAGGCGCACGTGCGATCTGTGCTCGAAGGCCTCGGCCACGAGGTCATCGACACCGGCACGCAGGACGACAGCCCCGTCGACTTCCCCGACATCACAAGGGACACCTGTGAGCCCGTGCTAAAGGGACAGGCCGACCGCGCCGTACTGGTGTGCGGGACAGGCCAAGGCGCTGTGATGGCGGCGAACAAGATCCCCGGCATCCGGTGCGCCCTGGCCCACGACGTGTACTCGGCACACCAGAGCGTCGAACACGACGACGCGAATGCACTTGCCATGGGCGCGTGGGTGATCGGGAAGGCGACGGCGGCCGAGGTCGTCGAGTCGTTCCTCGCGGCCCGCTTCGACGACGACGACGACACCGTCCGCCGCGTCGGCAAACTGCACAAGCTCGAACTCAACGCGGCTCGGCAGCTGGCCGACGAATTATCAAAGGAGATAACGCAATGAGCACCGCCATCGAGGAAACCAGGCGGCAGGCTGAACACGGATCGCCGGGCAAGGTGAAGACCGCGTTGGGCGCTGCGGCAGGCACATGTGTCGAGAACTACGACTTCGTCGCGTACGGCACGGCCTCAGCCCTGTACTTCGGGGATGCGTTCTTCCCTGAATCGGATCCCGTCACCGGCACCCTTTTGTCGTTCGCCACCTTGGGCGTCGGATTCCTGATGCGACCCATCGGCGGCAGCATTGGCGGTTATCTCGGCGACCGGTTTGGCCGAAAGCCGGTACTCGTCGGTGCGCTCCTCATCATGGGCATTGCCACTGTCCTGATCGGCTGCCTGCCCACCTACGCCCAAGTCGGTGTCCTCGCACCTGCTCTGCTCGTGGCGATCCGGGTCATTCAGGGTCTTGCATTCGGCGCAGAATGGGGCGGTGCGGTGCTGATGGCGTTCGAACACGCGCCGTGGCGGCACCGCGGGCGGTTCGCCGCAATCCCGCAGGCGGGCAATCCACTCGGCATCGCCCTTGCGAACATCGCATTCCTGGCAGCCGCGCCGCTGGACAGCGACTGGTCCTGGCGCATTCCCTTCCTGGCCAGCTCCGTGCTGATCGGGGTGGGTCTGTTCGTGCGGCTGAGGATCAGCGAGTCGCCGGAGTTCGAAATGGCCAAGGCCGCGGGCAACGTCGTCCGCAATCCGTTCCTCACCGTCATCCGCGACGATTGGCGAAACATATTGCGAATCATCGCGTTACGTGTCGTCGAGTCCTGCGCGTACTATCTGACGGCGACTTACCTGCTGTCTTACATCGCCAAGCGTGAACCGGCCGATCGCACCATTGCGCTCACCGGCGTGGTGATCGCCAGTGTCATCGCCGTGGGCACGACGCTGTATGCCGGCCGCCTCACAGACCGCATCGGCCGTCGCCGTGTCTATCTCGCCGGGTGTCTACTTGCGATCGCCTTCGGCATCCCGATGTATCTGATGGCCAACACCGGGCAGCCTTTCCTGATCGTGCTTCTGTTCATCATCGCCATCGGTGTCATCCACGCGGTGCTCACCGGCACCCAGGGCGCCTGGTTCGCCGAACTCTTCAAGACGAGCACGCGCACATCGGGTGCATCCATCGGCTATCAGGTCGCCGCATCCATTGCAGGCTTCGCCCCGTTCCTGGCAGTGCTGCTGGCCAACTCGTTCGGCTGGATCGGACCCGCGCTGTTCTACGTCGCGGTGGGATTGGTCGGGCTGGGCGGCGTGCTGGCGACCAAGGAGACCTGGGGTCCGAGGCGACGCGCCGAGGTCGACGCGTTGATCCGCGGCGATGCCGACGCGAACTCGGTGGAGGCTGCGCGCGCATAACGAGAAGCTGGTGCGCTGACCCCGCCGGTGCGCTACCCAGGCACAATAAGGAAAGTGGTGTTAGTCGGCGCCGTAGCGGCAAGCGCGAAAACCTTTCCCGTCCTGTTCACCACGAACTGTGACGTGAATGGTTGCGTCGCGCGCATGGACAACAGGGATGACCAGAAGCGCAACCCCGGTGCCCCGTTGGAATTCGAGTATCGATGGAACAACGGCCGGTGGGAGACAATCGGTGAGCAGCCCTACCTCTGTCAACGCGCCGACCCCAACAGCGGCGTGCCATCCCGGCGCTCGGACTACTGGATCCCGAACCCCGACGGCAGCTTCTTCGGAGAACGGACCCTGGTCGTCGACGGCGCCGGCTGCCCCGGGGAGGGACCGGGCACCCATTGGGTGCCGATCTCGCTGACGCCTACCGACCCACCGCCGGGCTAGCAGCGCGGCCGATTTTTGTCGGACCTCTCTGTGATGATGGGGTTATGTCTTCGACCGCACCGTCGTTCGTGCCGTCGCCGCCTCGTGAGGCGCGGCTGGAGGTGTTGTTCGAGGAGTTGGCGGAGTTGACGGGTCAGCGCAACGCGATCGACGGGCGCATCGTGGACATCGTGGCCGAGATCGACGGTGACCGGCTGTGGGGTAACACCGGGTGCCGATCGGTGGCCGCGCTGGTGGCATGGAAAACCGGCACCTCGCCGACGAATGCCGCCACGATCGCCGCCGTCGCGAACCGGCTGCCCGAGTTCCCGCGCTGCGCCGATGCCATGCGCGAAGGCCGACTGTCGCTGGACCAGGTCGGGGTCATCGCGCAGCGGGCCGGGCATGGTTCTGATGCGCATTATGCGGAGTTGGCGCGCCACGCGTCGGTCACCCAGCTGCGCACCGCGGTCAAACTCGAACCCCGCCCCGAACCCGAGTCGCGCTCGGAATCCGACGCCGAGCCCGAGCCGCTGCCGGAGCCGCCGCGGTCGATCTCCACGACCGACGACGAGGCGTCGACCACCTGG
>CADEGF010000066.1 GCA_902826815.1 uncultured Mycobacteriaceae bacterium
GCTAGGGTTCGATGACGTGTGACGGGTCGGGCCGCCGCTCGGGCGGGGCCTGGCTGTAGTCGCCCCACGGGCCGTCGCGCTGCTCGACCGCCGTGCGCACGCCGTCTGTTCCCGCGGTCTCGATGAACTGCAGTGCTTCGGGGGTGTTGCGCATCAGCCCGTCGAGGATCACGCCAAGCGTCTGGGTCGACGCAAGCCCCATGTTCTCGTAGGCCTGGTTGACGATCAACTTCTGAGCCTGCAACTGCGACAATGGAATTCGACACAGCATGGCGGCCACCTCGGCGACCCGCGCCTCCAGGCGCTCGAACGGTACCGACTCGTTGATCAGCTCGACGTCGGCGGCCTCGCGTCCGGTCAACGGCTCGCCGGTCAGCGAATGCCACTTCGCCTTCGCGAAGCTCATCCGGTACAGCCACATCCCACTCAGGTACGCACCCCACATCCGGGAGTACGGCGTGCCGATGACAGCGTCGTCGCTGGCGATCACGATGTCAGCGGACAGCGCGAAATCGCTCGCGCCGCCGACGCACCAGCCGTGCACCTGGGCGATCACCGGTTTCGACGCCCGCCAGATAGCCATCAACTTCTGCGTCGGGCTGGTGGCACGTGCGGTGGTGAACGCGAAGTCCTTACCCGGATCCCATTTTCCGTCGGTGTTCATCGACTCGCCCCAGTGCTCGAAGCCGCCGCCGAAGTTGTAGCCGGCACAGAACGCCCTGCCCGCGCCGCGCAGCACGATGACCTTGACGGACGGATCGTGTTCGGCCAAGCTGACGGCCGCCTCCACCTCATCGGGCATCGGCGGAACGATGGTGTTCAACTCACCGGGGCGGTTCAGGGTGATGGTCGCGACGGGCGGCTCGGTCTTGTACAGCAGGGTTTCGAACTCCGGCGTCGTCGGCATGGCGTCAGAGTACGAGCGCCCCAACAGCGTCCGTGATAGCGGTATCACCCGAGACGAGGTCGAAGCTCCGGCCCGCAGTGCCCGGTTCGTCGAGCACCGCCACCAGCACCGCCGCGACGTCCGCGCGCGGAATGCTCCCGCGACCCGTCGACTCGGCGATCGTCACGCGCCCCGTCCCCGCCTCGTCGGTGAGCGAACCCGGCCGCACGACCGTCCACTTCAACGCCTGGCGGCTCCGGATCGCCTCGTCGGCAACACCTTTCGCGCGCAGATACACCTGGAAGACGTCGTCGTCTGCGGTGGCCTGCGGATCGGCGGCCATCGCCGAGACCATGACATAGCGTTCGACGCCTGCGGCCGCCGCCGCGTCCGCGAGCAAGATGGCCGCATCGCGGTCGACGGTCTCCTTGCGGGCCGCGCCGCTACCCGGTCCCGCTCCCGCGGCGAACACGACGGCGTCGGCACCGGCCAGCTGTGCGGCGACCTCGTCGACCGAGGCCTTTTCCAGGTCGACGATCAGTGCCGTTGCCCCCGCCGCCTCCAGGTCACCGACATGCGCCGGGTTTCTGATCAACCCGGCGACGGAATCGCCGCGCGCCGACACCAGCCGCTCGAGGATCAACGCGATCTTGCCGTGTCCGCCTGCAATGACTATGCGCATGCCATCGTTCTTACTCGCTGTCGGATCTCAGTGCAGGCGGCGGGTCGGGCTGCCGGTTGTAGTTGCTCGCCGCGTAGATCCTGGCGCGGACCTTGAGGTGCGATGTGAACCGCCAGGCAGTGCCGACCGTGAAGAAGACGACAGCGAAGGTGATGATCAGACCCGACCGCCAGTCCGGCAGTTGGGAGACGAACAGCAGCACCGGGCTTGCGATGCTGCAGGTCCAGTAGACGCGCCGTTGGATCGACGGCGCCGACGGGCAGTTTCGGGTCGAAGAGTCCGCCGAATGAGCCGACTGTCGCGCCTGCGCCTGCTCCACCTAGCCAGCTGCCGCCGACACCACCGAGAGCCTTGCCGAGATCCTCGTTTCGGGTGTCTCCACCGTCGAACCAGTCGAACCCCGCGCTCACCAGTTGTGCGGCGTTGCCCGCCCAGCCGAGGCGGCCGCCCCACTTCGAAAACAGTTCGGCGTCCGCCGCGGACAAGCCGTTGAGTGCGTGCCTGCCCGTTTCCACGGAATCCCCGTACCGCTCGACACCAGTGCCGACGCTGTTGCCGAACGACCCGAGGCCGGTGAGCATCTTCCTGATGCCGTCATCGGAGAAGCCCATGCCCCGGAGCTGCTGCTCGGCGCGACTCAGGACCATCGCTCTCGCCGCCCTTCGTGCCTAACCCGGCCGAAGGGATGCCGAATGCGTCAAGTGTGCAGCGTCCTGTGCAGGAATTCGAAGATCAGCGCGGACCGGAATGCCGTCTGCTTGTTATCGGCCGCCCCGGCGTGCCCGCCCTCGATGTTTTCGTAGTACTGCACGTGGTGGCCCGCCGCCTCCAGCGCGGCGGTCATCTTGCGTGCGTGGCCGGGGTGGACGCGGTCGTCTCGGGTCGAGGTCGTCATCAACAACGGCGGATAGCGGCGGTCGGCCGAGATGTTTTGGTACGGCGAGTACTTCGCGATGAACTCCCAGTCGTCGGGCTCGTCGGGATCGCCGTACTCCGCCACCCATGACGCGCCAGCCAGCAGCAGGTGGAAGCGCCGCATGTCGAGCAGTGGCACGCTGCACACCAGGGCGCCGAACAACTCCGGGTACTGGGTCAACATGATGCCCATCAACAGGCCACCGTTGCTGCCGCCCTGGGCCGCCAACTGCCCGACGGTGGTAATGCCGCGGTGCACCAAATCCGCTGCGACGGCGGCGAAGTCCTCGGCGACCAGGTGCCTGCCCTCTCGCATCGCCTGGGTGTGCCAACCGGGGCCGTATTCGCCGCCGCCTCGGATGTTGGCCAGCACGTACGTTCCGCCGCGCGACAGCCACAGCCGGCCCGTCACGCCGTCGTAGCCGGGGGTCCGCGACACCTCGAAGCCGCCGTAGCCACCGAGCAGCGTCGGGCTGGGTCCGGAGTTGTCGCGTTGTCCCACAACGAAATAGGGGATCGCAGTGCCGTCTTTCGAGGTAGCGAAGTGCTGTCCGACGGTGATGTCGCCGGCGTCGAAGAACGACGGTGCGGACTTGATCAGCTCGAGGGGGCCCTCTGAGTCTTTCAAGGGGCCGTGCACGAGCCGCGACGGCGTCGTGAATCCGCTGAAATCGAGGAAGATCTCGTCGCCGAGGTCGTCGGTGTCGACGATGACGGCGTTGGTGTTGTCCGGGATGCCGGGCACCGGCTCGGTTGCCCAGGTGCCTGGCGTCACCGTCTGGACCCGGCTTGCGACGTCGGCGAGCGTGACGATGACGAGCTTGTCCCTGGTCCAGGCGTGCTGGTGCAGGCTGGTGTGGTCGTCGGGTTCGAACACTACGTGCAGATCCGCTGTGCCAGCGAGGAACTCGTTGTAGTCGGCGGCGAGCAGAGATCCTGCCCGGTAGGTGCCTGATCCGGTGTACCAGTCGGTGCGCAGCTCGATCAGCAGCCAGTTGCGGTGCGCCGACACGGTGGCATCGGTCGGCGCGTCGATGCGGATCAGCTCGCCGTCGGCCATCTCGTAGACCTCGTCGTTGAAGAAGTCGACGGCGCGGCTGAGGAATGTCCGCTCGAAGCCTGGCGTGTGGTCTCTCGACGCGGCGACGAGTACGTCGTCGCGCGACCCGCTGAACAGCGTTTCGGCCGCCTCCAGCGGTGTTCCGCGCCGCCACCGCTTGACCAGTCGCGGATAGCCGGACTCGGTCAGCGAATCCTCGCCCCAGTCGGTCCCGATCAGCACGGTGTTCTCGTCTTCCCAGCAGATCTGGGTCTTGGCCTCGGGTACCTCGAAGCCGTCGACGACGAATTCTTC
Organism: uncultured Mycobacteriaceae bacterium; assembly: GCA_902826815.1. GTDB lineage: Bacteria > Actinomycetota > Actinomycetes > Mycobacteriales > Mycobacteriaceae > Mycobacterium. The sequence goes on from CADEGF010000066.1 coordinate 3,838, forward strand.
TGTCCGCATGTCGAACTCGCGGACGACCGCGGCATCCGACCCGCCGCGTGACAGCGTGATCAGGGCGCGGGAATGATCGGGCTCGATGACTCGCGCGCCGGCCCACACCCAGTTCTCGTCCTCGTCGGTGGCCAGCGCGTCGAGGTCGATCACCACCTCCCAGTCGGGTGCGTCGGTGCGGTAGCTGTCCAGCGTGGTTCGCCGCCACAGGCCGCGGGGATTCGCCGCGTCGCGCCAGAAGTTATACAGCCAGTCGCCGCGCCTGCGGACGTACGGGATGCGCGCATCGGTGTCGAGCACCTCGAGCGCCTCCGTCTGCATCTGCTCGAAGCGTTCGCCGCACAGCTCGGCCAGCGTCGGCTCATTGTGCTGTCGGACCCAATCCAGCGCGTCTTCGCCGGTGACGTCTTCCAGCCACAGGTAGGGGTCGGTGGTAGCGGTCTGCTCCTCGTCGGCGGCCATGTGGCCAGTGTTCCGGACGGCGACGCCGCGCCTCAACTTGATGACCAGCGGGCTGACGGCCCGACGAGTAAGGCTGCCCGCACCAGGAGTTGGGCAGGTAGCAACCTGCCGCCCGACACCCGGCCCGTCAGATCATGTATTTCCCCGCACCTCGAGCCAGGGAGCTGTGTCATGAAGGATTCCGTTCGGCCGTATGTCACCTCCGGGATCGCAATCGTCGGGGCCGGAATCTTGCTGGCGACTTCGGTTTCGGCGCTGCCCACCCCGTCTGGCACCAACCGATTGGCAACCGCATCAGTCGCACCAGCGGCGAGTACGGCTCCGAGCACATTGCCGGCCGCCGGTGGTGGAGCCACATCGGTGCCATTGGCGCTCCTCGGCTTGATCGCTCCCGGCGCCGCGGCGGGTCTGCGCGGCGGCGGATCCCCAGCCGCCCTGCGCGGTCCCAGCATCGTGAGCAGCGACGTCGGTAGCGCCGGCGCTTCACCGCGAGTCAACGGTGCTGGCTTCTTCGCCCCCACCACGACTGGTCTGGCAGCCACGGCGCCCACCGGATTCGATGGGCCCACGGCGACCGCGGCGCTGATCGGCCGCGCTGCGGCGGCCGCCGCCCCAACCAGGACCGGGGGTGTCGATCTGCTGGGCCTGCTGCGCACTCCCCGGTGCGGGCTGATCTGCAACGGCGCCGACGGGACCGAGGAACACCCGGACGGGATAGGCGGCGGCTTGTTGTTCGGCAACGGCGGCAGCGGTTGGAACAGCACGATCGCCGGGGTGCCCGGTGGCAACGGCGGGCCTGGTGCACTGGTATGGGGGAACGGAGGCCCCGGCGGAATGGGCGGACCCGGCGCGGACGGCGGCGCGGGTGGCGACGCGTTCCTGATCGGCAACGGCGGCCCCGGCGGCCCCGGTGGGACGGGCGGAAACGGCGGAAACGGGGTCAACCCCGCCTGGGGCGGCGTCCGGGCCGCCAACGGCGCCGGCGGCGACGACGACATCCTCGACTTCGAACCTTCTGTCATCTCCGGCTCCTTTCCCGGGGACGGCGATGACGCTTCTGCCGAGGATGGCGAGGACGGCCACGACGGCGGACCCGGTGTGGCAGGCGGCAACGGCGGCGACGGGGGCATCGCGGTGGCCCCTGACCAGGCGGGCCCTGGTGACGGCGGTGACGGCGGTGACGGCGGATACGGCGCCCCCGGCGGCAACGGCGGCGACGGGGGGAACTCCTTCTCGTACGACGGCTCCGCCTTCGCAAGCGGCGGCGGCAACGGCGGCGACGGCGGCGGCGGGGGCGGCAACGGCGGCAACGGCGGCGACAGCGGCACCGCATTTGTTTTCCATCCTGGCGGTATAGGGGCCTTTCCCGGCGGCAATGGCGGCAATGGCGGCACCGGAGCCTCGGGCGGCGCCGGCGGCCCTGGCGGCGTAGGCGGACCGGGCGGCAACGGTGGGGCACTGCTCGGCAACGGCGGGCCCGGCGGCAACGGCGGCAACGGCGGCAACGGCGGCAGCGGCGATGACGGCGGCAAGGGCGGCAAGGGCGGCAAGGGCGGCTTCGGCTTCACCGTGAACAACGTCATCGGGCCGGTCCAGCAGCCGGGCGGCGATGGCGGCACTGGCGGCAGCGGCGGTGCCGGCGGCGACGGCGGCGCGGGCGGCCCAGGCGGCCCGGGCGGCTCCGGCGGGGCGATCGGCTCCAATGGCAGCACCGGAAGCGGCGGCACTGGCGGCTCCGGCGGTTCGGGCGGCTCCGGCGGTTCGGGTGGCGCGGGCGGCGCAGGCGGCGGCACGGCAGGCAACGGGGACAACGGAGCGTCCGGCAGCCAAGGCGGCAACGGCAATGACGGCAGCGACGGCTGACCGGGTTGTGCGAAAACGTGGCCCTGTCAGGGTTGCAGGGGCACGACGCCGGTCACCTGTGTGCCCTGCCGGTTAGCGGATGTCACTTGGAGTTCGCCACCGATCGCTCCGAGGCGGTCGCGCATGTTCGTGATCCCACCACCATCGGTTCCGTCGTCGGTCGTGCCGACCCCGTCATCGATCACGTCGAACCGCACTTCGGAGGCACTTCGGCTCAGGCGAACCTGGATCAGATCGGCCTGGGAATGTCGTATCGCGTTCTGCAAGGCCTCAAGGACGCAGAAGTAGATGGTGGCCTCGACGGCGCCCGGCAAACGACCGATCCGATCCAGGGCAAGTCTGACCGGTGCCGAGCTCCCATCGGCGGCGGCCTCGATAGCGGCGACGAGACCATGCTGGGTCAGCGCCGCCGGGTAGATACCGTGCGCCAGTTCGCGGAGTTCGGCGTGTGCCCGGTGTACCTCGTCGCGAACGTCGACGAGGGCGTTCTCCGCTGCCGTCGGGTCGTCACGGGCGAGCCTTCTGGCCGATGCCAGCTTGAGGTTGATGCCAACCAGGCGCGCCTGCGCTCCGTCGTGTAGATCACGCTCGATTCGGCGGCGTTCCCGATCGGTCGCGGCCACGACTCGCTCGCGCGAGCGCCGGAGTTCCTCGGCGTGTTCGGCGAGTTGTTGGCTGGCGGCCCGCTCGAAGTCGAGGGCCCGCGACAGCATGGCATGGTGCTGAAGCACGACAAGGATGACGATGGCCCCGAACGCCGGGGCCGTTCCCACGAGGATGGCCGTCTTCAGCCATGTCGGCACCTCGTCGCTGAGACCGGTGATGTCCTGCAGCAGGCCGAGGCACACCACCAGGAGTGCGGTGGCGAATGACGCCGATGCGAAGAAACCGAGCTGGCGACGGGACACATACGACGCCGCCAGAATGCCCGGGAGGATCGTCACCTGCATCATCAGCGGCCACGAGAACGTCGCTACCGCGGCGGCGACGACTGAGACCACCCAGTTGGCGACCGAGAACCGTAGCACCGCGAGGAACACGTCGTCTCGCCGCAGGGGACGCAGCGCTGAGGCGATGAGCACACTGATCGCGATGACGAACACACCGAGCCAGAGCAAGGAGCTGATTCGGGCGACGGTGGCTGCCATGGCGACGGTGAAGATGCCTGCGAGCCCGGCCAGGGTGGCGTCGGAGATGATCAAGATGCGAAGCCGGTTTCGGGCCGCCGCGGGCTCTTGGCCGTCGATCATCGGCCCGAGGCAGCCTCATCATCGCCGCCGGCCAGGAACACCAGCACCGCCTTGACTCGGCGGTTGACCTCTTGGCCCTCGGCCAACGCCAGCTTCGAAAAGATGGCGTTCGAATGTTTCTCGATGGCATGCTCGCCGACGTGTAGACGCTCGGCGATCACCGAGTTCGTCGCTCCGGTGGCCATTTCCGCGAGAACCTCGAGCTCCCGTTGGCTCAGCGAGCGCAACGGCGAATCGACCCGACGAGTCCGTGCCCGCACCAGCGCGTCGACGACCTCGTCGTCGATGAACGATCCGCCGGAGCTAATTGTCCGGATCGCCGACGCGAGACGATCCACCTCGTCGACGCGGTCCTTGAGCAGATAGCCACGGCCTTTGGTGCCGTGGTCCAACAGCGACAGTGCATAGGCTGGATTGACGAACTGGGACAACACGACCACACCGAGATCGGGCCGGGTTTCACGGAACTTGCCCGCTGCCCTGATCCCCTCGTCAGTGTGGTCGGGCGGCATCCGGATATCGGTGACAACCACGTCTGGGTCATGTTGGACGACGGCCTCGAACAGCTCGGGCAGGGATCCGCACGTGCTCACGACCAGCAGGTCGGATTGCGTGGCGATCAGGCTGACGAGACCCTCCCTGACGAGGAGATTGTCCTCGGCCACGACGATCCGGGTAGCAGCCACCGAAGCAACGTACCAGCGGGTTGACCGCTCGACAGTGGCATCAGCAGCCGTCTCGGGGTGAGGCCAGCCGGAACCGTGCGGTCGCCTCGCCCCGCCGTTCTGGCCGGTTTCCGGTCAGCTCAGGTGGTGGACCTCCTGCAGACCGTACACCGGGGTGGGAATGCCTTCGTGGCGTGCCTTGAGCTGCAGGGCCAGGTAGAGCGAGTAGTGCCGCGACTGGTGCAGGTTGCCGCCGTGGAACCAGAGGTTCTCCTGCTGGGTCGGCTTCCACATGTTGCGCTGTTCGCCCTCCCACGGACCAGGGTCCTTCGCGGTGTCGCTGCCCAGCCCCCACACCTTGCCGACCTTGTCCGCGACGTCCTGACCGATGAGGTCGGCCGCCCAGCCGTTCATCGAGCCGTAGCCGGTCGCGTACACCACCACATCCGCGGGTAGCTCCGTGCCGTCGGCGAGAACCACCGAGTCTTCGGTCAACCGCTCGACCTGGCCGTGCGCCAGCTTGATCTTGCCGTCGGCCACCAGATCGGATGCGCCGACGTCGATGTAGTACCCCGAACCGCGCCGCAGGTACTTCATGAACAGGCCGGATTCGTCGTCGCCCCAGTCGAGTTCGAAGCCGGCCGCGGCCAGCCGTTCGTAGAAGTCGCTGTCCCGCTCGCGGATCGCGTTGTAGACCGGGATCTGGAACTCGTGCAGGATCCGGTACGGCAGCGAGGCGAAGGTCAGGTCGGCCTTCTCGGTGGTCATCCCCGCGTCTACGGCTCGCTCCGAGTACAGGTCGCCGAGCCCCAGGTCCATCAGCGAGTCCGACTTCACGATATGCGTCGACGAGCGCTGCACCATCGTCACGTCGACGCCGTTCTCGTACAACGCTTTACAGATATCGTGCGCGGAGTTGTTGGATCCGATCACCACCGCCTTCTTGCCGACGTAGGCATCCGGTCCCGGGTGCGCGCTTGAGTGGTGCTGATCGCCGCGGAAGACGTCCTGGCCCGGCAGCGTCGGCGTGCTCGGCTTGCCCGACATCCCGGTTGCGAGCACCAGATGCGTCGGGTGCAGCGTCAGGTGTTCGCCGTCGCGGTCCACCTCGACCGTCCACCGCTTGGCGTTCTCGTCGAACGATGCCGACAGGCACGTGGTCTTCGACCAGTACGGCACCTCCATCACCCGGGTGTAGAACTCCAGCCAGTCGCCGATCTTGTCCTTCGGCGCGAACACCGGCCAGTTCTGCGGGAACGGCAGGTAGGGCAGGTGGTCGTACCAGACGGGGTCGTGCAGGCACAGCGACTTGTAGCGGTTGCGCCACTGGTCGCCGGGCCGCTCGTGGCGGTCCACCACAATGCTCGGAACGCCGAGCTGTCGCAGCCGCGCGCCGAGCGCGATCCCGCCCTGCCCGCCGCCGACGACGAGGGTGTACGGCTGCGTCTGGTAGCCGAGCTCGGCTTGCTCGTCGGCGCGCTTCTCGGCCCATGAGCGGGTGTCGGCGTCGCTGCCGTGCACCGCACCGAGGACCCGCGACGTGCCCTTGCGCTCCTCGTGACCCGTCAGCTCCTGCAGAGCGGTCAGCAGTGTCCAGGCCTCGTCACCCTTCAGGCGCAGGTGGCCGATACCGCGGCCGACGGCCGTGTCGAACTCGATGAACGCCGACACCACCCCGGCGTCCTCGGTCGCGTCCTCGCGGGTGCGGAAGTTCGACGGGTCGGTCGCGGTCAGACGCTCGCCGAGCATGCCCGCGATCTGGTCGCGCCCCTCGACGGTCTTGATGTTCCAGGTGAACGCGACGAGGTCGCGCCAGAAGCTGTCGATGGCGAACTTCGCGACAGCGCGGTCGATGTCGCGCACGGCGAGCGCCGCCTCGAAGTCGGCGAGCCAGGCGGTGACCCGGTCCTGCGGGGTGAGGTCGGTGGCGTGATCCAACGTCTGAGTCATGTGACCCACCACACACCCTGATCGCCACTGGCCACAAGGGTTGCAGCGGGTTGCGAGCCGCCGTGCAACCTCCTGCAACTCTTTCGGCATGTGGCGGCGGTCACATAGACCTGACGCATGAGAGCAGCTGTCTACTACGGGCCGAACAAGATCGAGATCGCCGACGTCGGAGAACCCGAGCCCGCACCGGGAACCGTAAAGGTCAAGGTCGGCTACAACGGGATCTGCGGCACCGACCTTCACGAGTACTACGCGGGCCCGATCTTCGTGCCGACCGAACCGCACCCGCTGACCGGCCAACAGATGCCGCTGGTCATCGGACACGAGTTCTCCGGCGTCATCACCGACATCGGCGCCGGTGTCACCGGCTGGTCGGAGGGCGACCGGGTGGCCGTCGAGCCCATCTACCGGTGCGGGAACTGCCCGGCATGCCAGGCGGGCAACTACAACATCTGCGCCCAGATCGGCTTTCACGGGCTGATGTCCGACGGCGGGATGGCCGAATACACCGTGGTGCCGACCGACATGCTGCACAAGCTGCCCGACAATGTCTCGCTGCAACTGGGTGCGCTCGTCGAGCCGATGTCGGTGGCCTACCACGCGGCGACGCTCGGGGAAGTGCGCTCGGGTGACACCGCGATGGTCTTCGGGGCGGGTCCGATCGGTATCGGCCTGTGGTTTGCGCTGCGCGGCAAGGGGTTAGAGGACACCTTCGTCGTCGCGCTCGTCGGCCCGGTCGTCGACGTCACACCCGATGAGGTCGCCAAGATCTGGGCGGTGAACGTCGACGGCGTGCTGTGGGGGACCCAGGCGGCGGTCGCGAAGTTCTCCGAGCTCGGCAACAAGGACAGCGGGAAGATCAGCCGCATCATCAACGCCTCGTCGATCGCCGGACACGACGGCTTCGCGATGCTCGGCGTCTACAGCGCGACGAAGTTCGCCGTGCGTGCGCTGACCCAGGCCGCCGCCAAGGAGCACGCCGCCGACGGCATCACCGTCAACGCCTACTGCCCCGGTGTGGTCGGCACCGATATGTGGGTCGAGATCGACAAGCGGTTCGCCGAGCTGACCGGCGCCGCCGAGGGCGAAACATACGACAAGTTCGTCGGCGGCATCGCGCTTGGCCGCGGCGAGACGCCCGATGACTTGGCCGGGTTCGTCTCGTATCTGGCGGGCGACGACGCCGAGTACATGACGGGCCAGTCCGGCCTCATCGACGGCGGTCTCGTCTACCGCTGAGGGGGCGGCTGGCGGGGAGATGTGATGGAGAGCACAATCGGCATTGATGCAAGGTCAGCCAGTGCCTGAGCCCGCGGTGGCGGTCGGCGAGGACCCGCGCACCTATGCCCGGCTGATGTCCGCGGTCTACGACGCCACCATGGCGGGTGGCCGCGCGCCTGCCCGGCCGCGCCAGGTCATCGAGGACTCGTGGCGGCGGTTGATGGCAAAAGGCATCGGCCCCGACAAAATGGGGTCGCCGACCGTCGAGTCGGCCGGGCTGGAGGCGCTGCGTGGCGCCTCAGGTCTCGTCGAGGTCCTCGACGACATTGCACACGGGCTGGAATCGCTTGTCGCCGAGGGCGAGAACATTCTGGTCGTGGCCGACGCGGTGGGTCGCGTGCTGTGGCGGTCGGGGTCGAACCAGGTGCTCAGCCACGCCGACCGCCTCGGCTTTGTCGAGGGCGCGAACTGGGGTGAGACCGCAGTCGGCACCAACGCGATCGGCACCGCGCTGGCATCCAAGCGCGCCGTCCAGGTGTTCTCCGCCGAGCACTATCTGCGCAGCCACCACCCGTGGACCTGTGCGGGGGCGCCCATAAGGGATCCGAGAACAGGCCAGGTCATCGGCGTGGTCGACGTGTCGGGACCCGCGGCGACCGTGCATCCGACCACCGTGGCGCTGGTGGATGCGGTGGCCCGGTTGGCCGAATCGCATCTGCGCGAGCAGCACGACCGCACGCTCAACCGGCTGCGCACGGTGGCGGCGCCCATCCTCGCGCGCATCGGCAGCCCCGCGCTGGCGGTCGACCAGGACGGCTGGGTGGCCGCAGTGGACGCCATGCCGCTGCACAACCGGATCCTGCTGCCCACCAACATCACAGACATCGCGCCGGGACGCGTGCGGCTGTCCACCCTCGGCCCGTGCGACGTCGAACCGCTGCCGGGCGGCTGGCTCGTGCGGCTGGCAACCGACGACTCGGCCGAGCAGCTTGCGCGGGTGACCCTTGACCTGCGCAACCCCGATGCGCCGTCGCTGGACATGGCGGGCCAGTTCGCCGCATGGCGACACGACATCTCGCAACGCCACGCCGAGATCCTGCTTGTGTTGGCGACGTCACCCGCGGGCAGGTCCGCCACCGAGCTGGCCGACGACCTCTACGGTGACCCGTCGCGGGCCGTCACCGTACGCGCCGAGGTGTCGCGGCTGCGCAAACAGTTCACGGGATTGCTTGCCGCACAACCGTACCGGTTCGCGGCGACGGTCGAGGTCGACGTGATCTACCCGAACGCGATGTCCATGCTCTTGCCGTCGTCGACGGCCCCGTTCGTCCGCGCCGCTCGCGCGAAGTAGCGCGACGACGCCGTCTACACGCCGGCGGCTGTCGCGACCGCTCGTCTCGTCAGCACTTTTGCAAGGTGGCTGCGATAGTCGGCGTCGGCATTGCCGTCGCTGTTGGGACTGGTGCCTTCGGCGGCGTGCTCGGCCGCGGCCCTGATCAACTCCGGGCTCGCCTCCTGCCCGATCAACGCGGCCTCGACACCGTGCGCACGCACCGGCACCGACGCCATGTTGGTCAGTGCCACGCTTGCTTGACGGATCACCCGGCCCTCGAGCGCCACCGTCGCGGCCACCGCCACGATCGACCAGGCCTGCGCCACCCTGTTGAACTTCTCATAGTGCGCCGCCCAGTCGGTGTGCTTGGGAATCTTTATCTCGGTGAGGATTTCGTCCGGTTGCAGCACCGTCGTGAGGTAGTCCACGAAGAATTCCGCCGCCGGGATGCTGCGACGGCCGGACGGCCCCGCGACCGTCATCGTGGCATCCAGTGCGAGCACAGGCGCACACAGGTCGCCCGCGGGGTCCGCGTGAGAAACCGCCCCGCCCAGCGTCCCACGATGCCGGATCTGCGGGTCCGCAACGGTGCGCGTGGCGTCCGCGAGTAGCAGCGCGTGCTTGCTCACCAGCGGGTTGCGTAGCAGCGCGTAGTACGTGGTCATCGCCCCGATCAGAATGCTTTGGTCGTCTTCGCGCACACCGCGGAGCTCGTCGATTTTGCCGAGGTCCACGAGCACGGTCGGGGCGGCGAGCCGCAGTCGGAGCACCGGCATCAGGCTCTGCCCGCCCGCGATGACCTTGGCGTCCTCACCGCCGTCCGCCAGCGCCGCCACGGCGTCGTCGACGGTGGTCGGCGCGACATAGTCGAAATTCGACGGGATCATTGGGCATCTCCCTCGGTGGCGGTTTGGATGGCCTGCCAGACCCGCATTGGGGAACAGGGCATTTCGATGTCGCTGACTCCGAGATGGCGCAATGCGTCGATGACGGCGTTGACGACTGCCGGGGTGGACGCGATCGTGCCGGCTTCGCCGACGCCCTTGACGCCGAGCGGGTTTGTGGTGGCGGGGGTCTCTGTTCGTCCGGTCGTGAACGACGGCAGATCGACCGCCGACGGCAGCAGGTACTCGGCGAACGAGGCGGACAGCAGTGTGCCCGATTCGTCGTGCACAGCTTCCTCGTACAAGGCCTGCGCGATGCCCTGCGCTAGTCCGCCGTGCACCTGTCCATCGACGATCAGCGGGTTGACCACGTGCCCGATGTCGTCGACGCAGACGTAGGAGCGAATCGACACGCGCCCGGTCTCGGTATCCACTTCCGTGGCGCACAGATGCGTGCCGTGCGGGAACGAGAAGTTCTCCGGGTCGTAGGTGGCCTCGGAGTCCAGGTTCGGTTCCACGCCGTCGGGCAGGTCGTGCGCGGCGAACACGGCGAGAGCGATTTCGGGGAGTGTGACCGCCTTCTCGGTACCTGACACGCGGAACTGTCCGGCGCCGAACTCCAGGTCGTCCTCGGCGCATTCCATCATGTGGGCCGCGAACGGTTTCGCCTTGGCAATCACCTTCTCCGCCGCCTTGACCACCGCGATCGCTCCGACCGCCAGTGATCGCGATCCGTAGGTGTCCAGGCCGCGCACCGAGGACTGGGTGTCGCCGTGCAGGATTTCGACGTCGTCGAACGGGACTCCGAGTTGGTCGGCGACGATCTGGCTCCACGCCGTCTCGTGGCCCTGCCCGTGCGGCGACGAGCCGGTTACCACCTCCACCTTGCCGGTCGGCAGCATGCGGATCGCCGCGTGCTCCCACCCGCCCGCACCGTATGACAGCGCGCCGAGGGTGCGCGACGGCGCCAGGCCGCACATCTCGGTGAACGTCGATACGCCGATGCCGAGCTGTACCGGATCCCGGCGCTCACGGCGCTCGGCCTGTTCGCGGCGCAACCCGTCGTAGTCGAACAGCTCCTTCGCTTGCGCGGTGGCCGCTTCGTAGTTGCCGGAGTCGTAGGTCAATCCGGCGACGGTGTCGAACGGGAACTCCTCATGGGCGATCCAGTTCTGGGCGCGCAGCTCGAGCGGGTCGCGTGACAGCTCGATGGCGAGCTCGTCCATCATCCGCTCGATGGCGTAGGTCGCCTCCGGCCGCCCGGCGCCGCGGTAGGCGTCGGTGGGGACCTTGTTCGTGAAGACGTTGGTGCACGTGAAGTGATACGAGGGGAACTTGTAGATGCCGTTGAACATGAACGCGCCAAGGATCGGTATGCCGGAGGTGACCAGCCGTAGGTAGGCGCCCATATCGGCGAGCAGTTCCACCTTGAGACCGGTGACGGTGCCGTCCCGGCGAGCGGCGAGCGTCAGCGTCTGGATCTGGTCGCGGCCATGGTGGGCCGCAACCATGGACTCGCTGCGGGATTCGGTGTACTTGACCGGCTTGCCGATTCGTCGCGCGACGAGAAGGGCGATCACCTCCTCCGGCGTCACTTGCAGCTTGCCGCCGAATCCACCGCCGACATCCGGGGCGATCACGCGCACCTTGTGTTCCGGGATCTCCAGCGTCATCGCCAGCATCAACTTCAGGATGTGCGGGATCTGGGTGGCCGACCACACGGTGAGTTGCGGGCCGGTCGGGTCGACCACCACCGAACGCGGCTCCATGAACGCCGGAATCAGCCGCTGCTGGCGGAAGGTGCGCTGCACGAGCACCTCAGCGTCGCGGATGGCCTTTTCGACGTCGGAGCCGGTCCCTGCCTCCGCGGAGTCGAACGTCCAAACCGCGCTGATATTGGTGCCGAGATCGGGATGGACCAACTCCGCGCCGTCCGCGGCAGCCGCCGCGAGGTCGAGCACTACCGGCAGGTCGTCGTAGTCGACGTCGATCCCCTCGAGCGCGTCCTGCGCTTCGTAGGCGCTGCGGGCCACAACGACTGCCACAGCTTCGCCGGCGAAGTTCACCGCGTCCACTGCGAGCGACGGTGCGGGTGGTGCCTTCATGTCCTCGGTGATCTGCCATGCGTTGGGCAGACTGCCTTGTTCTGCGGCGAGGTCGGCGCCGGTGAATACCGCGACGACACCGGACATGCTGCGTGCGGCGGTCGTGTCGATACCGGTGATACGGGCGTGCGCGACGGGACTGCGCAGGACAGCCATGTGTTGCATACCCGGCAACACGATGTTGTCGGTCCACCGGGTACGACCGGTGATCAGATGCTGGTCTTCCTTACGTAGCCTCGCCTTGCCGATTTCTGGTTCTGCCGTTGCGGTCATCGCACGCCTCCTGCCGTATCCGCTTTCTCTGCAACGGTTTCCGAGGTTCTACCGGCTGTGGTGGCACGCAGTCGCTGCGCCGAATCCTGCACCGCCCTGACGATGTTCTGGTATCCCGTGCAACGGCACAGGTTGCCTTCGAGGCCGTTGCGCACAGCCGCCTCGTCCGGATCGGGATTCTCGGCGAGCAGGTCGATGGTCTGCATGATCATTCCGGGGGTGCAGAAGCCGCACTGCAAGGCGTGGTTGTCGCGGAACGCCTCCTGGACGGGGTGCAGCGTGCCGTCGTCTCGCGACAGGCCTTCGACGGTCAGGATGTCGCCGCCGTCCGCCTGCACGGCGAGCACCGAGCAGGACTTGACGCTGAACCCGTTGAGGTGCACGGTGCACGCGCCGCAGTTGCTGGTGTCGCAGCCGACCACGGTTCCGACCTTGCCGAGCCGGTCCCGAAGGTAGTGCACGAGTAGGAGCCGCGGCTCCACGTCGTCTGTATAAGTCGTTCCATCGACGGTGACAGTGATGCGCATAGGACTACTCTGCTCTGGCTGGTGGCGACGAACGCCCGAAACGGCGAAACCGGTTCTGGGGCAATCTGACTGCCAGGCCCGATCAGGCGTTGCGGATTTCGTCGAGTAGTTGCTGCAGCGTCGCGAGGCTGTGGCCTGCCAGCAACTTGTCGATGTATGGCAGCGCGGCCGCGATCCCGGATTGCACCGGCTGATAACTGTCCGCCCCTGCATGCGGGTTCACCCACAGCACCGAATGTGCGAGCCGCCGAAGTGCAGCCATCTGTTCGGCGAGCAGCGTCGGGTCGCCGCGTTCCCAGCCGTCGGAGAAGGTGACCACAACCGCGCCGCGGGCGAGGCCGCGTCGGCCCCAGCGGTCCAGGAACGCACCCATCGTTTCACCGAGCCGAGTGCCGCCTGCCCAGTCGGGCACCGCCCGGCCCGCGGCGGCAAGTGCCAATTCGGGATCGCGGATACGCAGCGCCCGCGTCAGCCGGGTCATCCGGGTGCCGAGTGAGAACACCTCGGTGGTGGGGTTTGCGCGGGCGACGACGTGCGCGAAGCGCAGCAGTGCATCCGCATACGGGCTCATCGAGCCAGATACGTCGAGCAGCAGCACACTTCGGCGGGGGCGGGTGGCCTTGCGGTGGCGCCTCGGCCGCACCGGTTCGCCACCCGCGGCGAGCATGTGGCGCACGGTGCGCCGCGGGTCGACGTGGCCGCGACGCGACGGCCGCAGCCGTAAGGCCGGGCGAGTCGCAGCGTGCGGGCGTAGTGCGGCGATGAGCTCGGCGAGGTGCGCCCGCTCGGCGGGGGTCAGTTCGGCGATATCCCGGTGACGCAGGATCTCGGTGTCGTCCGCCGCGACGCGCAGTTGCGGCGCGTCGCCACCGGCGTCGGCACCACCGCCGGCGTCGAGGGCAACGATCCGGGAACGATGCGGCCGCTCCTTGCGATGCGGCGCCGGCCTTGGCAGCGTTCCGCCGAACCAGCTCTCGAACACCAGGTCGTAGCGCGGGATGTCGTCGGGGCCCCGGCACAGCGTCGCGCGGCCGGTCCAGTACACCTGCCGGGGGTCGGCGACGTCCACCTGACGCAACGCCCGCGTGTAGGTTTCGACCGCGCCCGACGCCACTGGAAGCCCTGCCGCCGCGAGGGCATTCGCGAAGCCGGCGATGCCGACCAGCGGGTCCTCGATGGCGGGCATTGGCGTCTCACCCGGCCAGCAGTCGGTCCAGCCCCGCCCTGGCGATCCGCTCCAGGTCCTCGCGGTACTTGACGACCGCGCCGAGCGTGGCGGCCGCCGTTTGGGCGTCGAGGACATCACGGTCGAGTTCGCGCAGCGCCCGTGCCCAGTCGAGCGACTCGGCGACACCCGGCGGCTTGACGAGGTCCATGCCGCGCAACGCGTGGACAGCGCGTGCCACCTGCTCGGCGAGCGCCTCTGCGATGCCGGGGATGCGGCGGCGAAGAATCGCGATTTCACGCGCCAGGTCGGGGTGCTCGAGCCAGTGATAGAGGCAGCGCCGCTTGAGCGCGTCGTGCACGTCGCGGGTGCGGTTCGACGTGAGCAGCACCAGCGGTGGCGTCGCGGCACGCACCTCGCCGAGTTCAGGGATCGTGACCGCGTTGTCGTCGAGCACCTCGAGCAGAAACGCCTCGAATTCGTCGTCGGCCCTGTCGATTTCGTCGATGAGCAACACGCAGGGCGCTTCGGTGAGCGCCCGTAGGAGCGGCCGAGCCAGCAGGAACCGCTCGGTGTAGAGCGAGCGTTCAGCGGTTTCGGCCTCCAGGTTGCCGGTGCTGGCCGCCTCCAGCGTCCGCAGGTGCAGCAGCTGCCGAGGGAAATCCCAGTCGTAGAGCGCCTGTGCCGCGTCGATGCCCTCGTGGCACTGCAGGCGGATCAGTGGCAGGCATAGCGCCTCTGCGAGGGCGGCGGCAAGCGAGGTCTTTCCTGTACCGGGCTCACCCTCGCAGAACAGTGGTCGTCCCATCCGCAATGCCAGGTAGGCGGCCGTCGCCACGCCTTCGTCGGCGAGATAGCCGGTCGCCTCGAGCGCGTATGCCAGTTCGGCAGGCGACCCGACACTGGGCGTGGAATCGCTCACGACCGCGAGCCTAGGTCAGGGGGAGGGCGCGGCGAAGGCACGGAGACAACATCGGCGCTATCGTTTCAGTGATGGGAGACGTTCCGCCTCGCGCGCTGATCACTCGCGCGGCGGCAGACCTGCTGACAAAGCTGCAGGGCAGGTACGGGGCGTTGATGTTCCACCAGTCGGGCGGCTGCTGCGACGGGTCGTCACCCATGTGTTACCCGGACGGCGACTTCATCGTCGGCGACCGCGACGTGCTGTTGGGCGTTCTCGACGTTGCGCCCGCGGACGTGCCGATCTGGATCTCCGGCCCGCAGTTCGAGGCGTGGAAGCACACCCAGCTGGTGATCGACGTGGTGCCCGGCCGCGGTGGCGGGTTCAGCATCGAGGCGCCGGAGGGCATGCGGTTCCTGTCGCGGGGACGGGCGTTCACCGACGCCGAGAATCAGGCGCTGGCCGACAACCCGCCGCTGACCGGTGCCGACTACGAGCGTGGCGCGCGTCCGCCTTCTACGGGGACACACATCGTGGCGGAAGCGGTTGATGCGTGTCCGTTACCAGCCACGCCGGGCGGGTAAAGCCGTCCCGGCCTGAAGCGGCGTTATCGTCGAAGACGTGATTCCCGTACCGCGGGCATGGATTCTCGCAAGCGCGATGCTTGTCGGCACCGCGGCAGGGCTGCTCGGCGGAATCGCGGCGACGAAGCTGATCGACGCGACCATCCGTCCCGATCTCGTCGTCGCACTCGTCGTCGGGGTGCCGAGCGTGTGCGGAATGGTGCTGATCCTGTTCTCGCACCGGCCCTGGATGACGGCCCTCGGCGCGTTCGTCCTCGCCATCGCGCCCGCATGGTTCGGTGCGCTTGCCGCGATCCAGGTGGTGCACGGTGCCTGAGCAGACTTACCGCGGAACGCACCGGCACCGCGCACCGCTCGGGTGGCATCCGCCGCGAGTGCAGGAGGGGTCGACCAACGGCACCAACGGCAGCAGCGAAGGTGCCGAAGCTGAACCGACGGCGCCCTTCACGCCGACGTTCACCGGCGCTCTGCCTGCGCTCACCGACGAGGCGCCGTCCGAACCGCTGCCTGCAGCGTCGGAGCAGCCGGTCGCATCGGATGAGGCTCGGTACCTCAAGCGCTGGACGTTCGCGCTGGTGGTCCTCGCGTCGTGGGTGGTGGCGGCCGCAGTCGGGCTCGGCCTGTTCTATTGGTGGTTCCACTCGATCAACAAGACGCCCGCGGTCTTCATCGTGCTGGTCTACCTGGTCATGTGCATCGTCGCGGCCCTGATCGCGGCGATGGTGCCGAACAAGCCGCTGATGACCGCACTGAGCATCGCGCTGATGTCAGCCCCGCTCGCATCGACGGCCGCGGCAGCGGTGCTGTACGGCGTCTACTTCTGCGATCACGCAAGCCGCTGTCTGATAGGTGTCATCCCCTACTGAGTGCGCGAACACGTCGATCGGCTGCTGTCGACCGCAGAAATACAGGGAAACGCCCGATATCTCGAGGTGCCACACACTCGTAGTGTCGAACCTCTGAGCTCACCGGTTGACGGGCCCCCGAAAGGATGACGATGAGTAAAAAGTTGCGGTTGTGCGCGTCAGCGTCGCTCGCGTTGGCTGCTGTCGCGTTGGCGTCTGCCCCGATCGCCACAGCCAGTCCGGAAAGTCAGTTCCTCGACGAGCTGACTATCGACGGCGCCTTGTTGCCGGATAAGACACCCGACGAGGTGATCGCTGCGGGCTATCAGACATGCGAGCATCTTCGAAGTAATCCAGACGTTATCGATGAGATGAGTGCGGTGGAGCAGACGTACCAGTTCGATCAAGGAACACTGTTCGTCAGTGCCGCGACGACGAACCTATGCCCTGATTTCGCGGGGTAATCGGGCGCGCGGTGCTCACCGCAGCGTGATCCGATCATGGCTGACCCTGGTTACGGTGCCCTGATCACCCGTGGCTCGTGATCATCGATTCGGGGTACGGCCAAGGCCGTCTTCGAAAAGTAGCCCACGGCACTGCCACCACCGTTACCCGTCCCTACTAATGTTGGCGGGGTGAGCCACTATGACGTCGTCGTTCTCGGAGCAGGCCCAGGTGGGTACGTTGCAGCGATCCGCGCCGCCCAACTCGGGCTGAACACCGCGGTCGTCGAACCCAAGTACTGGGGCGGGGTGTGCCTCAACGTGGGCTGTATCCCGTCGAAGGCGCTGTTGCGCAACGCGGAACTCGCGCACATCTTCACCAAGGAAGCCAAGCAGTTCGGCATCAGCGGTGAGGCGACGTTCGACTACGGGGTCGCCTTCGACCGCAGCCGCAAGGTCGCCGAGGGCCGCGTCACCGGTGTGCACTTCCTGATGAAGAAGAACAAGATCACCGAGATCAACGGCTACGGCAAGTTCACCGACGACCGCACGCTCGAGGTCGACCTCAACGACGGCGGCACCCAGACGGTGACGTTCGACAACGCCATCATCGCCACCGGGAGCAGCACACGGCTGGTGCCCGGCACGTCGCTTTCGGACAACGTCGTCACCTACGAGAAGCTGATCATGACGCGCGAGCTGCCGAAATCGATCGTCATCGCGGGGGCGGGCGCGATCGGCATGGAGTTCGGCTACGTGTTGAACAACTACGGCGTCGACGTCACCATCGTCGAGTTCCTGCCGCGGGCGCTGCCCAACGAGGACGCCGACGTGAGTAAGGAGATCGAGAAGCAGTTCAAGAAGCTCGGCGTGAAGATCCGCACCGGCACCAAGGTCGAAGCGATTTCGGATAACGGAAGCGACGTCACCGTCACCGTCAGCAAGGACGGCAAGACCGAGGAGATCAAGACCGAGAAGGTGCTGCAGGCGATCGGCTTCGCACCCAACATCGAGGGCTACGGGCTGGACAAGGCCGGGGTGGCGATCACCGAGCGCAAGGCGATCGGCATCGATGACTACATGCGCACCAATGTGGGCCACATCTACGCGATCGGCGATGTCACCGGCCTGCTTCAGCTTGCGCACGTGGCCGAGGCGCAGGGCGTCGTCGCCTCCGAAACCATCGGCGGCGCAGACACATTGCCGCTCGGCGACTACCGGATGATGCCGCGTGCGACGTTCTGCCAGCCTCAGGTAGCCAGCTTCGGCCTCACCGAGGAGCAGGCCCGCGAGGAGGGCTACGACGTCAAGGTCGCGAAGTTCCCGTTCACCGCGAACGCAAAGGCGCACGGTGTGGGCGACCCGAGCGGTTTTGTGAAGCTGATCGCCGACGGCAAATACGGCGAGCTGATCGGCGGCCACCTCGTCGGACACGACGTCTCCGAGCTGCTGCCCGAGCTGACGCTGGCCCAGAAGTGGGACCTGACGGCCACCGAGCTGGCCCGCAACGTCCACACCCACCCGACGATGTCCGAGGCGCTTCAGGAGTGCTTCCACGGGCTCGCCGGCCACATGATCAACTTTTGAGAGCGATCTGGGTCGCCGGTATCGGCGGATTGATTGTCGGCCACATGCTGTGGCTGGCAGGCATCTCCGTCGCCATCGCGACGCGCACGGTGAGCAGCTGGGTGCTCGTGGTGGCGGCGGCGTCGTTCGTCGTCGGCGTCGTGTCGGGTCTACTGGGCTGGCGTGCCTACAAGCAGAAGCGGGAAGTGTTGGCGTCGTTCCTGTGCGCGCTGCCGATATCGCCGGTGCTGCTGTCGCTTGTCGTGCTCGGCGTCACCTATCTCTAGTGCCTGTGTCGGCAGCCGTCGAATTGTCGTTGGTGATTCTGACGACGCAAATGGCCCAAAAACGTCGTCAGATTCACCAACGGCGGGAATCAGCGGACTCTGCGGGGTCACGTACCTCTAGTCAGGGAAGTCCAGAGGCACGTTCAGCGTGGCGATAGTGGCCGCCAGCCCGTCGTATTGGGCTGTCAGCATGCAGAATTCGATCAGCTGCGCCTTGTTCAGGTGGCTCGCCAGCGTCGCCCAGGTCTCCGGCGAAACACCCCTGGTGACGACGAACTCGTCGGTGGCGGTGATCAGCGCCCGCTGCCGGTCGGTCAGCCCGTCGGCGTCGGGGCCCTCGAAGATCTTGGCCTGCACGTCGGGTCCGAGGCCGCGCGACCTGGCCAGCCTGCGGTGCTGCTGCAGTTCGTACTCGCAGTCGCGCAGATGGCCGACCCGCAGGATGACGACCTCGGCATCGCGGACCGGCAGCTTGCTCAGCATGCCGAGCAGCAGTCCGCTGTAGGGAAGCCATGCGAGGAACAGCAGCTTGTGCTGGCCGAGCACGTTCATCAAGCTGAACCGCGGCGCCCGGATGGCCCGCGCGCCAAGCCGGGCGATGGCCCAGTTGATCGGGCCGAGTTCGCGGAAGCCGCCTGGCTCGATGCGGGCGGGCGCGCTCACGACTGCTTCACCAGGTAGGGCGACACGGTGCTCCGATGCTCGTCGATATCCAGTGCGCGGCCGAGTGCGGGGAACGCGCGCTGGGGGCAGTTGTCCCGCTCGCAAACCCGGCAGCCCGCCCCTATCGGTGTGGTGATATCGCCCGACAAGTCGAGTCCCTCCGAGTAGACGAGCCGGTGTGCGTGCCGCAGCTCGCACCCGAGCCCGATGGCAAATGTCTTGCCCGGCTGACCATATCGCGATGCCCGCCGTTCGACAGTGCGCGCCACCCACATGTAGTTGCGGCCATCCGGCATCTGCGCGACCTGAACCAGGATCTTCCCCGGGTTGGCGAACGTCTCGTAGACGTTCCACAGCGGACAGGTGCCGCCGCTGGACGAGAAGTGAAAGCCCGTGGCGGACTGGCGCTTTGACATGTTTCCCGCCTTGTCGACGCGGACGAAGGAGAACGGCACACCGCGCGTCGACGGCCGTTGCAGCGTCGACAGCCGGTGCGCGATCGTCTCGTAGCTGACCGAGTAGAACGCCGAAAGCCGCTCGACGTCGTAGCGGAACTTCTCGGCGACATCGTGGAACTGCCCGTACGGCAGCACCGTCGCCGCGGCGAAGTAGTTGGCAAGGCCGAGGCGGGCCAGCGTCGTCGACTCCGCGCTTGTGAACTTGCCTTCCTCGACCAGTTCGTCGATCAGGCCGCCGAATTCGAGGTACGCCAGTTCGGCCGCCATCTTGAAGACCTGCTGGCCCGACGACAGATGGCTGCCGATCTCGAGCCGCCGCGTCGCGGGGTCGTAGCGGTGCAGCACCGTTTCGCCGAGGTCGGTGCGCCGCACGATGTGCACGCCGTGCACGGCCTTGAGCCGGTCGGACAGGTCGCGGGCGAGGTCGCCGCGGTGCATGCGCAGGTCGATGGTGAGGTCCTCGGCGGCGGTATCGAGTTCGTGCAGATAGTTCTGCCGCTGGTAGAAGTAGTCGCGCACCTCCTCGTGCGGCATCGTGATCGAGCCGGAGCCAGAACCCGAGCCGCTGCCGTCGGAGAATCGGTCCTCGGTGGCGGCGGCCAGCTGCGTGGTGGTGATCTGGAAGCGCCGGTGCAGGTTGACCATCGCGCGGGCCAGCGTGGGATGCGCGTTGACGATGTCGGCGATCTCCGCGGGGTCGACGTCGATGCCGAGGTCGCGGTCCATCGTCACCTCGCGCAGTTCGGCGACCAGCCGGGTGTCGTCCTGGGAGGCGAAGAAGGTCGCGTCGACGCCGAACACCTCGGAGATCCGCAACAGCACAGCGACGGTAAGCGGCCGGACATCGTGCTCGATCTGGTTGAGATAGCTCGGTGAGATCTCCAGCATCTGGGCCAGCGCGGCCTGGCTGAAACCGCGCTCACTGCGCAACTGCCGGACCCGTGAGCCGACGAACGTTTTGGCCACGTCAGAAAGCATAACGAGAATGTGAAGGCCCCCTTCGCAGCCTTGGCATCCAGGCGCGCTGTGGCAGTATCTGCAACCGTGAGTACCAAGGAGGGGGCCGCAGGCGGTTTGGCGAAGGTTCTGATGCCTGTGCCCGACCCGCACCCCGACGTGTTCGATCTCCAGTGGCCGCTGCGGGTCGGCGACGTCGACCGGGCGGGACGCCTGCGATTCGACGCCGCAACCCGCCACATCCAGGACATCGGCTCCGACCATTTGCGCGAACTCGGCTTCGAGGAGACTCACCCGCTGTGGATCGTGCGCCGCACGATGATCGACATGATCGAGCCGATCGAGTTCCAGGACATGCTTCGGCTGCGGCGGTGGTGCTCGGGAACGTCGAACCGCTGGTGTGAGATGCGGGTGCGGATCGACGGCCGCAAGGGCGGTCTCGTCGAATCCGAGGCGTTCTGGATCAACATCAACAGGGAGACGCAGGGGCCTGCTCGCATCGCAGACGACTTCATCGAGGGACTCCAGCGCACCACCAGCGAGGGCAGGCTGCGGTGGAAGGCCTACCTGAAGGCCGGTCGCCGTGAGGACGCCGCGGAAATCCGTGATTACCCGGTACGCGTCAGCGACATCGACATCTTCGACCACAT
Organism: uncultured Mycobacteriaceae bacterium; assembly: GCA_902826815.1. Lineage (GTDB taxonomy): Bacteria > Actinomycetota > Actinomycetes > Mycobacteriales > Mycobacteriaceae > Mycobacterium. Next base: position 24,890 of record CADEGF010000066.1, read on the forward strand.
GAACAACTCGGTGTACTGGACGGTGATCGAGGACTACCTCTACAGCCGGCCGGAGTTGGTGAAGGCGCCGCTGCGGGTGACGATCGAACACGATGCGGCGGTGGCCCTCGGCGACAAGCTCGAGATCGTCAAGCACGTCCATCCGGCGGGCTCGACCGAACAGTTCGGCGCCGAACTCACCGATCGCACTGTTACAACGCTCACATATGTGGTCGGCGATGAGACGAAAGCCATCGCATCCATCTTCTCGCTATAGTCGCAACCGTTTAAACAGTACGGCCGTACTGACCAGCGAAAATTGGCTACTGGTGGGTAACCACTGAACCGGTACAGCTGCATTTGATCTTCGCAAAGTTTGCAATTTGGCGACGGCCGTTAGCGGAAATTGGCAATCGTAATGGGTGGACCTGCGCATATACCGCAGTGCATTATCGGATTAGCACAACAGCGAAGACGCTGTGGGATTAGCAAGGATTCGAAGGAGCAGCCCGATGTCCACCGTTGGCACACCGAAATCACCCGAACAGATCCAGCACGACTGGGACCACAACCCCCGCTGGAAGGGCATCACCCGCACCTACACCCCGAAGGACGTCGTCGCCCTGCAGGGGCACGTGGTCGAGGAGAGCACGCTGGCCCGCCGCGGCGCCGAGGTGCTGTGGGAGCAGCTGCACGACATGGACTACGTCAACTCGCTGGGCGCGCTGACCGGCAACCAGGCGGTGCAGCAGGTCCGCGCCGGCCTCAAGGCCATCTACCTGTCCGGCTGGCAGGTCGCCGGTGACGCGAACCTGTCCGGCCACACCTACCCGGACCAGAGCCTGTACCCGGCCAACTCGGTGCCGCAGGTGATCCGCCGGATCAACAACGCGCTGCTGCGTGCCGACCAGATCGCCAAGGTCGAGGGCGACCGGTCCGTCGAGAACTGGCTGGCCCCGATCGTCGCCGACGGCGAGGCCGGCTTCGGTGGCGCGCTCAACGTCTACGAGCTGCAGAAGGCCATGATCGCCGCCGGCGTCGCGGGATCGCACTGGGAGGACCAGCTGGCGTCGGAGAAGAAGTGCGGCCACCTCGGTGGCAAGGTGCTGATCCCCACCCAGCAGCACATTCGCACCCTCACCTCGGCGCGCCTGGCCGCGGACGTCGCCGACGTGCCGACGTTGGTCATCGCCCGCACCGACGCCGAGGCCGCCACGCTCATCACCTCCGACGTCGACGAGCGCGACCGCCCGTTCGTCACCGGTGAGCGCACCGCCGAGGGCTTCTACCACGTCACCAACGGTGTCGAGCCGTGTATCGCCCGCGCCAAGGCCTACGCCCCGTACTCCGACCTCATCTGGATGGAGACCGGCACCCCGGACCTGGCGCTGGCCAAGAAGTTCTCCGAGGCGGTCAAGGCGGACTTCCCCGACCAGATGCTGGCCTACAACTGCTCGCCGTCGTTCAACTGGAAGCAGCACCTGGACGACGCGACCATCGCGAAGTTCCAGAACGAGCTCGGCGCGATGGGCTTCAAGTTCCAGTTCATCACGCTGGCCGGCTTCCACGCCCTGAACTACTCGATGTTCGATCTGGCCCACGGCTACGCCCGCAACCAGATGAGCGCCTACGTCGAGCTGCAGGAGCGCGAGTTCGCCGCCGAGGAGCGCGGTTACACCGCCACCAAGCACCAGCGCGAGGTCGGCGCCGGGTACTTCGACCGGATCGCCACCACGGTCGACCCGACTTCGTCGACGACGGCGCTGACGGGTTCGACCGAAGAGGGCCAGTTCCACTGAGCCTGATCCGCTGAGACGCAAAAGTCCCCCACACCACGGCGTGTCGGGGACTTTTGCGTTCCCCTACCTCCGGTGTGGGCCCAGCTCGCCAGTGGAGTAGAAAGTGTCACCGTGACTATTGAACGGGTAGGTGTCGTCGGCGGCGGCCAGATGGGCTCGGGGATCGCCGAGGTATCGGCGAAGGCCGGCGCGAACGTGATCGTCTTCGAGCCGGCCGAGGAGCTGGCCGAGGCGGCCCGCAAGCGCCTCACCGGATCGCTGGAGCGCGCGGCGAGCAAGGGCAAGCTGAGCGAGGGCGATCGCGACGCCGCGCTTGGCCGGCTGACATTCACCACGAGCCTGGGCGACCTCTCCGACCGTCAACTGGTGATCGAAGCCGTCGTCGAGGACGAGGCCGTCAAGGGCAAGATCTTCGCGCAACTCGACGAGCTCATCACCGATCCCGATGCGGTGCTCGCCTCGAACACCTCCAGCATCCCGATCATGAAAATCGCTGCGGCGACCAAGAACCCGGGCCGGGTGCTCGGCCTGCACTTCTTCAATCCGGTGCCGGTGCTTCCGCTGGTCGAGCTGGTCAGCACGCTGGTCACCTCCGAAGGGGCGCTGGCGCGCACCGAGGAGTTCGCCGGCGGCACGCTCGGCAAGAAGGTGGTGCGCTGTGGTGACCGGTCCGGCTTCATCGTCAACGCCCTGCTGGTGCCCTACCTGTTGTCGGCCATCCGGATGGCAGAAGCGGGTGTCGCCACCGTCGAGGACATCGACACGGCCGTGGTGGCCGGGTTGTCCCACCCGATGGGCCCACTGCGGCTGTCCGACCTCATCGGCCTCGACACGATGAAGCTCATCGCGGACTCGATGTACGACGAGTACAAGGATCCGGGCTACGCCCCGCCGCCGCTTCTGCTGCGGATGGTCGAGGCGGGGCAACTCGGAAAGAAGTCTGGCAAAGGCTTCTACTCCTACGGAGCTGCCTGAGCTGCAAACTTGGGTTCGTCAATTATCTTGGATAGGTTAACTTCGTAATGTGATAGGCCGGTCCAGTCGGGGAGCCGGATACGTGCGGTGATGCATTCAGTTGCTCTGCACTCCGTCGCCCGTCTGACCAGGCGATGAGAGAGTGGAGTAGGACCTTCATGTCGGATGCGGTAGCAGGTCTCGAACCCTTCTACGAGGAATCCCAGTCGATCTACGACGTGTCGAACGACTTCTTCGCGCTGTTCCTCGGTCCGACGATGGGTTACACCTGCTCGTACTTCGAGACCGACGACATGTCGCTGGACGAGGCGCAGATCGCCAAGTTCGACCTTGCGCTCGGCAAGCTCGACCTCAAGCCAGGCATGACGCTGCTCGACGTCGGCTGCGGGTGGGGTGGTGCCCTGCGTCGCGCGATCGAGGTCTACGACGTCAACGTCATCGGTATCACGCTGAGCCGCTACCAGTACGAGTACAGCAAGGAGATGGTGGCGTCGATCCCGACCGAGCGCACCGCCGAGGTGAGGCTGCAAGGCTGGGAGGAGTTCGACGAGCCCGTCGACCGCATCGTTTCGATCGGCGCGTTCGAGGCGTTCAAGGCGGATCGCTACCCGGTGTTCTTCGAGCGCGCCTACAAAATTCTGCCTGCCGACGGCAGAATGCTGCTGCACACGATCCTGGCGCACACCCAGAAGTTCTTCCGCGACAACGGCATCAAGCTCACCATCTCCGATCTGAAGTTCATGCGGTTCATCGGCGCCGAGATCTTCCCCGGCGGACAGCTGCCCGCGGTCGAGGACATCGAGGAGCTTGCGGCGGGGTCGGGGTTCACCCTCGAACGCACGCACCTGCTGCAGCCGCACTACGCCAAGACGCTCGACATCTGGGCGGACAACCTCGCGGCCAACGAGGAGAAGGCGATCGAGATCACCTCGCAGGAGGTGTACGACCGCTACATGCGCTACCTCGTCGGGTGCGCGGACTTCTTCCGGCGCGGTATCACCAACATCGGCCAGTTCACGCTCGTCAAGTAGCGCGGACCGCTAGCGCAGCCTGGACCCGATTCACGATCTGGTCACGCTCGAACCGAAATTGGCGCGCGCTGACCCGCACGATGATCCAGCCCATGTGGGCCAGGAACTCTAGCCTCGATCTTTCGCGATTGTGGGCCTGCTTTGGGCGCGTGATGCACGGAAG
>CADEGF010000067.1 GCA_902826815.1 uncultured Mycobacteriaceae bacterium
ACAGCGGTGACATGAGAATTCCACTCGGGCGCCTCTTCGATCCCGATCCCCGGCTGGCCGCGACAGCACTCGACTTTCTCACCGGCCCGTATCCGATCGGCCTGGTGCCGCTGCGACGCCTGCGCGGTATTCGTTTGCAAGCCCTCGACTTTGACCACGAATGGGGCGCGGAGCAGGAAGTTCGCGGGCGAGCAGCCGATTTGTTGATGGCAGCCGTCGGACGCATCGCAGTGTTTGACGCGCTCGAAGGGCCAGCACCACCGCGACAGTGAAGGAAGTGGTGATCCGCTACCGCAGGCCCGCGATGACCGATGTTCGCGCTGAAGCGTCATTGGACGCGAGCACGATCGCGCGCCTCAAGCAGGAAGCCGAGACCGCAGACAAGGCCGAGTTTGTCCTTGACGCGGAATTAACCGACACCGCAAATGTTTTGGTCGCCACCACCCACGGCACGTACCAGGTCCGCCGGCTGTAGACCTATTGCGCGACGTAGGTCATCCGAAACACCGTTCCGCGCTTCACTGCTGCCTGCCCGACGTGCGCGTGGCCTTAATCGAGTCGGACAGCGTCCAGAAGGACAGGCCGAGCAGCGGAATGTCCTTGAGAAGAAACTCGCCGGTGAGCGAGAGCGCGGGAAACCCGCCACCGGCTTGCTCGCCCACGCCTGGTGTCGTGAACAGGAAACTGATCGTGGCAAGGAAGAGCAGGATGGCCATCAGGCTGCCGACGATCGACAGCCTCGGGGCAAACGGTTTGATTGCCAACAAGACTGCCGCTGTTACCTCGAACACGCCGAGCAATGCCGAGAACGTCGTCTCCGGCAGGAATTCGTACAACCACCCCATGAACGGGCTGTGCGCCACCAAGGGGGCGATCTGATGAGCTTCGTAGTTCGCGAACTTCAGTAGGCCGATCCACCCGATGACCAGGACGAGCCCATAGCGTCCGAGTGTCGCCGAGACCTGGTCGACGGTAGCAACTCGTACGAACTTCTCCACATTCACATCGCGCAAGCTTCTCGTCATGGGTCCTCTTCTCAATATGGGTTGGAAAACCCACTATGAGTGTGATTCCGCCTAGCTGTCAACTGGGTGTTGCTTACTAAGTCGACATAAAATGGGTTATAGAACCCATGTACTGCTGCAAGCAAGGTCAATCGGAATGGCGCTAGTTGACAAGGGGTGCACAATGGGTTCAACAACCCAGAAGGAGTCGAAATGACCGACGTGCACCATCGCTTTGGCACTGTCGACGGGCATCGGCTGTTCTATCGAGAGGCTGGTGCGGTCGATGCGCCGCCCGTAGTGCTCTTGCACGGGTTTCCGACAAGCTCATACATGTTTCGACATCTGATCCCGATGTTGGCGAGCGACTATCGCGTCATAGCGCCAGACATGTTGGGTTTCGGCCTCTCTGACGCGCCGTCCGTGGATGAGTTCGACTACACATTCGATGCGTTGGCCGAGCTGATCGGCGGACTCTTGCAGACCCTGAAGGTCCATCAATACGCGATCTATGTCCATGACTACGGAGCGCCGATCGGTTGGCGTCTGGCACTGAAGGAGCCAACCGCGATCACAGCGATCATCAGCCAGAACGGAAATGCATACGACGCCGGTTTCGTCCCCGACTTCTGGAAGACGGTGTGGGCGTATCACACCGAGCGCAACTCGCAGACAGAGGATGCGCTGCGCGCGTTTCTGACGCTGGAGGCCACGCGGTGGCAGTACGTGACCGGTGTCGCGGACGAAACGCTGGTCGACCCGGATGCGTGGCACCACGACTTCGCTTTGCTATCACGTCCAGGCAATGACGAGGTGCAGCTCTCTCTCTTCCGTGACTACGCCACCAACCCGCCGCTCTACGCCGAGGTGCACGACTACTTCCGCCGGACTAACGTTCCCCTCCTTGCAATCTGGGGCCGTAACGATCCGATTTTCGGGCCTGCCGGGGCCGAGGCCTTCGCGGCGGACCTGCCGCACGCGCAGATTCATCTTCTCGATGGCGGCCACTTCCTGCTCGAGTCCGCACTCGAAGACGCGACATCGCTCATCAAGCCGTTCCTATCCGAGAATTTGTGAGGTGTGTGGCTGCGATGTGAGTGATCGACAAGGTGTTCGCCGTTTGGGCTGGTCGACCCACCTAGTTGCCGCCTCAGGGGTATCCTCGTATGTGAGATGACCACCGCGGACGCTTCCAATGCGCGAGGCTTCACAGCAAAAGGGCTTGCGACCAGAGAGAGAATCCTGCGGTCTGCGGCAGATGTTCTGCTGGCGGGTGGTTTATCGGCCTTTAATCTCGAGAAGGTGCGTCAAGCGGCCTCCGTGAGCGGTTCTCAAGTGAACCACTACTTCGCAGATAAGCAGGAGTTGATCCGCGCTGTCGTCAAACGGCAGGTCGACACGGTGCTCGATTTTCACCGACAATCCAAGGTAGGTGGACTCGACACGTTCGACGATTGGGAGAATTGGGCCCAACTCAACGTGCGCTATTTGCGGAAAATCGGCTACCGCGGCACGGCCACCTATCACGCGTTGGCCGGGCAACTTGCGAAGACTGATGACGAAACACGCCAGACATTCGCAGATGGATACTGGCGTTGGGTAGCCTTGCTCGAGGACTCCTTCTCCCGGATGAAGAGCAGCGGACTTCTGGTGAAGTCAACCAACCCTCGACAGCTTGCGCTGGTTGTGGTCAGTCTGCACCAAGGCGCAGGGATACTCGCTTTCACCTATCGCCAGGATTGGCCGCTTGTCGATGTCACTCGGTTCGTCGTCAACTTCATTCGGCTCTTCGCAAAGGATCCGGAGGCTCGGACGTCTCGCTTGCCACGCCCCCCTCGAAGCCGATCGAAATCCCCACGTCTAGAAGATATTCGGATCGCGCGTTATACCGAGAAGGGGATGGCCACCCGGGTACGGATCATCGACAATGCTGCTGAATTGATCCTTCAGCACGGAGTCAACGGCACGAGCCTCGAAGACGTGCGGCGTGCGGCGGGGGTCAGTGGCTCGCAAATCTCGCATTACTTCACCGACAAGCAAGATCTCGTGCGTCAGGTGATCGCAGCCCGTACCGACTTCGTCGTCGACTTCCACACTCAACCGGAGCTTGGAAGATTGGACAGCCTGCGGTCATTACGGGCCTGGGCCGACATGTGCTGGGAGCAAGATGGTGCCAAATATCTCCAGAACGGATGCGTTTATGGCTCGCTGACCGGCGAGCTCCTCGAAGCCGACGACGTCATCCTCGATGACCTCGCGGCCGGGTACGACCGGTGGCTTTCACTGTTCTGCGACGGATTGTCGGTGATGCAGCAGCGGGGAGATTTGTCCGCTGACGCCGATACTCGTCATCTTGCGATGGCGCTGCTCGCTGCGCATCAGGGCGGCACACTCTTGACCCACGTCACCAGCTCCGCTGAACCCTTCCAGGCAGCGGTGGACGCCGCCGTCGATTACGTGGCCGCTTTTGCCGCGTCGCGACGGGCAGGTGCGGCATCCAGTTCTAGACGCTCGAAGACGCTGCCCTGAGCATCCTTGGAAACATCAGCACATTCTCAGCCCCCAGAGGTGGACATTATGGGCGGAGTAGCCCAAAATAATGGGTGAACCACCCCACAATTCCCTAGACGCGGAGGCGACTTCATGGGATTGGCATGGCAACAAGGCCCGTTGGCAACGAAAACGGTTGGCCACTTTCTCACTCCCGAGCCGCTGCCCCGATTGCTCTTCGCCGAGCCGTTGCGACGTCGCATGCGGGTACAGCTCGGTGGCGTGTGGATAGCAGACAGTCAGGACGTTGTGCTTCTGCATGAACCGGGCCGCTACCCAGTCGCCTATTTTCCGCTCGTCGATGTCGACGCAGATGTCCTGGTGCAGGACGCTCACGTCACCGAGCACGCCGAACTGGGACCGGTGACGTGGTTCCGTGTTGCGACCCCTGAGCGTGAGGTTGACCGCGCCGCATGGCGATATCATTCCCTACCGACGCATGCAAGCATCCTGGACGGATGCATAGCATTCGCGTGGCGAGCGATGGACGCGTTCTACGAGGAAGACGAGCGGATCGTCGGCCATGCTGCAGACTTCTATCACCGCATCGACATCCGTTCCACCTCACGACATCTCGTCGCAGAAGCCGATGGACGGGTAGTAGCCGAGACCACCCGGCCCCTGGCACTGTACGAATCAGGATTTGCCCCAAGGTGGTACGTCTCGCGTGACGACATCGACGAATCAGCACTGAAACCAGTTGACCAGCAGACGTTCTGCCCGTACAAGGGCTTGGCCAGCTACTACGACATTGCGGACCGCCGAAAGGCAGCGTGGTCCTACACCAACGCCTGGACAGAGGTCGAACGCATCCGCGACTTCGTCTCGTTCGAACCGGACAAAGTCGATGTGTTCATAGACGGAAAGCGCCAGCATCTGGAGGCGGGGCAGACCGTCATCGCCCACGGCGTCGATCGTGGGCTCGACGTTGGCGAGATCCTCCGCGGTAGCCCGGTCTAGCAGTGATGGATGCTCTGATCGAGGTCATCACCCTTCCCGTCGGCGATCCCGACCGGTCGATCCACTTCTACCGGGACATGGTCGGTTTCGAGCTCGATGTGGACTACGCACCGCCGTCATCGACGTTCCGGGTCGTCCAAATGACGCCTCCAGGTTCAGGCGCATCAATACAGTTCGGCGTCGGCCTGCCAGATGTCCCAGCCGTCAACGTGACCGGCGGGTACCTGATCGTCGAGGACATCGACGCGTACCGGCGCGAACTGACTGGACGTGGCGTCCAGATGAGCGAGATCCGGCACAAGGATGCCGAGGACGGTTGGCGCGGGTCATTCAGGGCAGGCCTCGACCCGAACCGCGCCGACTACGCCAGCTTCGCCGACTTCTCCGATCCAGACGGAAATCGATGGGTAATTCAGGAGCGAAGACGTCCGTAGCCCCCGTCAACCGACAACGTCCACCCACGCAATCGCCATCTCGAAAGCGTCTGAAGGAGCGAGCATCACAATGAGCATCACAGATCCGGGGCGCCGACCCGAGACCCAATCCACGGAAGCCGAGGTCTACGACGTCCTCGTATTGGGCGCCGGCCCCGTCGGTATCAATGCGGCGGATCGGGCGCATGCCGAGGGCTTGTCGGTCGCCATTTTCGAACGTGAGCTCGTCGGCGGTGAGTGCAACTTCTGGGGATGCGTGCCGAGTAAGTCGTTACTTCGGCCGGTGCTGGCGGTGTCCGATGCACGTCGCGTCGACGGTGCACGCGAAGCCGTCATCGGTTCGATCGACCCCAAGGGTGTGTTCGGGCGGCGCGACCGCTACGTAACCAACTGGGATGACGGACCGGTCGCCGATGTCCTTGCGGCCATGGGGCCGCAACTCTTTCGCGGGCACGCGCGCTTCGATGGACCGCGTCGAGTCGTGCTCGAGACTGCCGAGCGTCAAGCGCTGACCTTCGAGGCACGTCACGCAGTGATCGTGTGTACCGGAAGCACCGCGTCATTGCCCGACATACCCGGCATCGCCGAGGCGAACCCATGGACGAACCGGAGGGCGACCGACAGCAGCTTCGTCCCACCCCGCCTGGTCATTGTCGGGGCCGGAGGTGTGGGTGTCGAAATGGCTACCGCATGGCGCGGCCTTGGAGCGGCAGTGACACTGCTCTCGCGGACGGACGGCCTTCTGCCCAGGATGGAACCATTTGTCGGGGAATACGTTCACGAAGGGCTCACGGAAGCCGGCGTGGATGTGCGAACTGGCGTGACGGTGGCCGAGTTACACCGATCTGGCGGGGTCGGCCCGGTGCGAGTTCTGCTTGACTCGGGCGAAGAACTCGAGGCGGACGAGGTCCTGTTCGCCACCGGCCGCCTGCCGAATACCTCGGACATCGGTCTCGAGACCGTCGGTCTGCGGCCCGGCAGGTGGCTGGACGTCGATGACACTTGCCTGGTCCGTGACGTCGAAGGCGACTGGCTCTACGCTCTCGGCGACGTCAATCACACGGCTCTACTGACGCATCTAGGCAAATATCAGGCGCGCATCGCTGGCGCCGCCATCGGCGCACGCGCTCACCACAGGCCCCTGGACACCGCCCCTTGGGGTAGGCACGTTGCGACAGCCGACGAACTTGCCGTTCCCCAAGCCTTTTTCACGGACCCGGAAGCTGGTTCAGTCGGGCTCACCGGCGATCAGGCGACACGGCGAGGCCACCGAGTACGAATCGTCGACGTGGACATGGGTATGGCAGTTCAGGGTGCGAATTACTATGCCGACGGTTACAGCGGCCGGGCGCGGATGGTGGTCGACGAGGACAGCAGCCATCTGCTTGGCGTAACCCTCGTCGGGCCGGGAGTCGCCGAGATGCTTCATTCGGCCACGATCGCGGTCGCTGGACAAGTTCCTCTGTCGCGCCTCTGGCATGCAATACCGTGCTTTCCGACCATCAGCGAGGTGTGGTTGCGACTTCTCGAGGCATACCGCGACGGACAGGGAACGAGCCCTCAGCGCGCTGCGACTGGCTGAATGGATACGAGCCGGAACGCGTCCGGCTGCGCGTCGTCAGCCGTGAACTCAACAACCAGAATGTCGGGGGGAAACTGGGTGGCCAGGTCGTTCAGGGTCCTGGGCAGGAACACTTTGGCCTTGGCATTGCCGTACCAATTCGGAGTGGACGGGTCGGTGTCGAGGTTGCTCACCTCGTCGATGTCGGCGTCCCACTTTTGAACGGCTTCCGGCGGTGCATCTACGAATCCCGCCGACTTCAGGTATGCATCTTCCTGTCCCGCAAGGGTAATCGCCGTCCCGCCGCCGACTGGACTTCCGGTGATCGTCCCGTTGATGACATCGGCCGTCACTGACGTGAGCCGTGCGGTGCAGACGTTGTCGACAACGCTGGGCGGCACGCAGAACCCGGGCAGCGGGGCAGCATGAACCGACGCGATGTTCAGGAGAGCCGGCGCCGCAAGCACAGATAGGGCGGCGCCGATGGTGGCCATTGCGCGGCGGCAGTTGTTCGGCATCACAGAACTGTATTCGTCCCATTCATCACAGGCGTTACGCCCCGACTGGAATCGGCAGGCCGTCGGGAATTGATTGCATGGCTTCGACGCTTCAGTAGCGAAAGGTTGGCCTGGAGGGTGCAATGAGTAGGCGTTATCCCGCGATCGCGTTCACCGACGACGTGCAGGCAGTTCAGCACAAGCGCGGTAGCGACACCTTCTACGACCGCAAACGTATTGCTGGTGCAGCCACCGCCGAACCGGACGCGTTGACCGACGACGAGATCGAGTTCCTCACTGAGCGTGACGGTTTCTATCTCGCGACGGTGAGCGAAACCGGTTGGCCGTATGTGCAACACCGGGGTGGCCCACCAGGATTCGTGCGCGTGCTGGACGAGCACACGATCGGCTGGGCCGACTTCCGCGGAAACCTGCAATACATCAGCACCGGCAATCTGGGCGGCGACGACCGGGTCGCGATCATCACCGTCGACTATGCGCGGCGGAGTCGGCTCAAGATATTCGGGCATGCCCGAATCGTCACCGCCGAGCAAGATCGGGACCTCATCAGGTCGCTGAGCCATCCCGAGTACGACGCCGTGGTCGAGCGCGCCGTCGTCGTGTCCGTTGACGCGTTCGACTGGAACTGCCCGCAACACATCACCCCCCGATTCAGTGCCGCCGAACTCGAGCCTGCTCTCGCCGACATCCGGCAACGGCTATCGGACCTCGAAGCGGAGAACGCCGCCCTCAAGGAGAAGCTTCACGCGCGGACGTGACCGAGCGGACACGCCGTTAAGGGCAAATCGGCCGCTGTGCAGATATGTGGCGTGAGTGGGAAGTTATCGGTCGCATAATGCCGGCCAGCGAAAGATAACTGGCCACTGAGCGCACGGGAAGCCAGGTGCTGCCAGCATAAATGGGCGAAGCTCACAGCTACTGGCAAGGTGGCTTGATGAGTCAGATTTCCTGCAGCTTGAACCGCAAGTGGCTGTCGCTGGCAATCGCCGGCATCGCGACGCTGGGTGTCTTGTCGGCGTGCTCGGGGCCGTCGCTCGACACCGCGCCCTCATCGTCGAGTTTGAAAGACGGCGTCGCCGCAGACGCGCCCGCAGCGCCACCCGAGCAGGGGCCGATGCCGGTGGCCGACGTACAGCGTGACGTCGTGAAAACCGCGTCGATGACGGTAAGGGTGTCGAACACCTCCGAGGCCGCGGACAAGGCGGCCGTCCTGGCGGAGAACTCCGATGGTCGGGTCGACAGTCGCACCGAGGACGCGGGATCCGACCGGGGTCTGGCCCAAACCTCGGTCACGCTGCGCGTTCCGGTGGAAAAACTCGACGGTGTGGTGCGGGATTTGAAGACTCTGGGCACGGTGCAGACGGCCGAGACCAGGTCCGAGGATGTCACGGCGCAGCGCGTCGACCTCGACGCCCGCATCAAGGCGCTGCAGACGTCGGTGGACCGCCTCCTTGCCATCATGCGCGACGCCAAGGACCCCGAGGCGCTGATCTCCGCGGAGAACGCGCTCTCACAGCGCCAAGCGGATCTGGACAGCCTGCGTGCACAGCGCGACGCGCTCGGCGACCGCATTTCCTACAGCACCGTCGACGTCACCTTCGTCGCTGAATCGATCGGCGGGCCTGCGCCGCAGGAGTACCAGGGCTTTCTGGGCCAGGTCGAACGAGGCTGGGACGCAATGGTTTCCGTCGCGGGCAGCTTGGTGCTGCTGTTCGGCCTGATGCTTCCGTGGTTGGGTGTGCTGGCCGTCGCCTGTGCTATCGGCTACGGCCTGATCCGGCTGGCGAAGGCCCGCCGACCCTAGGCCGCACTCGTCGTCGTGAGTTCGTCACCCCGACGATGTGGCGATGTCGATCTCCGAGGTCAAGGTCTGATGAACCGGGCAATGGTCGGCGATCTGCATGAGGCGTTGCCGCTGGCTGTCGTCGAGTGCGCCGATCAACTCGACGTCGCGATCAATGTGATCGACCCATCCCTTGGCGGTCTCACAGTGCGCGCAGTCTTCCGCGTGAATGCGTGAGTGCCGCAATGTCACCCGAACTTCGTCAAGCGGCCAACCCTTGCGGTTGGCATACATCCGCAGCGTCATGGAGGTGCACGCCCCGAGGCCGGCCAGCAGCAGATCATAGGGTGTCGGCCCGGCGTCGTCGCCGATGGGCCGAGGCTCGTCGGAGACGAGCCGGTGGTGTCCGAGGGTGATCTGCTGCGTGTAGGTTCCCGGCCCTGCATCCGTCACGGTCACGGTGCCCTCTGGCGACTCCGCGTCGTTGCCAACCTCGTCTGGTGTCATGCGATCTCCTCGGGGACGTCTCGATGCCACCGACCGTAACGCGCCAAGAATCCGCCAAGGCGTCCGATCCACCCTGTGCAGGACGGGCCACCACGGCCCGACCGCCACAGACAGGACTGAACCATGAAGATCAAAATGATCGCGGCGCTCTCGATTGCGACCGCTGCAGCGCTTCCCCTTGCCGCCATCGCGAACGCGTGCGGCGGGGGCGGCGAGATACCCGAGGATCACGAGTTCGCGACCCCGTCGGGAAACATCATCTGCAACATCTACGCCGACGGCGCGGGAGCGCATTGCGAGGTGCAGGAACACACCTGGGTGATGCCGGCATCCACCGAGGGGCCTTTCGGCCGGCCGTGCAACTTCAACTTCGGGGGCCTCGAGTTCTACGTGAGCCAGGGCGAGTCCGGAAACCTCGGCTGCTTCGAAGGACTCAGCGATTTCAAGAGGCCTCTCCCGAAGACGCTCGACTACGGCCAAAGCGAAACGGACGGCGTGATCACCTGTGTCAGTGAAGTCTCCGGTGTGACGTGCACCGACACCGCAACGGGCCACTTCTTCCGCGTCTCACGGGAGAATTACGAATTGGGGTGACAATCAAAGTCGGAGGTGCATGAGGTGACGCTCGCCAGCCAGCCTGACCTGACGCCCTGGGCAGACGAACTCGTCAGGGTCGCTGCACGTTTGGAGGCGAAGACGAAGCAGACGCGGTGGACCGACCGAACCGACGTCCTCATCGAACGGGACTTCGTCGTGAGCGCATACGTGATGCGAAAGCTGCTCAGGTCGGGGAAGGCAAGGCACCGCCAGATTCCGATCAGGCGTTTCGACGCCGCGCAGACTTACGACATCGAACACAGCCGTCGAGAATTGCTGTCCGTTGCCGACCTCTGTCAACAGATTCTGCAGAACGTCGTATTCACGTTCTGTTGTGGCGAGACCGCCGATCTCTTCGACGGCACATACATCTCGGCGGACCCAGACGAGGAAAACGTCTTCCTGGTGCTGGCCTCCGATTTCATCGCGCTCTGCAACGACATCGGCGCGGAGATTGTTTAATCCGCAATGGATTTGACACCTATCCGTATAATTGAGTTGTAGCTCCCGTTATGCAGCAGCGCTGACATGTGAGCGAAAACACCAAAAGGCTAAAGCAATAAATGGAACGTTCGTCGGCGCGCGCTCGTTGCGCTTTATCGAATCGACCTGGGTACGAAAGGGGAGTGCCGTGGAATTGACCCGTGACCGTGCGGGCCAGCCATGGGGAGCACGTCAGCGCGAGAAGCTCAACCGACTCGTTCGGGAGACTGAACCGCCAACCGGCAGCATGCGCAGGATCGCCGACTCAGAACTCGCCGAGCGCGACGACGCCTACAACCAGGCCGTCGGTGAGATCCTGGACCTCGCCGGGAACATCGGCGCCATCCTGATGGCGTCCGGAACACCTGCGACGGCGACGATGGACCAGGTCGGGGCCATCTGCGCCGCGTACGGCATCACGCGGTACGAAGTCGATGTCATCAATACGACGATCCACCTCGCCGCCTACCGCGGGCCTAACTTTCCTTCCGCGAGCACGTTGCACATCGTGCAGGCCCGGTCGATGGACTTCAGCAGGCTCGCAGCGGTCGACCGCCTGATCACACGGATCCGTGCCGGCCAGGTCTCTCCTGCCCAGGCCCGTCAGGAACTCGACGTCATCATCACCGCACCCCACCCCTACAAGCGGTGGATAGCCACGCTTGCCTGGGGTGCGCTGGCGTTCGCGACGGCTGGAACGCTCGGTGCCGGCTGGCTGGTCTGTGTGGTCAGCGCCCTGAGCACGATGACGATCGATCGCGTCAACCGCATGCTGAACAGGCACGGACTCCCGTTCTTCTTCCAGTACGCAGTGGGCGGCGCCATCGCGACCGCACCGCCGATCCTGCTGTACGCGCTCAGCCCGAAGTTCGGATTCCAGTTCGAGCCGTCGGTGGCCATCGCGGCGGGCCTCGTCGTTCTGCTCGCCGGTCTGTCGCTGGTGGGCTCGGTCGGAGACGTCATCACAGGTGCCCCCGTCACAGCGGCGGGCCGCTTCTTCGAATTGGTCATGTTGACCGGCGCGACGATCGCGGGCGTGGCTCTCGTGCTGCACCTCGCCAATCGATTCGGCGTCCCGTTCGTCGGGATCAGCGCGTCTCCACCGCCTGCGCTGGCGGAACTGCCCCTGCGCGTCGCGTTCGGTGCGGCCACCGCGGCGGCCTTCGCACTGGCCTGCTACGCGGAGCGGTCGGCGGCGATCTCCGCCGCGTTCGGCGGCGCAGCGGGCACGGTCGCGTTCCTGCTGGCGCAGGGCGCCGGCTTGGGCGCTGTGGTGGCTTCATTCGTCGCAGCGGTACTGATCGGACTGGTAGGACGACTGATGGAGCGCCGCAACCTGGCGCCGCCGCTGGTGGTGTCCATCACGGGCATCGTGCCGCTGCTTCCTGGCCTGTCCCTGTTGCACGGCATCTACGCGATCCTCAACGACCGGCACGCCGTCGGGTTCGCCGCGGTCCTTGGTGCCTTCGCGATCGGCACCGCGCTCGCGGCAGGCGTCACCCTTGGCGAGTGGAGCTCATGGAAGGTGCGGCGGCGCCGACTGCAGAGTCGCCGTCGCGCGACACGACCGATCGCCGACGCGCGCGCCTGATCACAAACGAAAAAGCCCCCGATTGTTCGGGGGCTTTTGCGTTTGCCTGGGATCACGAGGCGCGGCGAATGCCCCGCTTGAGTAGCAACTCACGTTCCGATTCCGACAGCCCGCCCCAGATGCCGTACGGCTCACCGACGGCAAGGGCGTGCGAACGGCATTGAGCCAGCACCGGGCAGGCCCGGCACATCTCCTTGGCGCGCAGTTCGCGTTGCGCGCGGGCGCGGCCACGCTCGCCGTCGGGGTGGAAAAACACTGACGAATCGACGCCTCGGCAAAGTCCGTGCATCTGCCAATCCCAAATATCGGCGTTTGGTCCCGGTAGCTGTTGCGGCTGTGGCATTTGGAAAACCCCTCTCTACGCACTGATTTGGAGAACGCACGGGTGCGTGAGTCGTGGAACCGATCCGAGCACAGTCGCCGATGACTACTCGTGCACACAACGTATTGGCGCTTAGTAAAATCAGTCAATAGCCCGAACATGTGCTCAAGTACATAAGCGCAGGCCGAGAATTTACATCACGTTCATCGGTTCGCCCCACGGTCATCGGCGAGGGTGATTGCCAATGGCCCGGTAGCGCAGGATGACTCGTGTTTCTGCAGTTCGCCCGGCGCGGTGCCGGGCCGATTTCTCCGGCCGGCCGGGCGGCCGTTGACATGGCTGTAACACGTGGCGCACGAACTGTTAACCAAAGAGATTCTGCGTCAAAGCTTTACCCGTGCCTGCCGGTACCGGGTTCGCGACACCTTATTGATAGCGTCGGCGGCTGATGATCGCCAATGCCGCCTTCGGCGATGCGCCGCAGCAATGGCCGCTGCCCGCAGCGCAGTGCGTAGAGGAGCTGTGGCTGCGCGCTGTGGTGGCAGGCGGGCAGGGGCGCTATGCGAGCGCCAACGCCGATCTCGCCTCTGTGCGGCGGGCGCACCGGTCCGGGCGGCTGGCGTCACTGGCGCACAGCACCCATGCCTCGTTCTTGCGCCAGCTCGGCTGGCACGACAAGGCCCGCGGCTGGGATGGCCGCGCATTCGCGGTCGCATCCGGTGATCCGGAGGCCGTCGGTGATGCGCTGATCGGTCTTGCCGCCGACGCGCTCGGCGTCGGGCGGTTCGCCGCCTCGGCGGCAGCTCTTGAGCGTGCCGCGGGTTTGCTCGACGACGGGCCGCCGCGACTGGCCGTCAGGCTGGCGTGGGTTTCGGCCGAACTGGCCATGGTCACCGGCGACGGCGCCGCGGCGCTGGGTCACGCCGAGCGCGCGTGCGACTTGGCGACCCCGCTCGGATCGACCCGCCACCGGGTGAAATCCGACGTCGTGCTGGCCGCGTCGCTCTGCAGCGATGGTCGGTTGGACCGGTCGCGGCAGGTGGCCGACACCGCCCTCGCCGCCACGCAGAACCTCGGGTTCATCCCGCTGAGCTGGGCGTTGGCATGCCTGCTCGGCGACATCGGCAGCGGGAACCACACCGCAGCTCAAGTCGTTGGAATTCGCGACGAGTCCGCTGATACGGTGCGGCGCCGTGGCGGCGTGTTATTTGATCGCTGAACCGGTCCGCACCTGCCCGAGAGTTAGTGTTTAGCCCAGTTACTTAAACGCCACCTGTCCCATTAGTAACGCTGGAGAGAGCTTCACCGATGACAATTTCGGGAGAACGTCTCGATGCTGTCGTTGCTGAAGCCG
This sequence comes from uncultured Mycobacteriaceae bacterium, assembly GCA_902826815.1. Taxonomy (GTDB): domain Bacteria; phylum Actinomycetota; class Actinomycetes; order Mycobacteriales; family Mycobacteriaceae; genus Mycobacterium. Next base: position 13,665 of record CADEGF010000067.1, read on the forward strand.
TGGCGGGCAACCGGGACGCGCTCCGGGAAGTACTGGAGATCATCCGCCCGATTGTTGTCCGCTACTGCCGGGCAAGGGTCGGGACGGCCGAGCGGAGCGGTCTCTCAGCTGACGATGTTGCTCAGGAGGTGTGCTTGGCCGCCATCACGGCGCTGCCGCGCTACAAGGATCAGGGACGCCCGTTCCTGGCCTTTGTCTACGGCATCGCTGCTCACAAGGTTGCCGACGCGCATCGTGCGGCCGGCAGGAACCGCTCTGAGCCGACCGATGTCGTGCCGGAGCGCTTCTCCGTGGAGGCCGGTCCCGAACAAATGGCGCTTGACGGCGAAGCCGCCGAGCGAATGAACAGACTGCTGGCGATCCTGCCGGAGAAGCAGCGCGAGATCCTCATCCTGCGCGTGGTCGTCGGGATGAGTGCCGAGGAGACCGCGGACGCGGTCGGCAGCACTGCAGGCGCCGTCCGGGTGGCACAGCACCGGGCGCTGGCGCGGCTGAAGACCGAAATCATGGCGACCGGACGCGACCATGCCTGACTTCGGACGCTGGGGCGGCAACGGCGGCGACCCTTCGCTGAACGCCATCGCGCGCACGGACCAGTACCTCGACGCACTCGCTTCCGAGCATCCGGTGTACGCCACCGACCCGGCCGACGCCGAACTGGCCAATCTGATGGCCGGCTGGCGCGACGAGGTTCGCAGGCCACCGGCACGGGTCGCGTCACAGCGCGACGCCGAGATCGTCCTGCAACGCGTGTTGTCCTCGCAGCGACGCAACCGGATGTCGGTCGCCGTGATGGGCTCAGTGGCCGCAGCGATGTTGTGCCTCGGCGGATTCGGCGCGGTCGTCTACGGCGCGGCACCCGGCGATGCGCTGTATGGGCTGCGCGTCACCCTGTTCGGCGAACAGCAGGTCACCCGCGACGACCAGGTCTCGCTGGCCGCACAGACCGAGATGCAACAGGTCCAGCAGCTCATCAAGGAAGGCAACTGGGACGCCGCCCAGGAAAAGCTCGAGACGGCCGCCTCGACCGTGCAGACCGTCGAGGATCCGCAGGTTCAGCAGGATCTGCAGCAGCAGCTGAACGACCTGACCGCCAAGGTGGAAACCCGCGATCCGAATGCGACGGCCCCCCCGGTGCCTGCAGCACCGCCATCGCTTGGTCCTGGCCTGTCTCTGCCCGTCGAGCTGCCTCCCTTCCCGAACCTGCCGGTGCCGCCGACTGTGCCTGGGCAATTCCCCGTGCCCAACATTCCATTGCCGGACATCTCGCTGCCGCAGATACCGCCGATACCGCAGTTGCCGGTGCCCGGACCCGGTGTCCCGCCGGACATTTCGTTGCCCGACCTGCCGAATCTGCCGGACTTGCCGGACGTGCCGCTGCCCCTGCCGAAACCAGTCGAGCAGCCAAAGCCACCGAAGCCCCCGGTCGATCAGCCCAAGCCGCCGATCGAGCTACCCAAGCCGATCGAGCCGCCGATCGAGTTGCCCAAGCCGATCGAGAAGCCCAAGCCCGTCGAGCCCGAGTCGCCGATCGAGTTGCCCAAGCCGATCGAGCAGCCGAAGCCCGTCGAGCCGGAGAAACCGATCGAATTGCCCAAGCCGATCGAGCAGCCGAAGCCCCCGCCCGCCCTGGCACCAGCGCAGGAAGCCCCGCAGGAGCAGCCGACGACGACCATCCCGCCGATCCCGGCCGAGAAGCCTGATCGAGGTCGAGGGAACTGAGGAAATCAGCTGTCAGCGATAGCCGTCGGGTTCCGACGTCGCCTCGTTGAGCGAAGCATCGGCGTAGCCGCGGCAATAGTCCCAGGTCACGTAGGCATCAGGCTCGGGATCGTAGGCAGGCTCGTGCGGACGCACGGTGCCGTCGACCAATAGCTGCAGCAGGTTGGCGCGCAGCATGTCCCAGTCGTGATAGTGATCCTGCTGGCACTCGTCGCAGCACACGACGAGACCGCGAATTCCCTTGTGCGCCAGAAGCGCTTCATAAACCGCGAGGTCGGCCAGATCAGCCTCTACAGCTGTGCGTTCCTGCGCATCGAGGGGCTGCCCCGGCTCGATCGCGTCCAGCGCTCCCGAAGGGTCGCATGGGTCATCGGCGAACGGATCCGGCGGCAAACCAGGCGGCAAGTGATCTCGCACGGTTCCACACTACGCAGCGCCACAGGAATCGCGCTAGCGGTTACCCCGGCCTGCCCAGGTCCCCGCCGACACCGGTGTGGGCCAGTTCTGAAGATGCCGATGCCGATAGAATAGGTATCTAGCTCCCCGCCAATGGAGGCTGTAACCCATGTCGATCGCTGAAAGCGACCTCCCCATCGCCGTACCGGTGCCGACCGGCGGCGATGACCCCACCAAGATCGCGATGCTCGGGCTCACGTTCGACGACGTGCTGCTGCTTCCCGCGGCATCTGATGTGGTCCCGGCCACAGCCGACACGTCCAGCCAGCTCACCCGCCGCATCCGGTTGAAGGTGCCGATGGTCAGCTCGGCGATGGACACCGTCACCGAGTCGCGGATGGCGATCGCGATGGCCCGCGCAGGCGGCATGGGCGTGCTTCACCGCAACCTTCCGATTGCTGAACAGGCGGGTCAGGTCGAAACCGTCAAGCGATCCGAAGCGGGCATGGTCACCGACCCGGTCACCTGCTCGCCGGACGACACGCTGGCCGAGGTCGACGCGATGTGCGCACGGTTCCGGATCTCGGGGTTGCCGGTCGTCGACGGCACCGGCGCTCTTGTCGGGATCATCACCAACCGCGACATGCGCTTCGAAGTCGACATGAACAAGCCGGTGGCGGAGGTGATGACCAAGCCGCCGTTGATCACCGCGCGTGAGGGTGTCACCGCTGATGCTGCCCTTGGCCTGTTGCGCCGCCACAAGATCGAGAAGCTCCCGATCGTCGACGGACACGGCAGGCTCACCGGTCTGATCACCGTGAAGGACTTCGTCAAGACCGAGCAGCACCCGTTCGCGACCAAGGACAGCGACGGCAGGCTGCTCGTCGGTGCGGCGGTCGGCATCGGACCCGACTCGTGGACGAGGGCGATGACGCTCGCCGATGCGGGCGTCGATGTGCTGATCGTCGACACCGCGCACGCCCACAATCGCCTTGTGCTCGACATGGTCAGCAAGGTCAAGCGCGAGATCGGCCACCGGGTCGACGTGATCGGCGGAAACGTCGCCACCCGCGCGGCGGCTGCCGCGCTGGTCGAGGCGGGCGCCGATGCTGTGAAGGTCGGTGTCGGGCCGGGTTCGATCTGCACGACGCGCATCGTCGCCGGGGTCGGCGCACCTCAGATCACGGCGATCCTGGAAGCGGTCGCGGCGTGCTCGCCGTCAGGGACTCCGGTGATCGCCGACGGCGGCCTGCAGTACTCGGGCGATATCGCCAAGGCTCTTGCAGCGGGTGCATCGACGGCCATGCTCGGCTCGCTGCTGGCTGGCACCGCGGAAGCCCCCGGCGACCTGATCTTCGTCAACGGCAAGCAGTTCAAGAGCTACCGCGGCATGGGATCGCTCGGGGCGATGCAGAGCCGTGGCGGCGCGAAGTCGTACTCGAAAGACCGTTACTTCCAAGATGATGCGCTGAGCGAGGACAAGTTGGTGCCTGAAGGCATCGAGGGCCGAGTTCCCTTCCGCGGCCCGTTGGCCAGCGTGATACGCCAACTCACGGGCGGATTGCAGGCCTCGATGGGGTACACCGGCGCATCGACGATCGAGCAGTTGCAGCAGGCTCAGTTCGTCCGGATCACCGCTGCCGGGTTGAAGGAAAGCCACCCGCACGACATCACGATGACCGTCGAAGCGCCCAACTACTACACCCGCTAGCGAGCCCGCATGCGCGACATGATTGAAATCGGTATGGGCCGAACCGCCCGCCGCACTTATGAACTCGACGACATCAACATCGTCCCGTCCCGGCGGACCAGGTCGTCGCAGGATGTCTCGACGTCCTGGCAGCTCGACGCCTATCGGTTCGAGATCCCCGTCGTCACCCATCCCACCGATGCGTTGGTGTCGCCTGCGTTCGCCATCGAGATGGGCCGCCTCGGTGGTCTCGGGGTGATCAACGGCGAGGGGCTGATCGGCAGGCACGCCGATGTGGCAGCCAAGGTCGCCGAAGTCGTCGAGGCCGCGGAGAAGGAGCCGGAACCGTCGGCCGCGATACGCCTTCTGCAGCAACTACATTCGGCACCACTGGATCTCGACCTGCTCGGTGCGGCCGTCTCGCGCATCCGGGACGCCGGGGTGACGACCGCGGTCAGGGTCAGTCCGCAGAGTGCGCAGGCGCTGACCCCGACGCTGGTGTCGGCGGGCATCGACCTGCTGGTCATCCAGGGCACCATCGTGTCGGCCGAACGCGTCGCACAAGACGGCGAGCCGCTGAACCTCAAGACCTTCATCTCCGAACTCGATGTGCCGGTCGTCGCGGGTGGCGTGCTGGACCACCGCACCGCGCTGCACCTGATGCGGACCGGCGCCGCGGGCGTCATCGTCGGCTACGGCTCCACCAGCGGCGTCACCACCAGCGACGAGGTGCTCGGCATCAGCGTGCCGATGGCCACCGCGATCGCCGACGCCGCCGCCGCAAGGCGGGAGTATCTCGACGAGACGGGTGGCCGGTACGTGCACGTGTTGGCCGACGGCGACATCCACACATCCGGTGACCTGGCCAAGGCCATCGCATGCGGGGCCGACGCTGTCCTGCTCGGCACCCCGTTGGCGCTGGCCGCAGAGGCGTTGGGCGACGGCTGGTTCTGGCCCGCCGCCGCCGCCCACCCGTCGCTACCGCGGGGGGCTCTGCTGCAGGTCGCGCTCGGCGAGCGGCCCGGCCTTGAGCAGGTGCTCGGTGGCCCCTCCGACGACCCGTTTGGCTCATTGAACCTGGTCGGCGGCCTGCGCAGGTCGATGGCGAAGGCCGGCTACTGCGACCTCAAGGAGTTTCAGAAGGTCGGCCTTACGGTCGGAAACTGACCGTCGGCGCGAACCCGCACTTTTAGTTACTGGCCGGTAAGTTCATACTGGGTCGATGCAGCCTGACTATGACGTTCTGATCATTGGTTCGGGATTCGGGGGCAGTGTTTCCGCGTTGCGGCTGACCGAGAAGGGCTACCGCGTCGGCGTCGTCGAAGCCGGCCGACGCTTCGCCGACGCCGAACATGCCAAGACCTCGTGGAATCTGCGCAAGTTCCTGTGGATGCCGAAGCTCGGCATGTACGGAATTCAGCGGATCCATCTGCTGCGCAACGTGATGATCCTTGCGGGCGCGGGCGTCGGCGGCGGGTCGCTGAACTACGCCAACACGCTCTATGTGCCGCCCGACCCGTTCTTCAACGACCCGCAGTGGAAGCACATCACCGACTGGCGGGCCGAGCTGATGCCGCACTACGAGCAGGCGCAACGCATGCTCGGCGTCGTGCAGAACCCGACGTTCACCGATGCCGACATGGTGATGAAAGAGGTCGCCGACGATATGGGCGTCGGCGACACCTTCGTCGCGACGCCCGTCGGGGTGTTCTTCGGGCCTGACGGCAAGAAGGCGCCGGGAAGGACCGTGCCCGATCCGTACTTCGGCGGGGTCGGGCCCGACCGCACCGGCTGCATCGAGTGCGGCTCCTGCATGACGGGCTGCCGCTACGGCGCCAAGAACACCCTGTTGAAGAACTATCTCGGGCTGGCGGAATCGGCTGGGGCACAAGTGCATCCGATGACGACGGTGACCAGTTTCAAGCAGCGGTCCGACGGCATGTGGGAGATCAAGACCGCGCACACCGGCCGGCTGCTGCGACGCAAGCGCCGCACCTTCACCGCCAGTCACCTCGTTCTCGCGGCGGGCACCTTCGGCACCCAGAAGCTGCTGTTCAAGATGCGCGACGGTGGCAACCTGCCGAAGCTGTCGGACAAACTGGGCGTGCTCACCCGCACCAACTCCGAATCGATCGTCGGCGCGGGCCGCCTCGAGGTGCGCGACGACCTCGACCTCACTCACGGGGTGGCGATCACGTCGTCGATCCACCCGACGGCCGACACCCATATCGAACCGGTCCGCTACGGCAAGGGATCCAACGCGATGGGCCTGCTGCAGACGTTGATGACCGACGGCGCAGGTCCAGGCGGCAGCGACGTGCCGCGGTGGCGGCAACTGCTCGATCAGGCAGGCGAGGACCCCAAGAAGATGCTGCGGATGCTGAACCCGGCCCGCTGGAGCGAGCGCACGGTGATCGCGCTGGTGATGCAGCACCTGGACAACTCGATCACCACCTTCACCCGCAAGACGAAGCTCGGCTTCCGGATGATGGACAGCAAGCAGGGCCACGGTGAGCCCAACCCGACGTGGATCCCCGTCGGCAACGAGGTCACCCGCAGGCTCGCCGAGAAGATCGACGGTGTCGCGGGCGGCACCTGGGGCGAGCTGTTCAACATCCCGCTGACCGCGCATTTCCTTGGCGGCGCGGCGATCGCCGACAGCCAGGAACACGGCGTGATCGACCCGTATCAGCGGGTCTACAACTATCCGACGATGTACGTCGTCGACGGTGCTTCCGTCTCGGCCAACCTCGGCGTCAACCCCTCGCTGAGCATCACCGCGCAGGCCGAACGCGCGGCGTCGCTCTGGCCCAACAAGGGTGAGGAAGACCTGCGGCCGCTGCAGGGCCAGGCCTACAGGCGGTTGTCTCCGATCGAGCCCGCGCACCCCGTCGTGCCCGCCGATGCGTTCGGCGCACTGCGCCGCACCCCGTTCGAACCAGGGCGGCCGGTCAGCTCGGCAGGTTAAAGCCCGGCCTCGTTCTCGGCCTGGTCGCGGCGCGCCATCTCCGCCTCGAGCATCTCCTCGAACGCACCCTCGTCGTGTCCGAGCGCGATGGTCGCCGCCGCCATCGCCGCAACGGCGACCGCCAGCAGCGCAACCGTTCTCGTATCGGTGATCTTGAGCGCCTCGCCGAGCACGACGACACCCAACGAGACCGCGACCAACGGCTCGAGAACCAGCATGGTCGGCACCGACGCCTGCAGGGCGCCCGCGTGAAAAGCGGACTGCTGCAACAATGTCGCCGCGACACCGAGGATCACCACGAGATAGGGCGCAGGAATCACCAACGTGCCCCACGGGCCTTCTTCGTTGAGGCGCTGCACGGTGACCTTGGTGAGCACCGAGACCACGCCGAACAGCACCCCTACCGCGGCGGCGATCAGCACCGCGCGCTTGCGACCCTCGGAGCGCGCGCCGCCGATCACGCATGCCAGCACCACGACCACGCACGACACCGTGGCCAGAATCCAGACCGCCGGCGCTGGCCGGTAGTTACCCGGCTGCACGCGAGCCACGAGCACGAACACCGCCAACCCGAACGTCAGCACAAGCGCCCACACCCAGTCGTGCGTGGTGACACGACGGTGGGCCATCCGGGCGCTCATCGGCAGCGCAAACAACAACGCCGACACCAGCAGAGGCACCACGAGGATCAGCGAACCCCAGGTGAGCGCGAGCGCCTGGAAGCCGTAGCCGGCCGCCGCCACCGCCGTACCGGCCCACCAAAGGCGGTTACGCAGCAGCTTCTTGAACATCGTCGTGCTGACTCCCTCGTCCTGAGGGATGGCGAGCGTCGCGCGCTGCCGGATCACGATTCCGAGTGCTGAGGTCACCGCGGCAGCCAACGCCAGCAGGATGACGACCCACTCGGGCATGAATCTCCTTTGCGATTGTGAACAAGCTTGCTCACGGCATACCCAATCACACGGGCAGGCTCGTCTATGGTTTGGCGGGTGAACAGCGAGGCCGTCCTCGACGGGAAGGTAGCCGTCGTCACGGGCACCAGCCGCGGCGTCGGCGTCGGAATTGCGCACGAACTGCTCCGTGCGGGCGCAACGGTGATCGGCTGCTCACGGTCGAAACTCGACTCCCTTCCCGGCGTCGAACAAGACGAGTCATGGCGTAAGCGCAGCGCCCAGATGGTCTGCGATCAAGGCGATTTCCGCGCAATCGACGCCATGGTCGCGGACGTGGTCGACGCCTACGGGCGGATCGACATCCTGGTCAACAACGCGGGCGGCACGGTGCCGACACCCGATGTCGAGGACGTTCCGGAACTCGTCGCAAAGATCCAGGGTGCGCCCCGCGCCGACGACGATTTTGAGCGGACGGCGCTTTTCCACTCCTTCGCCATCCAGATGAACCTGATCAGCCCGCTGTGGTTCGCCCTTCGCGTCTACCGGCAGATGCGCGACCAGGACGGCGTCGGGTCGATCATCAATATCTCCAGCGGCGCCGGGCACCCGGCGGGCTCGCCGACGCTGGTGTCCTACGGGGCGGCGAAGGCGGGCCTCAACCACCTCACCCGGTCGCTGGCTCAGGAGTGGGGTCCGCATGCGCGCGTCAACGCCCTTGCGCTGGGCCCGACGATGACCGATAACTTCCGGTCGTTCGTGCTGCCCAAGGACGACCCGCAGGGCGAGAAGTACTTCCGCAACGTTCCGCTGGGGCGTGCCGGTGAGCCGGCTGAGGTCGGTCGGGTGTGCGTGTTCCTGTGCGGCGGCGCTGCCGACTTCGTGAACGGCACGACCATCGAGATCGACGGCGGCATGCTGCCCGGCGTGCTGTACGACGCGGGTCTGAAGACGATCACCGACCTGCTCTGATTGTTGGCGGCACTCGGAAGGCGGCGACGGCCCCGCCCGTAGACTGAGCCCGTGCAACCGGCATCCCCCCGTCCCGTCCTGGTGATCGACTTCGGCGCGCAGTACGCCCAGCTGATCGCGCGTCGGGTCCGCGAGGCGCTGGTGTACTCGGAGGTCGTCCCACACTCAGCTTCCATCGAGGAGATCAAGGCCAAGGATCCGCAGGCCATCGTGCTTTCCGGCGGACCGTCGAGCGTCTACGAGGAGGGTGCTCCGCAGCTGGACCCCGCCGTCTTCGAGCTGGGTGTTCCGGTGTTCGGTATCTGTTACGGGTTTCAGGCCATGGCGCAGGCCCTCGGCGGCACCGTGGCCCACACGGGCACCTCCGAGTATGGCCGTACTGAGCTGAATGTCTCTGGCGGACAACTGCATTCGGACCTCCCCGAGACGCAGTCGGTGTGGATGAGCCACGGCGACGCCGTCACCGCCGCACCCGACGGATTCGAGGTGGTGGCCAGCAGTGCGGGCGCACCGGTCGCGGGGTTCGAGAACAAGGCGCGCGGTCTCGCCGGCGTGCAGTATCACCCCGAGGTGATGCACACCCCGCACGGCCAGCAGGTGCTGAGCCGGTTCCTGCACGAGTTCGCGGGCATCGACGCGACCTGGACGCCGGCCAACATCGCCGACAGCCTTGTCGAACAGGTCCGCGGCCAGATCGGGGACGGAAGGGCGATCTGCGGCCTGTCCGGCGGCGTGGACTCCGCCGTCGCCGCCGCGCTCGTCCAACGCGCCATCGGCGACCGGCTGACATGTGTTTTTGTCGACCACGGGCTGCTGAGGGAAGGGGAGCGGGGGCAGGTGCAACGCGACTTCGTCGCCGCCACCGGCGCCAACCTCGTCACCGTCGACGTCGCCGACCGGTTCCTCGAGGCATTGGGCGGTGTGACCAACCCCGAGGGCAAACGCAAGATCATCGGCCGCGAGTTCATCCGGGCGTTCGAGGGCGCTGTCCGAGACATCGTGGGGGACACCGGGTCTGAGGTCGACTTCCTGGTACAGGGCACCTTGTACCCCGATGTGGTGGAGTCCGGCGGCGGTGCGGGCACCGCGAACATCAAGAGCCACCACAATGTCGGCGGCCTGCCAGACGACCTCAAGTTCAAGCTCGTCGAGCCGCTACGGCTGCTGTTCAAGGACGAGGTCCGCGCGGTGGGCCGAGAACTCGGACTGCCGGAGGAAATCGTTGCGCGGCAACCCTTCCCGGGGCCTGGCTTGGCGATCCGCATCATCGGCGAGGTGACGAGAGACCGACTGGACACGCTGCGCCGCGCCGACGCGATCGCGCGCGAGGAACTCACCGCGGCGGGCCTGGACAACCAGATCTGGCAGTGCCCGGTGGTGCTGCTCGCCGACATTCGGTCCGTCGGCGTGCAGGGCGACGGCCGCACCTACGGCCACCCGATCGTGCTGCGTCCGGTGTCCAGCGAGGATGCGATGACCGCGGACTGGACGCGGGTGCCTTACGAGGTGCTCGAACGCATCTCCACCCGGATCACCAATGAGGTTCCCGAGGTGAACCGGGTCGCGCTGGATGTCACCAGCAAGCCGCCCGGCACCATCGAGTGGGAGTGATCACGCCTCCGGCGCGTTTGTGTTGGCTTCCTTCTCGATGAGATCACCGAGGATCTGACCGACCGCCGTCTCGATACTCGACTCGATCGAGAAGGCCAGCGTCGCCGACACCGCGGAGACGGCCTGGGTGCGCAACCGCACCAGCATCGTGATCAGTTCTGCCAGTTCGGTATCCGGCGGCAACTCCGCCCCTGGCTTGAGGCGGTCGATGACTTGCTCCACGCCCGCCTGCACCAGGATCCCGCTGATCTGGTCGATCAGCGGTGCGACCTGTTCGTGGACGTCGATGAGCTTGCTTGTCGCGACGCCGTACTGGCGGATGTCGTTGAACGCCTCGATCAGCTTGGGCCGCACGACTATTGCCTCTTGCTGGCCTCCCTCTCCGTCGAGTTTGATGACGCCGAGTCCGACCATCCGGTCGAAGCCGGGGTCGTCGTCGACCAGCCTCTTGGCGTCGGCGACGCTCATCCGTTCCGGCTTCTCGGTCGCCCAGCTGCCCGCGATGGCGTTCTCCAGCCCGAGCATGTCGCCGACGTCCTTGCCCTGTTCCCACGCGGTCAACATCTCGTGCACGTGGGAAATGTTGTAGCCGCGATCGAGCAGCGAAGTGATCAGCCGCAGCCGGGTCAGGTGGCTGTCGTTGAACAGCGCGATGCGGCCGACCCGAAGCGGCGGATGCAGCAGGCCGCGATCGCGGTAGACGCGGATGTTTCGGGTGGTCGTGCCCGCCAACCGTGCGAGTTCTTCGATGCGGTACTCCCCGGACGCGGCCACACCGTGCGGCTGCACGGCCGCATCGAACAGCTGCGACACCGCGTTCTCGATGACGTCGCGGGAGCCCTTTCGGATCTGCCTTGGCGCACGGCGCAGTCCGAGGAGGATCGTCGAGATCGCCCCCGTGGGTTGCCGTGGCTGCCTTGCCGCTGACATCTCAGGCGGCTACATAATCGCCGAATCGGAAGTCGCGCATCTGACGAAGATACTGGGTGGCGAAGCCCGGGTACATCGATGCGTTGAAGCCGTCCTTCGTCAGATACCAACTGCTGCAGCCCGACATCCATGTGGTCTTGGTCAGCCGCTTCTGGATGCCCCTGTTGTAGCGCCGCTGGACGTCCTCGCGAACATCCAGATAGCGCAGGTTGTCGCGCAGAATCGTGGTGATGCCGCGGACCGCGTAGTCGATCTGGCCCTCCACGTAGACCAGAAGCGAGTTGTGTCCCGGCCCCGAGTTCGGCCCCGTCATGAGGAACAGGTTCGGGTAGCCGTGCGCGTTGATGCTCTTGTAGGCCTGCGCACCGTTGACCCATTCGTCGGCCAGGGAGCGGCCGCCGATTCCGGTGACCGGGTACGGCGGCCCGGTGAGGTGCACGTCGTAGCCGGTGGCAAACACGATGGCGTCGAGGTGGTGTTCGACACCGTCGCTGGTTCGGATCCCGACAGGGCTGATGGTCGCGATCGGCCAGTCGATCAGCTTGCAGTTGTCGCGCTGCAGGGCAGGGTAGTAGTCGCTTGAGACCAGCATTCGCTTGCATCCGGGGGTGAAGTCCGGCGTGAGCTGGCGGCGCAGCCACGGGTCGGAGACCTGACGACGCAGGTGCGCACGGCCCAGCCGGGCGACGAGCCCGGTGAGCGGCGTGTCCCAGACCATCGCGGTGGCGCTGACCTCGTGGCCCCAGTACAGCGCCTGACGGGCAAGCTGTTGTGTGACAGGAACTTTGGCGAACAGCTCCTGCGCGGCTGCGGGGATGGAGAGGTCTATCCTCGGCAGCACCCAGCCGGGCGTGCGCTGGAAGACCTTGACGAAGTCGGCCTGCTTGACCAGTTCCGGGATGATCTGCACGGCGCTGGCGCCGGTGCCGATGACGGCGACCCGCTTACCGGTGAAGTCGTAGTCGTGGTCCCAGCGCGCGCTGTGGATCAGCTTGCCCTGGTAGCTGTCGACACCGCGGATGTCGGGTAGCTTGTGGTCGGGCAGCGGCCCGGACGCCAGCACCACCGTGCGCGCCGTATAGCGCTTGCGGCCCGTCGTCTTGACCGTCCAGGTGCCTTCGGCTTCGTCGAAGTCCAGACCGTCGACCTCGACGCCGAACTGGATGCGCCTGCGCAGATCGAAGTCGTCGACCAGATCTTCGATGTGGCCGCAGATCTCGCCGGCGGGGGAGTAGGCGCGCGACCAGTCCGGGTTCTGCGCGAACGAGAACGAGTAGAGCAGCGACGGGATATCGCACGCCGCACCGGGATACGTGTTGTCCCGCCAGGTTCCGCCGACGCGGTCCTCGCGTTCGATGATCACGAAGTCGTCGACGCCCGCGGCCGCCAGCTTGATCGCGGTGCCGATGCCGGTGAAACCGCTTCCGACGATCAGCGTGTCGTACACCTTGCCGCGAGCCATGTCAGGCCGCCGGTTCGTGGGTTACTTCTTTGACCCAGGTCGGCACCGACGGCAGCAGCGCCTTCGGGTACTGGTCGGACAGCCAGACCATCGAGTTGGCCAGCAGGTGATACGGGTGGCGCGGGTTGGTAACCGCGCCGGCATAGCGCCTCAGGAACCGGTATGTCGGTACGCGTTTGGTGTGCTGGCTGCGATCACCGAGCTCCTTGAAACGCTTGACGGCCCGATAGAGCCGCTCGGGTTCCATCCCCATCGCCGTGATCTCGTTGCGGACCCTGTTGATCAGCGGTGCGCCCATGATCGCGCCGATGATGAGACCAGGAGTCGCGTTGTGGCCGACGAAGTCGATCAGCATTCGGCGGATCTTCGCGTGCCCGATCATGTCGAGCACTTCGAAATCGACCGCCAGGTGCCGTGACTCGTCGTTGTTGATCTTCTCGAAGACCTGGTGGCACACCGGATCGGACACCTCGTCGAGCAGGAATTTGAGCAGCGCGCCGTCCAGCGCGACCTCGAGCATCGGGATCACCGTGCCGAGCAGTGACAGCGGCATGTCGTCGGCCCAGCGGTCCAGCCAGTCGATGGCCAGCCGGATGTTGACGTTCGGCTCGGGTACTTCGCCCTCGTCGAGCATCCCCCAGCGCTTCATCAGCGCCAGTTCGGAGTTGGCGTGGCGCTGCTCCTCGGCGTGGAAGTAGCGGTAGATCTCCGCGATGGTTGGCGTCGGTGCCTTCTTCGCCAGTGCCGCGAACCCTCTTGCGCCGATGTTCTCGATCCAGCACAGGTCGGCCATGAAGGCCTTCAGCTGCGGCCGCTGTTCGTCGGTGATCGTCTCGGCGCCCGGTGCGTCCCAGTCGATGTCGGCCAGCGCCCACTGGCGGTCCTTGATCTTCGCCAGCATCACATCCATGTCGATCGCCATCAGATCCTCCTCTAAGGGGTCGTGATACGTGTCGTGAGGCCGACGGCGCGGGTGTACACCGTCGGCGTGAAACGCTTGATGCCCCAGCCGATCCGGGCATCGGGCTGCGGCATGCAATACAGGCCGCCGCGGTCGAGGGTGTCCAGGCAGGTGCGGGCCACCCGCTCGGATGAGAAGCCGGTCCAGCGCATCAGCCGGTCCGCCATCTGCGTCGACTTGTCGGTGATACGGCCGGCGTCGACGATGTTGGTCTTGACGAACGTCGGGCACAACACCGTGACTCGCACATTGGTGCCGGACAGTTCGGCGGCCAGCGTCTCCGACAGTGACAACACACCGGCCTTGCTCACGTTGTACGCCGCCATTCCTGGCGCCGCGCCGAACGCGGCCGCGGAGGCGACGTTGATGATGCCGCCATATCCGGCTTCGCGCAGTATCGGCGCGAAGACGTGACAACCGTGGATCGGACCCCACAGGTTGATGCCGAGCAGCCAGTTCCAGTCGTCGATGTCGGTTTCGCCGATCGCCGTTCCGCCCGCGCCGACCCCGGCGTTGTTGATCACCACGGTGGGCGGCCCGCCGAACCAGGCTTGAGCCACCTTCGCCAGTTGGGCGACATCCTCGAGCTGGGCGACGTCGCACCGTGCCGCCAGCGCCTCACCACCCGAGGAGACGATGGCATCGGCCGTTGCGCGCGCGGCGGTTTCGTCGACGTCGCTGCAGACGACCCTGCCGCCGCGGCGGGCGAGCTCGGTGGCGAACGCCGCGCCGATACCGCTGCCTGCACCCGTGATGACCGCGGTGGCTTCGTGGCTGCGTTTCTTGGACGAACCGAAAATGCCCATAGCTCTAACCCGCTTCGCGAACGACGGCGTACTCGCCGAGGGATTCGTTGATGAACTGCGTGACGTGCCGCATGGCCGGTGCCGCCTCTGGCGTCAGCCGGGGCAGCGCCTGGAAGACATGTACCTGGTCCGGCCACACCTGCAGTTCGCAGTCGCCGCCCGCGGTGCGGATATCGGCGGCCAGCGCCCTGGCGTCCGAGACGAGGAACTCCGCACCGCCCGACTGGATCAGTGTCGGCGGCATGGAACGTCCATGCGCGACGTTGAGGGTCAGCCGGGGATGTGCGAGATCGGTTCCCGCGCAGTACAGCCCGACCAGC
>CADEGF010000068.1 GCA_902826815.1 uncultured Mycobacteriaceae bacterium
GGTCCGACAAAAATCGGCCGCGCGGTGGGCTGTCCGCTATGCGTTGAGCGCCCTTTCGCCGATCACCTTTCGCGCGCGCAGGTCATCGATTTCGTCACTGGTGAGACCAAGGCCGCCCAGCACGTCGTCGTTGTGCTGTCCAAGTGTCGGCGGCGGGAATCGGTGGTGTTCGACGGGCCCCGGCGTGATGCGAAAGGGCCAGCCCGGATAGCGGTGGACACCCGTGATCGGGTGTTCGACCTCTTGGTAGTAGTTCCGCGCATCGAGCTGGGGCAGGTCGTACATTCGATCGGCGGTGAGCACACGCTCGGCCGGGACACCCTGTGCGGTAAGGGTGTCGACCACCTCTGAGGGCTGCAGCGTTCGCGTCCAGGCGGCGACGGCTTCGTCGAATGCATCGTGGTCCAGCCCGACGTCGTCGCTGACCGAGATCGCCACCCACTCGCCATCCACTGCCGTGGGGTATACCCCCTGCAGGTAACCGCGCTGACGGTTTCCCTCCCGCTGGGAGACCACGCCGTTCATCGAGTACTCGATAACGGGTTCGGCGACCAACGACGCCGCGGTCTCGATCTGCGCGATCTCGATGAGTTGCCCTTCACCGGTCCGCCGCCGGTGCCTGAGCGCCGCCAGCAGTGCAATCCCGGCGTGCACACCCACGATCGGGTCGGCCGGACCCTGAAGGACACACGGCGGGCCGTCGGGATGGCCGGTGACAGCGGCCATCCCGGACGTCCCCTCGAAGTTGAACGCCCAGCCGACGTAGTCGCGCCACGGTCCTTCCAACCCGAAACCCGGCATGCGCACCTGGATCACGCCGGGGTTCAACGCGACAAGCGATTCGTAGTCGAGTCCGAACTGCTCGACCACCCTCGGCGAGAAGTTCTCGACCACGACGTCGGCCTCGAGAACGAGCCTGCGAGCGAGGTCACGTCCGTCGTCAGAATTGAGATCGAGTGTGATGTCGCGCTTGTTCAGGTTGGTCGCCTGCCACATTCCGCTGCGCTCGTACCATCGGTCGCCCTCATGCGCGTACGCCCCGGCGTAGCGAAACCCGTCGGGACGTTGGATCGATTCCACCTTGGTGATGTCGGCGCCGAACGCACCCAGGTAACAGGTGAGGTAAGCCCCGGCCCAGAATGTTGACAGGTCAAGGACTTTCACATCGTCGAACGGCATGCCTCTACCGCCGTCGACCCTTGGCGTTTCTTTCGCAGCAGTTGCAACGGGTTGGCCGATGCGCGGTGCGGCGCGAACCGGCAGGACCGGCGTCTTCGACAACCGGAACGGGGCGCCTGGACGACGCAACGACCAGTCATCGCCCCCGGCCTCGACGAAGAACCCGCGATCGCGGTACTGCGGACACTCCAAGACGGTCGCCCCGTCGTTGACGGGAGTGGCCGGAATGCGCATCGCCTGGCTGAGCTCGACGATCTCGTCGACCGTTCGCTCCAACAGCCACGGCTGGGCCTTCTCGTAGAATTCGGCGCGCTCGGGGCCGCCGAGCATGACCGCGATCTGATGTTCGCCGTACTCCGGCAGCCCGAGCATCGCGCAGACGTCGAGCCAGTGCTGCCCTGTCAGGCAGTTGATTCCGAGCCAGCCGTCCGCAGCACGCACGACACCCATCACCGGGCCCGCCTTGGTATTGGGAGGCATGCCGAGACTGCGCATCTTCTCTGCCATCAACATCGGGTAAGGAAGTGTCGACAACAACGACTCCATCACCGAAACGTCGACGTCGACGACACCACTTGTGGCGGTGGATACCGTCCTCAGCGCTGTGAGTGCACTGAACGCGGCGTAACCGCCAGCGACGTACTCGGCGATCCTCGCCCCGGCCTGCACCGGCGGCCGGTCGGGATCGCGCAGGTTGACCCACCCCGATGCCGCCTGCACAGTCAGCGGCGTCACCTGCCGGTCGTGCAACGGTCCGTGCCGACCGAACGGAGAGATACGCACCACTACGAGCCCGGGGCGCAGCGCCGCAAGCGCAGACGCATCGAGCCCGTACCTGTCGAGCGTCCCTGGCGGCACACCATCGATAAGAAGGTCAGCCGCAGCGATAAGAGAATGCGATGCCGACACATCAGCAGTGAGATCAATTGTCGCCCCATGCTTTCCGGCGTTGAGATACTCGAACATGCCCGATCGCTCGAGGTCGGCTTTCCCGTCGGGAAACGGCCCCCATCGACGCAGCGGGTCGCCGGTCGGCGGCTCGATCTTGGTGACGTCGGCGCCAAGGTCGGCGAGAAGTTTGGTGCAGTACGGCCCGGCGATGTCACCGGCGAACTCGACGACGCGCAAACCTGTCAGCGCGCCCGTCATGCCGGAATCCCGATGGCCTTCGGCTCCATGTACCGGTGCAGGCCGACAAGGCCGCCGCCCTCGCGGCCAAGCCCGCTCTGATTGAACCCGCCGAACGGCGCATTGCCTGGGATGCATCCGTTCACGGCGATCTGCCCCGTGCGCACACGACGCGCCACGGCCACGGCGCGGTCGACGTCGCCGCCCCACACCGCGCCGGACAATCCGTATTGGGAGTTGTTGGCGATGGCGACCGCGTCGTCGTCGTCGCTGTAGCGGAGTACGGCCAGCACGGGTCCGAACACTTCCTCCTGGGCGATTCGGGAGTCGGCGCCGACGCCGGCCAGGATCGTCGGCTCGTAGTAGTAACCCGTATCGAGGCCGGCCGGACGATGACCCCCTGCGGCCAGCGTGGCGCCGCCCTCGAGTGCGGCCGCGACGTGGGCCTCGACGCGTTCCCGTTGCGCCCCACTTATCAGCGGGCCCATCTGCACATCGAGCTCGGTCGGATCGCCCACCTTCACATCACGCGCCATGTCGACGAGGCGGTCGATGACCTCGTCGTGAATCAGGTCGGGAAGCAGGAGCCGGCTCTGCAATATGCACGCCTGCCCCGCGTGCAGTGAGCAGCCCTCGAACAAGATCCGTTGCAGCAGTTCGTCGGTCACGTCGACATCGTCGAGCAGGATGGCGGCCGACTTGCCGCCGCACTCCAGAAGAATCCGTTTCATCGATGCACCCGCCGCCGACATGACCTCTCTACCGACGGCCGAGCTTCCCGTGAAGCTGACCATGTCGATGCGCGGATCGGTGGTGAGCACCTTGCTGGCGTCGACGCCGCTCGGTGTGATGACGTTGACGACACCCGGCGGAATGTCGGTGTGCTCGTCGATGATCCGGGCGAGCGCGAGGCCGGCCAACGGGGTCAGCGGCGACGGTTTGAGAACGACGGTGTTACCCGCGGCCAGCGCGTTACACACCTTCATGACGTTGAGGCTGTGCGGAAAGTTCCACGGCGTCAGCACGGTTACCACGCCGAGCGGCTCGTGGCGCAGCAGCGTCGTGCCTGCTGCCCCGTACGCATCGATCGGTTCGTCAGCCAGCTGCGCGGCCAGTTCTCCGGCGTGCAGCGCCATGAACGCGGGGCCGTCGATCTGGATCAGCCGCTCGTTGGCGGTGCAGCCCCATTCGGCCTGAGACAGCGCGAAGAAGTCGTCGGCGTGCTCGAGAAGCGCGTTGCCGAGTTGGCCGAGGCATCGGGCCCGCTCGTCCGCCGTTGCCGTCGACCACGGTCCATCGTCGAACGCCAGGCGGGCGGCACCGATGGCGGCGTCGACGTCGCCCAGGTCCGCATCGGGGGCCTTGGCGATCGCCTCCTCGGTGGACGGCGATATGTCGTCGTAGCGCCCGCTGCGCGGCGCGACCCACCGCCCGCCGATGTAGAGCGAGTAGTCGTCGACCAATCGAAGCGGGTCAGCCATGCAGACTCCTCACTGAGCTCAGTGGATCAACACATGGTCTACACCTGTCGGACCGAGATCGTCAATGACGGCTATTGACAGCAATATTTGCGACGAGTAGACACAGAGCATCGGACATCTGTCGCCTATCTGTCCGACAACGATGTCGAGGGAGGCCGTGTGCCCACAACGTTCCCGTTGCATTCCCCCGACTTCTTCATCGGCGATCCGTACCCCGCATACCAAGAACTGCGCGCGACCACGCCGGTGTGCTGGAACGACGTCACCGAGTTTTGGGCGCTGCTCAAGTACGAGGACATCCGCTACGTGTCGACCAACCCGCTCACGTTCTCGTCCACCAAGGGCATCACCATTCCCGACCCCGTGATGCCGAACCCGGTGCAGGAGGGCAACCTCATCTTCACCGATCCGCCCCGGCACCGTCAGCTGCGCAAGCTGATCAACACCGGGTTCACCCGGCGGCAGGTGGCCATTCTCGAGCCGAAGGTGCGCGAACTCGTCTACGGCATTTTCGACGACATCAGCGCCGGATCGACCCGTGAGTTCGCAGAGGAGCTCGCCGCCCCGCTTCCTACGCGGATGATCGCGGAGCTGCTCGGCGCTCCGCCCGACGACTGGGAACAGTTCCGCCGTTGGTCCGATGCATGCACCGGAAACGCCGATCCCGAGATCGAACAGGATGCGCTCGCCGCCGTCGGTGAGCTGTTCGTGTACTTCCAGGAGCTGATCGCCGCCCGGCGCGCCGAACCGCGTAACGACATGCTTTCGGTGTTGTCCACGGCCGAGGTCGACGGGGCGAAGCTGACCGACGACGACCTGTTGAACTTCGCCTTCCTGCTCCTGGTTGCGGGTAACGAGACGACGCGCAACCTGATCGCGCTCGGCACACTGGCCCTCATCGACCACCCGGACCAGTGTCGGCAACTGGTCGAGGACCCATCACTGATACCCGGCGCCGTCGAGGAGATGTTGCGCTGGACCACACCCGTCACGCACATGGCAAGGGCCGCAACGTCAGACGTCGAGATTCGCGGGCAGCTCATCCGCGAGGGCGACGTAGTCGTCATGCTCTACGGCTCCGCCAACCGCGATGAGGAAATATTCGGGCCCGATGCCGAGGAGTTCAACATCGGTCGACATCCCAACCCTCACATCGCCTTCGGCTGCGGCGAACATTCCTGCATCGGAGCGCAACTGGCCCGTCTCGAGGCCCGCGTCTTCTTCGAAGTGCTGCTGGGTCGGTATCCCGAACTGGAGCTCGTCGGCGGTGTCGACCGAATGAGAGCCACCATGGTGCCCGGGGTCAAGCGGATGCCCGTCCGCCTGGGATCGGGGGGCTGAGCCGTGCATCTGGACTTCACGCCCGAGCAGAAGGAGCTCCGCAACGAGATCCGGTCGTCCCTCGAAGAGGTGATGACCCCGGAACGCATCGCCGCGGTCGCGGGCCGGATTGAAGGCGCGGACGCGAGGAGCACCGGCGAAGGAAGTGATGCAGTCAAGGAATGCGTCCGAGCGCTCGGCGCCGCCAACCTGCTCGGCGTCGGCTGGCCCAAGGAGTTCGGCGGACGCGGGTTCACAGCGCTCGAACAGTTCATTTTCTTCGAAGAGGCCCAGCGGCTCAACACGCCCATCCCGCTGGTCACCCTCAACACCGTCGGGCCGACGCTCGCGCACTGCGGCACCGAGGAGCAGAAGCAGAAGTTTCTGCCTTCGATACTGGACGGCACCGTCGAGTTCGCGATCGGCTACTCCGAGCCGTCGGCGGGCAGCGATCTGGCCTCGCTGCGAACCAGCGCCGTGCGCGACGGGGACGATTACGTCATCAACGGCCAGAAGATGTTCACCAGCGGCGCGGCCTACGCCGACTACATCTGGCTCGCGGCGCGCACCGACCCGAACGTCAAGAAGCACAAGGGCATCTCGATCTTCATCGTTCCGACATCGTCGCCGGGGTTCTCCTGGAAGCCGCTGCACACCATGCCGGGGGTGTCGACGTTCTACACGTTCTACGACGACGTCCGGGTACCCGCAAGTGCCATCGTGGGCGGCGTGAACGAGGGCTGGCGGCTGATCACCACACAGCTGAACTTCGAACGCGCCGCTCTTGGGAACATGGGCGCGCTCGGGCCGCTGTTCGATAAGACACTGGCGTGGGCGCAAACCACCGAACTCGACGGTGCGCGGGTGATCGACCAGCCCTGGGTGCAACAGGCACTGGCCCGCGTCGAGGCGCAGGTCGCCGCGTACAAGATCATGAACCTGCGGGTCAACGCCGCGATGACCAAGGGCGCACTCGGGATGGGAGAAGCGTCGGCTGTCAAGGTGTTCGGGACCGAGCTGACGCAGCAGGTGGCGCGCGAACTGCTCGAGGTGTTGGACCGCAGCGGTGTCCGAAAGGGCGAAGATGCACCGCTGCGCGGTGCCCTCGAATCGGCCTACCGCATCGCGGTCATCAACACATTCGGCGGCGGAGCCAACGAACTACAGCGCGACATCATCGCGATGGCAGGGCTTTTCATGCCGCGCGCGCCACGTGACCTTCGAGCAAACCAGAATGGGGACGCAAAGTGACTGACGAGCGCTTGCGCGTGGGGGCACCTCCCACCCGAAGGGCAGGGGGAGAAACGACGAGCACAGACTCGGATTTTCGGGAGAAGCTCGATGCGCTAATCGGGCAGCCGACCAGTGGATCGGGTAAACCGACCGTGGCGCCGGATCCGGTGAACCAGCCGATGATCCGGCACTGGGCACATGCGCTCGCCGATATGAACCCGGTCTATCTCGACCCGGAGTTCGCGGAGAAGTCGCGCTTCGGCGGCATCGTCTCTCCCCCAGTCATGCTGCAGGTGTGGACGATGCCCGCGCCGAAGATCGAAGGGATCGCCGAGCGCGGCGGGGTTCCGATCGAGATGGGCCGTAACCCCGCATCGTTCATCGAAGAGGCCGGCTACACCGGCATCGTGGCCACCAACTCCGAATTCGAGATCGAGCGCTACCCGCGTCTCGGCGACGAGATCTCCGTCACGCAGGAGTTCGAGAGCATCTCCGATGAGAAGAAAACCTCGTTGGGCACAGGCTATTTCGTCACCTGGCTGTCGACCTATACCGACCAGAACGACGAAGTGCTCGGACGGCAACGGTTCCGGGTCTTCCGATTCAAGGCCAATAGCTGATGGCGACGAGGCTGGCGCCCGCGATCAGCCCGGACAGCGAGTTCTTCTGGAACGGGCTGCGCGACAACAAGCTGTTGATTCAGCGGTGCGCGGGATGTCAGGCGTTACGCCAACCCGCCCGGCCGATGTGCCCGGCATGCAATTCGCTGGAATGGGACACCGTCGAGTCGAGCGGCCGCGGCACCGTCTACAGCTACGTGATGCCGCAGCACCCACCGATGCCGTTGATGGAGTACCCGTACATCGTCGCGCTGGTCGAACTCGAGGAGGACGTCCGGTTGGTGTCCAACCTGTGCGATATCGCACCCGCCGACGTCGAGGTCGGCATGCCCGTCGAGGTTTTCTACCAAACTTTCGACACCCTCGACGGAAAAGACCTCGTCCTCCATCAGTTCCGCCCGGCCCGGTAGGCAGCCATGGACTTCGATTTCACCGAAGAGCAGGAAACGGTCGCCAAGGTGGCGCGTGAGCTGTTCGAGCACCGCGCAAAACCGGAACACCTCACCGAACTGGAAGCCAGCGATGTGCGCTTCGACGAGCCGCTATGGCACGAGCTCGCAGCGGCCGACCTGCTGGGAATCTCGTTGCCCGAGAGCGTCGGTGGCAGTGGCCGGGGCTTTGTCGAGCTTGCACTGGTGCTCGCGGAGGTGGGTTGGAGCGTCGCGCCGGTCCCTGTCTACGCCACCCTTCTGCTCGGCGCCGACACCATCGCCCGATTCGGCGACGATGCACAACGCGAACGGTATCTGCCTGCCGTCGTCGACGGCTCGTGGTTACTCACCGCCGGTCTGGCGGAACCCGGCCGCTCGGATCCGACCGCGCCTGCGACCACGGCTCGACGCGACGGCGACGGATGGCGCCTCGACGGGGTCAAAGAGTTGGTACCCGCAGCGCAACTCGCGCAGACCGTCGTCATCCCGGCCTCGCTCGACGGCGACGAGGTCGGGGTATTCCTACTCGACGCGAACACTGCAGGCGTCGACATCCGTTCCGTCGTGACGACCAACGGCGAGCCACAGGCTGACGTGTTCCTGGACGGTGCGACCGCGTCGGAGCGGCTCAACGGAGGACGGGAGATCGTCGAATCGCTCTATGCCCGAGCGCTTGTCGGGCTGTGCGCCATCCAACTCGGCGTCACCGAGCGCGCGCTGCGGATGGCCGCCTCCTACACCACCGAACGCGAACAGTTCGGTAGGCCGATCGGCAGCTTCCAAGCCGTCCAACAACGAATGGCCGACGCCTTCATCGATGTGGAGGCCATCCGGTGGACCATGTGGCAGGCCGCATGGCGCCTCGAGCAGGGTGGGCCGCCCGGCCGCGATGCGGCAATCGCGAAATTCTGGGCGGCCGAGGCGGGCTCTCGTGTCGCGGCGACCGCCCAGCAGGTGCACGGCGGTATGGGTATCGACACCACGTACCCGCTGTCCCGTTACTTCCTATGGGCCAAGCACAACGAGTTGACGCTCGGTTCGGCGTCCGCGCAGCTGGCGCGCCTCGGCGCCGCATACATCAACGAAAAGGAACGGCCACTGTGACTCTGCAGCAATTCCGCACCTCGACGCTGGACTGGCGCGACATCAACGTCGGCGACGAGGTCGCGCCGCTCGAGATACCAGTCACCGCAACGGTCATCGTCGCTGGTGCGATCGCGTCGCGCGACTTCATGCCGGTGCACCACGACCCGGAGTTCGCAAAGCAGCAGGGCTCACCCAACATGTTCATGAACATCCTGACCACCAACGGGCTGTGCGTGAAGTTCCTCACCGACTGGGCAGGCCCGGAAGCAATGGTGAAGAGGCTGGCGATCCGGTTGGGTGTTCCCGCGTTTCCCAATGACCCGTTGCGGTTCACCGGAACAGTGACAGAAAAGTCCGATGGTGCCGACGGCGAAGGCCTCATCGAGGTCGAGTTCCGGGGCAGCAACAGCCTCGGCGACCATGTGTCCGGAACGGCGACCGTGAGCCTGTTGGAGGACAGGGTTTCATGAGGTCACGAAGACGAACGCGAGTGAGGATTGCAGCGAGGAACGAGCGAGGACCGGTGGGCCCACGCCCGCAGGGCAGGGGACGAGCGGGAGTCGAGCGATGACATTGTCCGGGCAGACGGCCATCGCGGGCATCGGTCAGACCGAGTTCTCCAAGGAGTCGGGCCGTAGCGAACTGCAACTCGCCTGCGAGGCAGTCAAAGCCGCGATCGACGACGCGGGGCTGAAGCCTGCAGAGGTCGACGGCATGGTGACGTTCACGATGGACACCAGCGACGAGATAGACATCGCGCGCAACGTCGGCATCGGTGACCTGACGTTCTTCAGCCGGGTACACCACGGCGGCGGCGCGGCGGCGGGCACGGTGGTGCAGGCGGCGATGGCGGTCGCGACTGGCACCGCCGATGCCGTGGTGTGCTATCGCGCATTCAACGAGCGGTCCGGGTTCCGGTTCGGCGGATCGGGCGCGCGACCGACGGGTGAAACCCCGCTGTTCATGGCGAATTACGCGCCCTTCGGTCTGCTGACACCCGCCGCCTGGGTCGCGCTGCATGCGCAGCGCTATATGTCGATCTATGGCGTCACGAACGAGGATTTCGGCAGGATCTCCGTCGTCGACCGCGCCCACGCGGCGCGCAATCCCGACGCATGGTTCTACGAACGACCGATCACGATCGAAGACCACCAGAGCTCGCGGTGGGTGATCGAACCCGTGCTGCGACTGCTCGACTGCTGCCAGGAAAGCGACGGCGGCGTGGCACTCGTCGTGACAACTGCCGAGCGTGCGCGCGATCTGCGCCAACCGCCCGCAGTGATCACCGCTGCAGTGCAGGGAGCGGCCGCCGAAGGCGAAATGATGACGAGCTACTACCGGGACGACATCACCAGCCTTCCGGAGATGGGCGTCGTCGCCGAAAAGCTCTGGCGTGATTCGGGTCTCAAGCCCACCGACATCCAGACGGCATTCTTGTACGACCACTTCACCCCGTTCGTCTTCGCCCAACTGGAGGAACTCGGTTTCTGCGGACGCGGCGAAGCCAAGGACTTCGCGACGATTGAACGGTTGTCGCTGGGCGGCGAACTACCGATCAACACCAACGGAGGCCTGCTCGGCGAGGCGTACATCCACGGGATGAACGGCATCACCGAGGGCGTTCGCCAGGTACGCGGCACCTCTTACAATCAGGTCGACGCCGTCGAGCATGTGCTGGTCACCTCGGGGACCGGAGTCCCGACGAGTGCGTTGATCCTCGCGACGGACGGCTGAAGCGGCTCGCCATGACATCAGCGTCGACCGCGACCGATACCCGCGAACTCATCCTCGAGTCCGCGTTCGACTGCTTTCGTCGCCACGGGCTGGACAAGACGACCGTCGTCGATATCGCCAAGGCCGCCAATGTTTCTCGCAGCACGGTCTACGAGTACTTCAAGGACAAGGCGGCGATCGTCGAGGCCTGCGCGGAGGGCGCTTCTCAGAAGTTCTACCGCGAGATGGCGATTGCGATGCGCAAGGGCGAGACGCTCGAGGATCAACTGGTTCTCGCCGGCGTCTTCGTCACGAGGGCCCGACGCGAAATTGAGCCGGAGGACTACTTCGACGAGGACGAGGTGAGCCTGCTGCTCACCAAGAATGCCGCGGTGCTTCTGCGCGAATGCACGGCGTTCCTGGCGCCCTATCTGGCCGCGGCGAAACTCACAGGAGAGGTGCGTAAGGATCTCGACGTCGAGCCTGCCGGTGAGTGGTACGCCCGTATGCTCTTCTCACTGTTCAGCACACCGTCGGCAACATTGGACCTGGACGACGCCCGCGTAGTCGCCGATTTCGTGCGCGCGCACGTCGTCCGCGGCTTTGCCCCCGACCGCACCAGCCGCGCACGATGAGACTTCTTCTCGCGAGCAGACACAAGTGCACGCGACACGCCGCTGATTTTAATGCGTTTGCGTCTGCTCGCGGGAGAAAGCTAGGTGCCGTGCAGCTCGGCGAGCGCGTGGATCTGCTCGAGGTAGTGCTCAAGCGAGCGGTGGATGAACCGCGCGGACACGATCGTGATGCCCGCCTTCTCCATCACCGCGAAGGTCTCGGCCGTCGCCTCTGGCTCCCCCACCGGGTCGAGCGGCTTGTCCGCGGGCAGCACCACCTCGAACCCTGGCGGAATCTCTCGCGCTGCCAACCATTCTGCGGCGGTGTCCAGCGAGATGCCGAACGGGCACCAGCCTTCGGCGAGGGTGATCGCGCGGCGCAGCGATCGACGCGTCCGGCCGCCGATCCAGATCGGCATGCGCTCCTGCAGCGCGCACGGGTCGACGGTCAGCCCGCCGAACGAGTAGTACTTGCCCGCGTACACCGGCTCGTTGCTCGACAGGGCGGCGCGCAGGGCGCGTAGCGCATCGTCGGCGCGTTCACCCCTGTCCTCGAACGGTGCACCGAGCAGATCGAACTCGTCCTTCAGTGAGCCGACCCCGACGCCGAGGATGACTCGGCCGCCGCTGACGTGATCGAGTGTGCCGTAGCGCTTCACGATCGCCAGCGGATGGTGGTAGCCGAGCACCAGCGTCATGGTCGCCAGCCGGATCTGCGTGGTGCGCGCCGAGATGTAGCCAAATGTGGCGAGCGGATCCCAGTACCGCGAGCCGCGCCGGTCGGCCTCGGTCGCCGGGATGCCGATGTGCTCGCTGCACGTGAGGTGGTGATAGCCGAGGCGATCGGCGGTCTCGGCGACGCGGCCGATGTCCTCGATCGAGGCGTCCTGCTCCCATGTCAGCCGTGCGCCCGCGACGTTGGTGACGACGGGCGTGGCGATGCCGAGTTTCACTGAAGGGGTTCTTCGCCCGCGAGGATCGTGCGGTGCATCAGCCGGCCGCTGTCGGCGGGATACTCCAGTACGCGGTGCATGGTGCCGGTGTTGTCCCACATGAGAAGGTCGCCGGGCTGCCATTCGTGGCGGTAGACGTACTGCGGCTGGGTTGCCCAATCACGAAGGCGGGCAAGCAGAGCGCGGCTTTCCTCGACCGCCATTCCGACGACGTAGTCCGCCGTCGCACCGAGCAGCAGCGATTTGCGGCCGGACTGGTGCGTCCACACGATCGGGCACGCCTTCGTCGGTGACTTCTGCCAGAACGTCAGCTCCTCGTAGCTCATCTCGGGACGGACGTAGTACTGCGACCGTTCTGCGCTGTGCACCACCCGCAGGTCGGCGATCGCGTCCATGTCCTGCTGCGGCAGATCGTCGTAGGCCGCATAGGTGTTGCAGAACTCCGTCTCGCCGCCGACCTCCGACAGCTTGATGGCTCGCAGCAGCGTGGCGAGGTTCGGGTAGGGCTGCAGCGAGCCGTCGAAGTGCCAGAACATCGACCCCTTCAGGTATTCGGCCCGCTGGTTCACGTTCTTGTCGAGCGAGATCTTGTAGATGCCGCCCTGGCCCTCGTTCTCGGGAATCGCACCGAGGGTCTTGGCGATCGCGACCTGCTGCTCGTCGTCGATGTCCAGCCCGCGGAAGAAGACCACGCCACGTTGTTCGAGCGTGGCGCGGATGTGCTGCGCTTCGCGACCGCTGAGAAGTGTGTCGACGTCGGTCCTGATCTCACTGCCGATCCTTGGCGTGAGGTCGACGATGTCAAGCTGTGCGGAGGTGAGTCCCATGTCAGCTCACTCTCGTGAGAATTGTGCTGGCCGAGTGCTTTACCCGCGGCTGCTTCCACAACTCAACCGCCAGCGAGACGGTGATCAACGAGTAGAGCAGGTTTCGCAGGTTTGCGGCATCGTCGGGAAGAGGCTCGGAGTAGTCGAACTTGTCGATGTAGGCGACCGCCTCCTCGGCGTTTGGGAACACCTCGTCGTAGAACGCCTTGATCTGGTCCATGGAGCTGTTGACGCGTTTCACGTAGCGCTCGTGGCCATCCTCGATGGCCCAGTCGTCGACGAGGTGTTCGAGTTGTGAAAACTCCGGCGGCAGAGTGGCGTTCATCGCGTTGCCTCCCCCGCTGTCTGCTCTTCGCGCAAGCGCTCATCGCTCGCCACTCCGGCTTCCACGTAGTCGGCGACCGTCTTGTGCAGATGCCGCAGCAGGATCTCCTCGTCGTTCATCGTGAAGTGCGTGAGGGCGCCGCTGTTGAGCATGGCTTGCAGGCCTTCCGAAGGGCTGGCGTCCTCGAGGATGATGTCGTTGAGGAACGTCATCGTCAGCTCCTGCCCCAGTCGCTCCTTATGAGTGGTGGGCGGCTGGTAGTACGCCTCCGTTTCGAAGATGTGCGAATGCGGACCGGTGGGCCAGTGCGTGTGCACCGTGTAGCCGGAGGCACCGAAGATCAGCACGAAGTTCGGGAAGAACTGATAGGAATCGAAGCCGTATTTCTCCGACCGGGTGGGGTTGATACCCGGTGGCATCGGCCCGCGGTCGATCTTCTTGTTCCACGGCCCTGCCGCGCTGGCCTCGAAGGCGCACTCGATCGGCTTGGAGTACGGGGTTTTTCGGGACGGTTCACCCGAGAACGAGAACATCCGATGCGGACCCTCGAGTTGGTAGGCCAGCGCATCGGTGAACGGATTCGGCTGATCGAACGCGTCTCTGGCCTCCGCGGTGAGAGCGCCGAACGAGGATGCGTGCAGATACGGCCCGTGGTAGCTCTCCGCGAAGCCGTCGAGGAAGATCTTCCAGTTGCACTGCAGTTCGGCCTTGAATTGGTAGACCTGATGCGGCCCCTCGAACGGATAGCCCTCGATGCTGTGCGCAAGCTCGCCGAGGAACGACCGCAGCGGTTCGGTGTTGTGCGGGTTGAGGTTGACGAAGATGAAGCCTTCCCACACCTCGCACTGAATGGCGGGTACCCGGCAGCTTTCGGCGTCGAAATCGAGCAAAAGGTCCGTGCGGGTCGCCGAGTGCAGTGAGCCGTCGAGCTTGTAGCGCCAGCCATGGAAGCGGCAGTAGAGCAGGGGCGCGCGGCCGGACACCTCCTGAAACGGATCGTCCTCCCACAGCATCTTGTTGCCCCGGTGCGGGCAGATGTTGTGCATGGCGCGGATCACGCCGTCCTTGCCGCGGACGATGATGATCGAGGTGTTGAGGAACCTCAGTTCGCGGGTGAAATAGCTGCCCGACTTCGGCACCCGCTCAACTCGGCCCATATAGAGCCAGGTTTTGCGGAAGACGTGCTCGCGTTCCTTGGTGTAGAAGTCCTCGGAGACGCAGTCCTCAAGGGACACCGGACCGCGGCCGAGTTCGGGATAGGCGTCGGTCCAATGTCCGCTTGCGGGTTTGGTCACCAGGCTGTTGTGACTCATGAGGCTTACCTCCTTGCCGAAAACTACATTCGCCGAAATCGCGAAAACAGATGCATGAGCGCAACACCCTGTTGCATATTTGGAACAGATGGAGCAAAGCCCGCCTTTCGATCTCGACGCCCTGCTGGTATTCGGCAAGGTGGTCGAGAGCCACAGCCTGTCGAAGGCCGCCGCGCTGCTCGGGATGCCCAAGTCGACGGTCAGCCGGAAGCTCACGAAACTCGAATCGGATCTCGGCATCAAGCTGCTCCGCAAGAACACCCACCAGCTGACCGTCACCGACCTGGGCGAGAAGGTCTATGCCCACGCCGTGAACATCCTCACCGAAGCCAACGGCGTCCGGGCCCTGGTCGAGGGCAGCAGGCAGGAACCGCAGGGCGAGTTGAAGGTCGCGATACCCGTCTTCGTCGGCATCGACTACGCGTCGAGGGTCGGTGCCACGTTCCTGAAGCGCTACCCCCAGTCGCGGTTGGACATTCGGTTGGTCGACAACATGGTGGACCCGGTCAAGGACGGCTTCGACGTGGTCTTCGGTACCGGGCCACTGCAGGATTCGACGCTGATCGCACGCAAGGTCTTCGATCTGGAGCTCTTTCTCTGCGCGTCACCGGAATTCGTGAATCAACTGGGTGAACCGCTCACCGCGCCTGCACAGGTGGACGCGCTGCCCTTCATCGACTTCGGCTTCGCGGGGCCGCGCAGGCTCACCGTGTCCAGGAACAGGAGGCGCCACGAGCTGTCCCCGCAGGTTCGGGCGCGCGCCAACAACTTTCAGGTGTGCAAGCAGTACATCCTGCAAGGGCTCGGTATCGGCGCGATGCCGACCCAGATCATCTGCACCGAGGAGTTGCGCGACGGCAGCCTTGTGCCGGTTCTGCCGGACTGGAAACTGGAACCCCTCGAGGTGCACATGATCTACCCGTTCGAGCTGTCCTTCTCCACGCTCATCAGCGCCTTCTACGAGGCAGCGCGCGAGATCATCGTCGAGAACATCGCTCGGGCCTGACTCACGCGGAAGCCACGGCTCCGGTCTGAAGCTCGCGCAGCGCCGTGCGCAGCCCTCGGCGTTTACCCGTCGTGGGATCGACACCGAAGCTTTCCCGCACGCCGTCGCGGATACGGAACTTCAGCTCCGAGTTGGTTTCCGGCGCATCGTCGGAGGTGGCTTTGAGGAGCTTGTTCGGCAGCGCGAGCTTCAAAATGGTCCAGAAAGATTGCGCGTATTGGCGAGCAAGAGGCCCGGTGGTGTACGGCAGATCGTACTTCTCGCAGAGTGCCCGCACGCGTTCGCTGATTTCTGCGTACCGGTTGCTCGGCAGGTCGGGGAACAAATGGTGTTCGATCTGGTAACACAGGTTGCCGCTCATGAATGCCATCACCGGGCCGGCATGGAAGTTCGCCGAACCCAGCATCTGCCGCAGGTACCACTCGGGTTGAGACTCGTTCTCGAACTCCTCCCGGGTGAACTTCTCTGCGCCGTCGGGAAAATGTCCGCAGAAGATCACCATGTAAGCCCAATAGTTGCGGATCAGGTTCGCGACCGCATTGGCGCCCATCGTGTGCTTCCAGTTCTTCCCGGACAGCGCCGGGTACACGACGTAGTCCTTGCCGACCTGCTTGCCGACCTTTTTCCCGATGATCCTCAGGTCCCTGCGAACCTCCGCCATCGACTTCTCGCCCTTGCGATATTTCGTCGTCTCGAGACCGTGGGCCGCCACCCCCCACTCGAAGAGCGTTCCGAGGGTCACGTTGATGATCGGGTTGAAGATCATCCACCGTTCCCAGCGTTGGTCGCGCGTCAACCGCATGATGCCGTAGCCGATGTCGTCATCCAGGCCGACGACGTTGGTGTACTTGTGGTGAATGAAGTTGTGCGATTTCTTCCAGTGCACACTCGGAGACGTGGTGTCCCACTCCCATTCGGTGGAGTGAATCTCCGGATCGTTCATCCAGTCCCACTGGCCGTGGGTGATGTTGTGACCGAGTTCCATGTTCTCGATGATCTTTGCGGTCGCGAGCATCGCCGTGCCTGCGGTCCACGCAATCTTGTTCCTGCTCGCGAACAAGGCGATTCGTCCGCCTGCGGCCAGCGCGCGCTGCAACTTGATGGCGCGGTGGATGTAGCGGGCATCGCGCTCACCGCGGGATTCTTCGACATCGGTTCGAATCGTGTCGAGTTCGCGTGCGAACTCCTCGAGATCCTCAGCGGTGAGATGTGCGTATTGCTTGATGTCGGTGATAGCCATGTCTCTCCTAAACCTTGATGGTGCAGTCGCCGGACGCGGTGGAGATGCACGTATTGATCCGATCGCCCTCGCCGTGCTCTTCTCCGGATCGAAAGTCACGGGTGTGACCGGATTCCAGCGGCAGCACGCATGTCTGACAGATACCCATCCGGCATCCGAAGGGCATCTGGATTCCCACTTGTTCGCCGGCCTCCAGCAGCGAGGTGGCCCCGTCGATTTCGACGGACTTGTCAGATATGGAGAAGGTGACCGTCCCGCCTTCCCCGCCCTTGTCGGTGCGCGCGATGGCGAACCGTTCCATGTGCAATTGGTCGCTCAGGTCTTGATCGCCCCACACCTTCTCGGCCGCGTCAAGCATCGCGCTCGGACCGCATGCCCATGCAGACCTGTCCCTCCAGTCCGGCACGACGTCGTGGAGCTCGTTGAACTCGAGGTGACCGTCCGTGTCGGTCAACTGCATATGAAGCCGGTAGCCGGGCTCATCCTTCTCCAGTTGGGCCAACTCGTCGTGAAAGATCACTGCGTCTGTGGACGGGGCCGAGTGGATATGCATGATGTCGGGGCTCTCGCCGCGCGCCTTGAGTGAACGCAACATCGCCATCAGAGGCGTGATGCCGCTACCCGCGCTGACGAACAGCAGTTTTTCCGGCGGCGGATCGGGCAACGCGAAGTCACCCTTAGGCGCCGCCAGGCGAACGATCGTTCCCGGCTTGACACCATTGACCAGATGCGAGGACAGAAAGCCTTCGGGTGTTGCCTTGACGGTGATGGTGATCAACTTCTCGTCCACGCGCGGAACCGACGTCAGCGAGTACGAGCGCCAGTGCCACCGGCCGTCGACGCGTAGACCGATGCCTACGTACTGGCCCGGCGAGTAGTCGGCCGAGAATCCCCAACCAGGCTTGACAGTGACAGTCGCCGAATCCTCGGTCTCCTTTCGCACATCGACGACTTGGCCTCGGAGTTCACGCGCCGTCCACAGGGGCCTGAGAAGTTTCAGATAGTCATCTGGCAGTAGTGGTGTGGTCGCCCTGGCCGCCAGGCCACGCAGAACATTGACCCTCGACGTATTGCTCGTCTCGACGTTCCTCGCGGGTCTCGCCATCCATTTCACCAAGCCACGCGGTGTCGCAGTCATGGACAGTGTTCCTCCCTCGGCATGCTTGTTTGGGTGTACAGATGTTCACCGAGTACCCACGGGCCATCCAATTCACACACCTCTTCGCGGTAGGGTGAACAGTTGACTGACACTCGTCATTGACAATCGTCAGCGAATAGACGTAGCGTCGCAGAATGCCGGCTGGGGTGCGCGAGGCGCAGCGAATCGAGACGCGTGCCCGGATATTCGACGCGGCAGTGGCAGAAATCCAGCGGTCCGGGTTGGCGAAGGCGGATGTCAGCTCGATCGTCGCGGCGACCGGCGTGGCCAGGGGCACGTTCTACTTCCACTTCCCCACCAAGGAACACGTCGTCGTCGAGTTGGAACGCAATGAAGAGGCGCGAATCGTCGCCGAACTCGACAGTGGAGACGCGTCGTCCAAAGGCCTCTCGACCTTGCTGACTCGGCTGGTTCACCGCGTGCTCGACGCGGAGAGACGGTTGGGCCCGGTCCTGTTCCGAGACATGCTCGGACTGCATTTTTCGCCGTCACGACCGGTGGACGACGAGCCGAGTGAACACCCACTCGCCGAGTACGTCATCGCGGCGATCACCAAGGCTCAGGGCGCTGGGCGAGTTCAGCGGAACGCCGACGCGGGAGAACTCGGAGTGATCTTCATGACCGGGCTGTTCGCATTGTTGTCCACTGCGGACGCCGACACACGGCCCGCCATTCTGGACCGCTACGTGAAGACGATCGTCAACGGAATGGAGACACGATGAACACCAACGGAATCGACGAATATCGCGACTACCTGGTGCGCCGCGACGGCGACGCCGACCTCCTCAATCGACGGCTGGCCACCCGGGAGGAGTTCTTCGCAGACCTGGAGGCCGATCCCGTTCGCTCCACGCGTTCCGTCGATCGAAAGACGTTCGACCGGAACCTCCGACGCAGACGGCCCGAAGCCGGGGTGGACCGGAAAATGCTGTTCCTCCTCGCCACTGCGAAGCTGAACCAAGCAGAGCGGTTCGGTGTCGGCCTAGGCGAGACCTACGGGCACAACAGCGGCGATGACGTACCGCCCGAGCGCGTGTACATGGAGCTCGAGGAGCACTACCACACCCGGCTGTTGGCATACGTGCTGGATATTTTCGGTCTGCCGTTCCAGGTCGTGGCACCACCCTTTGTGATGCGGCAGTTCGTCAAGACCGCTGTCTTCCTGCCCGAACGGGTGAGCTTCATGTTCGTCGGCGCTTCAGAGATGGCCGGCTGCATCATGTTTCATCAGCTGCGGCGGATCGGTGTCGACCTTTTTGCGGACGAGCCGGAAGTCGCCACACGGATCGACCGACTCTACGGCGAGATCCTCACCGACGAGGTTGGGCACGTCGGCTACTGCGCCGCTCGTTGCACTCCCGCCGAACGGGCAATCATGCGCCGCCTCTACCCGCGCATCGGGCGACTCTTTGCGCGACAAACCCTGGAGATCAGCCTCCTGACCAATCGAGACGAGCTTCACGCATTGCTCGACCGGCCATTCGACGTCGACGAACTGACCGCTGGTCTGTCATACGAAACTTTTCTCGCCGCTCACCCGTGAGTCTTGAATGACCGGTGGCGGAGAGCAGCCACACCGGTCATGATCTCCCAGACGATGATCGAGTACACCGAACCACGCTCCTCGATGCCTACCTGCAACAGTCGAGAACCATTGGCGCCGTCGATGATCAGCGAGAAGACACCCAAGCCCGACGATGCCGATGGTGATGCTGGCCCGACGATAGGTTGGTGAGGCGCCGACGCGGGCGCTGCCGAACCCCGCGATGATTACCGCGACGTTGCCGCCGACGATCGCCAGGCCTGCGCCGATCACGTGAGCGGGGACGCCACTTCTGAAGGCGCCGACCAAGACATTTCCGGCGGCGTTCGCTGCCGCCGCGAGCACAAAACCCCAACCGGCCCAGCCCATCGACGGGATCGCGCGCGAGATGACGAGCGCGCCCACGAAGAACAACGAGCCGTGCACCATGAACGCGACATTCATCACCGCGGAGGCGCCGAGATCGCTGATGTAGTCGTCGGCGTAGCTGTAGCCGGGGAAGCGCGCCGCCACGACCGCCTCGCACACCAGATAGACCGCAGCGCCAATGAGCCAGACAACCGCGGCGGTGCGAATCCGGCGCGGAAACCCACCGCCAGCGTCGTTTAACGCGCCGAATTCACTAATGGATGACCCACGACCCGCGATGCATGACGGCCGTCACGTGCAAATCCGCGTCCAGCACCACCAGGTCGGCGGCGGCGCCCGACACGAGCCCTGCGGACGGGAAACCCAGCGCCCGTGCGGGATTGATCGAGGCCTGACGCACCGCCGCCAGCAGCGCCTGATCGCGGGGCAAGCCGCTGTGACCGACGGCGAACCGGAACTGATGGTCCATCGTCGCGGTGCTGCCCGCAATGGTCTCGGTGTCCGCGACACGGGCCACCCCATCGACGACGTCCACCGCGAGTGGCCCGAGCCAGTAGCGGCCGTCGGACATGCCCGCTGCCGCCATCGAATCGGTGACCAGCGACACCCGGTCGGATCCTGCGCTACGGCAGACGAGTCGGTACAGCGCCGGGTCGACGTGCACCCCATCTGTGATCAGTTCGACTGTCACCCTTGGATCTTCGAGCAGCGCGATGACCGGGCCCGGCTCCCTGGTGTTGATCGGACGCATCGCATTGAACAGATGCGTGCCCACCGACGCGCCTGCGTCGATGGCCGCCCTTGTCTGGTCGTAGGTCGCCTCGGTGTGGCCGACCGCGGCGACAACGCCCGCGTCGACGATCTGCCGGATCGCCGCGAGCGCGCTGTCGCGTTCCGGTGCGATGGTGACCATCCGGATAGCGCCGCCGCCTGCCTCCAGAACGCGCGAGATCTCCACCGGGTCGGGGTCCCGCATCAGCGCCGGCTGATGGGCACCGCACCGCAGCGTGGACAGCCACGGACCTTCCAGGTGGATCCCGTCGATCACGCCGGCGCGGACATCGTCGGCCAACGACGCGACCTGGCTCAGCAGGTCTTCCGGTCCGGCAGTGACCAGCGAGGCGACCATGCTGGTGGTGCCGAAGCGGTGATGAAACGCCGCCGCGGTGGCCGTTTCGGTGTGGTCCGCGGCGGAGAAGTTCGCACCTCCCCCGCCGTGCAGATGTGTGTCGACGAAGCCGGGCACCACCGTGACAGCACCCAGATCGCGGTCCGCGAGGCGCGGCACAGGACCTGTTCCCACCGCGACCACCACACCGTCAGCGACCTCAATCCATCCTGGCCGCAACAGTTCTCGGCCGGTCAGCAGCGTGTCGGCGGTGATCAGCATGGCGGGGGCCTCAGATGCCCTGCCATCCCGGCTTCGAGCGATACGTCTCGCGGTAGTAGTCGACGAGCTGCAGCCGGCGGGCGGCCGCATCGTCGAGCAGCACGGTGACGTGCGGATGGTGCTGCAGGATGGTCGCGGGCCACAGCGCGCTCACCGGGCCCTCGACGAGGTGGTGAACGGCTTCGGCCTTGCTGCGGCCGGTGGCGACCAGGACGACGTGCCTGGCGGCCATGATGGTGCCAAGTCCCTGCGTCAGGCAGTGGGTCGGAACGGCGTCGAGGTCATCGTCGAAGAATCGAGCGTTGTCGACGCGCGTCTGCCTGGTCAATGTCTTGATCCGGGTGCGCGACGCGAGCGAGGAACCCGGTTCGTTGAACGCGATGTGTCCGTCGGTACCGATCCCGAGGATCTGCAGGTCGACCCCGCCCGCCGCCTGAATCGCG
Source organism: uncultured Mycobacteriaceae bacterium (assembly GCA_902826815.1). Lineage (GTDB taxonomy): Bacteria > Actinomycetota > Actinomycetes > Mycobacteriales > Mycobacteriaceae > Mycobacterium. The sequence continues at coordinate 21,374 of CADEGF010000068.1, forward strand.
CTCTCGTACGCCGCGCATGCGGCGGGGATATCCGACGCGAGGCCATCCGGTCCCTCGACGGCGCCAGGCGGAAAGTCCACCCGGGAAACGAACACCTCGTCGATGACGGTCCGGTAGCGCTGCGGATGGTCGGCGGGCAGTCCGACGTATTCGTCGAGGGTGAACCCGCGGGCCTGCCGGAACGAGATGGTGCCCGCGTCGCAACGCGCCGCCAACTCGTCGTAGACCGCCAGCGGTGACGATCCGGTGGCGAGCCCGAGCACCATGGCCGGATTGCGCCGCAGCAGGGCGGTGATCGCATCGGCGGCGACGCCACCGATCTCCTTGGCGTCGGCCAGGATGACGACTTCCATCTACTTGTTGGCGGTGAAAAGGTCTGCGCCGGAGGCGATGTCGGCACCCGAAGCAACCGCGTCCGACGGCACGACATTGTCGGGCTCCCGTTCGTCCATCACGACGACCGGGACGATCGGGTTGAGTCCCTTTGCCTCGATCGCGGGGACGTCGTAGGTGATGATCAGCTGTCCTGCGGTGACGTCGTCGCCTTGGGTGACGTGAGTCGTGAAGCCCTCCCCCTTCAGTGCGACGGTGTCAAGGCCGAGGTGCACAAGGACGCCGACGTTGTCGGCGGTCATGACGATGTAGGCGTGCGGCATCAGCTTCAGTAGCTTGCCGCTGACCGGTGCGACGGCCTCGATGGCCTCGCGCGGAGGGTCGACCGCCGCGCCGTAGCCCACCATGCCCTGGGAGAACACCGGGTCGGGAACGTCCTGGAGCCGAACTGCGCGCCCCGCGACCGGGGCCTGAACCTGAGTCTTGCTCATCACCCAAACAATACGAGTGTGCCCGCAAGACGGTCTCAACTTCGGGTGTTCTCGTCTAAGCTTCCGCACAGCTTCGGCGGGATGGCCGTATGCGGCACAGAAGGGGTGACCGACGATGAGCGACGCAGCGAAATCTCAAGCGGTCCAGCAAAAGTCGGGCTTGCGCTTCCCGGGCTTCGCGCAGTTGCAGCGGCTGGGCAAGAGCCTCATGCTGCCGATTGCGGTTTTGCCCGCGGCAGGCATCCTGTTGCGGCTGGGCCAGCCCGACCTGCTTGGCAGGATCGAAGCGCCGGTCATCGGGCCGTTCTTCAAGGCGATGAGCGCGGCAGGCGACGCACTCTTCTCCAACCTTCCGATGCTGTTCGCCGTCGGCGTCGCGATCGGTTTCGCGAGGAAAGCCGACGGTTCGACCGCGCTGGCCGCGGTCGTCGGCTATCTGGTTGTCGAGGCGGTCTTCAAGACCATGTCGCCGATCGTGCTGGCAGGCGAGGTGGACAAGGCGGGCGAACAGGCCCAGATCAACTACAGCGTGTTCGCGGGCATCGTGGTCGGTCTGGTCACCGCGTGGCTGTTCGACCGGTACCACACCATCAAACTGCCGTCTTACCTCGGATTCTTCGGCGGCAGACGGTTCGTCCCGATCGTGGTGTCGCTGGCGTGTCTGTTCCTCGCGTTCGCGATGAGCTACTTCTATCCGATCTTCGACGCGGGACTCACGGCGCTGGGCGAATTCATCGGCGGCGCAGGCGCGCTCGGCGCGTTCGTGTACGGCTTCGCGAACCGCATGCTTATCCCACTCGGACTGCACCACATCCCGAACTCCTACATCTGGTTCCTCTACGGCGACTACCAACCGCCAGGCGGCGAGGCCGTCACCGGCGAGCTGACCCGGTTCGCGGCGGGCGACCCCACGGCAGGCATCCTGACCTCGGGCTTCTATCCGATCCTGATGTTCGGCCTGCCCGCCGCGGCGCTGGCGATGATTCACGTGGCGAACAAGAAGCAGCGGAAGGTCGCTGTCGGCATCCTCGCGGCGGCCGGGCTGACGGCGTTCCTGACCGGCGTCACCGAGCCGCTGGAATTCGCCTTCATGTTCGTGGCGTTCCCGCTCTACCTCATCCACGCGGTACTGACGGGCCTGTCGCTGGCGATCGCCTACCTTCTCGACATCCACCTCGGCTTCTCGTTCTCCGCGGGCCTAATCGATCTGCTCCTGTATGGCACCGCGCCCGCCGCGAAGAACATCCCGCTGCTCATCGTGATGGGCGTGGTCTTCTTTGCCGTCTACTACCTGCTGTTCCGGTTCGCGATCACGAAGTGGAATCTGCGCACCCCTGGCCGCGAACCAGAGGACGAGTTCGCCGCCGAGGAGCGGGCGAACCTCGGCGAGGGCGCCGACTCCGCCACCGCCGTCACCGCGGGCGGGTCAGGTGCGGCGACCGCAACGGTTGCGGCACCGGTCGCGACCGACAGCAAGGCCGAGAACGTGATCGCGGCGTTCGGCGGTCGAGACAACCTTGTCAACGTGGACGCCTGCATCACCCGGCTCCGCGTCGAGGTCAACGACAAGGACAAGGTCGACCAGGCGCGGTTGAAGAGCCTCGGCGCCGCGGGCGTCATCGAGGTCGGCAACAGCGTTCAGGCAGTGTTCGGCACCGACGCCGAGGCTCTGAAGAACGACATCAACGACATTCTTTAGACAGCCACCGCATCGCGGTAGTCCGGCAAGGGCACATCGCCCGCTGCGATATTGGCCAGTCCTCTGCCGGATGCGGCGCTGATGGCCCTGCCGACCGGGCCCGCGGCGAGATGCGCACCGGCATGAACCGCGCGGATGCCATACCGCGTGCGGGGATTGACAATGCGTAGCATCCCTGGGCGCACCGACGGAGCCTTGTTGACGAAGGGCTGCATCATCCGCTGATATCGGCTCAACGCCGAGGGGATGTCGTCAGCAGCGGCGAGTTCGCCCGCGAGGATGTACGCGCCGATGAGGGCCAGGCTGGTTCCCGCGCCGCCGAACGTCGCGTTGCAGAAGGCGACGTCTCCGAGCAGCGTGATTCTGCCCTTGCTCCATGACTCGGTGCGGATCTGGCCGACGGCGGAGAAGTACATCGGCGCACCGGCGTCGAGTTCGGCGAGGATGCGGGGCGCGGCGCCGCCGACGTCGGCGAATGTGCGCCGCAGGATGGTGAGCTGCCCGGCCCGATCCAGGTCCTCGAACCCACGTATGTCGGACATGAAGGTCGTGATGGCGCGGGTGGTACCCAGGTTGTCCGGCCGCAGATGCACGGAGCGAGATCTGGTCGCATGCTGCCAGTTCCACCATTGGTCGTCGTCGTGGTTCCTGGGGATGGTGGCGTATGCGAGGTACATGCCGAGTTCGCGGACCTGTGCGGAGCTGACGAATCGGCGCGACCGCGAGTGCAACCCTTCGGCGACCACCAACAGATCGGCGTCGACGGAGGTGCCGTCCGTCAGCGCGACGGAGATGCCGTCGCCGTGGTCGGTGACGTCGGTGATCTGCGTGTTGAACCGGTAGTCGGTCCGCTCAGCGGTGTGCTCGATGAGAATGCGCGACAGCTCGCCGCGCAGGATCTCCAACTCGGCCGTTGGGCCGTCGACCTGCCCCGCAGACGCGACGGGGAACGACGCCGCGGGCGTGCCGTCCGCACTGACGAAGCGGGTGCCGACCTCCCCGGTGTTGGCTCCGCGAATATCGTCGTCGACTCCCATCCGCCGAGCGACCTCACGCGCGGCACCGCGAATGTCCACGTTCTGGCCCTCGTCGCGACGCGCAGCGAAGCGCTCGACGACCGTCGTCTGCCAGCCGCCGGCGGCGAGTTGATGGGCCAGCGCGGGCCCGGCAATACCGGCGCCCGAGATGACGGCATGAGAAGTCATGGCGCGCGGAATAGCCACCGCAGGATGACGCGAAACCTGCTCACGACAATCTCTCCAGAGTCTCAGCAAATATTCAGTGACGACAATAGAATCCTTGCCGTGCAGGAGACCGCGGCTCGGGCGAATGCGCTTGCCGCCCGGGATCGGCTCGCGCAGATGGCTGCTCGCATGGTCGACGACAACGGACGTCCAAATGACAGCCGGTGGTGGTTCACCAACAGCTACGTCAGGACGACGGCGGGCGCCATCGAGGAGGCCGACGCAGGCAGTTTCAGCGATCCCATCTTCATCTTCCGGCTGATCACCTACTTCGAGAAGCTCTACGTCGACAACGTGCTCGCCGCCGACGAGCACCGGCGGGTCGAACCGCACTGGCAGCGCGCCTTCGACATTGCGTCGGAAGCCGACTCGAAGCGACGGATGCTCGCGAAGATGCGCAACCGCGATGCGATCAGCCACGGCCTGCAGGAGGTTGTCGCGAGCGTGACTGCGGCAAGCCGTGCCCACATCCGGTTCGATCTGCCGAGAGCGATGACGTGGGTCGCGCTGCATCCGCTCGGCTTTTCGAAGGACGGCGAGATCGGTTCGCACATCGCCGATTTCATGGCGATGGCGGCGGTGTTCGAACAGGCGACGACCGCAGCCAACCTCGACGTGGCCCGATACACCCGGCTGCCCGTCCAGTTCATGCCCGCGCGTCTGCAGGAGTGGGGAATGCGGTTCGTGTTCCGAGCCGACCTCATCCATGAACGCGCCTACGCATGGCAATGCGCCGAAGCGCTGGTCGCCTCGGGCGGTGCTGGATCGAACCCGTACACCGAACCCGAGCCGGGGCACCTCGAGGGCGACGTCACCGCCGCCGAGAGGCCCGACGCATTCGCGAACATCGAACCGGCGCTTCGGCCCACGATGGACGGACTTCATCGCGCTCCCGCCGACGCGGGCTCGCGCGCCTCTGCGGCGATGCCCGACGCGCTGTCCACGGTCGAACGCGTTCGCGCCATGCAGGGCCTGTGCCACGGCTACACGAGCCCGGGCGACGAGAAGGCGATCGTCGCGACGCTTGCCGCGTCGGCGCGGATGGGCGACCTCATCACCGTAGTCAACGGTGTCGGCGCCTGGGAGCTCGCCGCCAACCTGCACGGCCGCAAGAAACGGGCCCTGCGCAGCTTGTTTCGCGCCTACTACTACCCCGAGGTGCAACCGTCGATCGCCGTGGCGCTGATGCGACGGGCGATCCGCTTCGCGCACCTCGGATGGGAGGAGACGATGCTGGCCGATCTGCTGTGCAGCCGATCAGACGGGGTGGCGCTGCTGACGGAACTCGGCGGAGACGAGCGCTCCGGTTGGCGGCGCGTCGAGGCCAATCTCGGCCACGGCGCGCGTTCGCGGGTGCTTGCTGCCAACCCCGCTCTGGCCTGACCGAATCAGAGGACGGCAAACAGCTCCAGCTGGATGTTGTCCGGGTCGCGGAAAACCACTGTCGCAAAGGGAAAGGGAACGTCGCCGGTCCTGATGCCGGAATGCTCGACGCCGAGCTCGTCGAGCCACGCCGTCCACGCCTCGAGCTGCTCGCGGCCTTCGACATTCAGCCCGACGTGGTCCAGCCCGGTCTTGGCCTCGTCGAACGGCTCGCCGTCGTTGCCGGTATTCGCGTGCAGCCCGATCACCAGTCCGCAGCGCGGCTCGAGGAGCAACACGCCGTAACCGGTGTCCTCGCGCTCGTAATGGGGAAACTCCATCGGGATGTGGTCCGCTCGGAACACCCGCTGATACCAGGCCAAGCTGGATTCGATGTCGCGGACGGTCACAGATATGTGGTTGATCCCAGTAATCGCTGGGGCGGTTCCCTCGGTCACGTGCAAGATGGTGCCATGAGCAACGACTCAGCCGCCGCAATCCGCCAAGACCGCAGCGATTGGATGACCCAGCACCGCGACCTCTACCTGCAATCGGGCGGCACGCAGGGCCACGTCATGGACATCTCCGATGTCGGTGGCCATCCGTTCACCACGCACTGCCTGATCAAGGTGCGGGGCCGCAAATCCGGCAAGACGCGCATCGTCCCGCTCATCTACGGCGACATCGGCGGCGAGATCGTCATCGTCGCCTCCAAGGGCGGCGCCGATCAGCATCCGGATTGGTACTTCAATCTCCGCGCCGATGACCACGTCGACGTGCAGGTCGCCACCCAGGCATTCCGCGCGACCTGGCGTGAACCCGAAGACGAAGAGCGACACCGGATTTGGGACTTCATGGTGTCGGCGTACCCGCCGTATCTCAGCTACCAGAGATCGACGACGCGGCACATTCCCGTGATAGTGCTCGAGCCCGTCGAAACCATCGACGTATTCTCCGAATCCGACCTTCAGTC
>CADEGF010000069.1:0-23680 GCA_902826815.1 uncultured Mycobacteriaceae bacterium
ACAGCTCGGCGGTCGCGTTGGCCTGCGCGGCGAAGTCATCAGCTGGCGGATACGCGGGGGGGCCTTCGGTGTGGATTTGCGACATGTCTGTGAGCCTAGTCACCTCGTAGTTGCATCGACGTTGCCTTGTTCACCATCCAGCAGGGGTACCCATTCGCGGCGGCTAGCCTTGCCCGAATGACGTCGCACCCACTGGCGCCGCTGGCCGATCTACCCGGTGTCGCCGCCGCGGGCGTGGCGGCCCGCGAGGCATTGGGCAAGGCGCATCGCCATCGCACCAATCTGCGCGGGTGGCCTGCGACTGCGGCGGAAGCGGCGCTGCGGGCGGCGAGGGCGTCCGCTGTTCTCGAGGGCGGCTCCCTGCAGGTGCCCGAGTCCGGAGAGCCCGATCCGCTGCTCGCCGGGGCCCTTCGGGTGTCGGAGGCACTCGAAGGCGGTGCGACGGCACTCGTCGGGGTGTGGCAGAAGGCGCCGAGTCAGGCGCTTGCGCGACTGCACGCCCTTGCCGCGGCGGACCTGGTCGACGACGACCGGCTGGGACGGCCGCGCGCCGACGCCGAGGTCGTGCCCCGGCTGGCTATGTTGATCGAGCTGATCACCGGCAAATCCGACGTGCCAGCACCGGTGCTGGCCGCGGTCGCACACGGAGAACTCCTGACGCTTGCCCCGTTCGGCACCGCAGACGGGCTCGTCGCGCGGGGGGTATCGCGTTTGGTGACGATCGCCAGTGGGTTGGACCCGCACGGACTCGGTGTCCCAGAGGTGTTCTGGATGCGACGTTCCGGCGACTACGGCGCCGCCGCAAGGGGCTTCGCGTCGGGCACACCCGACGGGCTTGCCGCGTGGCTGGTGCTCAGCAGTGAAGCGCTGCGCGCAGGGGCGAGCGAGGCGCTCTCGATCGCAGAAGGCGCACGAAGTAGCTAATCCAGCAAAGCGAAAGCGGGCGACGTTCCGAAACTAGTTCGGCTCGCCGCCCGCTAGCACGGACTCCGGTTACCAAGCGTGCTGGTCGGGTGTGCGTGGGTGGCCTCGGCGTCCTGACGATGCGCTACGGCTGCAACCCCACCCAAGGGGCCGTCGTGGTCGTCCGCTCTTCGCAAATACGCAGGCCCGCAACACTTTTGCCTATATCGCGGCTTTAGCTCCGCGTGGGTGCCGGGATCCGTGCTGGGTAGCCTGCCTTCGGGAGTTCGAACCTTCTCTTCTGGCTCGAGCTTGGCCTCGCCAGGCTTCCGTGCTTCCTTTGTACTCCGTGACCCCGGTCACAGCAAGTGTGAATCGCCCGTGAAATTCGATTGTTACCGCCTGCGCGTCAGCTACTACGAAATGTCGGACTCAGAATGCGAATCGGCGCAGCAGCGAGTACGTGACGGCGCCCGCCAACAAGGCGGTAAGACCGACGGCCGCAGTGGTCGCGACGGCGGCTCCCGACGGGGTGGGAAGGCGGTCGCGCAGCGGCACCGGCCGCGAGAACGTCAGCACGGGCCAGTCGCGCGCGACGGCCTCTTTGCGCAGCCCGCGGTCGGGGTTCACCACGGTCGGATGGCCGACCGTTTCGAGCATCGGCAGGTCGGTGACCGAATCCGAGTAGGCGTAACAGTGCTCGAGCGCGTAGCCCTCGGTTGCGGCGAGCTCGCGGATGGCCTCCGCCTTGCCCTCGCCGAAGCAGTAGTACGCGACCTCGCCGGTGTACTTACCGTCCTCGACGACCATCCGGGTCGCCATCGCGTGGGTGGCGCCGATGGCCTTGGCGATCGGCCCGACCACCTCCTCACCCGACGCCGAGACGACGACGACGTCGCGGCCGCACAGCTTGTGGTCGGCGATCAGATTGGCGGCCTCGGCGAAGACCAGCGGGTCGACGATGTCGTGCAGAGTCTCGCCGACGATCGACTTCACCTGTTCCACGTCCCACCCGGCGCACATATTGGTGACGTAATTGCGCATCCGGTCCATCTGGTCGTGGTCGGCGCCCGACATCAGGAACAGGAACTGGGCGTAAGTGGACTTGAGAACCGCACGTCTATTAATTAGCCCTTGGTCGAAGAAGGGTTTGCTGAACGCGAGCGTGCTGGACTTCGCAATTACCGTCTTATCGAGATCGAAGAAGGCCGCCGTGCGAACGGGCTGACCGGTTTCCGGCGTCGCTTGCGGTACGTGGTCCCCCGCGGCCGCCGGGTTGGTTGCGGTCACGATGCCCAGCATAGGGCGCAACGACGGAGCGCGACCGACCAAGAGTCTAAAATGGCAGTTCACGACACGTGCCGATGCCTGCACTTCTGCGACGACAGCGGGTGCTTTCCGTCGCGACCAGTACTTGCGCCTGCTGGGCTTTGCGTGTGTATAGTGAGGATTACTCGGCTTATGCCGGGTGTGCATCAGCCCGACCCCCCGGGGCTGATACACGACGACCTCCGCCTCCTCCCCCCCTGGCGGGGGTCGTCCCTTTTTCTGGGCCCTTTCGTTGGCCGGATAGGTGGGGAAGTCCCGCTAAGTTGCGGAATCGCATTTTCGATGTGCGGGTTGGAACACGTTCTATCCACAGTTGGCGCATAGTCCACAGATCGTGAAATGGCTATGGCCGCCGTCGGATTGCGCCAGCACAGTGGCCAGATGAACGCAAGCAACAGCGTCCTCGCTATGGTCGCTGAATCTGCGACTCGCGACGCAGTTGACCGCGTCGCCGCGGCCGCGGGGGTGGCCGTCGTCCATGTTGCGCACGCACCGAGCCGGCAGGCATGGACGGGAGCAACTGCGGTGCTGCTCGACACCGCGGGGGCGGTCGTCTGTGCGGAAACCTTGCCGAGGCGCGGCCACGTCATCATGCTCGGCCGCGGCGAGCCGGGCGCCGCCGACTGGCAGACGGCGATCGCCGTTGGCGCTGCGCACGTGATGGCGCTGCCTGCCGACGAGACCCGACTGGTTGCCGCGCTTTCAGAGGCCGCGGAGTCCGGCCGTGACGCCAAGCGCGGGGGCGCGGTCGTCACCGTGATGGGAGGCCGTGGTGGTGCCGGAGCCTCGTTGTTCGCTGCCGCCCTCGCACAATCGGCGCGCGACGCACTGCTTGTCGACGCTGACCCATGGAGCGGTGGTATCGACCTCGTGCTCGGTACCGAGGACAAGCCGGGTTTGCGGTGGCCCGACCTCTCGTTGGAGCACGGCCGGCTCGACTTCGCGGCGTTGAGGCAGGCGCTGCCCCGCCTCGACGGGATGAGCGTGTTGTCGAGCGTGCGAGCAGGCAACGACATCGAGCCGGGACCGTTGGCCGCGGTGATCGATGCCGGGCGACGCGGCGGCTCAATCGTGATCTGCGACCTGCCCCGTCGGCTCACGCGATCGGTCGAATTCGCGGTGGACGCCGCGGATCTGGTGGTGCTGGTCGCGACCGCGGACGTCGGGAGCTGCGCGGCGACGACGGCCGTCGCGTCGGCGCTCGCAGCGATCAACCCGAACGTCGGACTCGTGGTTCGCGGCCCGTCGCCTGCCGGACTGCGCTCGGTCGACGTCGCGCGCATCGTCGGTGTGCCGCTGCTGGCGGGCATGCGAGCGCAGGCCAACCTCGCGGGAATGCTGGAACGCGGTGGTCTGCGGATCGGGCGTCGGTCAGCACTGGCCACCGCCGCAAGACAGGTGCTTTCGGTTCTGGCGCAGCATCCGTCGGCGGCTGCCGCATGAGTAGCTTGCGAGCGAATCATCGCATGAGCGAGTCGCTGATCGACAGGGTCCGTGAGCGGCTGGCAGCCGAATCGGCGCCACTGCGTCCGAACGTCGTGGCCGCCGCGATCCGCGCCGAGTCGGGAGGCGTGCTTGGCGACACCGAGGTGCTGAGCAATCTGCGGATGCTGCAGACCGAGCTGACGGGTGTCGGCGTCCTCGAGCCACTCCTGCGGGCAGAAGGCACGACAGATGTCTTGGTCACGGCGCCTGACTCGGTCTGGGTTGACGACGGAAACGGGTTGCGGCGCAGTTCGATCCGATTTGCCGACGAGGATTCGGTGCGCCGCCTGGCGCAGCGCCTCGCATTGAGCGTCGGGCGTCGTCTCGACGAAGCGCAACCGTGGGTCGACGGCCAGTTGATCGGTGTGACCGCGGACCAGTCCACCGTTCGATTGCACGCGGTGCTCGCGCCGATCGCATCGGGCGGCACATGCCTGTCGCTGCGGGTGCTGCGGCCTGCCACGCAGGACCTCGCGATGCTCACCGGGGCCGGCGCCATCGCCGCCGAGGCCGCGACGCTTCTGCGCAGGATCATCGCGTGTCGGCTGGCTTTCCTGGTCTCCGGTGGCACCGGCGCGGGTAAGACGACCCTGCTGTCCGCCGCGCTCGGTGCGGTGGCGGCTTGCGAGCGCATCATCTGCGTGGAGGACGCCGCCGAGTTGGAGCCGCGGCATCCGCACCTGGTGAAGCTGGTTGCGCGGTGCGCGAATATCGAAGGGGCAGGCGAGATCACCGTGCGCGACCTGGTGCGGCAGGCGCTGCGGATGCGGCCCGACCGCATCGTCGTCGGCGAGGTGCGCGGAGCGGAGGTCGTCGACCTTTTGGCCGCGCTCAACACCGGGCACGACGGCGGCGCGGGGACCGTGCACGCGAACAATCCCGCCGAGGTGCCTGCCCGCCTCGAGGCCCTCGCAGCGCTCGGTGGGCTCGACCGGGTCGCCCTGCACTCCCAACTCGCGGCGGCGGTGCAGGTCCTGCTGCATGTCGGTCGGGACAGCGGCGGTAAGCGAAGGCTCAGCGAGATCGCGGTGTTGCGCCGGGACGACAGCGGTTTGGTGCAGGTTGCGACGGCGTGGCACGCGGATCACGGATTCGGTGAAGGGGCAGACGACCTGGAGACGATGCTGAGCGGACGGGGTGCATGGTGACGCTCGCGAGCCTGGCCCTGGCATTGGCCGTCATGGTCTCTCCGTCCCGGCATCGGATGGCGCAGGTGCACACGACTCGGCGTCGACCGTTCGCGATGGCCGTGGCCGTGGCCGTGGCCGCGGGTGCGGCGGTGATGGCCGTGATCGTGCCCGTCGCAGTGACGGTCGCAGCGGCCATTCTGTTGGGGACCTTGGTGATTCGGCGCAGACGGTCGAACGCACGACGCGCAGGCGCCGCCGAGGCATCCGCCATGGAGAGTGCGCTGGACCTGCTTGTCGGTGAACTGCGCGTCGGCGCACATCCGGTGTCCGCGTTCGAGGTCGCGGCCGGCGAGGTCGAAGGCCCTGTCGCGGGAAGCCTGCGCGCCGTCGCCGCGCGGGCCCGGCTGGGCGCAGACGTGGCGGCAGGGCTCATGGCCTTCGCCGAGTCGTCGAGACTGCCGGGGCACTGGGAGCGGTTGGCGTTGTTCTGGCGACTGGCGCAGGCCCACGGGCTGGCGATCGCGACGTTGATGCGCGCCGCACACCGCGACATCGTCGAACGCGAACGGTTCTCGGCGCGCGTCGATTCCGGCATGGCGGGCGCCCGCACGACGGCGGCCGTTTTGGCCGGGCTGCCCGTACTCGGAATAGCACTCGGGCAACTCATCGGCGCAGACCCGTTGGGATTCCTTTTGTCCGGCGGCATCGGCGGATGGTTGCTGGTAGCCGGCGTGATGCTCGCCTGCTGCGGGTTGCTGTGGTCGGACCGCATCACCGGCCGGGCGCTGACGTGATCGTCCCCACACTTCTGCTGGCGGCCGCGTTGCTGGTTGCAGGCGCACCCTCGCGGGTTCGCCGGCGGGTGGCGGCCGACGGTCCCTCGAGATCAGAGGCGCCGGGCGACTCGGACCCGCTCGCGGTCGCGTCCACCCTCGACGTGTTCGCTGCTTGCCTCACATCGGGGATGGCGGTGTCGTCGGCCGCGGCAGCCGCCGCACCGTCGGCGCCGGCCCGGCTCGCGAAGGTGCTCGACCGTGCCGCCGACATGCTGGCCCTCGGCGCGGATCCCGCTGCGGCATGGTCGAATCCCGACCCGCCCCTGGACGACCGCGGCGAAGCCGTCCTCCGGCTCGCCCGGCGGTCGGCGGCGTCGGGCGCCGCACTGGCCCAGGGTGTCGCGGACCTGGCCGACCAGTCGCGCCATGATGCGGCGTCGGCGGCAGACGCCAGGGCTCAACGCGCCTCGGTGCTCATCGCAGGCCCGCTCGGGCTCTGCTACCTACCGGCGTTCGTGTGCCTCGGCATCGTTCCGATCGTCGCGGGGCTGGCGGGCGATGTGCTCGGGTCGGGCCTGACATGAGGTCTCACGAACTGTCCGAAGAACAGACCGAAAGGAAAACACGTGGTGCAGAGTTTGATTCGCGAAGTGAAGGCGCGAATGGTTTTGATGGTGGTCGACGACAGCGGCATGTCGACGGTGGAATATGCGATCGGCACCGTCGCTGCTGCGGCGTTCGGCGCGATTCTCTACACGGTCGTCACCGGCGACTCGATCGTCAGCGCGTTGACGAACATCATCAACCGGGCGCTGAACACCAACGTCTGATCGATGACCGAGGCGGTGCGACCGTCGAGGCGGCGTTCGCCATCGCGGCGCTGGTCGCGGTCCTTGTGTTGTGCGTCGCCGGGCTCACCGCGATGTCGATGCAGGTGCGATGTATCGATGCCGCAAGGGAGTCGGCCCGTCTCGCGGCGCGCGGCGACGACGGGAATGCCTTGCAGGCACACCAGAGCATTGCTCCCTACGGTGCGAAGCTCGACATTCGCCGGGAAGCCGACCTCGTCGTGGCGACGGTCACCGCTCGTTCGATTGTGTTGCCGGGCATCGATATCCGCGCGAGCGCGGTGGCTGCTGTCGAACCGACCGCGGGATGACGACGGTTCGGCGACGCTGGTCGCAGTCGCAATGATGGCGGTCCTGCTGGCTTTCACGGTCGGCGGATTTCACATCGGTTCGGCGGTCGTCTCCCGTCACCGGGCGCAGAGTGCCGCGGATCTGGCGGCGCTGGCTGCCGCGGCGCGCCTGCCAGAAGGAGTCGGAGCAGCCTGCGGCCAGGCAGCGGTCATCGCGGAAGCGATGGGTGTCAGCGTAGCCGGCTGCTCGGTCGACGACCTCGACGTCGTGATCGTCATCCAGGTGGGAAGGGCTCGCGCCGCCGCGCGGGCAGGTCCGGCCTGATATGACTGACTGATGGCGAATTCGGTAGCCCCGCCTACCGCGTTCCGATACCCGAACGCCAACGGCAGACGCACGCGACTGCGACGGCTGACGAAACGGCTTACCGGAGTTGACCTCTTCCCGTCCGACGCCGTCGCGGCGGCATTCGTGGACGGGCTCAACAGGGGCGACCCGGTCGCGGAGCGGTTCGTCGCCGAGACCTACCACGGGCCGCTGGGCGCCCGAAAAGCTCGCGACCTCGTCGAGAAGGCTCAGCGCGACGGCATCGACAGTGTGCCCGAAGCGCCGGAGTCCATGCGGGTGCTCTTCGATGAGTTCGAGCAGTTGCCCGACTGGGTCGACCAGGATCTCGTGGAAGAGGGCGCAGCTGTCTGGCGCCGTTGGGCCTATGCGCTTGGCGCGCTTGGCAACGCGGGCACCAACGACACCTATACCGAGGGTTGGCTCGCCGTGCCGCTTTCATTGTCGGGTGGGTACGCCGGTCAGCGGGCGCTGCACCGGTACCTCGAGACGTCGCGGTGGTGGATCGAGGTCTGCCGGCCCGGCGCCATCCTCACGCCGGGGTCTGCTGCCCGCAACATCTCTCTGCATGTGCGGATCATGCACGTGAGCGTCCGCGACCGGGTGCGACAGCATTCGGAGTGGGATACCGAACGCTGGGGTCTGCCGATCAGCCAGTCCGCCATGCTGCTCACCCTGCTCGGTGGCAGCGTCGCTCCGGCGTTCGGGCTGTTCCTCCTCGGACATCTCACGTCACCGCGAGAGATGCGCGCTGTCCTGCACTTCAATCGCTACTGCGGACACCTGGTCGGGGTGCGATGCGACGGGTATTTTCCCGAGACCGTCGGCGACGCATGGCGCATTCTGTTCATGGCTGACGCGGCGCGCAGTTACGACAGCGCCGAAAGCGGCACCGAACTCGTCGAATCATTCGTCCCCGCGTTCGCGCCTGCCGCATCGCACCGAGGCATCGCGCGGCTGCGTGCCGAATACCACTATCGCGTCCAAGCCGGCTATCTGGGTTTGTACATGCTGCCGTGGAACCGCCGCAGGTACCGATTGCCGTCCGCCCTACCGGGAATCGCACTGCTGCTGCTGCGATCTCCATTCATTGTCGCGATGGAGTTGATGCGGCGGGTTTCGCCTCGCATGGACCGTCGTTGGCAGCAGGCAAATGTCAGGCGGTGGGACGCCTGGTTGCAATGGCAATCAGCGGGAAAGGCAGCGGAGTTCGAAGCCGCGGTACCCCTGCGACGCTGAAAGGGCCCGGGCTAATCGCCCTTGGGCTTCTTCTGCTTGTCCTTCTTGTTCTTCTTGTCCTTCTTGTCCTTCTTGCCTTTTCGCGGCTTCTCATCCGACGGTTCGGCATCGTAGTCGTCGGTGAACTGCACGAGCTCCAACTCGGCTTCGGTCGGGACGCGCAGCGCAAGCAGGGCGGCGAAGGTGTCCGGCTCCAGCTCGATCCGGTTGATGGTCATGTGCACTGGCGTCCAACCACCGTCGTTCGCGCGCAGTCGTAGTACCGCGCTGGTGGACCCGTTGGAGAACTCGAGTGTCATCCGGGCCATCTGGATGGCGTCGGCGGGGTTGACCGACTGCTCGCCCTTCTCCCTGGCGTGCCAATCGAAGAACGGGGCAGGCTCGTCGAGCCACTTCAGCAGTCGCCAGTTGACCGGGTCGACGATCGCGCGGTGCACACCCGGACGCGCGAGGCTCTCCACGATTCGCTGCGCCAGATGATCGGGCGGCAATGACGGACCTTCGGGTTCGGCACGCCAGTTCATCGCGCGGCAGATGAGCCGATCGCTTCCGTCGTCCTGCGTCTCCAGATTCGCGCGGGCGACGAAGCCGACGGAAATCGTTTCGCCCTGGTGGTCGGTGACCGTCCAGCTGCTGCACATCTTCATGCCCGGCTCTGCCTTGATCGCCATCGACAGCACCTTGGTCTCGCTCGCGTTGAGGGCGCGCATCGGCAGGTCTTCGGCGAACGTCCGGCCGTGCGTGGCCTCGGTCGACGGGTCCCGGCCGCTGTTGTAGATCGATTCGGGCGTATCGGTGGCGACCCCTGCGGTGAGGTCCCACTTCAGCGGCCCGGGGATGACTCGTTCCGGTGGTTCCATGTCGAGCGGCCCGATCCACACGTGGATACCGTGCACACGCCCGTCCGACATCACGACGGGCTCGGTACGGATTACGCGGTCGTTCCTCGGCGTGATGGTGCTCATCGATTCGGCTGCCCGCACCGCCTCGGATATCGCGGTCTGAATGGCCATAAGGTCAGGACTTCGTCGCAGAAATACGCTGATCGGGATGAGGTTCTTGGTCTGACGCCCGTCTGCGACCACAACCGGTTCATTTCCAAGCGTCTCCACGAGCAGCCAGTCGTGGCTCATTGCGTAAATCTTACCGGCCTGCGGATTTATGATTTACAGCTGAGCAAAACTACGAAATCCGCACGTTCATGGTATAGACCATAAATTTAACGGCTCCGCAAATGAACGCGCAAATTGCCAATAGCGCTCCCACGAGGTAATTTACGAATGCGCCTGATAGGGCGAGGCGACATACGGATTGCGTTGTACTCCGCGTCGTCTCAACCGTCTTGCGCTCGGCGTGCCCGATCCGGCACCGTCGATTGCTGGTCCACGGGGGCGGCCGTCGAGGGGTCGGCCGTCGCCGTGGATTTACATGTTCTGGCGCTCCAATTCGCGCAGCACCAATCGCAACACGCGCACTGCGCCCACCTTGTCCAGCGGATCGTTTCCGTTGCCGCATTTCGGTGATTGCACACACGACGGGCAGCCGAGCGGGCACTCGCACGCCTCGATCGCATCGGCCGTCGCCGCCCACCAGGTCGCGATCTTCTCGAAGCCCCTGTCGGCGAATCCCGCACCGCCTGGATAGCCGTCGTAGACGAATATCGTCGGAAGGCCGCCCACCGGGCCCACCGCGGTGGACAGCCCACCGATATCGCCGCGATCGCAACTGGCGATCAACGGCAGAAGCCCGATCGCAGCGTGCTCGGCCGCATGCAGTGAGCCTGGGATGCGCAGTGCCTCGACCTCGCTGTCCTGCAACGCTTCCGGAGTGATCGTGCACATGACCGCCTTGGTCTTCAGTGTGCGCGTCGGCATGTCGAGCTCAACGAAATCGATGACTTCACCGTTGAGCTCGCGCCGTAGATAGCCGGTCACCGTGTTGCTCACCGATACGGGAACAAGGCCAATCATGATCGGCCCAATGGTGTTTCGCTCACCCTGTCCGGTCACGGCAATATCGGTGAGCTCTCGCGCGAACGTCGTATATCCGGGCTCGTCGGCATGCACGAACGCCACGCCGTCCTCGAAGTCAAGCGAGTCCACCAGGTAGGACTCGCCTTGGTGCAGATAGACGGCGCCGGGATGAACGGTTGACGGCGCTCGACCGACGTCGGCACTGCCGAGGAGTCGACCGGTCGCCGTCTCCAGAATCGCGATCTGCCCGCCGGACGATCCGCGGATGTCGACCGCGGGATGTGGGTCGACGCCGGGACTCGGGAAGTAGCCGCTCGGCCGCCTGCGCAGCAGTCCGTCGTCGACAAGGGTTTCCGCGACCGCTTCTGCGTTCCACGCGCGCACCTCCGCGTCGGTGAGCGGCAGCTCCGTTGCGGCGCAGAGCAACTGCGGACCCAGCACGTAGGGATTCCCCGGGTCGATGACGACCCGTTCGATCGGCTTGTCCAACAGTGCTTCCGGATGGTGCACCAGATAGGTGTCCAACGGGTCGTCGCGCGCGATCAGCAGGATCAGTGCGCTCTGTCCGCGTCGGCCAGACCGTCCGGCCTGCTGCCAGAACGACGTCACAGTCCCGGGGAAGCCGGCCAGCACGACGGCGTCGAGTCCGGCGATGTCGACACCTAGTTCCAGCGCGTTGGTGCTCGCGAGGCCGCGCAGATCGCCTTCGGCCAGTGCACGTTCGAGTTGGCGACGGTCCTCGGCGAGATAGCCGGCCCGGTATGACGCCACTCGGCCTGCCAGTTCGGGTGCGACGTCCTCCAGGCGGGCGCGCGCACCCAACGCGGTGAGCTCGGCCCCGCGGCGTGACCGGACGAACGTCAGCGTGCGCGCACCCTCTGCGATCAGATCGGCCATCACCCGTGCCGCCTCTGCGCCTGCCGAACGTCGCACAGGTGCGCCGTTCTCACCGACAAGGTCGGTGCGCAACGCAGGTTCCCACAATGCGACAGTGCGGGCCCCCTGCGGTGAACCGTCCTCGGTAACCTCGCGCACCGTCTGACCGATCAATTCGGAGGCGGTGGCGGCAGGCGATGCGGTCGTGGCGCTGGCGAAGATGACAGTCGGCGCCGCGGAATACCGTGTACACAGCCGCAGAAGCCGCCGCAGCACCATGGCCACATTCGAGCCGAAAACACCTCGGTAGTAATGGCATTCGTCGACGACGATGTAGCGCAGATTCCGTAGGAACACCGCCCATCGGGCGTGGTTGCGCAGAAGCGACAGGTGGATCATGTCGGGGTTGGAGAAAATCCAACGCGATCGTTCGCGGGCGAATCGCCTTATCTCGCTGGGGCTGTCGCCGTCATAGGCGCTTGGTGCGACGGTGGCCAGCGCGCCAACGGCATCGGTCAGCGCCTGCGCAGTCCGCAACTGGTCGTGACCCAGTGCTTTCGTCGGCGACAGGTACAACGCACGCGCACGGGGATCGGTAGCGAACGCGGTGAGAATCGGCAGTTGGTACGCCAACGACTTGCCCGACGCGGTGCCGGTGCTGAGCACGACATGGCGGCCGTCGTGTGCGAGGTCGGCGGCCTGCAACTGATGCGACCAGGGCGCGGTGATTCCCCGATCATTGAACGCCCGCACCACATCCGGGTCGGCCCAGTGCGGCCACGTCTGCGGTCGTGCCTGTCGCGGCGGGAGATCGGCGACATGGCGTAGCGGCTTCTCGTCTGGATCGGTGCCTTCGACCGCGCAGGCAAGCAGCTCGCGGCCGAAATCCGACATCGTTTGCCCTCCTACTGATGAATTGTTCCCTAGTTGCCGCAACAAGACTGTCGCTGGAGCTTGGAACATGATTGACTATGTGCGGTCGCAGCTTCTGTGTTCGTGTATATGCACTCGCAGGATCGACGTTGCGAGCGCGGTTCCTGCGAGTTGTAGGTCGGGTCAAGTTCCGACGACTCCGCGAAGGTATGGCGGTCGGAACGGGCCCGGTGCACCGGATGTCGGTGGACCGCACCCGGTAAGAAGAGAAGGAAAGATCGAAAGATGCCACAGGGAACTGTGAAGTGGTTCAACGCGGAGAAGGGCTTCGGCTTTATCGCTCCCGAGGACGGCTCCGCCGACGTTTTTGTCCACTACACGGAAATTCAGGGATCCGGCTTCCGGACTCTTGAGGAGAACCAGAAGGTCGAGTTCGAGGTCGGTCAGAGCCCCAAGGGCCCGCAGGCAACCGGCGTTCGGTCCGTATAAGTAAACGAACCTGACGACCCCCCGCATAGTCCACGCAGGACCGGCGGGGGGTTTTCGTTTGTCGGCATGAGTGCGGCCCGCCGACACCGGACCGTCGCGGTACTGGCCTAATGTCGTCTGCGTGAGCCAGCTGTCGTTCTTCTCGGCAGAGTCGGTGCCCCCCGCGGTCGCCGACCTGACGGGGATGCTCGCCGCACCCGGCCAGGTGGTCATGGCGGGCGGGGGCGCACGACTCTCGGTGGTGGTGGATCAGCTGTGGCGGGCGGTGGCCCTGGCCGAGATGATCGTCGAGGCCGGTCTGGAGCCCGAAATCGGCCGCACGGACGAGAACAACCCGTTGGTCCGCACGGCCGTGGACCCACAGCTGCTCGGTATCGCCGCCGAATGGACCCGGGGAGCGGTCAAGACGGTCCCGCCGCAGTGGCTACCCGGGCCGCGCGAGTTACGGGCGTGGACGCTGGCCGCAGGCACCCCTGAGGCGGACCGCTATCTATTAGGCCTCGACCCGCACGCCCCCGATACCCATTCGCCGCTTGCCTCGGCTCTGATGAGGGTCGGGATAGCACCGACTCTCATCGGTACACGGGGCACGCGTCCGGCGCTGCGGATCAGCGGCCGTCGACGCCTATCGCGCCTGGTAGAGAACGTGGGGGAACCTCCGGGAGACGTCGAGGCGTTCTCGCTCTGGCCCCGGATCTAAGGCCCTCTGGTCGGAGAGTCAGTTTGCGTCGGCTCGTCCGGGGTGCGAAATTGTCAGTTGCCAACGGCAACGGATAGCGGAGAACGCATGAATCCGGCGTCGGACGGCAACATAGAAGTGGAGCGTAGGCACAAGTGGCTGACGAGGACCGCGGCAGCGGCCGCAACGGCGGAGTACGGCGACTCGTCATAGTCGAGTCGCCGACTAAGGCGCGCAAAATTGCTGGTTACCTGGGCTCCAACTACATCGTCGAGTCCTCCCGCGGGCACATCAGGGACCTGCCGCGCAACGCCGCCGACGTACCTGCGAAGTACAAATCCGAACCGTGGGCGCGCCTCGGCGTGAACGTCGAGGACAACTTCGAACCCCTCTACATCATCAGCCCGGAGAAAAAGAGCACGGTCGCCGAGTTGAAAGACCTACTCAAGGACGTCGACGAGCTGTATCTGGCGACGGACGGCGACCGCGAGGGCGAGGCCATCGCGTGGCATCTGCTCGAGACGCTGAAGCCCCGGGTGCCCGTCAAGCGGATGGTGTTCCACGAGATCACCGAGCCGGCCATCCGGGCCGCCGCCGAGGATCCGCGCGACCTCGACAACGACCTGGTCGACGCCCAGGAGACCCGCCGCATCCTCGATCGCCTTTACGGCTACGAGGTCAGCCCCGTGCTGTGGAAGAAGGTCGCGCCGAAGCTGTCGGCAGGCCGGGTCCAGTCGGTGGCCACCCGCATCATCGTCTCCCGTGAGCGCGAGCGGATGGCGTTCCGCAGCGCCGGCTACTGGGATGTCAGCGCTGAACTCGACGCGAGCGTCTCCGATTCACAGGCGTCGCCGCCCACCTTCATCGCCAAGCTCAACATCGTCGACGGCAAGCGGGTTGCCACCGGACGCGACTTCGATTCGCTGGGTGCACTGAAGAAGCCCGACGAGGTGCTGGTGCTCGACGAGTCCAGTGCGGGCGCGTTGGCGGCGGGGCTGCGCAGCGTGCAGCTCGAGGTCACCTCGGTTGAGCAAAAGCCTTATACCCGTAAGCCTTACGCGCCGTTCATGACCTCGACGCTGCAGCAGGAGGCAGGCCGCAAGCTGAGGTTCTCGTCGGAGCGCACGATGAGCATCGCGCAGCGACTGTACGAGAACGGCTACATCACCTATATGCGTACCGACTCCACGACGCTGTCGGAGTCGGCCATCAACGCGGCCCGCAACCAGGCCCGCCAGCTCTACGGCGAGGAGTACGTACATCCGACGCCGCGTCAGTACACCCGCAAAGTCAAGAACGCGCAGGAGGCGCACGAGGCGATCCGGCCCTCTGGCGACGTGTTCCAGACGCCAGGACAGCTGCACAGCCAGCTCGACACCGACGAGTTCCGCCTCTACGAGCTGATCTGGCAGCGCACGGTGGCCTCGCAGATGGCCGATGCGCGCGGTACGACGCTGTCGCTGCGAATCTCCGGGCAGTCGCGCGACGGGCAGCAGGTCGTCTTCAACGCCAGCGGTCGCACCATCACGTTCGCCGGCTTCCTGAAGGCCTACGTCGAAAGCCTCGACGAGCAGGCAGGCGGCGAGGCCGACGACGCCGAGAGCCGGTTGCCGAACCTGACCAAGGGCCAGCGCGTCGACGCCAAGGACCTGACCGCCGACGGCCACACCACCTCGCCGCCCGCGCGCTACACCGAGGCGTCGTTGATCAAGGCGCTGGAAGATCTGGGCATCGGAAGGCCGTCGACGTACAGCTCGATCATCAAGACCATCCAGGACCGCGGCTACGTCCACAAGAAGGGCAGCGCGCTGGTGCCGTCGTGGGTGGCGTTCGCTGTCACCGGTCTGCTCGAGCAGCATTTCGGGCGGTTGGTCGACTACGACTTCACCGCGGCGATGGAGGACGAGCTCGACGAGATCGCGTCGGGCAACGAGCAGCGCACGGTGTGGCTCAGTAACTTCTACTTCGGCGGTGATCACGGTGTGCCGGAGTCGATCGCGCGCTCCGGCGGCCTGAAGGCGCTCGTCGGAGGGAACCTTGAAGGCATCGACGCCCGAGAGGTCAACTCCATCAAGCTGTTCGACGATGAGGAAGGCCGCGCGATCTATGTGCGCGTCGGCAAGAACGGTCCGTATCTGGAGCGCACCGTCATCGGTGAGGATGGCGAGCCCAAGCCGCAGCGCGCGAATCTCAAGGCCGAGCTGACGCCGGATGAGCTCACCCTCGAACTGGCCGAAAAGGCCTTCGCCACACCGCAAGAGGGCCGCCCTCTTGGAACGGACCCCGAGACTGGTCACCCGATTGTCGCCAAGGACGGGCGGTACGGCCCGTATGTGACCGAGATACTTCCGGAACCGGACGAACCCGAGGATGGCGCGCCCGCGAAGAAGGGGAAGAAGCCGACGGGGCCCAAGCCGCGCACCGGTTCGCTGCTGCGGTCGATGGACCTGGAGACGGTGACGCTGGAGGATGCGCTGCGACTGCTGTCGCTGCCGCGGGTCGTCGGCGTCGACCCGAACACCAGCGAGGAGATCACCGCGCAGAACGGCCGCTACGGGCCGTATCTCAAGCGCGGCACCGATTCTCGTTCGCTGACGACCGAAGAGCAGATGTTCGATATCACGCTCGACGAGGCGCTCAAGATCTACTCCGAACCCAAACGCCGTGCAGGACAGGGTGCTTCGGCGCCGCCGCTGCGCGAGCTGGGGGAGGACTCGGCAACGGGCAAGCCGATGGTCATCAAGGACGGTCGATTTGGCCCGTACGTGACCGACGGTGAGACCAACGCCAGCCTGCGCAAGGGCGACGACGTGCTGTCGATCACCGACGAGCGCGCCGCGGAGCTGCTCGCCGACCGGCGGGCCCGCGGCCCGGCGAAGCGGCCTGCGAAAAAGGCTGCCAAGAAAGCCGCGAAGAAGGCGCCTGCCAAGAAGGCCGCCAAGAAGGCCTGATTGGTCGTCGTCGATTGTTCCGGTCGTCGGCTAGCGGGAGCCCTCGCTGGACATCTCTTGTGGTGAGTCCTGCTCGACCTCGGCGAGGTTGAGCGGGCGGGCGAGCTGGGTCGGCGCAACTCGCCCGCGCAGTTCGACGATTTCACCGACGTCCCAGCACAGTGCCTCGGCGTCGAGCGCCCCGCTGACGGAGATCGCCGATGCCAGTACGTGGCCCTCCTCGAGCTTGGCGAGTTCGGTGAGCCGGGCGGCCTCGTTGACCGGGTCGCCGATCACCGTGTACTCGAAACGCGCCTGAGCGCCGATGTGGCCGGCGATCGCGCGTCCCGCCGACACCCCGATGCCGAACTCCATATCCGAGCCCATGACCTCGATCAGCTCGTCGTGCAATTCGCGCGAGGCGGCCAGCGCGGCCCCCGACGCGTCCGGATGCTCGATCGGCGCACCGAAGATGGCAAGCGCGGCGTCGCCCTGGAACTTGTTGACGAAGCCGCCGTGGCGGTTGACGGTGTCCACGACGACTCGGAAGAACTCGTTGAGCAGGCTGACGACGTCGGCGGCGGGCCGGGTGGAGGCCAGCTGGGTGGACCCCACCAGATCGACGAAAAGCACGGCTACGTCGCGTTCCTGGCCGCCCAGCTCGGTGCCGCGTTCCAGGGCACGACGGGCGACGTCCTCGCCGACGTAGCGACCGAACAGGTCGCGCAGCCGCTGTCGCTCGGCAAGATCGCGAACCATGTCGTTGAATCCGGCTTGCAGCAAGCCCAATTCGCTGGCGTCGTAGATCTGCATGTGTGCGTTGTAGTTGCCGCGCTGGACTTCGCCGAGAGCCCAACGTAATTGGCGCAACGGGTCGGCGATGGCCATCGCAACCAGCACGGTGCCTGCGAGACCGACCAACAGCGCCGCGATGGCCATGATCAGGATCGGTGTCGTCAGCTTGTCTGCGGACGCGGTGAGGATCTGAAACTTGCTGGCGACCAATGCCAGCACGATCGCAAGCACGGGAACGCCGGTGGACAGCACCCAGGTCAGCACCTGGCGCAGGATCACGCCCGCCGCGCGGTAGTTCTCCGGCACGCCGCCGCGAAGTGCCGCCACGGCGACGGGGCGCAGCACACGTTCGGATTGCAGGTAGCCGATGATCGACGTGGCCGTCGCGCCCAGCGCCGTCGCGACAGCGACAACGGGTGCCGCGTGGCTGGCGACCGGCCAGCTGGCGACGATGAACACGACGGAGCCGAGGCACCAGTTCATGACGCTGATCAGCGATCGGTAGAACGGCATCTTCAGTGCGCGGGTGCGGGCCAGCTCGGTGGCGGCGGGGTCGGTGTCGACGAGCAGGCTGTCGCGGCGCTGCCAGCGCATCACGGGGATCAGCAGCCGCAGGCTGACGTAGGCGCCGACAGTGAACGACAGGAACAGGAAGCCGAGGAATACGGCCAGGTTGAACGCAGGCAGGTCCTGCAGCTGAACGCGGTCCTCCGGCGGCAGGCCGAACCGGAGAAAGCCCAGGACGAAGAGGGCGCCGATGATGTCGGACTGCAGCATGCCCAGCGTGAACACCGGCCAGGGCGTACGCGCCACCCAGCGGACGAATGCGCTGATTCGCCCGATCGGTTCGGCCTGCGTGGTCACCCGTTAACCGTATCGGTCCCCACAGACCGGAAAGGGTGCTCTGGGACGGACGTGTCGGTTCGCAGCATTACTGTTACCTCGATGACCGGTGTGTTTTCGCGTCTTGTGGGCCAAGGTGCCGTTGAGGCGGAATTGGTTGCCGCGGCGCAGGCTGCGCGCCGTGATCCCGCTCACAATGCCAACGCCACAGGGACCATGACACATGCCTGGCTGATCACCGGCCCACCCGGATCGGGGCGTTCGGTGGCCGCGCTGTGCTTCGCGGCAGCATTGCAGTGCGAATCCGACGGCGTCCCGGGGTGCGGGGAGTGCCGCGCATGCACCACGACGATGGCCGGGACCCATGCCGACGTGCGGCGAATCATCCCCGAGGGGCTGTCGATCGGGGTCACCGAGATGCGCAACATCGTGCAGATCGCGTCGCGCCGCCCGAGCACCGGCCAATGGCAGATCGTGCTGATCGAGGACGCCGACCGGCTTACCGAGGGCGCCGCGAACGCCCTGCTCAAAGTCGTTGAAGAGCCCCCGCCGTCGACGGTGTTCCTGCTGTGCGCGCCGTCGGTGGACCCGGAGGACATCGCGATAACGCTGCGGTCGCGTTGTCGGCATGTGGCGCTGGTGACACCGCCGATCGACGCGATCGCGCAGGTGCTGATCGATTCCGACGGTCTGCCTGCAGCAGATGCCGAGTGGGCGGCGTCGGTCAGCGGCGGACACGTCGGGCGGGCACGGCGGCTGGCGACCGACGAGGAGGCGCGGCGGCGGCGGGAGCGGGCACTCGGGCTGGCGCGCGACGCGGCGACACCGTCGCGGGCCTACGGGGCCGCCGAGGAGTTGGTGTCCGCCGCGGAGGCGGAGGCGTTGGCGCTGACGGTCGACCGCAACGAGTCCGAGTCCGAGGAGCTGCGAACGGCACTGGGCGCAGGCGGAACGGGCAAGGGCACTGCGGGCACGATGCGGGGTTCGGCGGGTGTCATCAAAGACCTTGAGAAACGGCAGAAGTCGCGTCACACACGGGCATCGCGTGATGCGCTGGACCGCGCGCTGATCGACCTTGCGACGTATTTCAGGGATGCGCTCCTGGTGTCGGCGCAGGCGGGCGAGATTCAGCCGAACCATCCCGACATGTCGGACAAGGTGGCGGCGATGGCGGCCGTCGTGCCGCCGGACCAGTTGCTTCGCTGCATCGAGGCGGTGCTCGAATGCCGGCAGGCGCTCGCGATCAATGTGAAGCCGAAGTTCGCCGTCGACGCGATGGTCGCGACGGTGGGGCAGGCGCTGCGCAACTGACTTGGGCGGTCGCCTGGGGCTGCCGTAGACTCGTCCCGCCCGGCTAGCGCTGGGCGCGCCACCTTAGCTCAGTCGGTAGAGCGATTCACTCGTAATGAATAGGTCAGGAGTTCGATTCTCCTAGGTGGCTCCGCTTGCCCCGCGAGCGTGCGCGTCTGCTCGCCGACACGCCGCATTTCCCCGGCATTCTCCGCACGCTCGTAAGCCGCGAGCGTGCGTTGTACACCTATTCGGCGAGCGCCTCGCCTGCGATTCTGTTCGCGGTCGCAGCGGCGGGGAACCCGGCGTAGCCGGTGGCGTGGTAGATGACCTCGGCGATTTCGTCGTCGGTCAGTCCGTTGGTGCGTGCGATCTTGAAGTGGACGGCGAGTTCGTCGTTGGCCCGCAGCGCGATGAGGATGCCCAGTGTGACGAGGCTACGGTCGCGGCGGCTGAGGCCGTCACGTCCCCATAGCCGGCCGAAGACGTTGTCCAGGCCGATCTCGAGGAGTTCGTCGGCGAATCCTCCGCGGGGGATCTCGGTGGCGTCCTCGGGAATGAGGCCGGGTAGCAGCTCGCGGAAGACGTTCAATCCGGTTTCGCGCACATCAGTCATGAAGCCACCATGGCACGGGGATTCGGTCAGATCGGCGCCAGGTATCCCACCGGGCCAGAAGCGATGCAGACCGACAGGGCTGCGGTGTTCGCGCGGACGTTGATCGCGTCGCCTGCACCGGGCAGCCGGACGAAGACGCGGTTGAGCCCCGGGTGCACAGGAACCTTGGTTTCGCGACCGTCGCTGAGCGACATCATCATCGAGCCCTCACTGTTGGCGAGGTAGTTGATCTCGGCGGTCCAGTCGGCGGGCAGCAGCGGCCCGTCGAGCGGCATGCGCGCCGGGAAGTCGGGTTGGACGAGGTAGCCGCACTTCGGGTCGGGACCCCGCACGATGGTGCGGACCCAGGTCACATGGGCGTCCTTGACGTTGCCGCGGTTGTCGAGCATGCGCAGTTCGGTTGTAGTGTCAGCGAATTCGGGCCGGTCGTGCAGCATCGCGAACATGTGGCTCGCCAGGTTCTCGGGGGCGGCGACGCGTTGAAGGACAAAGGGATCGACTTCCTGGTCGAGCATGGGGGCTTTGGACGTCTGGTTTGCACTGGCAAGCCCGGCTGCGGCGTTCTGCAGATAGGGCTGCGCCGGGTTGTCCTGCCAGATCGTAGTGAAGGTGGCGGTCGAGTAGAGGCTGCTGGCGACGAATGCTGTTGTAGCGGTGATAGTTACGGCGGTGCGGGCGGGGGAGGCGTCGAGCCACTTTGCGCGCTCGCGGTTCGGTGCGCAGAAGCCGGCGGCGGCCAGCAGTGCGAGGACGACGACGAGGTCGGGGAAGTAGCGCAGGGTCTGCGCCAGCTCCAGCGCGGTGAACTTCGACGACCGCATCAGGTAGATCGGGATCTGGCAGGCGATCGCATAGCCGACGGCAGTCGCCCAGAGAAGACCAATGCGTTGTTTGCGTATCAGGGAAACGATGATGACTGCAGCGAGGGCGAGCCAGCCGAGCACCATGATGCTGACGGGCGGCACCGCCCATGGCGAGGCGGGCGCCCAGCGCTGCCAGTCCCATGGCCCGCCGGCGAGTCCGGGAACGATGCCGTGAGTGATGGAGCGACTCAACAGGTCTCGCGTCATCGGAAGGTCGCGGCTCCAGCGTTCCTGGTCGACGACGACGAGATAGAGGACGATCCAGGCAGCGGTGAGGGCGAGCGAGCCGACCCAGAGCTTCAGGCCTTTTTGCCAGACGGTTTTCAGGGCAGCGGCGTCGCCGGTGACGTGGACGAGCAGTGCGGTGATGGTGAAGGCGACGAACGGGATGACGGCGGCCTTCTCGAAGAAGAGCAGACCGCCGAAGAAGACGAGAATGCCGGTGACGGCGTAGCGATGGTTGCCGGTGCGCACGAGCAGGATCGCGTCGGCGCAGACCCAGGCCATGGCGGCGAGCATCGGGAGGGAGTTCAATGCGGCTGCCCACCAGGCGAACCCGGGTATACCGAGCGGCGTGAAGAGGGCGAAGACCAGCGGGATGAGCAGGACGGGCCGCCAGCCGAGGATGACGTGGAGTGCTCTGAGGAGCGCGAGGGATGCGAGCAGTTGCAGGATTATGAGGCTGATGGCGGGGACGACCCAGTTCAGCGGGGCGAGGTGGGTGATGACGCCGGCGACGAGAAACGCTGCGGGCATGACGTGGCCGTCGTGGTCGTCGAAGAGGTAGCTCGGCGAAAAGATGTTCTGGGTGCCTGCGCGGCCGACGAGAATCAGGTCGTCCCAGTAGAAGTAGCCCTTGAACGCCAGGATCGCCCGGATGACGAGTTGGACCGCGATCAGGGCGATGGCGGTCAAAGCAACCCAGTTGGTGCGGGTCAGCCGGACAGCCATACGTCCTTTCTGCTGGTCGGCGGGACCCTTCGACTGTACGGGGCGGCGGTTTGGGGTTGTTAATAGCTGCGCGTTGGCCCGTGGTTGGCCGTTTTAGGCTCGGCGAATGACTGGAAACTTTCCCGTTGGGGGTCCTGTTCCGCCTGCTTTCGGACCGGCTTATCCGCCCCGCCTCGGAAGCCGAGTCGGGCAGGTGTGTGGCTGGGTTCGATTGCGTGCGCGCTCGCGGCGGCTGCGCTTGTGGTGGGAGTCGTCGCGCTTAATTCGCAGGGAAGTGCCGCCGCATCCCCGCCGTCGATTGCAGCAACTCACCCAGTGGTCGGCGAACAACTGTTCGTCGACGACGCCGACAAGCCTCTGTGTAAAGCGGTTGTTTCACTCATGCGAGAAGAAATCGACAGGACGAACGCGTTCTTAGATGCGGGAGGACCAGATTCGCCTGAGCGTTCGGCAGCGATTCCGAAGTACAAGTCCGAAACCGCCGCGTGGGCAGGCCAAATTCAGCCCATCTTGAATGAACACGCTGACCCTCCGCGCTATCTAACGCGAACATTGCAGCAATATATTGACGGCGTTTTGCTGTACAGCGAGAATCTCTATGAGGACCGCGGCGCGGACGCCTTCGACAAAGTCACGTATGACTCTGCTGTCGTTGCACTAGGCGGTCCGCTCGCGACTTGCTACAAGGTCGGCGTCCGTTGGTGAGCGGCCGTGCATACCGTCGATGTCGCGGTGACGATGACCTAACAGTTCACAACTGACGCAGGTTCAACGGCTGGCGAGCATTTAAGCTGGGGGGAATGGACGGAAACTCGCCGTGGGGAGGACAATCCCCTCCGCCTCCTCCCAGTGGCGCCCAACCGCAGGTACCCCAGAATTTCGGCCCGCATCAACCTCCGCCATGGCAACCGCAGGTGGCTGGCAAGCCACGCTCCCGACTTTGGGTGCCGATAGGCGTCGGCCTGGCGGTTCTGTTTTCTGCAGCGGCGCTGGTTGTATCGCTCATGAGGGGGGACAGCGTGGCAGCAACTGGTCAAGTCGGCCGCCCGGCGGCGGATTCTGATCCAACCCAGGTTTTCGTCGATGATCCTGACCGCGAGCTCTGTCAGGCAATGGGGTCGTTGATGAACGAGCACCTCGATGCCCGTAAGGCATTCCTCGATTCAGGCCAACAAAATTCCCCCGAGAGGAAGTCGGCGATACCGAACTTCGTCGCCGCTACCTACGATTGGGCGCGCAGGGCACAAGACACGCTAAATCAACACGCTGACCCCCCGCGGTTTCTACATCGGAATTACCAACGATTTATTGACGATGCGATTCTTTACGCCGAGCAGTTGGCTCCCGATCGGGATTCCAGCATGTATGAGAATCAACTCTACGAATTCGGAACCATCGATCTAGCTGGGCTGATCGGTAGGTGCAGCGAAGTCGACGTTAAGTGGTGGAAATGAGGATGCGGCGCATTCCATCGAACGCTGATTGGCGTCACGCATGCTAGCCGACGCGGATTTGATTCCGCATCGCAAATTTTCGGCCGCAATCCTCGGCGGGCTATGGCCTGACGCGCCAGTGGGCCAATACTTCGCAGCAGCCAGCGAACTCCAAACATTCTCACACCACTCAAGTACCGGTGCCGCCGATGTAAGCCGCGCGGGAAACGATCTGTTGACCGAGAATTCGGGCAAGGCGATTGAAGCGATGCACGTGACTTACATGAGGGACAGCCGGGCAGTTCAAACGCAGGCTGATTTGTACGGAATCATGTCAGAAGCCGTTCGCGAATCAGCGCAGCAGATTCGGGATGCAAAGACAAAGCTGGATGCGATTGACCAACGTGCCGATGATGAGATTCAGAAAGTTATCGACAGTAAGGGCGGCTGGTTCGGGACTCTGGGCATGGTCGCAGCCATCTGGGCAATCGTCACGAAGGCTCGCGGTGAGGCAACAGCGGTGACCACTCATGCTGCACAAGCGATCGGGCAGCAAGCCGTACGAATCCTCAATGCAGACGTGCCATCCGGCTCCCCACCAAGCCCTGGACCGTCTTTAGCCGATCTTGAGCGCGGCTCCCATCCAGGTGGAAGTCGAGGGAACTTCGGGATGTCTGTCGGGTTTGGTTCAAAGCCCGAAGCGCCGCCGCGGACGGACATCAA
>CADEGF010000069.1:23780-26607 GCA_902826815.1 uncultured Mycobacteriaceae bacterium
GCTGGGATGATTCCAGTTAGCCCGATGTCCGGCATGTCTGGAATGGGCGGGGGCGGCGGGATGAAGTCGCCGTCGATGCCGTCCATGCCCAGCACTCCGTCGATGCCCAGCACGCCGAGCATGCCAAGCGCCCCCGCCACGCCTGGCGGCCTGCCGACGCCAACCGCCGCCGCCAACGACCTATCGCAAGGTTTCGCCAAAGGTCTCGCGTCCGGTGGCGGCGGGCTTCCGCCCGCTGTCCCGCCTCCTCAGGCCCCGGCGCCGCCCCAAGCGGCCACGAACGTCACCCCGACGGCCGCCTCGGGGTCCGCGCTGCCGCCTGCCGCGGCCACAACCCCGGTCACTAGCCCTGCTTCGCCGGCACCCGCAGCATCCGCCGGTACGCCCGCGCCGATGATCGCCGGCGCCCCTCCACCGGGAAACCTTGCCGCATACGGCTCCGACCTGCCCAGGGGCGGCCCGTCGACACCGACCGTATCCGCGAGCGGCGCAGGCGGTGCCGCATCACTGGCGCCTCCGGCGGCTGCAGCCGGCATTTCGACAACGGGTGTGCCGCCGAGCGTCCTCGCCACATCCGGCATTGCCGCCACCGGCACCGGCGCCGCGTTGGTCAGCTCCGAGACCCAAGATCAACGTCTCGACGACGCAATCAAGCTCGCTTTCGAGCTGTTGCACTCCTCGCGCATGTATCCCGGCTTGCATTGGTGCGTCGGCATTTTCAAGGTCGCGACCGGCATCGAGACCGTCATCGTCAGCAATGACGGCGCGAGCTACATACCGCCCGGCGTCTACGTACCCCGTTCGGCCCGAGTGCTTTTCGCCGATACGGAGCTGGGCACCGGATTCCAGGCCAAGTATTTCGGCTGGGTCAACCCGGCAGCCACCATGGTCGCCTACTCCGCCGAACGCGCCATTCACGATCCGAACGTGGTGCTTCATGCTGTCGCCGCGACCACCGACCCCGGTGGTTCGTCCGTGCTTCCGGCCCGTCGCGCCGGTGTGCTCCACTACCAGGACTGCGACTCCACCCGCTCGCCGATCGATGCCGCCACGCCCACACCAGAACTCGACGAGAGCAGACTGCACCGCCTCGCTGTGACGTCACCGCAGAGCTACGAACAACTCAACGACGACACCCTGCCCCCGACCGAAAAACGTTCCCACGCTTGGGAGGCGACCGCCGGAGCCGTCGCGACCGCTCTCGCAGGCGCCGAGCCCCTTCACATCGAAGTGGCGCCCGTCATCCGCGAGATCCTGGGGGGCCTCGCCAGCGGCTCGCTGATCTCTGACGAACAGTGGGCGGCGCTCCAAGAAGTGCGCCTGTACGGCAAGTCGCTGTTCATGCGGCCGGGGTTCATCGAGGTCGAACCTTCTGGCGACCCGAACACCACCGTTCTCTACCGCGCACACCACAACCTGGACCGCGCCGTGGAGGCGTTGTCGCTTTGGCGTGGCGACAGCCCGGACTTTGCCGATATCGTTTATGCAACCGAGCAGGTCACGAAGGAGGGTCGGCTGTGGCCCCTGAGAACATAAAGCTGAATCCCGAGGAAGTACTCGGCCAGGTCAGCAAGATCGCCGCGACGATGGCCGAAGTCTCAGTGCCCGGACCAGTACCGCCGCCCGCGCTGGGCACCAGTCCGATCGACGCCGCGTTGAATGCCGTGGCGCTCGCGGCCGCGGAGAAGGCTGGGGAATCTTCCACGGCCCTGTCGACACGGGGGACCGAGCACAGTGCCACGTCAGTCAACGCGGTGAACACCCTGCAGACACGCGAAGAATCCAACACCGCCGAGATCATCGAGATCCAGACCCAGGTGGCGCAGCAGTCGAGTCTCAGGGAGCTCTAGCCCACACATCGGCCGTCGGTATGGTGGCCCGATGCGCACATTGGTGACAGGCGCAGCGGGATTCATCGGATCCACGCTGGTTGATCGCCTCCTCGCGGACGGGCACACCGTCATCGGCGTCGACGATCTGAGCTCAGGAAACAGCGTCAATCTCGGCGAGGCGGATCGGTCCTCCGACTTCGACTTCGTCAAGGCCGACATCGTGGAAGCCGACCTCAACGGCCTACTCGCCGACGTTCGACCCGAAGTGATCTTCCACCTCGCCGCGCAGATCTCAGTCAGCCGCTCGGTCCAGGATCCACCATTCGACGCCGCGGTGAATGTCGTCGGCACCGTCCGGCTCGCCGAGGCCGCTCGCCAAGCCGGAGTCCGCAAGATTGTGCATACCTCGTCGGGCGGATCCGTGTACGGCGTTCCCCCGCGCTACCCGACAAACGAGGATGCCCCGACTAATCCCGCGTCGCCGTACGCAGCGAGCAAGGTGGCCGGCGAGGTCTACCTCAACATGTACCGCAACCTGTACGGCCTGGAATGCTCACACATCGCACCGGCGAATGTGTATGGCCCGCGCCAGGATCCGCATGGGGAAGCCGGTGTGGTCGCGATCTTCTCCCGCGCCCTCCTCGCCGGGAAGCCGACGAAGATCTTCGGCGACGGCACCGATACTCGCGACTACGTTTTTGTCGACGACGTCGTCGACGCGTTCGTGTGCGCCTCCGGTGAACAGGGCGGTGGCCAACGCGTCAACATCGGCACCGGCCTGGAAACATCTACGCGGCAACTACATACGGCGATCGCAGCAGCCGCCGGAAAGCCCGACGAGCCGGAGTTGCATCCGCCGAGGCTCGGCGATCTACGACGCTCCTGCCTCGATATCAGCCGCGCCGCAGAGGTTCTCGGCTGGACGCCGAAGGTCAAACTCGATGACGGCATCGCCAAGACCGTCGGGTTCTTCCGCGAGGAGCAGAACGCCTAGC
>CADEGF010000070.1:0-21544 GCA_902826815.1 uncultured Mycobacteriaceae bacterium
GCAGCGCGCCGACCAGCTCTGCGGCGCGTCGCCGATAATCGGCCAGCGCTGAGTCGGTGTCCCTGTCGCGTCCGGTGACCGTGTCGAAGGCGCGGCGATGGTCGGCGTCGAGCGGGATGCTCAGCCAGTAGATGCGCCGCCGCGGCCGGTGCGCGGCGATGGTCGGTTGCCACATGTGGCAGTGCTGCACCCACGTCCCTGTAATCGCTTCGGGCGCACCCTGCGGCGCGGAATGAGCGTGCAGCATCCGCCGGGCGGTCTCGCGCCGCGACACCGGCACGGTGAGGCCGCTGACCGACGAGCCCGACGGCAAGGCGCGCCACAGCTCGGCGTGGTCGGCGGCGACGGTGTTCTGCCACTCGTCGGACAGGAAGATGAACGGCTGTCCCGACAACAGGTAGTCGGCGTAGACGCCAGACGCGGTAAACCGCATGTTGCCGACCACGAGTTGCGGTGCCGCAGCGTGCATGTCAGTGGTCTCGTTGCGGCCGGTGCGAGCTCGTCACGCGCGGCCGCAGGTTGGCCCACGCCCATCGCGCACGGACGATCAGTGCTGGTCGGGCGGTCGGCAGCTTCGACAGCAGCCATACCGCGGCGACCGTGACGACGACACCGACGATCAGGATGCGCAGTGCGTGGCCGCTGGTGAGATTGGCGGTCACGGCGGAGCTGGTGGCGATGAACCCGATGACCGCGGCTGCCGCATCCGGCGCGCGCCATTTCTCCTTGAACGGCAGGGTGAACCCGTCGCCGGAGTCACCCAGGTGGATGGTGACGGTGCGCTGGTCGGAGTAGATCTTCGCGGGCGCGTCGCCGGGCACGGTTACTGGCCCCACGGGCTGTCGACGTGCACGGTGTTGCGGATGCCGTGGTTGTTGAACTCACGGGTGACCATGGCGGCGATGCCCACCGACAGCAGGATTAGGACCGAGAAGACGATGGTGCCGATCTGCGCGGTGATGCCCGATCCGGCGCCTTCTCGCACGTGGGTGCGGATCGCCGACACCGTTCCGATGACCAGCGCCAGCGCGGCAAGGAATCCGATGGTGGCGAACGCGAGGTCGGTACCTGAGGTGAACAATCCTCCGGCTGCGACGAGGTGGGTGCTGTCGTTCATGGCGTCTTCCGTGCTTTCAGTTGCGAGGCGGCGCAACGGGGATGGGATCTGATGCGGCAGTCTGCGGTGTTAGGTCGATCGCGGCGACCATCCAGGTACCCCCGTTGTTCTCGATGTTCAGCGGATAGCTCATGGTCAGAGTCGCGAACTGCGTAGTTTGCGCTACGACGTTGGCCAGCACCTTGATCCGAGTGCCAGGTGGCGGGGCGTCGGGAACTGGCCGATCACTCGCTAACGATGTGACGATGGCGCTGTGATAACCCCCGATCGGTGCCAACCCTGATCCGGCATCGACGTAGCGGTCCAGTCCGGTGACGGCGGTCAAGTACGTCTCGATGAAACCCCGTACCAGCGCGTAGACCGGGCTGTCTGCGGCCAGGGCTTGGCGGTAGCCGGTGCGCAGGTCGCTGCCCGATCCAGGTCCGTTGATGCGGGCAGGAAGTGTGACCGCTCGTGGTTGGTGTTGCCACATCGACACCGCGACGAGGTAGAAGGAACGGGTGGATTGCGCTGAAGCGTAGGGCCGCTCGGTCACCGACACGGTCGCGGCGTACAGGTCGGTCTCCCCCACGGTTCCGGTCTGAATCACCGACACGCTCTGCGGTGCGGTCACCACCGCCGCGGGGGTGGTCGGCAGGACGGGTCCCGGATCGGGCAGGGTGATGAAACGAGCGAGCGTGGCCCGTTGTGCGGTGGTGGCGGTGAGCCAGGTGACGACAAAATCGCAGGCGAACCCGCCGATTTGATGCTGTTGGTTGCTCACGCGCTGGGCGACTGTGGCGATGTCGGGCCGGTCAGGGGCAAGGAACACCTTAAATCCGGCCGCCGCACCGATGATCGACGCGACGCCGACGACACCGATTCCGGTTTTACAGAATGGGCGATGCCATCGCTGCAGTCGGGCTTTCCATGTGTTGGTCAGGTGCATCAGTGCTCAGTTCGGCTCGTGACCAAGAAACGTCAACTGGCTCATCGCGAACGTCGCGTCCACCGGATCGCTGTCTTCGTCGCCGCCGAGCGAGTTCGTCGTCGATGTGGTGTCGGAAAGCAGCGGCGCTCCGTCAGGTCCGAGCATCGAATCACCGAAGCCGTTGAGCGCGATGGCGTCCTGCCCGGTAGTGGGTAGAGGTGAGACCGGGGGGCGGGAGGTCTGCAGGATGACGAGGGTCGCCGCGGATGCCAGTACCTTGTGCGGTAAGGCGGTGGTGACCGGTCCGTGGGTGTTGGCGGTGTCTTGGGTGACGATGGTGTGATCGGTGTCGTTGAACATGTACTGCAGCCGAGTCACGACACGGTGTTGCAGCCATTCGTCCTTTCCGCCCGGTGTTTTCGCGACCCACCCGGGTGTCGCGGTGATCGCGGCAACCACGTAGCTGCGGTCGAACTCGACGCGGAGTACCTGGCCGTCGACGGTGGCGCCCTGCGGGCCGCGGACGCAGACCCAGGCCGAATCGCTCGTCGTGTCGGTCAGCGACTGCGCCGACGTCGATCCTGTCGGGCAGTTGGCGCTCGCCGTGTACGGGATGGCTTGATCGGAGTCGGAGGTCGGTGAGGACGACGGCTGCGGCGGAGGTGGTGGGGCCAGCACGGTTGACGGCGCGAGCGATGGCGGTTTTGGCGCGTCGTCGCGAAAGCCCGTGAGGGCAACCGCGCTCACGGCGACGGCACACGCAGTGCCAACGCCGAGGAGCCTCGCGATCCTTTTCGCGCCGGCGTTGCCTTCTGACGTATCCGGTTGGTGCGGCTCAGATTCGGAGTCACCGGCTGTGCCGTCCACCTGAGGCAGTGGTGATGGGTCGGGTACCGCAGGGTGTTTCTCGGCGGGTCGTTCGGGTATTGGCGCAGACGATGGCTCAGATCCGTAGAGGATGTCGGCAGCCCATTCGTCTTCGGCGACGAGGTCGCTCACCGGGGATCCTCGATAACCTCAGCGTCGATCATGGGCAGTCGGGGTCGCGGTGGCTCGTCGAGCCAGATCGGCACGTAGACCCACTGACCGGTGTTCACGGACTGCCGCCGCGTAGGAGGTGGCAGAGGTCGCCAATCCACTTGTGTGGCCGCCGCGTGTTCGCGCCGCGTATGCGCTCTTGCCAGCATAAGGAGAACGCACCCGACCGCGAGATAGGGCAAGAGGTTGGTCACAGCGGTGAGTAGTGCCGCGAAGAACAAGAATGCTGCGCAGGCGCACAGAGCCAACGCGGGCAACAGCACTCTCATGCGATTGCCCTGCATGCGCGCACCGAATCTCTTCCGAACCGAATACCGTTCATGTGTAAGGCTGTTCAGTCGCGGTGTCATTCGAAGTCGACGCGGCCGCATTGAAATCACCGAGGATTGTCGAGGCTTCTTCCGCGGTGAGGGAACGCTTGGGAAGTGCCAGCGGCCACCACAGGTCAGAACCGTCGACGGCGAGCCAGCCCTCGGCAACGCCGTAGATGCCGGCTGCAACCGGAACCGCCACGAGCTGTAGACACAGCCACGGCGCGATGACGATCTGCGATATCGAGGCCGCTGGGCGATACAGCGCGAGCACCGCGAGCCCAACCACGACACCTGACCACAACAATGCTGCGATCGGAAAGGCTCGCAGGCTTTGGGTAATCCGGGTTCCAATGGCCCGCATTAGCGCCACGCCACCGATCCAACCGGCTGGCACGATCAGGGCAGTCGCCACGACGACGAGCATTTCGATTCGCGACGCGGGCGATTTGGCGGCGCGCAGCCAAAGCGGCGGGATGACGGTGTCGTCGTGAGGATCGCCTGCGACATTCGCCGCGCGACGGGCCCGAGCTCTTAGTTGCCGGACGAGAACCTCGCCGCGACGACGCTGAATCGTCGAAACACCCTGATGTGCAACGATCCACGCGCAACGCGATTCATCAATCGCCACCTCGCACGTCGTCGTCATACAGTGAGCGTAAGACGGCCGACCCAGCTGCTTTGTGCACTTTCTGAGCCAATCAGCGATGGTGGCTTGAGGTGCGGTCAGCGGCGGCAGCCCGTAGTTCGTCGAGGTAAGCAACGAACTCGGTCCATTCAATGAGTTCGACCATGCGGCCGGGTGTCCCGCGGACCAGAAGCCGCGCCTGGCCCGGATGGCGCGGAGCGAGCTCTTCGGGCTCGAAGACGCTGCCCATCTGCCGTGAGGTCGTCGTGCCGTCGAGGTTGTGGTCGTACGACTGAACACTCCGGGTCGATTTGCCCGCCCAGAACACAGCGGACCGCATCAATTCTTCTTCGTGCGACCCATACATGAGGAGTGTGGCGGGCACGACATCGCGGATGGCGCGGCCCTGAAGCGCCCCGTAGACCACATCTAGTTGCGAGCCAGCCTGTGCTGCAGCACAAATCGACACACCCAGTCCACGTGCCTCGGCGAAGTACTGGAGGATCTTCGGCAATGGCGTGTTCGGCAGCTCGTCAAGAAACAAACCAAGGCGCGTATCAGGCTCGCCGTCAACGGCCTTCGACCGTTGTCTGCGGATGAGCTGCTCCATAAGCGTCACAGCCAGCGGAGCGACGGCCCCGTCGGACGGCGAGACAACGTACAGAGTCGCGCCGGGCTCGTCGAGGACGGCGGGATCGAACGACGGAAGGCCGCGATCACGGATCGAGGTACGCAGCCATGCCGTGAGCGCTTTTGTTACGGTCATCTTCACCGAATCACGTTGCTTATCAACCATTCCGAGAATTCCACGCACCCGCGCCTCAAACAGCGGATTGCCGCACCACAGGGCAGCCGTCACCCAGGACGGTTCGGTGGTGACCTGACGCGGCCACTGCATGGGGACGGACACGTCCTCGGCGGCCTCGAGCACCCATTCGATGCCGAAGCCCAGGGCGGCGGGACTGCCGGCGTAGAGCAGGCACGTCAGCGGCGCGAAAGCGAGGTTCTCCCACATGCCGTTGTCCGTGGCGGGGCGAGCTTGGGATCCGCCAAATCCCACCGACGACATGCTGAGCAAGGTCTCCGCGGCGGCCTGGGCGTCCTCCAGGGTGGCTATCAATGCGGCGAGATCGTAGCGGAACGAGGTGAACCCGTCGGAATAAGAAGGTCGATCGATTGGCCGAAGGTCAAGCAGCATCGCCTGTCCCCGCCGACGAGACGACACCAACTGCATCAAGTCGTCCTTGCTCGACGACACAACGGCAGCACCTGGCCACAGCACGGCACTTTGGGCAAGCCAGCGCCGCGTCTTCCCGATACCGGGCGGCGCGAGCGCGAGAATATGAGGCGCGGATCGCAAGGGCACTAGTCGACCTAGTTTCTGATCGCACACCCACCCGCCGAAAGGCAATACGGGCGGTTGGTAGTCGACTTCTGTCACTAGGTAACACTAAAAGTGTGGCAACCGGCGGGTTGTGCAGAAACGCTGGTTCAATCCCAGTATCGCGCACCAGTTAGTTGCCTGGCCAGAGGCAGTATCTAGATCTACTATCCAGCGACCATGCAACATACATGCAACAGCGCTCCGAGTGGCAGCCACCACGAAGGAGACAGCTCGTGACTACTTCAACTACTCCCCATCCGGCCGTTGTCGGCCTACCAGCGAAGGCTGTCACGGCCGATGATTGGCAGCCTGACGGGGACGGACGCTTCTACCGCTGCTTCGAGGGCGAGCAACGAGTAATCGCCACTGAAGCCAAGTTCAGCACCGCGTTCGGTGTGTACGCCGCCGGTCAACAGGGTGACGACGGCCGGATATTAGACGGAACTACTGGCGTTGGTTTTCATGCGCCGCGGGTGTTTCTGTCCGAATTCCGGGAGGACGGCATTCAGATGGACGGCGTACCGATGTCTGCTGGGGCGGCACGGAAGCTGGCGGATCTGCTCGTCACCGCCGCCGACGAGATCGACGAGATCGACGGGTGGACCCGATGACCACGAACGTCACCTCAACAACGATCGCCGAGCCTGATCGCCTCCGGCATGTGCCGACGCCGGCGGGCGCCGTAGGAGTCGATGACTGGTATCTGGACAACGACGCCAAGTGGTACCGGCAATTCAGGCATGCCGACCATGAGACGCGCAACGGAAATCTGATGATTCGCGGCACTCAGTGTGAGGACAGCACAACTGATCGTGGCATTCTTCTCCGCTCCGACGACGACGAACTCACTCCGGGGCAGGCACGCCGGTTGGCATCGATGCTGCAGAACTTCGCCGACAGTTGCGAACTACTCGACGGAGAGCAGCGATGACCGCCGCACGGAAGTTCATGCCTGCCATCGAGTGCACGCCGTGGTGCATCTACAACGACGGTCACCCCGACGAGCTTGTCGCCGAGGACCAGGATTGCCACGGGAAGTGGCACACACTGGGCCTCGGTGGGGGGCTGGTGAGCGTGCTCGCCTACCGGCGCGGCCTTGACGGGCAGCCAGACGTGTGCGTCAACATCAACACCGAAGGACTCGACGACGATCTGCACCTGACGGCGGCCCAGGCCCGACTGCTGGCCGAGTCGCTGACCGCGGTTGCCGCACTAGTGGAGGGAACCGAACCCTCCTAGCCAGCGTCTAACCTACTGGTCGGCCCGCCATCCTCCCCAAAGGTGGCGGGCCGATTTTGCGTTTTCAAGCAAGACACTCCAGGAATAGGCGACCATTGGCGATCGTGGCTGGGTTCCTTGCAAGTAAGCGCCAGACTTTCGGGACGCAGCAGGTCGTGATCATCCATGACGAGGGCGGCCAAGATGAAGCCCGCAGGGAGGTAGAGGCCCACATACAGTCGAGATCCGGGTTCTTCGAGGTCGAAACGCCAATCTACGAGGGCGATGTGGTCGAACTTGATGATCCGCGAGGCGGCCGCGAACGGCGACTCGCCGCAGAAGTCCGCGTCAACCAAGCATCCGGACGCTCCTTCGATCGGATGGCACATACACAAGTCATCTGGGGCAAGGCCCCGGCTGTACGAAGCGCACCGATTCGCCGGCTCGCTGTGGAGAACCTGCACCCGAACGTCATCGAGGCGGCTAGCGACCTGTTCAACGATCAGCACTACGGCTCCGCAGTGTCGGAGGCGTTCAAGTCAGTCGAAGTGCGAGTTCGGGACCTGGCGCAGATTCCCGACAAGTCTGGCGCGCAACTCATGGGTGATGCGTTCGGGACCAAGACACCGCGTCTGGACGTCTCTACCGAAACCGGGCGCAGCGGTGACGACGAGCGCGAGGGATTCCTCGCGCTTTTTCGCGGAGCAATGATCGGAGTCCGCAATCCAAATGCGCACGAGCTATTCAAGCCCGTAGATCCGCAACAGGCGCTGGAGTACTTGGGATTCGCCAGCCTGCTGCACCGCCGCATCGACATCGCGGAAGGCAAGCTGACACCATGACCGCGGCGGGCGCCCCAACTGGAAGTCGAGGGGCACCAAAGAGGCGAGCATTCGTAATGCCAGCACCGGGACCAATCAAGAAGACTGGCGCTGTTCGGAAGCTGGTCCAGTCGGACTGACCAAGCTGGTGTCCTGACGGACCTCATAAAGCGACCTCGCGACGGTTCTAGTCGCTAGTCGACCTGGTGGGGCGGCCCGGTTCCCGTACGTTCCCAGCGGGTGCCTTGCGCGTCATTGAAGTAGAACCGGATCTGCTCTATTACCGGAGAGTCGACATTCCAGGGGTTGAACATCTTGGTGTTCTCGCCCGGGGACAGCATTGGCACCTCAAGCGTGTCTTCTGTTTCGGGTCCTGAGCCGCGTTGTACGAGCAGCTGACACGAGTTGACGGTGGTTACCTTCAGCTTCGATATGGGCCCGTCGCTGCCATTCATGATGACCCATCCGGTGTTTCCCATAACGACCGGCGAGGTAGCGATGTAAACAAGCAGGGCTTGCTTGTTCACTTCAGGCGCGAATCGGGCTTCGAGCGTCGATGCGATCCTCCCGATATTGGCGGCGCCCTGCCGCGCAGCTTCAGTTGCATCCTTGGCTTGCTGCTCTGCCTGCCTCTTGGCTGACCTCGAGCGCCACGCTCCCACTCCTGACGCGATTGCGGCAGCTAGCGCAACCACGGCGCTTAACCAGCCAGCTAGGGCACTCCAGGCCGCTGAATCCACAGCAGCAGGCTAACGGTCCAGGCCTACCCGGCGGCCCCATTAAGGCCAGGTGCGACGAATTCCTGTAGCCGACACCGCGTAACAGGCGGCGCCCCCAGCCGCGACTTTGCGGTAGATCTGGCGCTGCGCGTGGTGAAACCGCCGCACCATCTCGGCGATCTTCAATTGCTGATTGTCCAGGTAGAACATCGGGGCGTCGAACTCGATCAAGGGCCTGCGCTCGACTTCACGACCACGAATACGACTGTCTTTGTGCAGTGGATACCACCCGCAGTTCAACCCAAATCTCATCCAGACGTCGTCGTCGACTCGCTGCGCATCATCGGGGAAATGATCCACAGCGCGGTGTATTCCCCAGCCCAGTTCGCGCAGACCGGCCGCGACCCCGACGCCGAGCCCGCGGTCGAGAAAGAACTCAGGCGGCCCGCTTGAGCCCAACTCTGCAGATCTCTTCAACCTCGGGAACGGTTAGACCGTACTCGTCGGCTACAACCGCCATCGGTTCACCTGCAGCCCATAGATCGAGAACCGCCCTAACTGGCACCATATTTCGTTCGAGAACCGGTGCGCCCCAGCCAAATCGAGGATCCACAATCACTCGGGCGTCATCGCCAAAGCTAGGGAGTTGCAGGCGAGCCGCATACTCCGACTTTGGCGACCAGGTGATGTAACGGAGGTAGTCGCCGACGACCTCCCGGATGAGCACCTGGTGGTCGCCAACGCGAGCGAACTCGCCATCGTTGTGCCGGATGAAAATGTCGATACCGTCCGTTGCGATGCGATGACTGGCTAGGGCGAAATCGGTGCCGAAATTGTCGCGGACATCGGTCACTGTGTCAGTGATCTGCCGCTTGGTGAACTTCAGTTGATTACGGAGAGCGCGCAACACAAACGCCTCGATTAGGGCCGCGAATGGTACAGACGCGGCGCCTCGCCGCTCTGGCTCAATGTGGTGCACCAACGGCACGTTCCCGGCCGAGCTGGCGTTAAGCCAGTAGTACACGGTCGACTGCGGGATTTTCAGATATGTCGAGACCTCGGCTGGCGTGAACAGTGGGTCAGTGAAGATATCGACTGCCATGGTGCCACCCCCTTCCGAGTACAGCTGGCGGGCAGATCTTGCCACCTCGGTGCCCACAGTGTGCACGATTGGGCTGACTACAGGTGCCATCTTCCGCTCACCCGATGGTGTCGTCCGGGAACACCCGGACCGCTTCGATGCCGGTGACGGGGTCTCGGTCACCGTAGAACTCGGCCGCTCGAGCGTGTCATCGGCGTACACCCGCCCCGCGCTGGCGCGCCCATCATTTCGGTGCGAACCGCAGGGGGAGCTGGCATACGGACCATGTTGGAAACGCGATAACCGGCTGATAGTCGGCAGGCAACTCACACCGCGGCACCCGCGTTACCCATTCGGTGACGAACACTCGCAGAATTTCGCGGATCAGGTGGGCGCCGCGGCAACGATGCGAACCGACCCCAAATCCCCAATGCTGATGGCCCCGCCTGCCCAGGGCCACGTTGTCGGTGGACATCTCGTCGCTGCCGTCGCGGTGTATCGCCGCCAAGCAAAGGTTGACCATCGCCCCGGCAGGCACGGCCACACCGGCGATCATGATGGGCTCGATAGCCTGGCGGTCGTACCACGGGATCACCGACTCCAGCCGCACAACCTCCTCCACGAACCCTGGAATCAGCTCGGGTCGGCCGCGCAGCTCGTCTGCCAGGTCCGGCTGCCGCGCCAACAGCAGAACCGAGTTGGCGGACGTGCTCCAAACACCTTGCAGCCCTTGCCAAAAGCGAACAGCGATCCCCACAGCGTCGTCGTCGGAGTTGCGCAGCACCATTTGCGAGAGCACGTCATCACCAGGATTAGCGCGCCTCCGCTTGACCACCTCGGCAAGCCCAGCGACGGTTTCCGCATCGGCGACGTCGGCCGGAGACAACGCGCACAGCACCTCGAAAGTGTCGGCGGCCAACTGCGCGGTCAAGCCTGCTGCATCACAACCGCCAGCGGCAACGGCACGGTCAATGTGGGCACTGATCGCGTCCCGCAACTTGGCCGCCAACTCACGCGACTTACGGGGAGAAAACATCTCCTCGAACATGCGCATAAGCTCCGGGCTGGATTTGCGTTCGCCGCTCGGAGTGGGGTATCCCGGTTCGGAGATGAGCATCGGATCACGCAACGCGGCAAGCACCTCGTCACGCTGCGTGATGTAGTAGGTGCCTTCCCCGTCGCGTAGAACTGGGCCTGCGTCGCGGAGAAGCCGCCACCCCGCACCCCGG
This sequence comes from uncultured Mycobacteriaceae bacterium, assembly GCA_902826815.1. Taxonomy (GTDB): domain Bacteria; phylum Actinomycetota; class Actinomycetes; order Mycobacteriales; family Mycobacteriaceae; genus Mycobacterium. The sequence goes on from CADEGF010000070.1 coordinate 10,457, forward strand.
TCCACGGTCAACAAATTCCATGCGTCCGCCGGCATCACGGGGCAGCTCACCGGGCGGACACCCGCTCGTAGTCCTCGGCTGGCTCGATGGTGTCGTCGGGGTACACCATGAACCGCTTCGTGTAGCGCTCTTGACGAAGAAACTCCTTCGGCGCCAGGCCCCGCAGCACCACGTAACCCACCGTCACGGGCTCCCGTGCCGCCAGGCGCTGTGCGTAGCTCTCCTCAGCGTCACTTCGGGCACGCTCCGCGAGGACCCCATACTCAGCTGCCGACAGCGTAAGCAGCTGCCTAGGGTCATCGAGATACTGCCACCCCGAATCCGCCGCGCGGTCCCGCATCTCCCGGATCACCCCAGACCACGCCCCCGGCACATGGATGCACCGGCCGCCGCTCCGTCTACGCCGCGCCATCTCGCCAGTCCTCTGCAATCAGCCCGTCACCCTCGATGCGGAAACACGCCCGCGGCGCCACATCCCAACGAGATCTCAGCCCCGCCACGGCTACCAACTCCTCGGCCAACTCCCACGCCTCCACGTGAACAACCGCACCAGCCTCAAGCTGACAGATGCGCTCCTGCAACCGTGCACGCTCACGGTCGAACGTCGGCCGGGCAGGCGACAACCCATCCAGCCGAGCCTGAAACCTCGCAGCCTGGAACCCCCGGATACCCTCAGCGACAACAGTGGCCGCAGTCGGGCGTCGGCGCCTAGCCATTACGCGCTCCTACCCCTCGCGGCATTACGGGACCTCCACGAGGCCTGGGCCGCCCGCTGCTTCACGGGATCCTTACCACCGTCGTCGCGCAAATTGATCTGCGAGATGACACGCGCCAACGCAGCGCGGGTCTGCCGAGCCTCACCCACCGCGGGGTTCAGGTGCACAACACCCGACTTCGAGCGATAGTGCATACCCTCCGCGGCGATCACCGACTCCAGCTCCACGATCCGGTCCTGCAACGCCTCCGCGATCGTCAGAAGCTCAACATCCTTACCGTCCGGGTCCAGGTCGTCTTCGTCCATCACCGCCAACAGGCGCGCCGCAAGCGCCGCACCCGACGATTCATCTACCTGCGGATTTGTCACTTTTTCTCCGTTCTGCAATGCAGGGACCCTTTTCAGCAGCGTCTACCGCGCTCGGAAGTAGGTGTGACGGGGGGTTCCCCACCCCCCTGACCTGCGGCGATGCTGAAGCGTTCAAGGGCTGGACCTGCAGTTTTGTGATCGGTTACAGATACTTTTCGTTGACGGATAACCGCAGGTCAGGGCCTCGGGTGGTGGCCTTGCGCGATGTGGCCTTCGGCGGACGACTTCTTGGCACTGCATGGTTTGCAGGCGGCCTGTCCGTTGGCTAGGTCGTACTCTGCTCCACCTAGTCCTATTGCGAGGATGTGGTCGGCGATGGTGGCGGCGTGGATGCAGATGCCGGGGTATTGGAGTTGGCATTGGCCGTGGTCGCGTTTGAGGATCGCGGTGCGCCATGCCTTGTGCTCTTTGGTGCTGGTTCGTGGGCTGCCTCTGCCCCATCGGTGTTGGTGGGCAGGACAGCGTGTGCCTGGGCGTACCAACACGGTGCATCCTTGGATGCCACAGTGTTTCGGTGCACGCATGTCTCAGATCCTCTCGTCGAATCGCACGTCAGCAGCACATGAAGAATGCTGAGGAGGTGTCAACAGGTGTGAGATCGACCGCCGCCAGAATCTCCAGCGTGAGCGCAATCCATGCGCCACCCAGGTTCACCGCCTGTGTGCCTGCCGTGGGGTTAGCTGAGATACCCCCGTTAGAGTCGTAACTACGACCACGGTTGGAAACACCGCCAACAGAAGTATTGGGAACGGTGGTGCAAAGGTTGGTGAGACTGTTGCTCGCAGCCTTGTGGGTCATGACGCGAATGCCCCACGAGCTACCGCTGTTATCGGACAGCGTGAGAGCAGGGAAGCCGACAGATGTGCTTGAGCCGTTATTAGTCGCAACCGCGCCGGGACCGCCTACGCCGCTATAGACATGCACGGCGCAGTGAGTGGCGTTCGTCCATACCCCGCTGGACTCCGAGCTTGATGCCGCGAACTTGTAGGCCCATCGTGCGCCGCTGGCGTGGGTTGTTGTTCCCGGCCAATCGATCCAGGTGCCAGCAGGCTTGGTAGGGATCGTGTTACTGGCGGTATTCGCCATGTAAATAAACATGAAGTCGCCTGCCGAATGGGCGGGGAAGATTCCGGCACCAGAGGGGTTAGACGAGGCACCGCCGACACCGGAAACGCGCGCGATTGCCATATTCCTATGCCTCCAGCTTCCAGGCGAGTACGTCCCACGCATCCGTAGCGTCGTTGTAGAACCCGGCGAAATGCAGCGTCTTATCCTGCGGGATCGTACCGGGGAAATCCCCGCCGACGTCGTTCCAGTCCGACCCCAACGTGAGGTCACGGTCAGCACCGGACGCGGTGATCCGGCCTTTGAGCGGCTGATCGTCGGTCGGGGTGCCGGTGACCGATAGGTCGGTAATAGTGTGGGTCAACGCGGCAATCACGAACGAATCGTGATCATCGGAATCCACCGTGGGAGTAGCCGACGACGTCACGGACTCAACACGTTTGGTGATCCGCTTATTCGTCAGCGTCGCAGTACCGCCTGGCTGCACAGCGGTATCCGCCACTGCTGCGGCGTCGTCGATGCCGTCTTCGATGTGGTTGAGGCGGGCAGCCGACAGTGGTGAATCTGTTGACGGCGCATCAGCCCATGTCTGTTTGGAGTAAGCCATGCTTCTCTCACGTTCCTTGGTTCATATTGGTCAGTGCTTTGCGCGTCTCGCGCTTGGTCGCCCGTATCGGGTTGTTATGTGGTTTGACCGTTTCAGTCCTGGTGTCGCGTTTGGCGTCTCGCCTCGGTTGGGTGGCGCGGTCCCCGCCGCGTGTCTGGGTCAGCGGGGACCACGCCGTGGTGTCTGGGTGCTGCGTTGGCCCATGTCCAAAACCACCGCGCACACCAGGCGCCAGGTCTTAGCGGTCGGGGTCGTACTTGCCGGCGTCGATGAACGCCGGCTTGCGGTACGCGCCCGGTGCGGCGATGGCGAACGTTTCGCGCATGGCCTTGGCGTTGTACTCCGTGACCTGAAACGCCTTCTCCGCCTTCGAGAGTTGCCGCCTGGCCTTCCCGTATTCGGGTACAGCTCTGTCGGTGGCCGCCTCGATAGCAGTGGTGTAGCCGTCAAGCAATTTCTGCTTCGTATCCGGGCCAGCGTTGATCTGTTCGGTGCGGGCCCGGATGTACGGGGTCAATTCCTGGAGCAGCACACCGAGTTCGGTCCGGTCGGCCTTCGTGATGAGGTCTTCTGCAACATTGAGCAGCCGGTTGTGGTCACTAGTGTTGTCGAGGATCTTCACGGTGCGGTCCCAGAACCTCGTGTTGCGTAGCTCGGTCGCGGTGTCGCCTGCGGGGCTCAGTTCGCGCTTCAGGTGTTCGATCCGTGCAGCGGCCTTGTCCCGCCTGTCCCGGACGTTGTCCACCATGGCGTCAACGGCTTTCGCCGCCTCGGTGCGGGTGAACTCGTTGATCCGTTCCTGCGCACCCTTCGGGGTGTAGATCTCCATATTCACGGTTTCGAGATGCTTTTCGAACTGGGCGGCGGCGTTCTCGAATGCCGCGTGCGCCTGCTCCATCACCGTCCCGTCAACCTTCACAGCTGGCGCAGTCAGCGGGAAATGATTCTGTGGGTCGACTCGATAGTCGGGGGGTTGATACCCCGGCTGGTATGGGTGCGTCGTGTTCGTTGTCTGATGATGGGGGTGACTGGTGTCGATAGGTCCGCTCATGATTTTGTTTCCTTCCAGGGGGTTTAGTTATTCGGTTGTGAGTTTGTTAGTGGCCGCGCCGCAGGAGGGCGCACACGCCTTGTCAGCGCCGCGAACTCGTCATCGGGCAGCTCACTGAGGTATGCCTCGACGGCCAGCTCCATGAGCTGAATCGCAGTCATGCGCAGCGCCTTCCGTCCGCGTAATCGATCACATTCGTTCGTGGGAAGACATAGCCCCATCCGCAGCGCCACCCCCCGAGGTCGGAGGCGATTTGCCGCACTCTCCTCGAAGTAATGCCAAGAAGCTCTGCTGCCTCTGCGGTATCAACTAGGTCATCCTGTCTCGATTCTCCCGTGTCAGAACATGTTTCACTTCCGACCTCGGAAATGGCCTGCATGTCGTCAAGCTGTTTCAGCAGGTCCACTAGTTCCGGCCGCGGCCGTATCCGTGTCAACCTGGACAGTCGAATCGCCTGGCGCACGCCGAAGACACACCACTCGAACTGGTATCTGGTGAGGTTCATGCCGCCCCCTTGGCGCTAGCAGGTCCGTGCCCAGCCACCACACCTCCAGGCCGCTGCGATAAAGGCAGTGAGTCGACCCACCGTGTGCATGGCTCGAGTTCTGGGCATCGGGCACACATGCGTTTCGCTTCGAGTTCGCAATTCTCACGTTCAATCTGGTCGTCATCGGACACGTCGAACAGGTATGTCTGGCCACGACATAGGGCCTTTTCGAGTCGGGGTGTGCCGCGAATGATCTCGCCCACCAAGGCTTCCCACCCGCCACGAGGACGCTTGTTCCTGGTCATGTGTCCGCCTCGAACGCCTCACGCACGATCAGGTGGACGTAGACGCTTTGTTGGTGGCCGACGCGCGACAGGCTGACTTGTTTGACCGTCGACCGACGCCGCCCGTCGGTGGTTTCGTGGAGCGCCAATATGCGTTCACGAACTCGGTGGGGACGGCCGTTGCCTCGAATGACCGTGCGTTCTTCGGAGCGGATGCGACCGAGCGTTGAAACGCTGTAGTAACCCTCGTAGCCGACGACTGGCCGCCACTGCTCGGAGCCGCTCATCGGCCTGTGATGGCGCTGTCGTATCCGCGGATAGCGGCGCGCAGCTTGTCGATGTCACGACAGTCCAACGTGTACGGCCCCAGCTCGATGCACAGACCGTCAAGGGTGTGTACGAGCCGGACTGGCATCGCGGTCCAGAAGTCGATCTCGGGTATGTACGGCTCGATGTTCCCGAAGTTTTCGAAGGCGATTCGGCCAGGGTCATTGTCTTCATTGCGCGGCGCATCGAGTACAGGAAAATTAGGCATGGCGGTTAGGTGTCCCTTCGGATTGGTGTTTGGGCAGAACGCGATCGATGCGGCGTCGGAGGCAGTCGGCGCATCTCCACATTTGTGGCGGTGGGACCGCGTTCCGGCAGTCGCGGCAACGGCGAGGACCGATGTCGAGGGGCGTGTCAGTCACGACGCCTCCCGTATTGGGGGCTGTACACCCGTCGGAATCCGTACACCCGTCTCTGACCTGCGCATATCCGGCTCCACGGGTGTACGGGTGTACACCCGGTCGTCCTGTTTGTCCTGGTCAGGCACGGGTGTACGGGGTACACGGGTGTACGCCACCCCGCCCTGCTTACGGGGAACTTCGCAGATCTGGCCGCTATCCATCAGGTCGGCGACCGCGGTGTCGAAGTGCTCCCGGAGATCCGCACGTACCTTCTTGCGGAGGTCCCCACGGTTGAGGCATTCGCCGTCAGGGAGCCGGTCCATTCGCGCGATGACTGCCTGACGACAACGGTCGAGTTTTCGGCCGGCAACGATGTCGTCGTGGTCGGCTGATTCCAACGCCCGTGCACGGCTTGTTGTCCGCGCCCTCTCGCGAAGTGCTTGTTGGCACCATTCGCGGGTGCGGGTGGAAACCGTCATCACTGAACCGGCGAGCCGCCAATCGTCCTCGTTGATCTCCTTGCGCGCGTCGAGGAGCATCAGCGCGGCGGCGACCTTGAGCCGGGTCAGTAGCGCGTGCCCGTCCAATGGGTCGATATCCGGGTCGCCTTGGTGCTGCGCTACTTGGTGTGCGTCGATCGCGTTCCGCGCGATATCGGGAACCGTTAGTTCGACGTAGCGCGCCCCGATACTGGGGTCGGGTGAAGGCCATTGGGGGACGTCGATCTCCAGCGGGTCGACGGGATCTGGCCGCTGGTCGGGCATCTCGTGATCGAGTACCGGGAACCAGCCGAACCGTTGAGGGGTGCCGCCGTCGGCGCCGGCGAGCAGCACACCAGACTTCAGCGGCTGGACGCCGACGATCAACCCAGCCCTGTAGGTAAGGCGCGGCACGATCAGCCGGGTATGTTTCTGCGCGTTGGCGTAGCCGAGCTGCTCACCCATCGCGAGCTTGCGGATCTCAGCCTCCAGCGTCGATCCCTGCCGCCGGAACAGACCTTCTAGGGTCTGCACTTCGGGTGCGCTGAAGATCGCCCTGGTGATCGTCTCCTCGGCGTTGTCGACGAAGGTACGAGCGATACCCTCGGCCGAACCTAAAGGCAGCACCGGAATATCACTGGATGGGAAGCCGACGAACTTGATGGCGTCCTGTCCGGCGGACTCCGAACCGCCCTTCCCGGCGCCAGGCGGGCCGACAAGCGCGACAGGCAGATTCAGCGCAGCATGACCACCGACCAGTGGCGGAATCACCACATGCGCGGGGATCTCGCACACAGCGTGAACAAGCACCACACCGAGAGTCGATAACGGTGACACGCGGCGGGCGCGGGCGAAATCACGGACATGGCTCAGAACTTCCCGTGCAGACCAAAAGTCATCGTGGGTCACCATGAGTAGTCCTCCAAACCGCCGGCGGCGATACGGTGCATGATCGTGCGCTCGGAGTCCTCGGCGATGTTGTTCTTCCGCAACGCTTCCGGGTCGATCCATTGCTCGATCGCGTCGCCCACCAGCTGCCGCAGCGTCGGTGTGGGGATCGCATCGACATCGACGCAATCACCGAATCCGCTGTCCGTCTTGTCCGGCCGCGTCAGCAGTTCATACTCGGCGATCTGCCCAGGCGTGACTGCGAGACGCTCAAAAGTGAGTTCGATATGGTCCGGGACGAATTGACGTAGCTTTCGCTGAATGGCGTTCCACGCGCGCACCCCATCCCGATCGTGATCGCCGAGCTGGTAGATCACAGCGGGCTTGCCGTCGGCAGCGATGTCGGCCGCGGTCTGATAGATGAACGTGTCGGAACATTGGCCCTTGGCGATCATCAGCGGCACGTCGTACTGCGCGGTGACCGGGTACACCACGCCGCGGATCGCGTCTTTCTCTGACCAGATCTCAACGTGCACGTCCTGGTCGATCCACAGATTCCGGCGGTACATCCGGGCGGTGTTCTCGAGTGCCGCCTGAGCACTCGACCACGATCGTGGTTTCAGACGTAGCCGGGTGCCGTCGGTGATCCAGGAATAAGGCATGTCGCCGCGGCGGCGCATCTTGAGCAGCTCCCGCTGCACGATCCCGTACCCACTGGGCGTCCCGGTCTTCTTGTCGGCCTTGTCGGTCTTGGGGACAAGGCCGCGGCTCACCATCCGATAAAACAGGCCACGAACCGATATCGGCTGCTCCAGCTCGGCGATCTCATAGATCACGGCATCGAGCACGGCCAGCTCAGCATTGGTCCGCCGCCGCCGACCACCGTTTAACTCACTAGTCTTGTTGATCTCCGTCAGCGTCATGCTGACCGCCGCCTCAGATATGGGCGGGTGGCGAAGAAGTCTTCCCGCACCTGGTGCCCGCGGCCGATGGCCGACCAGCCCGCCGATGCGGCAACATCCTTCGACGCCTCGCACCGCGCCTCCTGGCAGGTCTCCAGACGCAATGCCCAATGCCTTGCAGCGTCCAACACGGCCGCCTTCTTGCGGGCATCGTTGAAAGGCAACTCAACCCACTCCGGGGAACCGATCAACGGCCAATCCCCGGCCGCTTCCAACCAGGGCTGGACGTATTCGTGCACCGAGTACCACGACACTTGCTGCGACCCCATCACAAGGCCACCTGCTCACGAGAAACGGAAGTCCGGCGCTGCGATCGGCGTGCCGGTTGGGACTGCCTTCCGGTGCGGGGATCGACCCGCCGCAAAAAGATCGGAATTTCCGAACTTTCTTCCAGTCGGCGCCTGCACGCCGCGACGGTTTTATCCGTGACACCAACACGGCGGGAGTGCTCGCTGTCGGACAGTTCCGGCGCATTCAGCAGGGAAGTGCATATCTCGGCCTGGCGTATCGCGCGGGCCGATTCCCCACTTTTCCGTTCACGGTCGAGGTGAAGATCCTTCTCGACATTCCCGGTGTGCCGGGTGCGCATCAATGCCTCAGTGGCGGCGGACTGCCCGCCACGATGCACCTCTGCGGCGCTGGGGATGCGTGCAGCGTCACGGGCCTCGCTCAGGCGCGACCGCTTGATCCGGTCCACCTCAGCGCAATACGCACGGAACTGAGCCCACGTGATCAGCCCACGCTTGGCCTGCTCTTTAGCAGCGTCCTTGTACCGCCACGCCAGCGTCACGATAGGGACGGTCAACGCGATAGAATCAGTGCATTCAAGGTGTTTGGGAAGATGCCGGTCCTGTGGCGGGGCCGGCTCTTCGCCTCTGGGAGGCCCGTTGTAGTTGGGCATTAGACCGCACCCCCGATCGGCTGCTTGAGAGCCTCCAGATCGGAGCGGTTGATGCGGATGGTGCGGCTGCCCTTGATCCGCCAGGCGGGCAAGCTGGCATCTGAGATGCGACGTCGGATGAATTTCGTTGAAACGCCGAGTTCCGCAGCAGCGGCAGCGATATCGACAGCGTTACAGGTGGCCTCAGCCATCTTCGCCCCTTTCAGGCAAAGGTGGAGTGGGCCTTGAAAAGGGGGTTGTCGGTGGTAACCACTGACACCTTCACGATACCAACACTGGACGGCAGGTGACGCGATCTCGCTGCGTGTCGCGCACGTGTTCAAGCCGCATCGCCGCCGATCGGCTGGAGCAGAAGCGATTCCAGTTCGTTGAGGTCGACCTTGATCAAGCGTGGACCGACACGGTAACCAGTGATGCGGCCAGCCGAGATGTATCTGCGGATCGTCTTGGTGCAAACGTCGGCCGTCTCCGCCGCGACAGGAATGGATACGAGGCGAAGCTGAGACCTGTTCTTGGACATAGGTGGAAAGTAAACATTGGACCGCCGACGCCGAATTTTACAAATTAGTGCCGTCTGTCAAGATTCGTTCGATGGGGAAGGTCCAAATCAGCACGAAAGGCCGAGTGCTAGATGCAACCGGGGGATCTGCACCGGTACCTCGTTCTTGAACTCTTTGGCGTGATTGAGGTGAGCGTTGTTGTTCAGCATGGCGATGTTGTTCAGCATCGCGATGATGTCGTGAGGGCGGACTCTTAGCATTCGCGGCTCAAGGCGCGAGAGGTGTGTACAGAACCTCGCTCGACTGCGGCAAATCATTCGCATGCGAATGATTTGCGAGTACCGCATGGGTCATGGCTGCGACCGCCATCAGCTTGTGTGCGGCTGGCTGGCTCATGCCGACTAGCCGTAACATCGGCAGCCATGACCCATGCGGTGCACCACCTCGGCACAGAGGGTTAGGTTCCTCACGTCTACTTGGACGCGTACCCACCCTTGTTGGTCTTCGCGATGCGCTTTTTGGCCATCTTCGCCATCTTCTCGGCGATCTGCCGGTCGCGTTGTTGGGCTGCGTGTTGGTAGAGCATGGCCGCACCCGGTGTGGAATGTCCCAGCCGTGCCATCAGTTCCGCGAGCGTGGCGCCGGTCTGGGCTGCCATTACTGCGCCCGAATGACGGAGGTCATGCCAGCGCAGATCAGCGCGCTTCGCCTTGCTCCTGGCGCGGTAGAAGTGCCTGTAGAGAGTCGATGGCTGTAGATGCCCCCCGTTCTTCGCCGGGAACAGCAACGCATCCTGTTCCGCACCAACGTGTGTGGCTAGATGGTGCTCGATCGCCGGGACGATGTTGGGCGGGATCGCTACATCGCGGATGCCGGCCTCGCTCTTGGGGTCGCCGATCTTCCAGCCTCCGTTGACACGTACAGCGGCTCGGCGAATCTGCACCATGTTGTCGCTCAAGGCAATATCACGGCGGCGCAGTTCCACCGTTTCTCCGAAACGCATGGAGGTCCACGTGGCCAGCAGCGCCATGAGCCGCAGGTGCTCGGGCATCTCTTCCACAATGATGGCCAGCTCGTCGAGAGTTACCGGTTTCGGTTTGATCTTGCGGTCGGCTGTCCCTGCGCCCCTGATTACGCACGGATTGCTGTCGATGATCCGGTGCGGCGGCTGGCGTGCCGACTCGAGAATCGTGCGCAGCAGCGAGTAGGCATGCGCCCGCAGTGTGGGGGTATCGACGGCGGTCTTGTCGTACCACCGCTCAACATCCTCGATGGTGATGGAGCGGATGGCGCGGCGCCGGAACGTCGGCAGAATCTGGTCGTTCAACAGCGCCTCATAGTGTGCTTTGGTGCGGGGCCGCAGCGGGCGGCCCTTCACCCGTCGTGTCTCCAACCACTTCTCCGCGAAGACACCGAATTTGATCTCAGCCTTACGTTTGGTCTTCTTCTGCTCCGTCGTCGCGGGCGGGGACCATAGGTCGCGGTCGATCTCACGGCGGCGATCCGTCAACCATCCTTCGGCATCTTCGCGGGCGTCGAAAGTCTTTGGCGCCTTGTGCAGTTGATCATCGGGGCCGACATAGCTTGCCTGGTAGCGGCCGGATGGCTGGCACTTTCGGATACGCCCGAACCCCCGCCGCGTTGCCACTACCGCCCCGGATTCCATGCAACATACATGCAACAAGCATGTCAGAACGGGGGTACTTGTGTCCATTGCTGTCCACGGGTACTGTTTGGTGTGTCAGCAGGTAAATCGCCTATTGATGCAGGTTAGAAGTTCACTCGGAGAGCCATTCCGATACTGGTTCAATCCCAGTATCGCTCACCAGCATTACCGCAGGTGAGAGGCAATTTCTGGGTCTCGACGCAGGGCACGTGCCAAATACGTGCCAGATGGCTGTAGGACCTCGGCTCGCGATTCGCGAGCCGAGAGGGTTAGCCGATGACTGCAATCACCCCACCGAACCTGCCCGTCCCACCCGGCGCCGAGGCCGACGAGTGGATGATTCCGACTGAATTTCCAGAGGACGTCGTCCGCTTTTTGACATGGTCCCGCCACGACACCGACAAGATCGGTGTCTCGGGCGAGGTGCCGAAGTGCGGTACCGAGCG
>CADEGF010000070.1:21554-24576 GCA_902826815.1 uncultured Mycobacteriaceae bacterium
GGTCGCAGTACGGCGACGGGCGTGTCGATCGCAGTATTGGGCCGTACGACAACAAGATGACTGACTACCGGGATCTCACGACTACCGATGCGCGGCAGCTCGCGGCCGCGCTGATCGAGGCGGCCGACGAACTGGATCAGATCGCGGGAACCGATTCGCCATAGTCCTCGTCTTACCTACGTCTCCCCAATCGGCCCGCCACTGCTCCCCGGTGGCGGGCCGAGCTACAACTTGAGCAGCCCGAGAACCCCAAATTCGTTGGTGTGCCAGGGATACCGCGCTGGCGGATAGACGTCAGGTGAGAGCGCCACCTTCGCGTAGCGGGCCTTGAGACCCGCAAGGAGCATTGGACGTAGGTCTCCGATGTCGGGCGCGACCGTCAGAGCGCAAAGGATGATCTCGACTGAGCCTTCAGGGTCCGTCCAACCTCGAACCGCGCTATACAACGTCGATGATGCCCAGATGAGCGGCGGCCATCCGTCGGGCGTGTCCATCGTGAAGCCTCTGCCGGTGTCCTTGGCGAACCCGGCCGGCGTCTGCACGGGCCGCGCGAGCGAAATCAGATTCTCGGGTCGGTCCGCATATCGGGGTTCCTCCAGCATCTCGATCTCGGCATCGCCCGACAGCCAATGAATTTCGGCTGTGGTGGATAGCAGGACGCCACGGATCTCGACCTGCGCAAACACGACGTCACTGATCTGGAGCTGCGTCCACGGCACGATCTCCGCGCCGAGCATAAGCGCGTCATCTGGTTTGGTGTCGAGTGATCCGAGAGCTGTAACGCGGGCCTGGCAGAACACCGGTGTGTCATCGAGTCGCAAGGTTTCCACCCCCGCGCCAGATCGTAACTCGACACGACGACAAGGCCGTCGCCGCAATGAGGCTGGGAACCGGACAGCCCCGCGCCGCGTCGTACCTAGGATCGGCCCGCCACTATGGCTCCCCGCGGCGGCGGGCCGATTTCTATGTCAGCTGCCGGCCGTACCGCGATTGCAGGTATGACAGGTACGTCGCCAGGCCCGGCGGGATCGGCGACTTCACCGACTCCCGCCACCGACGGCAGCGCGGGCAGTGGCTGCACTTCTTGACCTTGGCATCCTCGTCTGGAATACCAGGGATATGCCGGTCGGCGTGTTGACAAATGGGGCAGAACCACGTGGCCATGGTCGCCCTCCTCTCAACAGAACGTAGGAGACGGGGTTGTCCCTTACAGCTCTTTTGAGTGCGTGGCCGCCGAAAACACAGGTCCACCGCGACAACTCTTTTTCCAGACCGGATCGCCGTAGGTCCAGCCTGTAGTGCGCAGGTCAGGACCTATAGTCGGCCCCTGTGGTGGCCATCAGCACCCGTCGGTGGCCTCAGATAGCCTCTGCGGGTGTACGAGGGAGAGCTGGTGCGCACGACGGACGGAAAGTGGATCACCAAACCCCCCGTCTACTGCCCGAACGGACACAGCCTCGGCCCCAACCAGGTTCTCGTTGGACACGTCGCCTGCCTCGGCCACGGGGGTGGTGGACACACAACGTGATACTGCCGCGTCTGCGACGCGACGATCCACGAGCCACCCCTGAACGTCCACTGCGCGGCGCTGGCAGGACCGGCCTCTGTGCGGATCTCTTCCCGTCAGCCGATGGGTACCGTGGACCCGCAGCGCAACGGGGGGTGTTATGGCGGGTGAGTTGGTGACGGCCGAGAACGGGGTGGTCGACTGGCTGGATTCAGTTTCTGATTTCGTCGGGTCGATACCCGACGGTGTGCTGGGCGCCGTCATCGGCGTCGTAGCGGCGCAGATCGTCGGCTCAGTCAGCACGTACCGGCGCCGCCGAGACGAGTACCGGGCGCCCCAACGCGCAGCCATCGGCGCCGTACTGGCCGCCTCAAACGAGTTGAAGGTCGCAATCACCGCCGCCATTGACTACTCGGGAATGTCAGGCCGACAGACCTCCGACGACCTCGTGATCGAGGTTGCGAATGACTTCTTTCGCCGGTTGTTCGGCCTCGATGAGGCCTTTGAGATCGCCTTCCTCACCGTCGTAGATGGGCCATGCTACGACCAGCTCGTCGCCGCCGAGAAGCCGTTCCAGACTCTGCGGAAGATCGCTAACAACCCGTTGTTCGCGCGTACGGACACGGCGCAGGGCTTCGCAGAATTCATGCTTCGGCTGGGGACAGCATCTGACAACCTCGACGCTGATCTCGGCTACCTGATAGAGCTCGCGCAGAAGCGGCTGCGTCCTTCACGACGGCTTCTATCCCGCAAGCCGACCGCCGTGAGAACACGGAAGGTGAAGCCGTCTGTCGAGTCTGGCAATCGTCCATCGCCGTCGGCATTGCAATCGGCCGTCTTGCTATCGCAGTCGGGATCGTCGACCCGTCAACGCATTACGCCAAGTGATCGGTCAATTTCCGACGATGAACCCCCCGAAGGCACTGAGCGGCTTCACGGGACGGATCTCAATCGAAGTTACCTGGGACGTCTCGTTGCCCGCACTGAAGACGGCGTTGTTGTACGAGGACAGATAGTGGAATTGATACCCAACCTTTCAAGCTCCGAGCGAGATTGGGTCGTGCAGGTCATCTGGGAGCACCGACCGCGCCAACCACCAGAACCCTTCATGGTGCGTGCGCGGGATTCCATAGACGTCGTCGTGACCTGATATTGCCGCTGCGATTTCTCGCTCCGGTAAAAAATAGATCCTGACGGGGGCTCAAGGGTCAGGTGGGGTGCCCCTTCAAGATTTTCGGGGCCGCCGTCGAAGGTGACTAGCCCAAATGCCCAGGCTCTCCCGGCGGGATCGTGTCCGCAGTGACAATGTAAGTCTCAACCTGGCCCTCTTCGGCTGGCGTCAGGTCACGAGAGAGCCCCGGCGGGCACTGGCCACCCTGGTAGTAGACGCCGCCGCAGCTGCTACTGACGAAGTCGGGGTGCGAAAACTTCCGGGCGCGCGCCCACCAGCCACCCGGCTGTATCGGTCCGTCGCAAATCTCCCGCACCTGCGGGTTGAGGCCGAAGATCGGTACC
>CADEGF010000071.1 GCA_902826815.1 uncultured Mycobacteriaceae bacterium
CTTCCGTGCATCACGCGCCCAAAGCAGGCCCACAATCGCGAAAGATCGAGGCTAGCCCTCTGCGCGGCGAGCGCGCAGCTATGTACGCGACACGCCGCGGCGGGCGTACAAGGATGCGCACTCACGGCTTGCAGTGGCGAGCCAGGCAGCCAGCGCGATCCAGAAGAACGCCAGCGAGATCGCCGTCAGCGGGTGCCAACCCGTTTCGACCGCCGTCGCGAACGTGGCCGACGAATACATCCCCAGCGGGAACACCGCCGCCCACCAGTTGCCGTCGCGCAACCGCAGGCTCATCGCGACCAGCGGCGGTATCCACGCGCTTGCGACGACCCACGTCACGACCGTCACCGGCCAAATCTGCTCGACGCCCGCCATGTGAATGTGATCGCCCGCCAGCGTCGCTATCGCCGCACCGCCCATCAGGATCCACACGTCGGGCTGATACAGCTCGGGCGCCGTCGGCTCGTGTACCGCCCGCCACAGCACCAGGCTCGTCATCGCGCAGTACAGGCAGATCGCCAACGCCAGCACCGCGATCGCCACACCCACCAAGCCCAGATCCGCCGCGAGGATCGCCAGCCCCGACGTCGCGACGCTGACCAGTTCGCCGCCGCCGCGGGCGCGGTCGCGAAGGCCGGTCCCCCGGTACCGCCACATATTGCGAACCACCAATGGCATCACCAGCAGCCAGCCGAGCAGGGCGACCAGCCCGAGCGGCCACCAGTTCATCCGGGTTCCGACGACAGCGCACGCCGCGACGAACGTGAGCATTTGAATGGGCGCGTCAAGGTCGCCGAAGTCCGGTCGCAACCGCACCGTCGCCGCGAGCACCAGGGCCGCCAGCACGGCCACCGAGACCACGGCGAGTACGTCGCTGATGCGGTGAAAGCCGTGGTCCTGCGCCGCGATCGACACGATGCCGGTCGCCATCACCGCCGCGAACGCGTCGGGTCTCACTCGTCCAGTTCGACAGTGAGGTGCCGAATACCGGTGTGCCTGTTGCTTCGTGTCCACTCCACCGGCGCCACGACACGCACCGCCGAGAACCGGCCGAGCAGCTCCTCGTAGAGCACCCGTAGCTCCAACCGCGCGAGGTTGGCCCCGAGGCAGTAGTGAATACCCTGGCCAAAACCCAAGTGCGGGTTCGGTTTCCGGCCGATATCAAACGTATCAGGGCTGTCGAACGCCAACGGGTCGCGATTGGCCGAACCCTCCCAGATCTGCACCTTGTGCCCGGCTTCGACGGTGTGTCCGCCCAACTCGACATCGCGGGTCGCGGTGCGCCGCTTCGACGGTGACGGCGATGTCCACCGCACCATCTCCTCGACGGCAGTCGGTAGCAGCGACAGATCCTCGCGCAACAACACCAACTGCGAAGGATGATCGGCAAGCGCGAGCAGCCCTCCCGCAACAGCATTTCGGGTGGTTTCCGCGCCCGCGCTGAACAGCAGGCTGAAGAACAGGTAGAGCTCCATTTCCGAAAGGAAGGACCCCGAGAGCCCGTCGGAGTCCAGCGTCGCGTTCGCGACCACCGAAAGCATGTCGTCGGTCGGCTGCGCCCGCTTGGCCGCGATCAGCTCCTGGCCGTAGGTGTACATCCGCGTGCCGGCCTCCTCCGGCGTCATCTGACCGATAGAGGCCTTACGAGAACCCCCGAAGTCGAACTGCGGCTCGATGGCCTCGAACAGCCAATGCCGTTCGGATTCAGGAACTCCCAGCAAGATGCAGATCATCTGCATCGGCAGCTCTGCGGCGATCTCCACCAGGAAGTCGAACGGCTGCCCCGGCGACACGGCATCGAGCAGACGGCGCGTGCGGGCACGTAGATCGTCCTCGACGCGGCGGATCATCCGCGGTGTCAGCCCGGAACTGACCAGTCGCCGGATCTGCGAATGCCTCGGGTCGTCCATCATGTTGAGCACCTGGCCCGCGACGGCGAGATCCTGAAGCAACGTGCCGCCGTACGGCCGGACACCGCCGGTCACCGACGAATACGTCTCCGGATCGCGCAGCACCGCATGTGTTTCGGCGTATGTGGCCACCGACCAGAAGCCCTCGCCGTCAGGTGTGTTGTCGGTCGGTTCGTGCCAGTACACCGGCGCCTCGCGACGGTGCGCCTCGAACAGGTCGTGGGGAAAGCCTGCGGCGAAGTTGTCCAGATCGGTCAAGTCGATCCGGGACAACGAGCCGGCCAGTGTCACAGGATCGCGCCAGAGGTGTACTTGGCCGCCTCGGGATAGCGGCTGACGAGTTCGTCGACGGCCGCGGCAACGGTGTCGACCTGATTGCCCGCGGCACCGGTGAACGCCTGCTTGTCCGCAAGCGCCGCGTCGAGGGCCGCCCGGTCCAGCGGCAGCCGGCGGTCGGCGGCGAGCCGGTCCAGGAGGTCGGGCTCTGCGCCCTTCTCCCGCATCGCCAGGGCGACGGCGACCGCGTTCTCCTTGATGACCTCGTGCGCCGCCTCGCGACCCATCCCCGCGCGCACGGCGGCGATCAGGATTCGCGTCGTCGCAAGGAACGGCAGATAGCGGTCGAGCTCGCGCTGGATCACAGCGGGGTACGCACCGAACTCATCGAGCACGGTCAGGAACGTCTCGATCTGCCCGTCGATGGCGAAGAACGCGTCTGGCAGCGCAACCCTGCGCACGACCGAACAGAACACGTCGCCCTCATTCCATTGCGCGCCAGCGAGTTCGGCCGCCATCGATGCGTAGCCACGCAGCACTACCTGAAGCCCGTTGACACGTTCGCACGATCGCGTGTTCATCTTGTGCGGCATCGCCGACGAGCCGACCTGACCGGGCGCGAACCCCTCGGTCACCAGCTCGTTGCCCGCCATCAGCCGGATCGTGTGCGCCAGCGACGACGGCCCCGCGCCGACCTGCACCAGCGCGGAGACGACGTCGTGGTCGAGCGACCGCGGATACACTTGCCCGACGCTGGTGAGCACCTCAGTGAAGCCAAGGAATTCCGCCACCCGGCGCTCCAGATCCGCCAGCCGCGCGGGGTCATCGTCCAACAAATCCAGCATGTCCTGCGCCGTGCCCATCGGGCCCTTGATGCCACGCAACGGGTAGCGGTCGATCACCTCCCGTAGCCGGGTCAGCGCTATCAGCAGCTCCTCTGCCGCCGACGCGAACCGCTTACCCAGAGTCGTCGCCTGCGCCGCGACGTTGTGACTGCGGCCCGCCATCACCAGGTCGCGGTAGCTGATCGCACGTTCGGCCAATCGCGCCACCACCGCGACGCCGTGGGAGAACACCAGCTCCAGCGATCGCCGGATCTGCAGCTGCTCAACGTTTTCGGTGAGGTCGCGGCTCGTCATGCCCTTGTGCACATGCTCGTGGCCCGCCAGCGCGTTGAACTCTTCGATGCGCGCCTTGACGTCGTGGCGCAGCACCCGCTCGCGCTCGGCGATCGACGTCAGGTCGACCTGCTCGATAACCCGTTCGTAGTCGTCGACGACGCCCTCACCGACGTCGACGCCCAGTTCGGATTGTGCGCGCAGCACCGCCAGCCACAGCCTGCGTTCGCCGACGATCTTGGCCTCGGGTGACCAGATCGCCACCATCTCGTCGCTGGCATACCTGCTGGCCAACACGTTGGGGATCGCCACAGTCTCACAGCTTACGGCCCGGATGGTGCAGGGTAGCTGCATGCACTTCGTTGGATTGGACCTGGCGTGGGGTGAGAAGAAGCAGACCGGGGTCGCCGCTATCGCCTCCGACGGCCGTCTGCTCGATGTCGGAATCGCCCAGGATGACGCGAGCATCATCGACGCCATCGCCCAATATGTCGGCGACGACTGCCTCGTCGCCTTCGACGCACCGCTGATCGTCAACAATCAGTCCGGTCACCGGCCCGCGGAAACCACGTTCAATCGTGACTTCCAGAAGTTCGACGCGGGGGCCTACCCGGCGAATACCGCCAATCCACTGTTCAATCCGCCGCGCGGCGCTGTGCTGGCCGAAGCGCTCGGCCTCAACATGGACCCCGCATCGGGTGCCGACAGAAGAGCCATCGAGGTATATCCGCATCCGGCCAGCGTCGTGCTGTTCGAACTGGACAAGACCTTGAAGTACAAGAACAAGCAGGGCCGGACGTTCGACGAGCGGCAGCGCGAGCTGCTGAAGCTGATGACGCTCATCGAGGGGCTCGACCACGCTTCACCGCGGCTTCGGGTGAACCACAACATGAACTGGGTGGCCCTGCGCAAGCGGGTGGAGGCCGCAACTCGGCCTGCGCAACTCGACCGCGACGAAGACCCCGTCGACGCGGTGCTGTGCGCCTACGTCGGCCTGTACTGGTATCACCGACCCGACGACATCACGATCTACGGCGACTTCCAGAGCGGCTACATCGTCACGCCTAGGCTTTCGCCCGATCTGTCGCCTGCCCCGCGCAGGCGTGCGGTACCACCTCCGAACGACGAACTCCACGAACGGCTTTCGCATCTCGAGGACCTGCTCGCGCAGGCGACGTTAGAGGCCAAGACGATCCGCGAACAGCTCTATCGAATGTAGCTACTTCGGTGCGTCACCGAGATGCGTCGGGTCGGTGATGCCCGCGTCGCGTACTCCGAGCTGCCGGTTGATCGCCATGGTGATGAAGAACAGCACGATACCGATCACGATCAGAATCCCGGCAAGCACATATTGCTGTCCCGGTCTTCCGGACAACGGCGTCACGAGATACAGCGAGGTGAGGAATCCGATGATCGGCAACGCGGTCGGTGTCTTGAAGTTTCCGCCTGCCGCCTTGACGTCTCGCCGCAGCACCAGCACCGCCACATTGACCACCGCGAATACCGCGAGTAACAGCAGCGAGGTCGTCCCGCCGAGCAGCGAGATCGCCTTGCTGTTGGCGAATGCGGTGACGTAGAGGATCAGGCCGAACGCGATCAGCGTGGTGAAGACGATCGCAATATAGGGCGTGAGCCTGCGTGGATGCACGCGGCCGAGCACCGGCGGCAGCACGTGCTGGCGGGCCATCCCATAGATCAAGCGGCTGGCCATCAGCATGTTGATCAGCGCGGTGTTGGACACCGCGAACATCGAGATGAACGGCAGGATGTCCTCGATCGGCAGCCCGGGTGCACCCGCCTTGACCACCTCGACGAGTGGGGTTTCGCTCTCCTCCAGCGTGCCGACCGGCACCAGCGCGACCGCGACGATCGCGACGATGACGTAGACGGTGCCTGCTATTGCCAGCCCGCTCAGGAGCACCTTCGGGAAGGTCTTCACCGGATCCTTCGTCTCCTCGGCCATGTTGACCGAGTCCTCGAAGCCGACCATCGCGAAGAACGCCAGCGAGGTCGCCGTCGTCACCGCCATGAACCAGTGTTTGTCGCTTGCGGTGTCGAATGCGACGACGCGCGAGAAATCGACGTCCCCGCCGCCCGTGAAGGCGAACAGGCCCACCATGATCACCAGCATCAGACCGCTGATCTCGATGATGGTCAAGAACACGTTGAGCTTGACGCTCTCGCCGACCCCGCGCAGGTTCACCAGTGCCAGCAGCAGCATGAAAAGCAATGCGACGGCGACGATTCCGGCGGTACCCCAGCTGAAGTGAAAGGCCGTGAAAAAGTTGGCCGCGAAGAACCGGGACGCAGTCGACGCCGACGTGATGCCGGAACACATCACCACGAAGGCGATCAGGAATGTGACGAACTGAATACCAAATGCCTTGTGCGCGTAAAGCGCAGCTCCCGCGGCCTGTGGGTACTTGGTGACGAGTTCGAGATAGCTGAACGCGGTGATGGTCGCGATCAGGAATGCCACGAGGAACGGAACCCACGCGGCGCCACCCACTTCGGCGGCCACGTCGCCCGTCAGGGCATACACACCGGTGCCGAGGATGTCGCCGACGACGAACAGCAGCAGCAGACCCGGGCCCATCACCCGCTTCAGTTCAGGCTGCTGGTCGACGGTGTCCGCCTGCTGGCTCATGTGGCCCCCCCTGTCAGTCGCCTGTGAATTACCCAATCATCGACCAGCAGTGCCGCCCCTGCACGTGCAATGGGGCAAAAGAAGGTCCGAACCGTGCCTGGGTCAGCCGGAGGCAGCGGTCAGCAGGGGCGAGGAAATCCGCGCCGTGATCGGCGCCAGCACGTCGATGACGTCGATCAACGTCGCGCGCGCGGCGCTGCGGGGACCGTTCCCGTCATCGACGAGAGATGCCACCACGGCCCCGTCGACCGCACACACCAGCGCCGGGACGAGCTCCGCACGCACCGACCGACCGGACCGTTCGACGACCTTGACGACCGCGTCGGTCCGCTGCTGCAGAATCCGCCGCTGCACCTCACGCAGAGCCGGTTGGCGCGCGCACGCGATGTAGCGCTCGTAGCGCGAGATCAACTGCTCGCTGACCTGAGTCTCTGGTTCGTCTCCCACGACGGGGTCGTCGCCGACGAGCAGATCCACCAACACGTCGACCGTCGCCTCGGCGCCGCGTCGCCGACGCGACAAATCGGCGACGCGCTCGCGCAACTGTTGCGCCTCGAGCGCACCGACATGTTCGACGGCCTTGACGATCAGATCGTCGAGGGAGGAAAAGTAATAGGTCGTCGCGGCCAACGGCAACCCCGCCCTGCGCGCCACCGCGCGGTGACGCACTGCGTCGAAGCCGCCTTCACACAGCAGCTCCGCTGCAGCGGTGACGAGTGCGTACTTCCTGCGGACCCCCTTCGGAGTCACCGCTGCCGTCATGGCATGCATGGTGCCAGTCGGCCGAGGTCGAGATGACTCTTTCGGCTAAAGCTAAGCCTTTACACAGAAAGTCGGCTCGCGGTCACATATGGATGCATTGCCCAAACGCCGCCCGAGGGCGCGCCAACTTCCAATGGCATGATGGCCCGCATGCCAGAGCGCGATCAGCTGAGCCGCCGGGCGATGATGCGTCTCGGTGTCAGTGCGGCCGCAGGCGCCGTTGGCGCCTTCGCACTCGGCACATTGCGCGACTCGGGTCCGTCCGTCGCGGGTCCGCCGGTCGAGATGACGAGTGCAGGATCCCCACTCGCACCGTTGGCACCGCCCGCCCCGCTGGAGCCTCCGCCCACCGCTGCGCCGACGTACGCAGGTGGGTCGTTCGTATCGGCCGCACGCGGCGGTATCGACACCAACTGGGCGATCGCGCGGCCGCCAGGTCAGACGCAGCCGCTGCGCCCCGTCATCGCCCTGCACGGCAAGGGCGCCGACGCGGCCCAGGTGATGGCGGGCGGTGTGGAGCAAGGCCTGGCGCAAGCGGTCGACGCCGGCCTGCCGCCCTTCGCGGTGGTGGCAGTCGACGGTGGCGGCGGCTATTGGCACAAGCGCGCGGACGGTGACGACTCCGGCGCCATGGTGCTCGACGAACTGATCCCGATGCTCGATTCGCAGGGCCTCGACACGTCGCGGGTGGCGTTTCTCGGCTGGTCGATGGGCGGCTACGGCGCGCTGCTCCTTGGTGCCCGACTCGGGCCTGCGCGCACAGCGGCGATCTGCGCGGTCAGCCCGGCCCTGTGGACGTCGTCGGGTGCGACCGCGCCGGGTGCCTTCGACGGCGCAGACGACTATGCGGCGAACAGCGTGTGGGGGCTGCCCGCGCTCGGGTCGATACCCATCCGCATCGACTGCGGTAACAGTGACCCCTTCTATTCGGCGACGCAGCAGTTCATCGCGCAGCTGCCGAACCCACCCGCGGGCGGCTTCTCGCCTGGCGGGCACGACGGCGGTTTCTGGAGTTCGCAGCTTCCCGCCGAACTCGAGTGGATCGCTCCGCTGTTGACGGCGTAGCGACTAGACGCTGACCCGGCCCTCGGCCGCCGCAAGCCCGATATCGCCGCGAAAGTGGCTGCCGGGCAACTTGATCGACTTGATCAAGCGGTAGGCATCCTCGCGGGCAGCAGCCAGGTCATCTCCGGTGCCGACCGCTGAGAGCACCCGACCTCCGGATGAGACGACCGCGCCGTCGTCTCGGCGCGCCGTGCCCCCGTGTAGCACTCCGTCGGCTTCGGCGCCGACGATCACGTCACCGACCCTCGGCCGACCCGGGTAGTTCTCGGCGGCCAGCACCACGGTGACCGCGACGCCGTCACGCCAAACAAGCGGCGGCTGCTCGGCGAGGCTGCCCGTCGCGGCCGCGCGCAGCAGCTGGCCGAGGGGCGATTCGAGCAGCGCGAGTACCGACTGGGTCTCCGGATCGCCGAAGCGACAGTTGAATTCGACGACGGCAGGGCCCTTCGAGGTGATCGCCAGGCCGGCGTACAGCAGCCCGGAGAACGAGCTGTCACGCTTGACAAGCTCTGCCACAACGGGTTTCACAATGTTGTCGACGATCTGCTCCGTCACCTCGTCGGGCAGCCACGCCAGCGGCGCGTAGGCGCCCATGCCGCCGGTGTTGGGCCCGCTGTCGCCGTCGCCGACCCGCTTGAAGTCCTGCGCCGCCAACAGCGGCACCACGGTCTCGCCGTCGACCACGCAGAACAGCGATACCTCAGGCCCGTCGAGGAACGACTCGAGCAGCACCGGATGACCCGCATCGAGCAGGCTGGCCGCGTGTGCCCGTGCGGCGTCTCTGTCTGTCGTCACCACCACGCCCTTGCCCGCGGCCGGTCCGTCGTCTTTGACCACCCACGCGGCGTCGCCGTGACCGGGCCCGAACCGGTCCAACGCCTCGTCGAGGCGGGCGGGGTTGTCGACGATCTCGCTCGTGGCGGTCCGGACCCCGGCCGCGGCCATCACATCCTTGGCGAACGACTTCGACCCCTCGATGCGGGCGGCTTCCTTGGTCGGCCCGAAACAGGCGATGCCCGCGGCTCGAACGGCGTCCGCGACACCAACCACCAACGGCACCTCGGGACCGATCACGACGAGGTCGGCGGCGATCTTGCGCGCCAGTGCCGCGACGGCGTCGCCGGAGGTGATGTCGATCTCGTAGGTGTCCGCAATGGCCGCGGTACCCGCGTTGCCTGGCGCCACCGCCAGACCGTCCACCTCGGGGTCTCTGCGCAACGCAAGCAGCAACGCGTGTTCACGGGCTCCGGATCCGATCACCAGGACTCGCACAACTGCCAACCCTAATGCCTCGCCCACAGAAGTCGCGGCCATACACTGCACTTCTCAGTGTATGGTCGAAGCATGGCAACGACGCAGACCTGTCCCTTCGGTGAAGGCTTCGACTTCACCAACCCCGACATCCTCGAACGTGGCATACCGGTCACCGAGTTCGCCGAGCTTCGCAAGACCGCGCCGGTGTGGTGGAACGAGCAGCCTGAGTCGATCTTCGACGACGGCGGCTACTGGGTGATCACCCGCCACGAGGACATCAAGGCCATCTCCCGCGACGGCGATCTGTGGTCGACGAATCGCAAGGGCGTGGTGATGCGCATGCCCGACGGGACCACGCCCGATCAGCTGGAGCTGACGAAGGCGATGTTGATCAACCACGACGCGCCTGAACACACCCGGCTCCGCAAGCTTGTGTCGCGACTGTTCACACCGCGGGCGGTCGCCGGTCTCGAGGAGAAGTTGGCGACCGCAGCCCGCGAGATCGTCGCTGACGCAAAGTTGAAGGCCGACGGCAACTTCGTTGATGACATCGCGATGCGCCTGCCGCTGCTGGCGATCGCCGACATGCTCGGAGTGCCCGAGGGCGATCGCGAGAAACTCTTCAACTGGACGAACTCGATCATGAACACCGAGGACCCCGACTTCGAATCGGATTATGTTGCGGCCAACGCCGAACTGATGGGCTACGCGTACACCATGGCCGAAGAGCGCAGGAACTGTCCGGCCGACGACATCGTGACCAAGCTGGTGCAGGCCGACGTCGACGGCGAATGGATGGAGGACGTCGAGTTCGCGTTCTTCGTGATCCTGCTCGCGGTCGCGGGTAACGAGACGACGCGCAACGCCATGACCCACGGCATGAACGCCTTCTTCGAGAACCCGAAACAGTGGAAGCTCTTCAAAAGCGAGCGCCCGGAGACCGCCGCCGACGAGATCGTGCGCTGGGCCACGCCGGTGCACTGCTTCCAGCGCACGGCCACGGCCGACACCGAATTGGGTGGGGTCGCCATCTCCGAGGGTCAGCGCGTCGGCCTCTTCTACAGCTCCGCCAACTACGACGAGGCCGTCTTCGACCGGCCATTCGAGTTCAACATCCTGCGCGACCCCAACCCGCATCTCGGATTCGGCGGCAACGGCGCGCACTTCTGCATCGGCGCCAACCTGGCGCGCATGGAGATCAAGCTGATCTTCAACGAGATCGCCGACCAGATCCCCGATATATCGAAACTCGCTGACCCGCAACGCCTTCGGTCGGGCTGGCTGAACGGCGTCAAGGACCTGCAGGTCTCCTACCCGAGCTAGCAGTAGTATTCGCCGCGTGCGTACCCACGGCTGGTCAGGCGCTGCGCCCGCCACTGACGAAGAAGCCATCGCGCGCATCCTCGATGCGGCGGGCAAGGCGATCGACGCCCGAGGTGCCGAATTCTCCATCGCCGACGTCGCCCGCACCCTCGGCGTGACACGTCAGACCGTCTACCGGTACTTCCCGAGCACCGACGCCCTGCTTGTGGCCGCCGCCGTCCATGCCGCCGACGACTTCCAGAACCGGCTCGAAGCGCATCTGCAGGGAATCACCGATCCCGTCGAGGCGGTCACCGAGGGCATTGCGGCGGCGCTCGAGTGGCTGCCGAAGGACAAACATCTGGGCCTGCTCATCGTGCCCGGACGGTCGAACCCCCATATCGAGTCGGTGACCGGTGACGTCGCGCTCGACTTCGGCCACTCGATGGTGCGCCGTTTCGACGTCGACTGGGCGGGCCTCGGCTTCGACGACGACGATCTACACGAACTCGCCGAGCACCTGCTGCGGATCATCCAGTCGTTCGTCACCGATCCAGGCCGCCCGCCGCGGACGGGCGAGGATCTGCGTCGCTATCTGCGTCGCTGGGTCGGCTCAGCTATACAACCGTCAGCGGCAGCGACTTCCGCGGAGCGAACACCCACGACGAGCCACCGCTGACGCGCACGACCGAGACCTCCACGAGTTCTTCTGCGGCCGTATCGGTCTCGACGACCCGGGCCGTCCACTCCGTATCGCTTCCGGTGATCTCCACATCGAGGTGCGGGTCCACGGCGGCGACCGCTGCCTGCAGCGGCCTCGTCGATGTGGGCCCGACGAGCGAGATCCATGCACCGTCCTCGTGCGCGGCCGCCCTGTGCACCTCGACAGCATCCGGCCCGAAGTCCGCCGTCACATATGCGGTCGGGTTGAACAGAGGGTGCAGTTCGAGGGTGCGCATCGCTCCCGCGACTCCACCAGGAAGCCCGACCGCACGATGGATGCGTTCGGCCGCGACTCCCGCAATGCCGGTCAACTGATTGGTGCAGATCTTGTTGGCGAGCTCGGTGTCGGTGCCTGCGCGCTTGCCCACGGCGATGATGAACGACAGGTTCAGCAGATGCATCTGCAGACAGACTTCATCGGCGATCCGCACAAGGGCCGAATGCGAGAACTTTGCGAAGTCGACATCGGACACCAACTCGCCCGAGTAGTCCGACTGCCCCTCGTCATCGGCGTCGATCGGGTCGAGTTCGGTTCTGGCGGCGCGGGTTCGACGGATGACATCGGTGACCGGGTGGTCGTCGATCTCCGGATGAGACTCCTCGATGATCACCGTCCATGCGCAGTGCGGGTGCCGGTCCGCGGGTGCGCGCGGCGGTCGGTGGATCGGGCGGATCTGGGCCCTGCGGTTGGTCGCGACGGCTGTGGCGTCGAACGTCGGATCCTCGATGTCGTGGCACATCCCGCGGACGTAGTCCTCACCCATCGGCTCAACGTCCATCAGCGCGCCGCAGTGGTCGAGGTGAAACTCGCCGTGCCAGCGATCATGGACCGTGTACCGGAAGTCCATGAACTGTGGCGGCGCGCCGATGTCGAGCTGCAGGCCCTTGAAGATGGTGATGACATCCACGCCCTCATACTTGAGGGCTTTCTGCATGCGCTTGGTGTAGATGGGGCTGGCACCCATCCATTCCTCGATCGCGATCTCGAGCATGCCAGGATGCCCGAACGGCTTGATGCACCAACCCATTCCGGAGCGGTCGATCAGCTGCCCGATGAGCAGAAGTTCCGGCACCAGAACTGCGAGCTGCTCACGCGACAGCGTCGCGAACCGGCTAGTCATCGCGCTTCTTCCCGGCGTGCATGCGCACGGCGTCGTCGACGTTCGCCTTCTTGTCGACGCCCTCCCCCCGCGCCGCGGCCTTCTTGTGTTTGGCGACGACGCGGCCGACGACCCCGTTCAGACCCGAGCCGCGCGGAAAGCCGACGTACTGGGTGAGGAAGACGGCCATCTCCTTCAACTCGTCCTCCGTGAGCTCGCCGTTCTGCAGCGCGGCGTTCACCTGGATCTCGGCGAGGTCCTGCTCGCCGAGCGCGGTGACGATCGACAGCGTCATGATCCGCTTGTCGCGCATGGACAAACCGGGCCGACTCCAGATATCGCCGAACAGGTGATCCACCGTCAGATCGAAGTACGGATCGCCCTCGATGTTCGGCATCTCCCAGCCGTAGACCTCGTTCATCTTCTCGAGGCCCTTTTTGCGGCGTTCGTCCATCATTGGTCCTTCGTCGTCTCTGCAGTGTGCGGCACCCCGAGGCCCGCGGCCAGGTTCTTCAGCGCGATCTCCGCCAGCGGCAGATCGACACCGACAGCTTCACCCAGCGCGAGCGCAAGGCTCAGATCCTTCTCGCCGAGATTGCGGGCGTGCGCCAACGGGCCGTAAAGGAAGTCATCGGGCTGCAGTGCATCCGAGTTCTCCCTGACGACGACCGCGCCGGGCCCACCGCTCTGCAGGTCGGTGTGACGGACCACCCGACCCAGTTGCTGGACGCTGATACCCGCCTTGTCGGCAAGGTTCATCGCCTCACCGGCGGCCGCATACGAGATGAAGGTCAACATGTTGCGCGCCAGCTTCATTCGCGTTCCCGCGCCGGGCTCACCAGCGTGCACGACGACCGACGCGAACAGCTTGAAGGCCGGCTTGACGCGCTCGTAGACATCGCGTTCGGCGCCGACCATGACGGCGAGCTCACCCGCCTCGGCCGCGCCCTTGCCGCCACTGATGGGGGCGTCGACGATGTGAATTCCCTCGGGCGCGAGCTGCCGGGCGAGTTCCTCGGCGGTGGTTTCGCTGATCGTCGAGTGGATGGCGATCACCGTGCCCGGCTTGGCGAAACGGGCCAGCCCCTTCTCGCCGGCGATGACGTCGCGCACCTGCGCGTCGTTGAGCACGGTGACGCTGATGATGTCGGCCTTGGCGACGTCGGAGACACTGTCGGCCAGCGACGCTCCCGCCTCCGCCAACGGCGTCATGGCCTCGAGTCGCAGGTCGAACACCGTCAAACCGCCCGGCCAGTTCACCAATCGCTTGGCCATGGGCGCACCCATGTCGCCGAGGCCGATGTAGCCGAGCTTGACGTGGTTGTCACTCATTGCGAAAGCCTTTCAGGACCTGATGATCTGGCCGCCGTCGACGTTGAAGATCTGCCCGGTGATCCACTTCGCCTGATCGGACAACAGGAACAGGCACATGCCGACCACGTCGTCGGTCTCGCCCATGCGCGACAACGGAATTCGCTTCACGATATCGTCGACGATCTCCTTCGGCGTGCTGGTGCGGTTGGCCTCGGTGTCGATCGGGCCCGGTGCGATCGCGTTGACCCGGATGTTCTGCCCACCCAGTTCGGTCGCCAGCTGCTGGGTCAGCCCGTTGACGCCGACCTTGGCGAGGCCGTAGAAGTTGGCGTAAAGCCATGCCGCGGTGGATGACTGGTTCACGATCGCCCCGCCGCCGCGCTTGGCCATCTTCCGATATACGGCGCGGGTACACACCAACGCGCCGTCCATGTTCACGCTCATGAACTTCTTGTAGTAGTCCCAGTCGACGGTGATGAGGAAGTCGAGCTTCATGCCGCCGAAGATCGCGGCGTTGTTGACCAGGTAGTCGATGCCGCCGAACTCGGACAGCGTCGTCGCGGCCATCTCCTTGGCGGAGTCCGGGTCGGATACGTCAACCCGCACCGCGAGCGCATTGCCGCCATCGCCGGTGATACCGTCGGCGACCTTCTGCGCGCCCTCGGTGTTGATGTCGGCGACGACGACGGCGGCGCCCTCGCGGGCCAGCGCCTCCGCGTAGGCCTGGCCGATACCACCACCGGCACCGGTGACGATCGCCACCTTGTCGGTGAACTGATCTCCGTAAAGTCCCATGTGGCCCACTCCTTAATTGACCGCTGTGGCAATGGCTTTGGTCTCGAGGTATTCCTCGAAACCGGCGAGCCCCATCTCCCGGCCGATGCCGGACTGCTTGTATCCGCCGAAGGGCATGTCGGCGGAGTACCAGACGCCGCCGTTGACGTTGACGGTGCCGACCCGCATCCGGGCAGCGACGCCCGCTGCTCGTTCTTCGTCGAGCGAGAAGACCGTGCCGGACAGGCCGTAGGCCGAATCGTTCGCGATCCGCACTGCGTCGTCGTCGCCGTCGTGGGCGATCACCGTCAGCACCGGGCCGAAGATCTCCTCGCGCGCCACCTTGGCGTTGTTGTCCAGTCCTGCGATGACCGTCGGCTCGATGAAGAACCCGGTGTCCCGGTCTGCGGGGCGTCCTCCACCGCAGGCGAACGTGCCGCCCTCCGCGGTCGCCGAATCGAGGTACGCCTGAATCCGGTCACGCTGCAGAGCCGAGATCACCGGTCCGCAAATGGTTCCCGCATCGGTGGGGTCTCCCGGCTTGAGCCCGGCCATGGTCGCCGCCGCCGCCTCGACGGCTTCGTCATATCGCGCCCTCGGCACCACGAGCCTGGTGGTGATCGCGCAACCCTGCCCGGCGTGCATCGACGCGGTGAATGCCGACATCGAGCAGGCCCCTGCGAGATCCGCGTCGTCGAGCACCAGGAACGCCGATTTGCCGCCGAGTTCGAGGAATACCTTTTTCAGGGTCGCGGCGCCGTCGGCCATCACGGCACGGCCTGTCCTCGTCGACCCGGTGAAGGACACCATGTCCACCCGCGGGTCCTTCGACAGCAGCGCACCAACGGCGTGGTCGTTGGACGTGACGATGTTGACCACACCCGCGGGGATATCGGTGTGGTCGACAATCAGCTGCCCGAGTACCGCTGCGCTCCAAGGGGTATCGGGCGCCGGCTTCAGCACGACCGTGTTGCCGGCGGCGAGGGCGGGGCCGATTTTGGCGAGGTTGATCTGGTTCGGGAAATTCCACGGCGTGATGGCGCCGACGACGCCGATCGCCTCCCTGGCGATGGTGCGATGCGTTTTGATGCCCATCGGGGCCGCGACGCCCAGATCGGTGGTCCATTGATACGACTCGGCGGTATCCGCGCAGAAACTCAGATCTTCGACGGGTCCGTCGAACTGCGCCATCGCCGTCAGCATTCGCGGAGCGCCCACCTCGGCGATCGCGAGCTCCCGCAACTCGTCGGCGTGATCGCGCAACGCCTGCTGCAGTTGCCGGATGCCGCGCACCCGCAGCTCGGTGTTCGTCGACCAGTCGGTGTCGTCGAATGCGCGGCGGGCGGCCTCGATGGCGCGACCCATGTCGTCGGCGGTCGCGTCGGCGGCGACGCCGAGCACTTCCTCGGTGGCGGGGTTCACCGTCGGGAACGTGCCACCGGTACCCGCCTCGAGTTTCCCGTCGATGAGCAATTGGCTCTGGCGATCGGCCAGCAGACCCATACCGACTCCTGTTTTGATTGCTGGACAGCTGTCCGACTTTGTTCACTCGAACGATAGCCTCAGAGGGGTGCAAGAAGCAAGGTCGACCCGTGACGACCGGCAGCCAGTTGCGAATAAATAACCGGTATGCTGCGCATTTGTCAGCCGCACTTGCTTGCTGCCACCTCATTCCGATAACTTGGACATGTGTCCAGCGATGCCGTGGTCACCGCTACTGACCAGAGCGGGGAAACGCCCCGCAACCGTCGGCAGGAGGAGACATTCCGCAAGGTCCTCACCGCAGGTGTGGAGATGCTTCGGGAGTCCTCCTACGCCGACCTGACCGTGCGCGCCGTCGCGGCGCGCGCCAAGGTCGCGCCCGCGACCGCCTATACCTACTTCTCGTCGAAGAACCATCTGATCGCCGAGGTGTACCTGGATCTGATGCGCCAGGTGCCCTACTTCACCGATGTCAACGACAGCACGACGACCAGGGTCGAAAAGGCTCTGCGCGCAATGACGCTGATGATCGCCGACGAGCCTGAGGTCGCCGCCGCCTGCACGACCGCGTTGCTCAGCGGCAACGACCAGGCGGTGATTGCCGTGCGCCATCGGATCGGCGCCGAGATCCATCGCCGCATCCGGTCGGCGATGGGACCGGACGCCGATCCGCGCACCGTGTCTGCGCTCGAGATGACCTACTTCGGCGCGCTGGTGCACGCGGGCAGCGGCTACGTCAGCTATCGCGAGATCGCCGACCGCCTCACCTACGTCGTCGGCCTCGTCCTGGGAGACAAACAGTGACAGCTTCGACCAGCGACGTGATCCTCGATCCGTACGACTACGACTTCCACGAGGATCCGTACCCCTACTACAAGCGGCTGCGCGACGAGGCGCCGCTGTACCACAACGCCGAGCTCGGGTTCTGGGCGTTGTCGCGGCATCAGGATGTGCGAGAAGGCTTCCGCAACAGCACAACCCTGTCCAACCGTGACGGCGTATCACTCGATCCGATCTCCCGCGGCCCGCACGCGAGCAAGACCATGTCGTTCCTCGCAATGGACGACCCCGGACATCTTCGCCTGCGCACATTGGTGTCGAAGGGGTTCACCCCACGGCGCATCCGCGAGCTCGAGCCGCGGGTCACCGAACTCGCCGTCGGCCATCTCGACACGATGCTGGAGAGGGCGAGATCCGGCGAAACGGTCGACTACGTAGCGGAATTCGCCGGCAAACTGCCGATGGACGTCATCTCGGAGCTGATGGGTGTGCCCCTGGAGGACCGGGACGGTATCCGAGCCATGGCCGACGGGGTCATGCACCGTGAGGACGGTGTCAACGACGTACCCCAGTCGGCGATCGAGGCGTCGATCAACCTGATGGTCTATTACCAGCAGATGATCGCCGACCGTCGCAAGAAGTCGGCCGACGACCTCACCACCGCGTTGCTCGAAGCCGAGATCGACGGCGACCGGCTGACAGACGACGAAGTGCTCGGATTCCTGTTCCTGATGGTGATCGCGGGCAACGAGACGACCACCAAACTGCTTGCCAACGCGGCGTTCTGGGGTCACCGCAATCCGGATCAGCTGGCTCCGCTCTACGACGG
The DNA here is from genome assembly GCA_902826815.1 of uncultured Mycobacteriaceae bacterium. Classification (GTDB taxonomy): domain Bacteria; phylum Actinomycetota; class Actinomycetes; order Mycobacteriales; family Mycobacteriaceae; genus Mycobacterium. The sequence goes on from CADEGF010000071.1 coordinate 17,337, forward strand.
CCTCGACAGGATTCCGCTGTGGGTCGAGGAGACCCTGCGCTACGACACGTCCAGCCAACTGCTGGCGCGGGTGGTGGCCGGGGACCTGACTCTTCACGACACCACGATTCCCGACGGCGACATCCTGTTGTTGCTTCCCGGCTCCGCCCACCGCGACGAGCGGGTGTTCGACAACCCCGACGACTACGTCATCGGCCGGGAGATCGGATCGAACCTGTTGAGTTTCGGTAGCGGTGCCCACTTCTGCCTCGGCGCACACCTGGCCCGCATGGAAGCCCGGGTAGCGCTCGCCGAGATGTTCTCCAGAATCCGCGGATTCGAGGTCGACGAGGCCAACGCCGTGCGCGTCCACTCGAGCAGCGTCCGCGGATTCGCCCACCTACCAATGACTCTCCAATTCAAATGAAGGCCCGATAAATATGCCGCGCTTCGAACCCCTACCCGAACGTCGGCCCGCTCTCGTGGCGGGCGCGTCGTCGGGCATCGGCGAAGCCACCGCCATCGAACTCGCCGCGCGCGGGTTCCCCGTCGCGCTCGGCGCGCGCCGGGTGGAGAAGCTCACCGAACTCGTCGGCAAGATCCAGGCCGATGGCGGCGAGGCCGTCGGATTCCACCTCGACGTCACCGACCCGAACTCGGTGAAATCCTTTGTCTCACAGTCGACCGAGGCACTCGGCGATATCGAGGTGCTGGTCGCAGGAGCGGGTGACACCTTTTTCGGCAAGCTCGACGAGATCACGCCGGACGAGTTCAACTCGCAGTTGCAGATCCACCTGGTCGGCGCCAACAGGCTGGCCGCCGCGGTGCTGCCGGGAATGATGGATCGTCAGCGCGGCGATCTGATCTTCGTCGGTTCGGACGTATCACTGCGCCAGCGGCCGCATATGGGCGCCTACGGCGCCGCCAAGGCCGGCCTCATCGCGATGGTGACCAACTATCAGATGGAACTCGAAGGAACCGGCGTGCGGGCGTCGATCGTGCATCCGGGCCCGACCAAGACCGGGATGGGCTGGAGCCTGCCCGCCGACAAGATCGGGCCCGCGCTCGAGGACTGGGCAAGGTGGGGTCAGGCCCGCCACGACTACTTCCTGCGCGCGGCGGATCTCGCACGCGCCATCGCGTTCGTCGCCGAGACACCGCGCGGCGGGTACATCGCGAACATGGAGCTTCAGCCAGAAGCGCCGTTGGCCGACAACAAGACCCGCCAAAAGCTCGCCTTGGGTGAAGAGGGGAAGCCGGCAGAATGACAACAGCGATAGTGCCGCGGGTATCGGGTGGCGAAGAGGAGCACGGCCACCTCGAGGAGTTCCGCACCGACCCCATCGGGTTGATGAAGCGCGTTCGCGACGAATGCGGCGACGTCGGCTGGTTCCAGCTCGTCGACAAGCACGTGATCCTGCTGTCCGGCGCCGAGGCCAACGAGTTCTTCTTCCGGTCCGCCGACGAGGATCTCGACCAGGCCGAGGCCTACCCCTTCATGACACCGATCTTCGGCGAGGGTGTGGTCTTCGATGCGAGCCCTGAGCGGCGCAAGGAGATGCTGCACAACTCGGCGCTGCGTGGTGAGCAGATGAAGGGCCACGCCGCCACCATCGAGGGCGAAGTCAAGAAGATGATCGCCGACTGGGGCGACGAAGGCGAGATCGAGCTGCTCGACTTCTTCGCCGAGCTGACCATCTACACCTCCACGGCATGCCTGATCGGGCTGAAGTTCCGCAACGAACTCGATCATCGCTTCGCCGAGTACTACCACGACCTGGAGCGCGGTACCGATCCGCTCTGCTACGTCGACCCGTACCTGCCGATCGAGAGCTTCAAGCGCCGCGATGAAGCACGCGTGAAACTCGTTGCGCTGGTGCAGGAGATCATGGACCAACGGCTGGCCAACCCGCCGAAGGACAAGGCCGACCGCGACATGCTCGACGTGCTGGTGTCGATCGAGGACGAGGACGGCACACCGAGGTTCTCGGCCGACGAGGTGACAGGGATGTTCATCTCGCTGATGTTCGCCGGGCACCACACCAGCTCGGGGACGTCGGCGTGGACGCTTATCGAATTGATCCGCCATTCCGACGTGTACGCCGAGGTAAGAAAGGAACTCGACGATCTCTACGCCGACGGTCAGGAGGTGAGTTTCCATGCGCTGCGGTCGATTCCGAAGCTGGACAACGTCGTCAAGGAAACCCTGCGGCTGCATCCGCCGCTGATCATCCTGATGCGGGTCGCCAAGGGTGAGTTCGAGGTCGAGGGCTACCCGATCCACGATGGCGACTTCGTCGCCGCCTCGCCTGCGATCAGCAACCGGATCGCGGAAGACTTTCCCGATCCCGACGCGTTCAAGCCGGACCGGTACAACAAGCCCGAACAGGCCGACATGGTCAACCGGTGGACGTGGATCCCGTTTGGCGCGGGCAGGCACCGATGCGTCGGCGCGGCTTTCGCCCAGATGCAGATCAAGGCGATCTTCTCGGTTCTGTTGCGCGAGTACGAGTTCGAGATGGCGCAGCCGGCCGACAGCTACCGCAACGACCATTCCAAGATGGTGGTGCAGCTGGCCCGGCCTGCAAAGGCGCGCTACCGCAGGCGGGTCTAGGAGCGACACCGTGGGCATCAAGATCGAAGTCGACATCGACCTGTGTCAGGGCCACGCCATGTGCGAGCTGGAGGCCCCCGACTACTTCAAGGTGCCCAAGCGGGGGCAGGTCGAGATTCTCAAAGACACGGCGCCGGAAGAGGATCGAGCCCAGGTCGAACAAGCCGTGTGGGCCTGCCCCACGCAAGCACTGTCCATCGTTGAGACGCAGGAATAGGAAAGGTCAAGCACCATGGCATTCGCGCGCAAGGATCTCGAGGACTGGGTGGACCGCTGGCTGAAGGCCAACCAGGACGCCGAAAGTGCGGGTGACTGGAAGCCGCTTGCCGATTTCTACACCGACGACGCCACCTACGGCTGGAACATCGGGCCGAAGGAAGACGTCATGTGCGTCGGCCGCGACGAGATCCGCGATGTCGCAATGGGTCTCGAGATGGAGGGCCTGGAGAACTGGAACTACGAGTACCAGAAGGTGCTCATCGACGAGAAGCTCGGCGAGATCGTCGGCTTCTGGAAGCAGATCGTGAACAAGTCCGACGGCACCCGCGACGAGATCTACGGCATCGGAGGAAGCTGGTTCCGCCTGAATTCCGATCTCAAGGTCGAATGGCAGCGCGACTTCTTCGACTTCGGCCACGTGTCCCACATGTTCGGCAAGCTGATCGGGTCCGGGGACCTGTCCGACGGCATGAAGAAGCGGATCGAGCGGTCCGTGGCCGGGGAGAAACTGCCTGGCTATTACCCCTTGGGCGAGGCCCCGACACCGATCTGGTGACTCCCGGCCAAGCGGTTGCTTGGGGGTGCGTGTGACCCATCTAACTAATGGTTCTAGTCTGGCCTCACTGGCTCTAGCGGAAGGCACATACGGATGAAGACAAAGGGCGCTCTGATCTGGGAGTTCAACCAGCCGTGGTCGATCGAGGAGATCGAAATCGGCGACCCCGTCCGCGACGAGGTCAAGATCCAGATGGAAGCGTCGGGGATGTGCCATTCCGATCATCACCTGGTCACCGGAGGCATTCCGATGGGCGGATTCCCGGTGCTGGGTGGCCACGAGGGTGCAGGCATCGTCACCGAGGTCGGCCCTGGCGTCGAGGGCCTCGAGCCCGGCGATCACGTCGTGCTGTCGTTCATCCCGTCCTGCGGCACGTGTCCGTCGTGTCAGGCCGGCATGCGCAACCTCTGCGACCTTGGTGCCCTGCTTCTCAGCGGTACGGCGGTCTCGGACGGCACGAATCGTATTCACGCAAAGGGCCAGCCGGTCTTCCCGATGACGCTGCTCGGCACGTTCAGCCCGTACATGGTGGTGCACAAGAGCTCCGTGGTGAAGATCGATCCGTCCATCCCGTTCGAAGTGGCCTGCCTGGTGGGCTGCGGTGTGACGACGGGCTACGGCTCGGCGGTGCGCAGCGGCGACATCCGTCCCGGTGACGACGTCGCGGTCATCGGCGTCGGCGGTGTCGGAATGTCCGCCGTACAGGGCGCGGTCGCCGCGGGCGCCCGCAACATCTTCGTCATCGAGCCGGTCGAGTGGAAGCGCGACGCGGCCCTGAAATTCGGTGCCACGCATGCCTATCCGGATCTGGAATCCGCCTTCGCGGGCGTGGCCGAGGTCACCGCGGGACTGATGGCGAAGAAGGTCATCGTCACTGTCGGCGAACTCCACGGTTCCGACATCGACAACTACGTCAACCTCACGTCCAAGGGCGGCACCACCGTGGTGACCGCGATCGGCAGCATGCTCGACACGCAGGTCACCCTGAACCTCGCGATGCTGACGTTGATGCAGAAGAACCTGCAGGGCACCATCTTCGGCGGCGGCAACCCGCACCATGACATCCCCCAGCTTCTGTCGATGTACAAGGCGGGCAAGCTCAACCTCGACGACATGATCACCCGCCAGTACAAGCTGGAACAGGTCAACGAGGGCTACAAGGACATGCTGGAGGGCCGCAACATCCGCGGCATCATCCGCTACACCGACGAAGACCGGTAGAGCGGATGTCGCAGGACACGATCGAGCAGTCACCGGCCCTTGCGGCCTCGCAGGCCTCGTGGCGCGCCGTGATGGCGAAGGACAAGGAGGGCTGGCTCGCGCTGATGACCGATGACGTCGTCATCGAGGACCCCATCGGCCCCGCCTACACCAACCCCGACGGCACTGGCGTCGTCGGCAAGGACGGTGTCTCGCAGTGGTGGGAGAAAAGCGTCGGCCTTGCCACCATCACGATCACCTGCGAGGAGACGTTTCCGTCGAGTTCGCCCGATGAGATCGCCCATATCCTGCAGTTGCGCTTCACCTTTGACAACGGGTCGGCAAGTGGCGTTCGGGGCATCTTCACCTACAAGGTCAACGACGCCGGCCTGCTGACCAACCTCCGCGGCTTCTGGAACATGGACATGATGAAGCCCGTCACGGACGGCGGCGATTAGCACTTCGTTGTCCGGGCGAGGCGCCGTCGTCGTCGGCGGATCCCGCGGCATCGGGTTCGAGGTCGCTGCACTGCTCGCCGAACAGGGCGCAGGCGTCGTCGTCAACGGCAGGGACGCCGACGCCGCGAACGAAGCGGCAGCACGCATCGATGGCGCGGTCGCCTACGCCGGTTCACCCGCGGACCCTGCGATCGCCGAAGCGCTGATCGACACGTGCGCACAGGAATTCGGCCGGATCGACATCCTGGTGAACTGCGCGGGCACCGCCGGGCTCGCCAGCGAGTCGATCCTCGAGGTGACCAGCGCCCAGTTCCACGAGCTGATCGACGCGCACCTCGTCACGACGTTCGAAACCTGCAGGGCCGCAGCGCCGAAGATGGTCGCCCACGGCGGCGGTTCGATCATCAACACCAGCTCGTTCGCATATCTCGGCGACTACGGCGGAACCGGCTACCCGGCGGGCAAGGGCGGCGTCAACGGCCTGACCATGGCACTCGCCGCCGAACTCAAAGAACACGGGGTCCGCGCCAACGTGGTGTGCCCAGGCGGCAAGACGCGGCTGTCGACCGGCGCCGAGTACGAGGCGCATATCGCGTGGCTGAACCGCAGAGGCATGCTCGACGACATCAGCACGCAGACCGCGCTGGACGCCCCTCCGCCGCAGTATGCGGCGCCGATCTACAGCTACCTCGCAGGCGATCTGGCCAAGGACATCACGGGCCGAATCTTCATCGCCGCAGGCGGTTTCGTCGGCGAGTTCGCGCGGCAGACGCCTGCGATCATCGGCTATCGCGACCACAAGGACTCGCCACCGTGGTCGGTCGACGAACTGCACGCACTGATGGAGCGATAACTACTCCACGCTGTCCGTGTTATCTCTCAAGACATCGGTGACAGTTCTGCATCAGGACATCGGTGACGGTTGGTGTGTCGGGACTTCGGTGACGCTTTCCCAGTTTTGGGGCGTGGGCCGCGGGGTCGGCCGTTGCCGACGTAGCGGATGTCGGGTGCGGGTCGGGTGTGCTCGGCGAGGACCTCGCCGTGCAGGTCGGTGATGATGATGGCGTCGCCGGTCTTGTCGCCGGTGCTGACTACGAGGACCTGCTGGAACGCGAGGTCCACGTCGACTTTGTAGTGCACGTGGTCCAGGCCGATGGTGCGCGATGTATTCGTTCTTGCCCTGGGTGGTCGGCTTGTGGGGCTTGCCGGTGATCGCCTCCACGCCCAGGGCGGCGACGTGGCCGACGAGTTGGCCGACGTAGCCGCGCCGCGATGGATTCAGTGCGATCCCGTTGTCGGATAGGAGTCGTTGGGGCACGCCGCAGGCGTGGATAGCTTTGTCCACCACGATGATTGCGTCCTGGGCAGTCTCCCCGAATGCGACGTGGGAGGCGACCGCGTAGCGGGAGTGGTCGTCGATGAGCTGGAAGATCACGCACGTACGCCCGCCGCTGAGGACGTACTCGGTCGTGTCGAGTTGCCAGCACGCATTCGGGGCCGGGTAGACGAACCGCCGCCACGCTGAGCGGGGCTTCTTCCTGGGCTCAAGGCGAGCCACGCCGGCCTCGCGGAAGATGCGTGCCAGCGACGCCGTGGACGGGACCTGTTCCAGGCCCATCGCGTGCATCTTGTCGTGCACGCTGATCGGCCCATGATCCAGCCCGGACGATTCCAGGGCGGCACGCACGGCCACGGCCTGGTCTTTGACCTCATCGCTGATCTTCGATGGGCTCGACGTCGGTCGTCGGGTCCTGGGTTCGAGCACCGCGGCCGGACCGTCGGTCTTTGCGCGTTTGCGCAGCTCGTAGAACGAGTTGCGGGACACACCGTGCTCGGCGCAGAACGTCGACACCGCCCCGCGAGGCGCATCATCGGGCCACTGCGAGATCGCAAGGCGAACGACAGGATCGATGGATTCATAGACAGCCACCACCCGAACCTTGAGGCACAAGTGTCACCACCAAGACCACCCGAACCGTCACCGATGTCCTGATGCAGAACTGTCACCGATGTCCTGGGAGATAACAGCCGGAGTATGTCGGAGTCTACATATACTATCGAACACATGTTCGAGTCGGATGTGGCGGCGCGGTCGTTGGT
>CADEGF010000072.1 GCA_902826815.1 uncultured Mycobacteriaceae bacterium
GTTCGTTTCTGAGCGCATCGCGATCGACCAAGTCGAGCAGGCATTTACCGCGATGCGCGCCGGTGACGTATTGCGATCGGTAGTGGTCCTGTGAGCGACCTACGCATCGATCGGGTTGTCACCGCGCCGCGGGCCTCAGGGCCGTCACGTCACCGCCTTGGCTGCGTAATCCGTAGAAGTACCGATGCGCGACCGCGAGCTGCGCTTCTATCGTTACTAGCGATACCAACCGGTGGGCCCCAACGAGGCCGCGCCACGACAATCTAGGAGGCTTGTAGTGACGGTTGACACCGAGTACGCGTGGCGGTCGAGCACCCAACCAGAGGAATACGAACCGTTCATCGGTCATGACGGCGAAGCGGTCGGTGAAGTATCGTGGCTGCGCCGCTCCGATGATCCGCAGTTGCTCACCGGTATGTGGCGCTGCGAGCCGAGCGAGTTCGACTATCCCTTCACCGCAGACGAGACGTTCGTGGTCACGACGGGACATCTGCGGGTGGCGGTGGACGGGGGACCGACATTGGAGCTGAAGTCCGGAGACACGGCATCCTTCGTCAAGGGGACGAGGTCGGTGTGGACGGTGATAGAGGCTGTCGAGAAGTTCTTCATCGTCAACGACTAGCCGATGATGACGACTCCGCGTGACCCCGCCGACACTGTGCGGCAGGCTCACTACGAATCGGTTGCGGCGAATTTGCGTACGCACTCGCGCGCCGAACTGATCGCCGAGCACGCTGCCCGGCCGTTCGGGCCGCATAGCGACAAACTGTCTCGCGTACTGAACTTCGTTCGAGCAGCCGACGTTGTGGGCAAGCATGTGATCCTCGCAGATCGGCAATCGACGTCGTTGTGGCATATCGCCAAGATCACCGGCCGTCGGTCCGATGGCGGCGTAGAACTTGTCGGGCAGTCGTACTCCTCTCTGGAGGCCGCCGAACACGCGGTGTTTCTCCTACGGCTTGACGCGTGGGGGATCGAGGACTCGCCGCGGGACAGAGGCTGATCATGCTTCCGGACGCTGCCCTCTATGGTTACGCATCGACGTTCAGCGTTGCCGCCGGCGAGGCCATCTCGTTTCACGTAAGCGCGGAGAATCTGGAAACGTTCGACGCGCATGTCGTGCGATTGCGTCACGGAATCGATGTTGCGGGCGGGCCGGGCTTCGCCGAAGATGAAGTCACCGCTGACATCAACGGGCAGTACGCCGGCAGACATCACGAGCCGTGGATCGGGTCGTATGTCGAAGTTACCGATTCCTCGCTGCTGCAACGACCCAGTTCCATCGCGGTCGCGATGTCGCTTTATCCCACCCTGCTCGACCGCGACTCGCAGACCGTCATCGGTAGTTGGGACGTACAGTCAGGCACCGGGTTCGCGCTGACGGTCGAGCACGGCCGCTTGGTGCTGCATATCGGTGACGGGTCGTCGTCCTCTCGGGTCACCTTGCAGGAACCGCTGCATGAGTTCCGCTGGTATCACGTTTCGGCGGGTTTCGACCTCGACGCCGGGATGGCGTGGGTTGAACAGGTACCGGCGCGAGTCCTCAATGACCGGATTTGCTCGTTGGCTGCAGCTATCGACGGCGAGCGGGTCGACAAGAAGGTGGATCTGACCCAGGTGAGCTATTGCGCCCCGTTTCGCATCGGCGCCGCGTCGAGGTGGTCGGCGCAAAAATGGTGGCCGACGGGATTGTTCAACGGCAAGATCGGCAATCCCCGCGTGTACCCATCGTGTGCACAGCAGGCCTCGATAGCGGCATGGGACTTTGCCATTTCCGATCGTCCTAACGGCGCGCTGCTGCGCCATGTCAGAGAAACCTCTGACAACGGGTTGCACGGCATCGCGATCAACGCGCCGACCCGCGGCGTGACCGGAGTCGAATGGAGCGGCGCGGACGATTACCGGTCGGCACCCGCGCAGTTCGGCGCGATCCACTTTCATGAAGACGATTTGGAAGACGCGGGCTGGCCCGTTACCGCGGAGTGGTGCGTACCCGCCGAGACGCCCAGTGGGGTATTCGCACTGCGGTTGCGTGGACCCGACTATGAGGAGCACATCCCCTTCGTGGTACGCCCTGGCCGAAATCAGCCGCGTGCGCAGGTCGCATTGCTTCTTCCATCGGGCTCCTACCTGGCGTATGCCAATGACCGGTTGCCGCTGGACGCGGCAGGCGCAGAATTGCTGATCGGCCATGTGCCGGTTTTACAGCGCGAAGATCTAGAGCTGCAGGCGCACTATGACTTCGGGCGCTCGTGTTATGAGCTGCATCCCGACGGTTCCGGAGTGATCTTCAGCTCGCGTCGCCGGCCGATTCTCAACATGCGCCCGCGCTACCTCGGTTGGTTCATGGCAGGCGCTCCTTGGCAGTTTCCCGCCGACCTGTGCATCGTGCACTGGCTGGATCGGACCGGTACGCCCTACGACGTCATCACCGATGAAGATCTGCACCGCGATGGACGCGAACTTCTTGATGACTATCGCGTCGTGTTGACCGGCAGTCACCCGGAGTATGTCTCGCTGGCCGAAATGAAAGCGATCGAGCACTATCTGGCCGACGGCGGGCGCCTGATGTATTTGGGTGGCAACGGATTTTATTGGTGCGTCTCCTACGACCCGGAACGGCCCCATCTCATGGAGGTGCGCCGATCCGAGAACGGATCACGCCCGCACACGGCTCCACCGGGGGAACTCCGGCAGGCCTCGACCGGGGAGAAAGGCGGCCTGTGGCGCAATCTCGGGCGACCCCCGCAGCGGCTGCTCGGCGTGGGCATGGGCAGTGAGGGTTTCGACTTCTCGGTGCCCTACGCACGGATGCCCGATTCGTACGCGCCAGCGACGTCATTCATCTTCGATGGAGTCGACGGTGAGCAGTTCGGTGCATTCGGGGTGACCGGGGGTGGTGCGGCTGGCGCCGAGCTGGACCGGTTCGACGCCGAGTTGGGATCGCCATCCGACGCGTTTGTGCTTGCTACTTCGGTCGGCCGCCATTCGGACAACTACCAAGAGGCTTCGGAGGACCTGTTTGAGACTCCGCCAACGACCGGCGGTTCACAGAGCCAGGCGGTGCGCTCCGATGTCGTCTACTTTCCACTCGAAGGGGGCGGGGCGGTTTTCAGCGTCGGTTCGATCGCCTGGACCGGCGCACTCTCACACAACGACTACGACAACGACGTCGCGCGGATCACCGCGAATGTCCTTCGACATTTTCTGACGGCCACCGAATTGCGTGGCCGCCAAAGCTGATCGACGCTGCGTCGAGACGCACAGTTCGTTCGAAACCGGGGATTGTCAGGACACCCGGGTGGCGGCGCGTGTGTGCTTCACCGTGACCGGGATACGCAGCAAGCCGAGTCGGTTGGCCGCGGCGGCGGCCGCGGTTCGGTTTCTCACACTGAGCTTGGTCAAGATGTGCTCCATATGCGAGGTGACGGTGCGCTCCGAGGTCAGCAATGACGCGGCGATCTCGCGATTGGATTTGCCTGCTGCAAGTTCGGCCAACACTTCTAGCTCACGGATCGTCAGACCGTTGGGTGCTTCGATGACCTCGTGCGTGCACAGGGTCCAACGACCCTGGCGCGTGGATTCTATCCGAACGAGTTCGCGACCAGAGATCACGCTGACTGTCCGGGACACCTCACGTCGACCGTTCAGTGCGCTGTACTTGCGGATCGGCGAGGTCGGACTGACCAGTTCGCACCATGCGTCGTCGGTCAGGGGGACTGTCTTGTCGTTGGATTCATCCCAGACGAACGCTCCGGCCCCCGCGCTGATCAGTGATTGAGCCCAGATGGTGTGCATTGGATCGGCTATCGTCGCCAAATCTCCTGCGACCAGATGCAAGACGGCAAGGGCGTCGTTGTCGACGATGTTGCATCCCGACGTGCTCGCATGCAGCGCGCCGACGCATATTCCGTCGACGCTCAGACACATACTCACTCCATCACTGAACCCGAGGTTTTCGATCACATCGGTGTGAATTGCTCCGCGCCGTTCGGCCCGCGGCACGTCAGCCAGCCGCAGCAGGCGGCCTTCGCGCGGGGAGTGCGGAATGTTGGGTGCGGTATGTGATAACCGCTCGAACTGCCGTACCGCAAATTCGGGATAGCCAATATTGGCCAAAGTCGAGTGCACTTTGGCCCGACGGTCCCAGCGTCCGATCACTGCACAGTCGATAGGCATGATTGCTGTCAACGCCTCCAGGGCTTCCAGTGAGGCCGAGGCGTCATCGATCTCGCCCAGCGAGGCTACCCGGGTAGCCACTCGGTGGATGCGCAGCGCCGCCTGCAAACGCACCGAAGGGGAGATAGTACGCACCAGCGGATTCTATCGCGTTGGGTCACTCGATACTTGGCCGGTGCACGGAACCAATACGGCCCATCTGGACCCCGATTTGCAGCCGAAAGCGCAGTTTGTCGTGGGTGTTGTCCAGCCGGGCGATTTGCGGGCGCGGAAATGCAACCAGATTGCTGTCGCCGCTTATCCGAAGTCATTCTTCGTCGTGGCTCCGCGCGCCGCGATGGTCACCGATAGTGAGCGCCGACTGCAGAACAATCGTTCAGCGTGACGACAGACGTAGTGAGAGATCCGGATCAGGACATGCGTATCGATTGTGTTACACTGCGTGGTTGTTTTAATGTGACCGATTTCGCGTCTTGATGGCCCAGATGTGCGGCTGCGGTGGCGCGTTGGAAGCGCGGTGCGGGCCTGATCGAGCCGAGCGTCGCCGTGGTCTGTCACAGCGATCGTTTCGGATCCCCGAGCCGGCCTGCTTACTTCCGTCGCCTCGTGAGTCTGTCAGGGTTGAGAGTTTGCGAGTGTCATTTGGGGCCGGCGCAAGGACGCCACCATGCCCCCGGCGAACGTCAGGCTCAGCAGCGCCAAGATGCCGATCGCGACGGGTGTTGAGTTGTTCACCAAGCCGGGCAGGTTGTCGAGCACCAGGATGAACACTCCAACCAAGGACAGCGCGGCTGCCCCCGGGGCGGCGAACACTCGCCAGATGTTGTACGGCCGCTTGCCGGTCCGGTACATCTTCGCGAAGAAGACCACCACTGCAAGGCTGGTGCCGAGCAGCAGAAGAATAAAGCCGACGGTGGTAGTGCCGGCGAACCAGCCATAGAGCTGCGTGGCGGGGTCGAGGTCGAACAGTGCGGCGCCCACGACGAATACCAGTGAAATCACGGAGATAGTCGCTGATGCCGTTGCAGGGGAACCGTGTTCGGCGTGCGCGGTGCCCAGCTGTGAGGGCAGTGCGTTGCGGTTGGCGAGGGTGAATCCATAGCGGGCGACGATGTTGTGGAAAGACAGCACGCAGGCGAACAAGCTGGTTACGAAGAGGACCATCACGATGTGATAGGCGACGAGGCCGAGGTAGCGATGCGTGGCATCGGGCAGCATTCCGGTCGGGTTGTCATTGGCGACTGCAACCGCGGCCGAATCGCCCCAAGCGGTGATCAGTGCCCACGTGGAAAGCACGTAGAAGACGCCGATCATAACGACCGAGAGGTAGGTTGCGATTGGAATCGTACGATCGGGATCTTTAGCCTCGTCGCGGAACACCGCGGTTGCCTCGAAGCCCAGAAAGCTCAGGAAGGCGAACAGCAGTGCGAGGCCCGGCGCTCCGGACATTACGACGGCGGGCTTCAGCCACTCGGTTGAGATGCCACTGTCACCGCCGGTCGCGAAAACAACGGTGTCGAGCACAACTACGATGATCACCTCGGCGATTAGCAGCACGCCGAGAACCTTCTTGGATAGGTCGATATTTCGGTGGCCGAGATAGGTTACGACACACATGGCCACCAGTGCCCACACGACCCAATGGATGCGTAGGCCCCATGAATCGAAGAGGTTCTTGGCTCCGGACGCGAGAAGCCCGTAGACAGCGATGGTTTCGGCGAGGTACGCGAACAGTGCGACGAACGCGGAACCGAAGCCGATCGGACGGCCAAGTCCCTTTCCGATATAGGAGTAGAACGCCCCCGCGTTGGGCACAAATGGTGTCAACGCGGTAAACCCGGCCGAGAACAACAACAGGATCACGGTGCAGGCGACAAAGATCATCGGGAATCCGGTTCCATCACCGATACCGATACCGATCGGAATGGTGCCACCGATGACGCCCAGCGGCGCTGCGGCGGCCACCACGATGAAGACGATTCCCCACACGCCGAGTGAGCCACGGAGGCGGTGATCGCCCACTGCTCTGGGTGGCTCCTTGATGTTGGTCAGACGAGACTCATTTGGCGGCATTGCCATGCTTGTGTCCTCTTATCGTCGGGCCGATCTTTGTGGGTGCGTGCGCCAAAACCGTCGGGGGTATGCTGACCGCAGTTGACGAGCAACGCTTTTCGTAACGTATGGCCGTCTTGCCGCCGCAACAACGGTAAATTTACGTATTCGAAGCACGGGCCTCTCTCGTCAGGCCGAGCGCCGTGCGATGACGTGGCACATGAAGTACGTTTGACGTCATTCAGCCGGTTCACTCGGCGGCACAATTGCGACGCGTCGCCGCTCAGACCGTTGGCCAGAATCCCGAGGTCGAGGAGCGATCGAAACTAAGACTTCTCGGTGATCCGGTCTGTTATGCGTTGAGTTACAACGAATCACGCATAACCACTGCGCTCACCAGAGGTTGCCTCACCCCAACCGCTGAGCTCAATGATCTACCTCTGCCTAGGCGGACTCAACATCAAACCCCCAAAAAACCTGAGGAGTCGAGCATGTTTTCGATGATCGTCCGCTCGGCGCCGTTGGTAATTCGGTTGGTACTCAGGAGCTTTCACCCCACAATGTTGTGTGGCTGACGCCACGACGAGGCGATGCGGCGACTGATCCCGGGAGAAGGACGAAACGTCCGGTGCCAGGGAACGACCGAGAAGGAGCAGCGCATTCGATCCGCTCGTCGCGCGCTTAGGGCACGAAGTGTCGAGGGGCGGTACGTCGAGACCCTTCCGCTGTCGACTAGGCGCGTCGCTCCAGGTATGCGCGCCCGCGCGGCGAAATTCGGTATCCGACGTCGAGGCTGATCGTCAGGCCCAGACCCTTGAGCCGGCGCACCCTCTGCTTGAACGGCGCAGTTTCCATGCCGAGGCGGCCCGCTAGGTCGGGGGCGCGAACGGCCTCGTTGGCGGCGATCAGCTCCATGTAATCGCGGGCCCACGGAAATCGCGCTCTGATCGCGGCGACGTCCGAGTCGGAGAGTCGATCGTCGGCGGCCAACTCCGGGCGTTCGTCGGGCGCAAGATAGGACACCTCGATTGCATAGGTGTGTTTGGCCGGCCTGCGATCGAGGTCCGCTTGCGCGGACTTGGCGTCGGGATAACCCGCGGCACGCGCCTGTGCGGCGGTCACGCGGTGTCTGCCGGGGTACTGGGTGACCGCGTCGATGCGGATCGTGCCCGCCGACGTCCGTTGCGTGCCACCCGCCTTGGCGCGGGGAGCATCCCAGCGCCGCAACACAAGTGTGATGGTTCCGTTCGCGATTCCCTCGGCCGTGTCGCGGTTCAACAGCACGGATGTGACCCTACGATCACCCGGTGGCTGATCGCTATGGCACCGACGTGCTTGCCAATAATCCGCACCGAAAGCCTCGATCCACCGAACTGCCCGTCGCGATGGGATTGGTCGTCGAGGACGCGCAGACAGGCTATGTGGGCGCGGTGGTCCGCATCGAGTACGGGCGAATGGAACTCGAGGACTCCAGTGGCCGCCGTAAGCCGTTTCCGGTCGGGCCGGGATATCTGGTCGACGGCAGGCCGGTGATCCTGACCGCGCCCCGACGCGCCGCTCCGGCACCGGATGCGCGCACCGCGTCAGGGTCCGTCGCGGTACGTGGCGCGAAGGCGAAGGTTGCGCTGTCCAGCCGCATCTACGTCGAGGGTCGCCACGATGCGGAGCTCGTCGAGCAGGTGTGGGGCGACGATCTGCGGATCGAGGGCGTGGTCGTCGAATACCTCGGCGGAGTGGACGATCTAGCCGCCATCGTCGAAGAGTTCGGTCCAGGGCCGGGCCGGCGGCTCGGCGTACTCGTCGATCATCTGGTCGCGGGGTCCAAGGAGGCGCGCATCGCTGACGGGGTGCGGCGCGGGCCTGGTGGCGCGCACACGCTCGTCGTCGGGCATCCGTTCATCGACATCTGGCAGGCGGTCAAACCGGACAGGCTCGGCATTTCGGCGTGGCCGACCGTGCCGAAGGGGATGGACTGGAAGAAGGGGGTGTGCCGTGCGCTGGGTTGGCCGAACGCACAGCAGGCCGATACCGCCAGGGCATGGCAGCGCATCCGCGGCAGGGTGCGCGACTGGAACGACCTGGAGCCCGCACTCATCGGCCGCGTCGAGGAGCTGATCGACTTCGTGACAGCTTCGGAAAGTTTGTGACGGCTCGGCCGTCGCCGTCATAGCTCCGTGGTATGCCTGAACAGTGTCTGAGGGTCTCTTTGACGTCCCCGGCGAGCCGACCTCCACCGGGGCCGGGCTGGGTCTGGTGGGAGCGTCGAGTCCGCTCGCCGTCCGAATGCGGCCCGCCTCCCTCGACGAAGTCGTCGGCCAGGACCACCTTCTTCAGCCGAACTCGCCGATGCGCCGCCTGGTCGAAGGATCGGGTGCGGCGTCGGTCATCCTCTACGGCCCGCCGGGCACGGGCAAGACGACGCTGGCGTCGCTGATCTCGCAGGCGACAGGCCGCCGGTTCGAGGCGCTGTCGGCGCTGTCGTCCGGGGTGAAGGAAGTGCGTGCCGTCATCGACGTAGCGCGAAGGGCCGCCGCGCACGGGGAGCAGACCGTGCTGTTCATCGACGAGGTGCACCGGTTCTCCAAGACCCAGCAGGACGCGCTGCTGAGTGCCGTCGAGAACCGGATTGTGCTGTTGGTTGCTGCCACGACGGAGAACCCGTCGTTCTCGGTCGTCGCTCCGCTGCTGTCGCGGTCGCTGATCCTGCAGCTGCAACCGCTCACTGCAGACGGTGTCCGAGAGGTGGTCACGCGCGCGATCGAAGACCCGCGCGGACTGGCGGGGAAGGTGGCGGCCAACGACGACGCGATCGATCTGTTGGTCCAGCTCTCCGCCGGCGATGCCAGGCGGGCGCTGACCGCGCTGGAAGTCGCGGCGGAGGCGGGCGAGGAGATCACCGTCGAGACGATCGAGCAGTCGCTGGACAAGGCCGCGGTCCGCTATGACCGCGACGGCGACCAGCACTACGACGTCATCAGCGCGTTCATCAAGTCCGTCCGCGGATCCGACGTCGACGCCGCCCTGCACTATCTGGCCCGAATGCTGGTGGCGGGGGAGGACCCCCGGTTCGTTGCGCGCCGGCTGATGATTCTTGCCAGCGAGGACATCGGAATGGCTGACCCGACGGCACTGCAGACCGCCGTCGCGGCCGCGCAGACGGTGCAGCTGATCGGCATGCCCGAGGCCCAGCTCACGCTGGCGCACTGCACCGTTCACCTCGCGACGGCACCGAAGTCGAATGCGGTGACGACCGCGCTCGGTGCGGCGATGAGCGATGTCAGACAGGGCAAAGCCGGACTCGTTCCTCCGCATCTGCGCGACGGGCACTACTCCGGCGCCGAGGGACTGGGCAACGCCGTCGGCTACAAGTACAGCCACGATGATCCTGATGGGGTTGTGCCACAGCAGTATTCGCCTGACGAACTGGTGGGCGTGGACTACTACCAGCCGACGAACCACGGTGCCGAGCGTGAAATCGGGGCCCGGTTGGAAAAGCTGCGCGCGATCATCCGCCGCAAGCGCTGAGGCGAAGTATCCTCACCTACGTGCGTGAAGTCTGGACGGCGCTTGTCGTGTGCGGTGTCTTGGCGGCAATCGCTGTGACGGTGACCATGTGGAAAATTCACGGAGGGCCGAGCGAAGTTGTCGCGACCGCGCTGGCGGCCGTCATTTTCGTGGTGATGGCTCTGGTCGTGGTCATCGCGCGCGTCGAGTCGTCCCGCAAGCTGTAGTGCGCCGCACGCGCTGAGATTATCGGTCGATTCAGCCCGTATTCGCCTTCGAACAACTAGCCTCACAGCATCCGACGAGGTTTGCTGACCGCCGCGATCAGTTAAGCCGCGAAGGTCAGGATCTAGTTGCGAAGGATAATAATTCATGAAGTACAGCCAACTGCTTTGCGCCGCGGCAGCTGTTGCCTTGGGCATGCTGTTCACCTCTGGAGCCTTGGCCAATGCAGGTCCCCTTGATCAGGCATGTGTCCGGCCCGATGGTTCGCCGTGTCCGCCGATGCCAACGGGCTGCGTCCAGGAGAACGGCCTGCCATGTTCAGGGTCGTTGCCAGACATCAATGCCGCATGCAACCAGAACCCGGTGGTATGCAGGTGGCTCATCGGGTAGTGGCGCGCCGCCGGTCTCCATCGCCTGCAGCATGCCGCCTGTGACCAAACCGGTTCCGGTCGACACCCACGTCTTGACACTCCATAAATTGCCTCCTACATTGGTAATCAACTAGTTTATTGATCAAATGCAAGGTTGATAATGGGGAGTGATGAAGATGCAGATGCGCGGATGGATCGCGCCTTCATGGCGCTGGCCGACCCCGTCCGCCGTGCCATGGTCGCGCGGCTGTCTCGCGGACCGGCCACGGTCAATGAATTGGCCGAGCCGTTCGAGATCACCAAACAGGCGGTGTCCAAGCACATTCAGGTGCTCGAGCATGCGGGGCTGGTCACCAGGACCCACGATGCGCAGCGTCGGCCCGTCCATCTCGACTCGGCGGCGCTGGAATGGCTGACCGCATGGATCGACGGGTATCGACTTGAAGCCGAACGCAATTACCGCCATCTGGACGCCCTGCTGGCTCAGATGACCGAGACAACCGCGAAAAAGGGGAAACGATGACGAACGCACTCAGCCTCCAGGCCCCGGTGGACACTCTGGCGGTGGAGTTCACCCGGGAGTTCGACGCGCCGGTGGAAGCGCTGTTTCGCGCACACGCCGAGCCGGAACTGATCAAGCAGTGGCTCGGTCCTCATGGCCTCGAGATGCGAATCGAGGAGTGGGACTTCACAACCCATGGTGGCTACCGCTACGTGCACTCCACCGAACACGGTGATTTCGCCTTCAACGGAACATTTCACACCGTGCGCGATAACGAGTTCATCATCCAGACCTTCGAATTCGAGGGTGCCCCCGACATGGTGAACATCGAGAGGGCGGTATGACCGAGGGTTACGAGAAGCTCGACGTGCTGCTCAAATCGCTCTGACTGCCCGATGTCCCCGGGTGACCCGAGCAGAACCCGGGGGGTTTCACGGGTGCGACGGCTGCGATCCACAGCGGACCATTGAGTCATGTCAGAGAAGATCGCAGGGATAGCCATTCCCGATACCGCGCTGGTCCGCGAAGCCACCGACCTGGTCAGAGACGTCGCAGACGATCTGCTGTTTCACCATTCCCGACGGGTCTACCTGTGGGGGAGCCTTCAGGGCAGCCGCCGCGGTCTCGTGCCCGATCCTGAACTCTTGTACGTCGGCGCGATGTTTCACGACCTCGGGCTGACCGACAAGTACGGCAGCACTGACCAGCGCTTCGAGCTTGACGGCGCCGACGCCGCACGAGAATTCCTGCGCAGAAACGGGATCGCGGAGAACGACGCCAGAAACGTGTGGCTGAGCATCGCTTTGCACACGACGCCCGGCATACCCGATCGTCTGGATCCGGATATCGCCCTCGTCACCGCGGGTGTGGAAACCGATGTCCTCGGCCTCAATCTGGATGCGTTGTCGTCGGCGGAGGTCCAGGAAGTGATTGCCGCGCACCCGCGCGTCGATTTCAAGGCCGGCATCCTGCAGGCCTTCCGCGATGGCATGAAGGCGCGGCCCGACACCACGTTCGGCACGATGAACGACGACGTGTTGGCCCATTTCGATCCAGACTTCCAGCGCACCGACTTCGTCACCTTGATCAATGCGAACGCATTGCCAGGTTGATCGAGAAAAGTCCAAAATTGAATCGGCATGATTGACGACGGTCCGCGCCGCCTCCTGGGGCGACAGCGTGAGCAGCAGGTCCTCGCTGACCTGCTGACCCGTGCGCGTGAAGGCCGAAGCGGAGTGGTCGTTCTGCGCGGCGATGCGGGGATCGGTAAGACGTCACTGCTCGATTACGCACTGGCTCGGGCCTCGGGATTCAGGACGATCCGCATCGCCGGCTTCGAATCCGAGATGGAAGTCTCCAATGCGGGTCTGCAGCAGCTTTGCGCGCCATTTCTCGGGCGTCTCGATCGACTGCCCGCCCCGCAACAGCGGGCGCTGCGTATTGCGCTCGGACTCGAAGACGGGGATCACCCCGATCGATTGATGGTCGGCCTCGCGGTGCTCACGTTGCTGTCCGAGGCGTCCAGCGAGCGACCGACGATCTGCGTCATCGACGATGCTCAGTGGGTCGACGCGGCATCGCTGCAGGCGTTGGCCTTCGTAGCGCGAAGGATTCTCGCCGACCCGATAGTGATGATCTTCGCCGCCTGTCAGCGCCGGGATGATCGCCTCATCTCCGACCTGCCCGAACTCGAGGTTCGAGGGCTCGGCGATCATGACGCCCGCACGCTTCTGACCGAGACGGTTCCCGGTCGGCTCAACGAGCAGGTCCGCGAGAACATCATCGCCGAGGCCGGTGGTAATCCGCTGGCGCTGACGGAGTTGCATCGAGTCCTCTCACCGGCCCAGCTCGCCGGTGGGTTTGGTCTCGCGGAGGCGAATCAGTTGACCCATCGCCTCGAACGTGCCTTCGGCCGACGGCTCGCCGAGTTACCCCCGGAGACCAAGACGCTGCTGCTGGTCGCCGCGGCGGATCCGACGGGCGAGCCGAAATGGCTTGCCGCGGCAGCCAAGCGACTCGGCGCCTCAGACGATGCGGTGGAAGCAGCCAGGGTCGCGGACTTCGTGTCGGTCGGCAACACGGTGCGATTCCGCCACCCACTCATCCGTTCCGCCGTTTACCGCGGCGCACCGCTGACCGAACGTCGGCGCGTGCACCAGGCGCTCGCCGATGTCGTCGACGGACCCGCGGCCGACGAGCACCGCGCCTGGCACCTGGCGCATGCGGCGAGCGCACCCGACGAAGAGCTTGCGGCGCGGCTCGAGCGATCCGCGCAGCAGGCCTGCGCGCGCAGCGGCGCGGCGGCCGCCGCGGCATTCCTGGCGTATGCGGTCGAGATGACACCGGACCCGCGCCGCCGCGCTGAGCGGACGCTGCTCGCCGCGGAGGCGAAGATGAACTCCGGCGCACCCGAGGCCGCGTCGAAGATGTTGATGGTCGCCCAATATCCGACAGATGACCCGCTTCTGAGCGCCAGGATCGACCTGTTGCGTGCTAGATCGGCCTGTCCGTCCGGTCAGGGCGGCGATATGACATCGCTATTGCTGGCGACCGCGAAGCGGCTGCACGACGTCGATGTCGAACTCGCCAGAGACACCTATTTCGAGGCGCTCGTGGCCGCGATACTTGCGGGGCGGCTGGCGCAGAAGGACGCCACCGCGCTGACCGTGGCCAGCGCCGCACGCTACGCCCCGCCCGCAGCCAAGCCCCGAGTGGTGGACCTCATGTTGGACGGCTTGGCGACGAGGATCCTCGACGGGTATGTCGCCGGCGCTCCGCTGCTGAAGCACGCCGTGCAGGAGTTCATCCGCGTGGACGCCGCCAATGCGATCGAGCCGCGCTGGTATGACATGGCTGCGCGCATCTGCCTCGACCTCTTCGATCACGACGCGTTCGAGAAGATCACCGAGCGCCAGCTCGAATTGTTCCGTGATGCAGGCGTACTGGCGCAGTTGCCGGTGGGGCTCGGAGCCTGCGCTGCCGCCGACGTGTTCGGCGGCCGCCTAGCCGACGCCGCTGCTCACCTCACGGAGGCAGAGGCCGTCGCAAACGCGATCGGGAGTCCGCGATGGCGGCGGATCGAACCCCACCTGGCCGCATATCGCGGAGAGGAGAGGCCCTGTCGGGAGATGGTGCGAGCGATCCTCGAGGTTGGCGCCGTCGAGCACGGGCAGGGATTCTCCATCGCGGCAGGGCTTTTCGCGCTCAGTGTTCTACACAACGGGCTGGGTCAGTATGCCGAAGCACTCAGCGCGTGCGGACGCGCTCTCGAGTGCGACGATCCCGCGATCTCCGGGTATACGCTGGCGGAGACGGTTGAGGCCGCTGCGCGCTGTGGCGACCTCGCCGCTGCCACCGATGCACTCACGACGCTCGTTCAACGCGCAGAGGCGAGCGGGACGGACACCGCACTCGGAATAGCTGCCCGATCGATGGCCCTGACCACGGATGGCCCCGTCGCAGAGGCCGAATACCGCAGAGCAATAACATATTTGGAGAAGAGCCCGACCGTTGTCTACCTGGCCCGGACGCACCTGGTATACGGCGAGTGGCTGCGTCGGCAGGGCCGCAGAGTGGACGCGCGCCTGCAGTTGCGGGCCGCCTACGAGATGTTCACCTCTATGGGCGCCGACGGGTTCGCGCAGCGAGCCAGCCGTGAACTCGAAGCCACAGGCGAGACCGTGCGCAAACGCACCGGCGTTGCTGCCGAACTGACGACGCAGGAGAGCGCCATCACCAAGCTGGCAAGCGATGGTCACACGAATTCCGAGATCGCCGCCCAATTATTCATCAGCCCGCGCACGGTGGAGTGGCACATGAGCAAGATCTTCGCCAAGCTCGGCGTCGCCTCCCGTAAAGAACTCCGCAACGCCGATCTGCGAGTGTCGTAGCGTTCAATGCGACGGCGGCGTCAGTCCGTACCGGGCGACGATGCCGGTCATCCACTCCGGTGATCCGTACGAGAGACCGTACTTCGCCGCGAGTTTTTCGAACTCCGGTGTTTCGTGCAGATTGGTGTCGGTCCCCGACGTCAGCAACTCGCTCAGCTCGCGGAAGTAGTTCTCGAAACCGCCCCCCGGAGTGATCACTTCGACGATCCGACCCGGTTCGCTGCCGGCATTCCACATCGCGTGCATCTGACCGCGAGGTTTGGTGATGTAGCCGCCGGGCCCAAGCACAACCTCCTCGTCGTCAGAGCGGAAGCCGATCTCACCCGCGAGCACGAAGGAATGCTCGTCTTCGTTGGAGTGGCTGTGCGCAGCGGTGATCAGCCCTACCGCGAAGGGATGCTCGACGATCGCGACCAGACCTCCAGTTGTCTCGCTTCGGAGTTTGAAGACCGCACCGAAGCCGGCCATCGACACACTGTCGCCCTCACCTGGTTGAACCACCGTCAACACCGCGTTGTTCGTGAACGTCATGGCTCGACATTGGCAGGGCAGGCGGCACGGGGTCACCCGTGACCACCACGGGTATCCCGAACCCGGGGTTTCCCCTGGCGCAGCGGAGACGGACTCGGTGATTGAGTCGGAATCAATCAGCGAATGCGAAGGGAGCAGAACAATGACTGGTAGTGGCGGCGAAAACCGAGGTCCGTCTGACGGCGACCTGACCACGATCGCCGGCGCGCCCGTCGTCGACAACAACAACGTGATCACCGCAGGGCCACGGGGGCCGATGCTGCTGCAGGACATCTGGTTCCTGGAGAAGTTGGCGCACTTCGACCGCGAGGTGATTCCCGAGCGGCGTATGCACGCCAAGGGCTCCGGCGCATACGGGACGTTCACCGTGACGAACGACATCACGCAGTACACCCGCGCAAAGCTGTTCTCCGAGGTCGGCAAACAGACGGAGTTGTTCGTCCGGTTCTCCACGGTGGCGGGAGAACGCGGTGCCGCCGAGGCGACCCGCGACATCCGCGGCTTCGCGGTGAAGTTCTACACCGAGGAAGGCAACTGGGACCTGGTCGGCAACAACACCCCGACCTTCTTCATTCGGGACCCGATGAAGTTCACCGACCTCAACCACGTCGTCAAGCGCGATCCACGAACGAATCTCAACAGCCCGCGCAACAACTGGGACTGGTGGAGCCTGCTACCAGAATCGCTGCACCAGGTCACTATCACGATGAGCGACCGCGGAATCCCCACGTCTTACCGGAATATGCACGGATTCGGCTCCCACACTTACAGTTTCATCAATGCCGAGGGAGTCCGGCACTGGGTGAAGTTTCACCATGTCTGCCAACAGGGAATTGAGAACCTGACCGACGCCGAAGCGGAGGCGGTTATCGGCAAGGACCGCGAAAGCAACCAGCGTGACCTGTACGAATCAATCGAGCGGGGCGAGTTCCCGCGGTGGAAGCTCTGCGTGCAGGTCATGCCGGAGGCCGATGCGGCGACGGTGTCCTATCACCCGTTCGATCTGACCAAGGTCTGGCCGCACGACGATTACCCGTTGATCGAGGTCGGCGAGTGGGAGTTGAACCGCAATCCGGACAACTACTTCGCCGAGGTCGAGCAGGCCGCGTTCTCTCCGGCGAGGATTGTTCCGGGAATCGGCTTCTCGCCCGACAAGATGCTGCAGGGAAGGCTGTTCTCTTACAACGATGCTCAGAACTACCGGCTGGGCGTCAACCACCACCAGATCCCGGTCAATGCCGCGAGGTGCCCGGTGCACGCATACCACCGCGACGGTGCGATGCGGGTCGACGGAAATTACGGCGGCACGCTGAGCTACGAGCCCAACAGCTATGGAGAGTGGCGCGAGCAACCTGCGTATCAAACCCCACCAGAGCCGTACGGCGACGTGTCCGCGTGCAACTGGAATTTCCGCGATGATGACGACGACTACTACACACAGCCGGGCAATCTGTTCCGGTTGATGCCGGCCGACGCGCAGCAGCGCCTGTGCGCCAACACGGCCCGCTCGATGCGCGACGTTCCTGCCGACATCCAGCAGCGGTGGATCAGCCACTGCACCAAGGCCGACCCGGCTTACGGGTCCGGCGTCGCGCAGGCGATCGAGGAACTTGCCCGCGTTTCCAAAGAGGTGAATTCTGAACAGGAGACTCAACGAGAGATACCTTCGTGAGCGGCGTCCGATGGCATTGCGTCGCAACGGTGCTCACGACGTCGGCAGCGTCGTCGAGCTGGAACCCATCCCGAGCAAGAATGAGACAACCAGAGCCGCCCGATGAGAGCCCTATCCTTGCCCGCCTTGCCGAGGGAACCGGGCTACCCGCAATCGATGTGTTCGGGCCGCAGCTCGAATTCCTCACGCTTGCCGACGATGACGCCAACAGCGTGTGCGTGATGCGCGGTGTCATCCCGCCGGGTGTGACAGTGCCTCTGCACAGCCACGGATGCGGGTGACTACATCCCGGTTGCCGGAACGGTTCCGCACGCGCACCGCAACGTGTCGAGCCAACCGGCTGTCGACCTGATCATCACGACGCCTCGACTGGGCAGGTTCTTCAAGGAGGTGGGGCGCCCCGTCGGTGCACCGCCACCGACCGCCGCTGAAATGGCCAATTTCGTCGAGACCGCCATCCGCTACGGCTACAGATTGGGGACACCGGAGGAGAACGCAGCGGTCGGCATCGAACTCCCGACATTCAATGCCTGAGACGTGAGCGAACCCGGCGGCCAGGGGTGCCGCCGGGTTCGCTGTCAGGTTGCTTTAGCGGAACAAGCTCGAACGCCTGCGTCCTCCGAGTACGCCGGTGCGCCTGCGTCCCATCATCGACGAGACCAGGGCGACGCCGACGGCCGCAACGATGACCTGAACCAAGAGTTCCAGCCAGTCGATGCCGTTGGTCATCGTGGGAATGCCGAGTACTCGGGCGAGCGCCGTGCCGAGGAACGCTCCGACGATGCCGATCACTACCGTCACCAGCATGCCGATGGGCTGCTTGCCAGGTAACAACAGTCGGGCGAGAACGCCGACAACTATGCCGATCAGAATTGCGGTGATTACACCGGTGATGGTCATCTCTACTCCTCCAGGGGCGGTAGTGGGTTGCAGGGGAGATACCCTCGCCCCGCGCGAAATAAACGCACACGTCAATCCTGTGTGACTGCTCGTAGGCTCGGCTATATGGACACCGATGTACTCGAGATCGATACCGCGAGGCGGCGCACCGTCGACCTGACTGATGAGGTGCGTACTTTCTGCGCTGGTCACCAGGACGGCCTCTGCAATGTCTTCGTCCCGCATGCCACCGCAGGCGTGGCGATCATCGAGACCGGCGCGGGGTCGGACGACGATCTCGTCGACACGCTGGAGAACCTGCTCCCTCGCGACGACCGCTACCGCCATGTCCACGGGTCGCCGGGCCACGGCGCCGACCACGTGTTGCCCGCCTTGATCGCACCGTCTGTCACCGTGCCGGTGAAGGGCGGCGAGCCTTTACTCGGGACATGGCAGAGTGTCGTCCTCGTCGACTTGAACAGGGATAACCCGCGCCGGTCGGTGTGGTTGAGTTTCCTGAACGGCTGATTAAGTCGCGACAAATGTGACCGGTACTGTAGTGCGGTCGGTTATTCGTGGATATGCAGAGAATTGAGGACAGCGGGACGTGCAGACACACGAGATCAGGAAGCGATTCCTCGATCACTTCGTGAACGCGGGCCATACCGAGGTGCCCAGCGCCTCGGTGATCCTCGACGACCCCAACCTGTTGTTCGTCAACGCAGGCATGGTGCAGTTCGTGCCGTATTTCCTCGGTCAGCGCGCCGCTCCGTGGAACCGCGCGACAAGCATCCAGAAGTGCATCCGCACCCCCGACATCGACGAAGTCGGCATCACGACGCGGCACAACACGTTCTTCCAGATGGCCGGGAACTTCTCGTTCGGCGACTACTTCAAGAAAGGCGCCATCGAGCTGGCCTGGACGCTGCTGACCAACCCTGTCGACCAGGGCGGCTACGGATTCGATCCCGAAAAGCTCTGGGCCACCGTCTATCTCGACGACGACGAAGCCGCCGACCTGTGGCGGGAAATCACCGGTATACCGACTGAGCGTATTCAGCGCCGCGGAATGGCCGACAACTACTGGTCGATGGGCATTCCCGGCCCGTGCGGTCCGTCGTCGGAGATCTACTACGACCGAGGCCCGGAATACGGGATCGAGGGTGGCCCGGAGGCCAACGAGGACCGCTACATCGAGATCTGGAATCTCGTGTTCATGCAGAACGAGCGCGGCGAAGGCACCTCGAAGGAGAACTTCGAGATCCTCGGGCCGCTGCCGCGCAAGAACATCGACACCGGAATGGGTGTCGAACGCGTCGCCTGCCTCCTGCAGGGCGTCGACAATGTCTACGAAACGGATCTGCTGCGCCCGGTCATCGACCTCGTCGCAGGCATCGCGCCGCGCGGATACGGCAAGGGCAACCACGAGGACGACGTCCGATACCGGATCATCGCCGACCACAGTCGCACGGCGGCGATCATCATCGCCGACGGCGTCAGCCCCGGCAACGACGGTCGCGGGTACGTACTGCGCCGACTGCTGCGCCGGATGATCAGGTCGGCGAAGCTGCTGGGCATCGAGCAGCCGATCGTCGCCGACATCATGGCCACCGTCCGTGACGCGAACGGTCCGTCGTATCCGGATCTGGTCAGTGATTTCGACCGGATCCAGCGCATCGCGGTGGCCGAGGAGACCGCCTTCAACCGGACGCTGGCATCGGGTTCACGGCTCTTCGACGAGGCGGCCCGCGCGACAAAGCGGTCCGGCACCACCGTGCTGTCGGGATCCGATGCGTTCACACTCCACGACACGTACGGCTTCCCGCTCGAGCTGACCCTCGAAATGGCGGCGGAGACCGGGCTGAGCGTCGATGAAGAAGGCTTCCGCGCTCTGATGACTGAGCAGCGGCAGCGCGCAAAGGCTGACGCGGCCGCCCGCAAGCAAGCGCACACCGATCTGTCGGCGTACCGGGAGCTGGTCGACTCAGGCCCGACCGAATTCACTGGCTTCGATGAATTGTCAGCCGAAGCAAGGATTCTCGGTATTTTCGTCGACGGTAAGCGGGTTCCGGTCGTCGCGCATGACGGTCAACAGGCCGAACGTGTCGAGCTTGTCCTCGACCGCACCCCGTTCTACGCGGAATCGGGTGGCCAGATTGCCGACGAGGGCAGTGTCACTGGCACCGGCTCTTCCAGCACCGCGAAGGCAGCCGTCACCGACGTGCAGAAGATCGCGAAAACGCTGTGGGCACACCGCATCAACGTGGAGTCCGGCGAGTTCGTCGAGGGCGACACGATCATTGCGGCAGTTGATCCGCGGTGGCGTCACGGTGCAACGCAGGGACACTCCGGCACCCACATGGTGCACGCCGCACTGCGACAGGTGCTTGGTCCCAATGCCGTTCAGGCGGGCTCGCTGAATCGGCCTGGCTATCTCCGTTTCGACTTCAACTGGCAGGGCGCGCTGACCGAAGACCAGCGAACACAGATCGAAGAGGTCACCAACGAGGCCGTCGAGGCCGACTACGCGGTGAACAGCTTCACGACAGATCTCGAGAAGGCCAAGGCGATGGGCGCCATGGCCCTGTTCGGCGAGGCCTATCCAGAAGAGGTGCGGGTGGTCGAGATCGGCGGCCCGTTCTCGCTCGAGCTATGTGGCGGCACGCACGTTCGCAACTCGGCACAGATCGGGCCCGTCACGATTCTCGGCGAATCGTCGATCGGCTCCGGCGTGCGACGCGTGGAGGCCTACGTCGGGCTCGATTCGTTCCGGCACCTCGCGAAGGAACGCGCTCTGATGGCGGGGCTGGCGTCATCGCTCAAGGTGCCGTCTGACGAGGTACCCACGCGGGTGGCCCAGCTGGTGGACCGGCTGAAGACCGCCGAGAAGGAACTTGACAGGATGAGGCTCGCCAACGCGCGGGCGGCTGCGGTGAACGCTGCCGCCGGCGCCGAGCAGATCGGTAAGGTCCGTCTTGTGGCGCAGCGGATGGCCGGTGGTACATCGGCCGCGGATCTGCGCAGTCTCGTCGGGGATATTCGCGGGAAAATCGGTTCGGAGCCCGCAGTGATCGCGTTGATCGCCGAGGGCGATGACGATGCGGTCCCGTTCGTGGTCGCACTGAATCCGGCCGCCCAGGACCTCGGATTGAAGGCCAACGAATTGGTCAAGGAACTCGGCGCGGCGGTGAACGGCCGCGGCGGCGGTAAGGCGGACATGGCGCAAGGCTCCGGGAAGGGAGCCGCAGGCATCGATGCGGCGCTGGCCGCCCTACGCGCGGAGATAGGCCGGAGCTAACCAGGTGCCGAACCCAGAACACCGTCTCCCGGACCGGCCCGGAGGCGACGATCCCGGCCGGGGACGCCGGCTTGGCATTGACGTAGGGAGTGTTCGCATCGGCGTCGCAGTGAGCGATCCCGACTGCATCCTTGCCACGCCGGTCGAGACGATCCGCCGCGACAGAACCGATCGCCACCTGAGACGACTGAAGCAGCTTGCGGACGAACTGGAGGCGGTCGAAGTCGTGGTCGGATTGCCCCGTACGCTTTCCGACCGAACCGGTCCGTCAGCGCAGGACGCCATCGAGCTCGCGGAGGATCTGGCGCGACGCGTCGCACCGACGCCGGTGCGAATGGCAGACGAACGGCTGACCACCGTCACCGCGCAACGCTCTCTGCGAGAGGCCGGTGTCCGAGCAAGGGGACAGAAGGCGATGATCGACCAGGCCGCGGCCGTCGGAATACTGCAGAGCTGGCTTGATCAGCGTCGGACAACACTCAATGAGGTCGGTAATGCCTGACGCCTGGGATCGCGAACGCCCCCAGCCCGTGGCGATCGGCCCGCCGCGGCGCCGGATGAGCCGCGCGGATCGGATACGCGATGCTCGCCGCCGGCGCAGGCGCCGACTTGTTCGCGGCGCCACGCTCTGTGTGTTCGTCGTCATCCTGATCGGGGCCGTCTTCCTTGGGTCACGGCTGTGGCACTCCATGTTCGGCGGAGGCTCCGACTACACCGGAGAAGGCAAGTCTGACGTCGTGGTCCAGATCCACGACGGCGACTCGACCACCGTTATCGCGCAGACACTCGAGGATCAAGACGTGGTCGCGACGTCGAAGACCTTCATCGCTGCCGCTCAAAACAATTCGGCGATCCAGGCCATCCAGCCCGGCTTCTACAAGATGCGCACCGAGATATCGGCGGCAGACGCAGTCACGCGCCTGACCGATCCGGAGAATCGGGTCGGCAAGCTCGTGATACCCGAGGGGCGTCAACTCGACGACATCAGGGACGTCAAGTCCAACGATGTCACTGAGGGGATCTTCACGCTGATCTCCAATGCGACGTGTGTGGATCTCGACGGTGACCGCCGATGTGTGTCTGCCGACGATCTGAAGGAGGCGGCGGGCAGTGCGTCGCTGGCGGAGTTGTCCGTGCCCGACTGGGCGACCAAGCCCGTCCAGGCCATGGGCGATGACCATCGCAGGCTCGAGGGACTGATCGCGCCGGGATCCTGGGATGTCGACCCGTCGGCGTCGCCGCGCGACATCCTGTCCTCGCTGGTCGGTGCCAGCGCCTACCAGTACGCGCAGGGTGGGCTGCTGGATACCGCCAAAGCACTGGGCATGACGCCCTATCAGATCCTGACGGTGGCGTCGCTGGTGCAGAGGGAGTCCAAACCCGAGGACTTCGACAAGGTGGCCCGGGTCATCTACAACCGGTTGGTGTCACCGGATCACGGCAGGCTGGAGTTCGACTCGACGGTGAACTACTCGCTGGATCGCCAGGAGGTGGCCACCACCGACGCCGACCGTGGACACGCGACTCCGTGGAACACGTATGTGCGCGAAGGGCTTCCGGCCACCCCAATCTGCTCGCCGAGTTCGGAGGCGTTGGCCGCGGCCGAGCGTCCGGCGGCAGGCGACTGGCTCTACTTCGTCACCATCGATCTGCAGGGCACGACGCTTTTCACCAAGGACTACCCACAGCACCTGGCGAATATCGAGCTCGCGAAGCGCAACGGTGTCCTTGACAGCGCCCGCTGACGCGCGCAAAGCGGCGGTGCTGGGTTCGCCGATAGCTCACTCGCGCTCGCCGCAGTTGCATCTGGCGGCCTACCGGGCCCTTGGGCTGGATGGCTGGACATACGACAGGATCGAATGCACGGCGGACGAATTACCAGGCGTGGTAGGGGATTTCGGTCCTGAGTGGGTCGGCGTGTCGGTGACGATGCCTGGCAAGTTCGCCGCAATGAGGTTCGCAGGCGAACGCACCATCCGCGCTGAGTTGGTGGGGGCGGCCAACACCTTGCTGCGGACGTCGACCGGATGGCGTGCCGACAACACGGATGTCGATGGCGTGACGGGTGCGCTCGGCCAGGCATCGGGCCACGCGATCGTCGTGGGCTCCGGCGGCACCGCACCGGCGGTGGTCGTCGGTCTTGTTGAACTCGGCGTCGAACGCATCACCGTGGTGGCGCGGAACCGCGAGAAGGCCGCGCCCATTGTGGATCTGGTAACCCGCGTGGGCGCCGAGGCCGGATGGCTCGATATCGACGGGAATGACTTGGCCTCTGCAGTCGCCGGGGTTTCCGTCGTCGTGAACACGATTCCTGCCAATGCCGCGGCACACTACGCATCGGTGCTCTCGACGGCGCCGGTATTGCTCGACGCGATTTACGACCCGTGGCCCACCCCACTGGCATCGGCGGTCGCTGCAAAGGGCGGCCGGGTCATCAGCGGCCTGCAGATGCTACTGAACCAGGCCTACGCGCAGGTCGAGCAGTTCACCGGTCTGCCTGCACCCAAAGAGGCGATGAGAGAGGCCCTTCTGGGCGATTAGCCTCTACCAATGGGGGCGGGGATAGCCGGCATAACAGTGCTGGCATGGCTGATGGTGCTGAGCCTGTACGACATTCGTGAGCGGCGGTTGCCCAATTGGTTGACGATGCCAGGCGCGATCGCGATTCTCGTGGCGGCCGCGGCGACGGGCCGTGGTGCGCCCGCGATGTTGGGTGCGGTTGCCCTTGCAGGCATATACCTCATTGTTCATCTGATTTCGCCGGACGGGATGGGCGCCGGCGACGTCAAACTCGCGGCTGGTGTCGGCGGACTTACGGGCGCGTTCGGATTCGACGTGTGGGTCCTGGCCGCAATGGCGGCCCCGCTACTCACTGCGGTGATCGCGTGCGTCGCATTGATTCGACGCGCGGAAACCACTGTGCCGCATGGTCCGTCGATGTGCGTGGCGACAGCGGTCGCCGCGATGCTCCCGATCTTCTAGAAGGGCGGTTCGTCGAGCTTGTTGAGTTCGCGTTCGGCTTGGATGGCTGCGG
>CADEGF010000073.1 GCA_902826815.1 uncultured Mycobacteriaceae bacterium
TCCTAGATTGAACGCTGAAGTGGGGCGGGCGGGGCTCGAACCCGCGACCAATGGATTATGAGTCCACGGCTCTAACCAACTGAGCTACCGCCCCCGGTCCAGCAAATCGGGCGCTACACGAGGCCCTAGGTTAGCGCCCCGCCACCGTCGCACCGATGCCGCCTACGAACCGCAATGCAGCGGTCGCCGCCAAAACCCCGATAACGATCGACAGGGCGGCGATGAGCCGGCCCACCTTGACGGTCCGGCCGATGGTGATGAGCCCGATGAACACCGCCGAGGTCGCGAGTACTGCCGACGCGATCGTCCAGCCGAGGTGGTACCGGACGACGCTGTCGGGGATCGCGAAGCCGAGCATGTCGAGCATGGCGATGAAATGCATCAGCCAGACCGTCCACCGCCCCGCCGGAACTGCTTCCTTGCCCACCGCCTGGCAAATGGCCATCTACCATCAACTCGCCATGTCGTCGCAAACATACACCGGGAAGTCGATCCGGCCGGCCGTCGTCCTCGCAGCCCTCGGCGTGGTGTTCGGCGACATCGGGACCAGCCCGATCTACACCGTTCAGACGGTGTTCAACCCCAGCGATCCCCATCCGGTGGCTCTCAACGACCACAACGTCTACGGCATCGTGTCGCTAATTTTCTGGTCGATCATGCTCATCGTCACGCTGACCTACGTGTCTCTCGTGATGCGCGCCGACAACGACGGCGAGGGCGGCATCATGGCCCTGATCACGCTGCTGCGCCGGTGGGGCTCCGAGACCCGCCACCGCACCGCCTTGATCCTGGCCGCCTTCGGCGTCTTCGGCGCCTCTCTGTTCTTCGGCGACAGCATGATCACCCCGGCGATCTCGGTGCTGTCGGCGATCGAGGGCATCGAGGTCATCGATCCGGGCTTCAAGAACTGGGTCGTGCCCGTCACTGTCGGAATCATCGTGGCGCTGTTCTACGTGCAGCGGCACGGCACCGCCGTCGTCGGGCGAGCGTTCGGGCCGGTGATGGTCGCGTGGTTTCTCGCAATCGGCGCGTGCGGAGTCACCGGCATCGTCGCGCATCCGGAGATCCTGAGGGCCCTCTCCCCGACCTATGCGCTGACGTTCATCGTTGGCCACTTCGAGATCGCCTTCTTCGCGCTGACCGCGGTCGTGCTCGCCGTCACCGGCGCCGAAGCGCTCTACGCCGACATGGGCCACTTCGGCCGCAAGGCGATCACCCGCGCCTGGTTGTTTGTCGTGCTGCCCGCCCTTGCACTCAACTATCTCGGCCAGGGCGCGTTGCTGATCGGCGATCCGGCCACCATGCGCGCACCCTTCTTCCTGCTGATTCCCAGCTGGGCGCTGTGGCCGATGGTGCTGTTGGCCACCGCCGCAACGGTGATTGCGGCACAGGCCGTGATCACCGGAGCGTTCTCGGTGACGGCGCAGGCGGCCCGCATCGGTTACCTGCCACGCATACGCGTGATCCACACATCCGCGGCGCGCGAGGGCCAGATCTACGTTCCGTGGATCAACGGCCTGCTCCTGGTCGGGGTGCTCGCCCTGGTGCTCGCGTTCCGCAGTTCAGAACGCCTGGCCTACGCCTACGGGATGGCGGTCACGGGAACCATCACGATCACCCTGCTGCTGTTCCTGTACTACGCGCGCACCAGATGGAAGGCCCCGCTGTGGCTGGTGACTGTCGGGGGCGGCGTCCTGCTGCTCATCGATCTGCTGTTCGTCGCCGCGAACCTGACCAAGCTCGTGCACGGCGCATGGCTCCCGCTACTGATCGGCATCATCGCCTGCACCGTGATGATGACCTGGCATCGCGGGCGTGAGATCGTCACGTCGGCAAGGGAAAAGGCCGAGGGGCCGCTCGACGAGTTCATCGACGAGGTCCGCGACAGCCAACCGCCGGTGCCGCGCGTCCCCGGCACAGCCGTCTTCCTCAACCGCGGAAACGAGACCGCCCCGCTCGCCTTGCGCACCTGCGTCGAACACACCCACGTTCTGCACAAGCACGTGATCATCGTGTCCATCGAAACGCTTCCGATGCCGCGCGCTCCGGAGGCCGAACGAATTCGAGTCGACGCACTCGGCTACAAGCAGGACGGAATCGTCTTCGTCACAGCCAGTTACGGCTACATGGAGAAGACGCACATCCTTGATGCGCTCCGCAGCCTCACCCCTAAGCAGTCCGAGGGACGAGTCGCGATCGACGAGGCGTCGTTCTTCCTGTCCAAACTCGAACTCGTCCGGGGTCGCAAGAAAACCATGGCGCAGTGGCGCAAGCGGCTTTTCATCGTCACGTCCTACATCACCGCCGATGCGGCGGAACGGTTCGGCTTGCCGCGCGACCGGACGGTGATCATGGGTTCGCGCATCGAGGTGTGACCTCAGCCGGCGACCGCCTGCCCGTCTTCGTCGATATGGAAGCGCTCGGTACCGCTGGCCACATTCGGCGCGTCGGCTGCGAGTGCAACGGCAATCTTGTTGCCTGCGTTGCGCATCACGTCGACGGTGAGCTCGTAGGACTCCGCTTCGGTGAAGTAGGTGCGGACGGCCGCCGCTACCTCCGACGCGATGTCGGCTGGTGTCCAGATCAGAGCGTCGACGTAGCGTAACGCCGCTTTGTGCCGTTCGGTCAGCGAGTCGGACGTCTCGTACCACTCAATCTGTTCGTACAGCGATTCCGATCCGCCCGCGTCCAATGCGCGGTCCTCACGCCGCGACTTGCACAGCCGACAGTTGTGTTGTGTCGCCCCGCGCAGCCGAACGACTTCCGTTGTCAGCGGGTCGAGTTCGCCCAGTCGAGCGACACCGGGCTGAAATGTGTTGAACAGCACGTCGCCCAGATCGCTTTGGTGGTCCCATGCGATTCCGTTGTCCCACGGCACCGGCAAGCCGAGCGCCTCGAATCCGGCGCGCACCCTGGGCAGGTAGTCGGCGAAGTACGTCAGTATCACCGCAGAGAAGGCGGTAGCGCCGAGCGCCGACGTGAACCGCCCCCGCAGATCGTCGCCGATCGATGACACGTCGACGCTGAACTGTTCGGCGAATTCCGCCGCGACGGACTCCGCCTCGTCGATCGGCCCGTCGACGTCGACCTCGGCGGGCAGCGGCGCCAGCGACAAGGTTTTGGCGCAGGTCTGGCGTACCAGCGCGTTGATTCGGCCGTACTCGGGCGGTGCGAGTGCGACGAGTCGTTCCAGCTGGCCGTTCAGCGGATCGTGCATCGTCGCATTATTGCGCCTGGCTGACCGACGACATGTGGAAGTCAGGGATCCGCAGTGACGGCATGGCCGCTCGTGTCGCCCAGTCGCCCCATTCGCGGGGCAACGTGACCTCGCTGACGCCGGCCTGGCTGACCCTGCGCAACAGGTCCAGCGGGCTCTCGTTGAACCGGAAGTTGTTGACCGCACCCGTGACGTGCCCGTCCTCGACGAGGTAGACGCCGTCGCGGGTCAGACCCGTCAGCAGCAGAACGCCCGGATCGACGACCCGGATGTACCACAGCGTGGTCAGCAGCAGCCCCCGCTCGGTGGCCCCGACCATCTCGCTGACGCTGTCGGTGCCGCCGGTCATCAACAGGTTGTCCGCTGCGACGGCCACCGGAACACCGAACTCAGCGGCGCCGGCCCGCGGATAGGCAAGCGCGTTGATCGTGCCGTCGCGGATCCAGTCGACGCGTTCGATGTTCATGCCGTTGTCGAAGACCGAGGCCTGCTCGAAAGACCGGGCCACGTCCACGAACGGCTTGCACTCCAGGCCAACGGCGGCCGGATCGGAATAGAGCGTCAGCGCGAGATCGGTGAGCTTCTCCCCCACACGTGTGCCTCCGCCTGGCGCCGAGAACGCGCTTCGGCCCTCCTGCGCTCCGCGACCGTCCATCGACCACGACAGATAGATCATCAGGTCCGCAACGGCCGACGGCGGCAGGATCGTCTCGTACCGTCCCGCAGGCAGCTCGACGCTGCGTTGCGCCCATCCGAGCCGCGTCGACAGCTCATCGAGCATGGAATCGGCTGGTACATCGACGAAGTCGGGTGTGCTGACACCGGCCCATGCGCTGGCGCCGTCGCGCTTGGCGTTGATCTCGACCGAGCCGGTCGGCTGCGTGTATCGCCTGCGCAGCCCACTCGAGGTGGCGACGAACGTCGTCGCGAGGATGTGGCGTGCGTATCCGAACAGCCTGTCTGCGCGCGGGAAGCCGCGCGTCAGCGCGTCGGCAACCCGGCCGAAGACGTCGACGCCCGTGCCGGGAATCGGTGCGTCCCAATCGATTGGCTCATCCGTCGGGGGTAACGGCGGCGCACTGTCGCGGGCCTCCGGCGCTGCGAGCGCCGCCTCCTGCGATGCCGCCACCAGTGCGGGGATGGCCGCCGGATCGACCTCGGTGGATGTCAGCGACCCCACATGTCCGCGATCGCGCCGCCGGACCACCGAGATCACCGTGATTCTGCGTTCCACCGAAACACCGTTGGTGGTCATCGAATTGTTGGCCCACCGCAGCGCGGCGTCGCTGGTGTCGGTGACCGTCACGATCGTCTCGTCGGCCTTGCCCAAGCGCGCCGCCTCCGCCAGCGCGATATCGACGACCTGCTGTGCACCGATCATCGTCACCGCCCTCCTTCGGTGCGGGTGTTGAGCACGTTGATGCCTCGGAACAATGCTGCCGGGCAGCCGTGGCTGACCGGTGCGACCTGCCCGGGTTGCGCCTTGCCGCAGTTGAACGCGCCGCCGAGCCGCCACGTCGAAGGGCCTCCGACGGCTTCCATCGCGCCCCAGAAGTCGGTGGTGGTGGCCTGGTAGGCGACATCGCGCAGCTGGCCGTCGAGCTTGCCGTCGGTGATCCTGAAGAACCTCTGCCCGGTGAACTGGAAGTTGTACCGCTGCATGTCAATCGACCACGATTTGTCACCGAGGATGTAGATGCCGTCGTCGACCCGGGCGATCAAGTCGTCGACGGACAGATCATCGGCACCCGGCTGCAGGGAGACGTTGGCCATCCGCTGGATCGGCACGTGGTGTGCCGAGTCGGCATACGAGCAGCCGTTGGATCGCGGCAACCCCAGCCGTGGCGCGAACACCCGGTCCAACTGGTAGCCGACGAAGATGCCGTCGCGCACCAGATCCCAGCGTTGCGCCTGCACACCCTCGTCATCCCAGCCGACACTCGCCAAGCCGAACTGCTCGACGCGGTCGGCGGTCACGTTCATCACCGGCGAGCCGTAACGCATCGTGTTCAGCTTGTCCGGCGTGGCGAACGACGTGCCCGCGTAGGCGGCCTCGTAGCCGATCGCACGGTCGTATTCGGTGGCGTGGCCGATGGATTCGTGGATGGTGAGCCACAGGTTCGACGGGTCGATGACGAGGTCGGTCGGTCTCGGGGCCACGCTCGGCGCCTTGACCTTCTCCGCAAGCAGCGACGGCAGTTCGGCGAGTTCGGCTGACCAGTCCCAGACGTCGTCGCCCGCGACGGCCTCCCAACCCCGCCCTGTCGGCGGCGCCAGCGTGCGCATGGTCTCGAAGGATCCCGCCGCTGAGTCGACGGCGACGGCCTCCAGCGCCGGCTGCACCCGGACTCGCTGCTGCGTGATCGACGAGCCCGCGGTGTCGGCGTAGAACGTCTGCTCCTTGACGGCATGGAGATGAGCCGCGACATGGTTGACGCCGTCGCCAGCGAGTAGCCGTCCCGAGTACTCGGCCAGCAGCCCGATCTTTTCGGCTGCCGGGATCGTGAACGGATCGATCCGGTAGTCGGACACCCAGCTGGCTTCGGTATACACCGGTTCAGGCGCCAAGGCGATCGTCTCGGCGTTGAGCGGAGCGAGCGTGACCGCGACCGCGACCGCGCGGCGGGCGGTCGCCGCTGCGACGTCGGCATCCAGCTCGGCGTGCGAAGCGAAGCCCCATGTTCCGCCCACGATCACCCGCACCGCCAAGCCGACGTCGCGGTCAAGGACCGAGGTCTCCAGTTCACCGTCGCGCAGCGCCACCTCCTCGTTGAGGATGCGGTGGATGCGCAGGTCGGCGTGGTCGGCGCCGGCCGCAATGGCAGCCGACAGCGCGGCGTCGGCAAGCTCGTGGCGCGGCAGCGCGAGGAAGTCGGGATCGACTCGTCGGGATGCTGTCACGGCTACACCGTAGTTCGACCGCGCTGCGACCGCTTTAATGGCTCAGTGGCAGTTCGGCGGGCTGGAGCGAAGCGACCCGGGACTCGACTGAGCCGGATGCGGTCCAGTGCGGCGGGGTACGCCCTGCTGGCACCCAGCCTGTTCGGCGTCGTCACGTTCCTGCTGCTGCCGATGCTGGTGGTGGCCTGGCTCAGCCTGCACCGTTGGGATCTGCTTGGGCCCATTCAGTATGTCGGACTGGACAATTGGTATTCGGTGCTAACCGATCCGTCGTTCGCGACGTCGCTACTGGTGACCGCCCTGTTCATCGCGATCGTGGTGCCAACGCAGTCGGTGCTCGGCCTCGGCGCCGCGGCGATGCTGGCCCGCGGACTGCCCGGTAGCGGCTTTTTCCGCACGCTGTACGTACTGCCGTGGATCTGCGCCCCGCTGGCGATCGCCGTGCTGTGGCGGTGGCTGCTCGCCCCGACCGACGGTGCCGTCAGCGCGCTGCTCGGCCACCGGATCGAGTGGCTTACCGACCCGGATCTGGCGCTGCCCGTGGTGTCGGCGGTGACGATCTGGACCAACGTCGGTTACGTGACGCTGTTCTTCCTCGCGGGCATCCTCGCCATCCCCGACGACATTCAGGACGCGGCCCGCACCGACGGCGCCAACGCGTGGCAGCGGTTTCGCCGCATCACGCTGCCCATGCTGCGGCCGACGCTGTTCTTCGTCCTCGTCACCGGCGTCATCAGCGCGGCCCAGGTATTCGACACCGTCTACGCGCTCACCGCAGGCGGGCCGCAGGGTCGCACCGACCTCATCGCGCACCGCATCTATGCAGAGGCATTCGGGGCCGCCGCCGTAGGGCGGGCGGCGGTGATGGCCGCGGTGCTCTTCGTCCTGCTGGTCGGTGTGACGATCGTCCAGCACCTCTACTTCCGGCGGCGGATCAGCTATGACGTCGTTTAGCGGTGTCGCCGAATCTACACCGCGATCTGATCCCGTTTCGTATGCGCCACCGTCGTTGGACCTTTATTCTGATGCGCGGCGGCAAACCCTGTGCATTTGCTAGTTGCTGCTTTCACGGTGAGGAATCGGTAGATGACATCCTGGGGCAGAGGCACCGACGATCATGACCAATGGCGTCGACCTGCCGGACAACCAGCCGGCGACCAGGGACCACCGCATCGTAGGCCGCCAGAAGCTGAGCAGGGCTGGAGCAGTGGCTCAGCCCCCGACCCGCAGTGGCGCGATGAACCTGCCTACCAGTACCCCCAGACCGCCAACGGTCAGGCGTACCAACAACAACCGTACAATCCCCCGCCGCAAAGGCCGTATTCCTACCCTCAGCCGCCCCCGCAGCAGTTCGCCGGCTCGAACGGCGCGCTGCCGAACCCGTGGCCGAACTACGGTGGCGCCCCCGGCCCAGCGGCGCCCTCTCCCGCGCCGAAGACGTCGCTGTGGGCCAGCAGGAGGGCCAAGGCGATCGGTGGCGCGATCGGGGCGATCCTATTGACGTTGCTGGGCGTGGGTGCCGCGTACCTGGTGGCACCGTCGCAGGAAGTCGCGTCCCAAGAGGCAGTGGAACAGCATCAGCGTCAGGAAGACGCCAGGAACGCGCCCGTGAGCGTTGAGGACGTATTTGGCCAATCCGACGACAAGGACGGCCCGAACGTGGCGTCCGAGGACGTCGTCGACCTCGACGGAAAGACCATTCCGAGCGGAGGCGAGACAGGAAGCACTGACGATCCAGCGCGTCTACTTTCGTCTCCCGTACCGCTGGGCGACGCCGTGACTTCGGACGGAAAGTTGACCTCGGGCGCGAAGAATGCGGTCGATTTCACCCTTACTGGCCGTCAGAACTCTCCGACGCGCATCCGCGACATGAGAGTCAAAGTGACTGAGCGAAGTGACGCGCCCAAAGGCACGCTGATCTTCTATCCGCCTCAGGGAAACATCCCCGACCTCAAGCTCGGCTTCGATTTGGACAGCGCCGACACGAGTGCGCGAACCCTCGACGATCACGACATGCCCAGTTCCAGTCATTACTTCCGGGAAAATACGGTCACCCTCGCCAAGGGCGAATCGATCGGCTTCAACGCGGTTGTGACAACGTCGGACTGCGCCTGCAAGTACGTCGTGGAAATCGAGTTCAGCGATGGTCGGACTTTGCAAATCGACAACAACGGCAAGCCGTTCTTCCTGGCTGCGTACCGAGACGACGCAGAGCGTATTTACACCGTGCAGTATCGCCCTAATGGAAGCAGCAGCAGCACTGCTGTACTTACTCGATGCCCATCGATGGACGCCTGCGCGAAGATCGCGTATCAGCAAGCCTCCGGCTGAGGCCGGCGCGGAACGTACACCTCTACTCGTACTTCCGGCGGCGGGTCAGCTATGACGTCGTTTAGCCGGAAAGCGTCCGCGCCGGTGATCTACGCCGGTCTGGCCGCGGGTGCGCTGATCACGCTGGTGCCGTTCGGCATGGGTTTGTTGACGTCGTTCACCTCAGCCGAGCAGTTCAGCACCGGCACACCGCTGTCGTGGCCGAAGCCGCCGACGTTGCAGAACTACACCGGACTTGCCGATGCCGGATTCGGGCGCGCGCTGGTGGTGACCGCGCTGATGACAGCCGTCATCCTCGTCGGCCAGCTGACATTCTCGGTGTTCGCGGCCTATGCGTTCGCACGGTTGGAGTTCCCTGGCCGGGATGCGCTGTTCTGGTTCTATCTCGCGACGCTGATGGTGCCCGCGACGGTGACGGTCGTGCCGCTGTACCTGATGATGGCGGAGGCCGGTCTGCGAAACACGTTCTGGGCGTTGGTGTTGCCGTTCATGTTCGGCTCGCCGTACGCGATCTTTCTGTTGCGCGAGTACTTCCGCGGTATCCCGGCCGATCTCATCAAGGCGGCACGAATCGACGGAGCCAATACCCTCGATGTCCTCGTGCACGTCGTGGTGCCTGCCAGCAAGCCGATTCTGGTGACGCTGTCGCTGATCACGGTGGTCAGCCAGTGGAACAGCTTCATGTGGCCGTTGGTAATCACAAGCGGTGACAAGTGGCAGGTGCTGACCGTGGCGACCGCGGGCCTGCAGTCCCGCTACAACGCGCAGTGGACGTTGGTGATGGCCGCGACGACCGTCGCGATCGTCCCTCTGATCGTGTTGTTCGTCGCACTCGGTCGCCACATCGTCCGCTCGATTGTGGTGACAGGACTCAAATGACGCTGCGTCCCAAGGTTTCCACGATGGTTGCGACGGGCGTGGCCCTCACCATGGCGCTGCTGCTCGTCGCCGCGGTGCTTCTCGGCCGATCGACGGAGCCCGCGGGCCGGACGGCGGTCACGGTTCGGCTGTGGGACGACCAGGTGGCCGTCGCCTACCGGGAGTCGTTCGACGAGTTCACCCGGCTTCACCCCGACATCGACGTGCGGGTCAACGTGGTGCCCTACGCCACCTACTTCGACACGTTGCGCACCGACGCCGCGGGCGGCAGCGCGGACGATATCTTCTGGCTCTCGAACGCCTACTTCGCTCAGTACGCCGACAGCGGCAGGCTGATGGATGTCGCAAAGGTCTTGGGCGCCAACGCCGCAACCGGCTGGGAGCCGTCGGTGGTGGACCAGTTCACCCGCAACGGCGTGTTGTGGGGTGTGCCGCAGCTGACCGATGCGGGCATCGCGGTGTATTTCAACGCCGACCTTCTCGACTCAGCAGGCGTCGACCTCAGGCAGCTGCTCGCGATGCGCTGGTCCCCCGGCGACGTCGACACGCTACGCCCGCTGCTGACCCGGTTGACCGTCGACGTGAACGGCCGCCGGGCCGACGAACCAGGCTTCGACGCGGGACGCATCCGGCAGTGGGGATACAACGCTGCCAACGATCTTCAGGGCATCTACCTGAACTACGTGGGTTCGGCCGGCGGCATGTTCTCCGACGGGGACCGGTTCGCGTTCGACAACCCGGGGTCAGCCGCGGCCTTCGAATACCTGGTGCGCCTGATCAACGACGATCATGTCGCCCCACCCGCCTCGGATACCAACACCAACGGCGACTTCTCCCGCAACCAGTTCCTGCAGGGCAGGATGGCGCTGTTCCAGTCCGGGACCTACAACCTCGCGACGATCGCCGAGCAGAGCCGGTTCCGGTGGGGCGTCGTTCCGATGCCCATCGGGCCCGTCGGCCGGGTCAGCGT
This sequence comes from uncultured Mycobacteriaceae bacterium, assembly GCA_902826815.1. Taxonomy (GTDB): domain Bacteria; phylum Actinomycetota; class Actinomycetes; order Mycobacteriales; family Mycobacteriaceae; genus Mycobacterium. The sequence goes on from CADEGF010000073.1 coordinate 10,299, forward strand.
CACCAACGGCATTGCAGCTGCAGCGAATTCGGCGACCAGGCATCCCGACGCCGTTCGGCAGGTGCTTGCCTGGATGGGCAGCGCACGCGGCAATCGGTACCTGGGCGCGAGCGGCGCGGCCATCCCCGCGGTCCTGCAGGCGCAACGCACCTACTTCGACTACTGGGCTGGGCGCGGCGTCGACGTCGGGCCGTTCTTCTCGGTGCTCGACGGACCGCGGATACCCGCTCCGGGCGGCCCCGGGTTCCCCGCGGGATACGAGGCACTTCAGCCCTACTTCGACGAGATGTTCCTCGGCCGAACCGATGTGGCCACCACACTGGGCGATGCCCAGGCCGCCGCGAACGCCGCGGCCCAGCGCTAGCTCGTGCCGAGGATCGTCAGCTCGAGCACAAGCGATGCACCGCAGACCAGCAGAACGACCGAAAGCGCAATCCAGTCACGCCGTTTGGGTCCCGACGGCGCCGCAGAGATCTGGCCGGCGCCGCCGCGCGCGGTGATAGCGTCCCCCATCTCGTCGGCGCGCCGTAATGCCACGATGACGGCCGCGGCGATCAGGTCGACCGCCTCCAGTGCCCAGCGTCGCCTGCGGGCCCGCCGCGTTGTCAGCACCGATCTGGGGCGCAGGCTGCGAGCCGCGTATAGGATCCGGAACTCGTCGATCAGCATCGGGAAGGCGCGCAGGGCGAGCGCGATGGTGACCGCCCACTCGTCGACCGGTACCCGGAACGGCCGCAACGGTCTGCCGAGTTTCGCTACGGCGGGCGCGATCTCGGCGACGTTGGTGGTCCACGACACCATGCCACCGAGCGCGAGCAGCACGATCGACAACGCGGTGATGCGCAAGAATTTCAGAAGTCCACCAAGCCCGAGGTCGAGCCCGAAGAGTTCGATGACGGGAGTTCCGCCGGACAAGGCCGCCGTGACCGCGCCGAGTAGCAACAGAAACCACAGCCATCGCGGTACCGACGGCAGCACGCCACGGGGAATGCGGGCCAGTCGCACCGCGACGAAGATGAGCGCGGCGACCGCGGCGATCGGCACCCAGCCGGGATAGAACGTCAGCAGCACGCCGATCGCCGCCACCACAATGAGTTTCGTGCCCGCCCACAGATCGTGGATCACCGTGCGGCCGGGCACGGGGCGCAGCAGCACCACCGGCCTGCGTTGCTGCTTGCGAGTGGGCGCGGTCATGACACACCCCCGGCCGTTTTCGGCGCGGTCGCCAGCACGCCATCCTGCAAGTGCAGGATGCGTGGACACAGATCCTCGAGCCCGGTGAAGTCGTGTGAGATCACGATGACGGTCAGCCCGTCGTCGCGCCGCAGGCGCTCGAGCAGGCGTAGCAGTCCGCGGGCGCTGGCGCCGTCGAGTCCGGCCAACGGCTCGTCGAGGATCAGAGCCCGAGGAGACCGCGCCAGCAGCCCGGCCAACACGACACGACGCATCTGTCCGCCGCTGAGCTGGTCGATCCGTCGGTCCGCAAGCGTCGCGTCCAGGCCGACGGAGCCAAGAGCCTTGATCACCCGCGCGCGATCGCGGGGCGAAAACCCCGCTGCCGATGCGACCTCGGTGTCCACCCGGCTACGCAGCAACTGCAGGCGTGCCGCCTGGAAGGAGATGGCAACGGCACCCACCTGGCCGGCGGCGGGCGCACCGTCGAGAAGACAACTACCACTCGTCGGCTCGGCCAGTCCGGCCATGATCCACGCCAAGGTGGATTTTCCAGATCCGTTGAGGCCGTGAATCAGCACACCGTCGCCCTCGTGGACGGCGAAGTTGATATCGCGTAATGCCGTTGTGGCCCATGGTGTTCCGTTGCCGTATTCATGGTTGACGTCGATCAGTTCGAGCACTGGAGCGTCACGGCGGGGCGTGAGAGGGCCTTTCGCGGCGGGCGCCTCGGTCGTCTCGACCATCTCGGTGTTGTCCGACGCGCCGCCGTTCCCGGTCAGGTCGATCGTCCGGTCGGCGGAGTCCGCTTCGTCGTTGTAGTGGGTGATGTGAACCAGCGACATCCGGTGGTGTTCGGTCAGTCCGGACAGCACGGCGAGCAGCGCGTCACGACCATCCTGGTCGACCATGCTTGTCACCTCGTCGGCGATCAGCAGCGACGGCTCCCTCGCGAGAGCCGCGGCAACGGCGAGGCGTTGCAGCTCGCCACCGGACAGCCCTCCGGTGTCACGCTCGGCCAGGCCGTCGAGGCCGACCTCGGTGAGCAGCTGATGTACGTCGGTGGTGGTGCCCGGCGGCAGCCCCCACACCACGTCATCTGCGACCCGGGTACCGAGCACCTGGCTTTCCGGATGCTGCAGGATGACGGCCGTGCCGCCGAGCCGGCCTAGCCCGACCGAGCCGGGACGATCGACAGCGCCCGACGACGGGTCGCGCCCCGCGAGCATCAGCATCAGCGTCGTCTTGCCCGAGCCGTTGGGTCCCGTCACCGCGACGTGTTCACCGGGCTCGATGCCCAACGTCACAGGCCCGAGCGCGTCGTGATCGCTCTTGGGATAGCGGAACCGGACATCAGCGAGCCGCACCGGAACGGGTGCGACCGGCCCGGCGTCTGGTGCTGAATCCAGCTTGTGCACATCGGGTATCACGACGAGCCTGCTGATCACCTGGCCCAGCGCCCACCACCCGACCAGCATCACGACGGTGATGATGACCACCGACCACCCGCCGAGCAGGAAAGGCCAGTAGTGCAGCGCGGTGGCGAAGCCGTTCTTCAGATGCCCTGCCAGGGCTTCCATGTCGGGCAGCCACCACCACTTCGGGAAGCCCGCCATGAACGCAGCGACGCCGTCGACGTTGGCGGTCATCGATTCGAAGATCAGGTGGCGCAGGCGGACCAGGACCGCGAGCGCTCCCACGACAGCTGCCCCGAAAACCGCGCCCGCCACGACCCCGACGGCGAGAACCGTGGGGGTGCCGCGACCACGCCGCAGGATGAGGCCGATGAGCAGGCCGATGTAGGCGCAGTTGATCACCGTCATGAAACCGCCCATACCGGCGATCAGAAACGCGATCGTGGCGCCCCCGACCGTCGCGGCGATCAGCACCCGAATCCGGAACCGGTAGACCAACAGGCCCATCGGCACCGTCCCCAGCAGCGATATCCCTGCAGCGAAGGGCACCACGACAGCGATGATGGCGGTGGCCGCACTCAGCGCCGCCATCACCGAGGCGTGCGCCAGCTCAACGGGCTGCAGCGAACCTCGCCGCCGAGTCTCGCTCGAGCGGCGGGTCGCAGTCATTTCACGATTCTGCCAGTCGCGGCTAAACCGACCTGTCGTGCCGCTGTGAGTACCGACACGCGGCCACACGTTTGATACGCATAGCAAAACTATGTAATTATAGAACGGTGACCCGAACCCTTGGCGCCGATCTGCTCGCGGTGGTGGCGCGACTCAACCGCCTGGCGTCGCAGCGGGCCCGGATTCCGCTGCCGTTCGCGCAGGGACGCCTGCTGTCCACGATCGAGGACCAGGGCGTCGCGCGCATCTCCGATCTCGCCGCGCTCGACCACTGTTCTCAGCCGACGATGACCATGCAGGTGCGTCGGCTGGAGGACGCTGAGCTGGTCTCACGCACCGTCGATCCCGACGATGCCAGGGCTGTGCTCATCCGTATCACCCCGAAGGGTGTGGACATGCTGCGGCAGGTCCGCATCGACCGCGGTGCGGCCATCGATCCGTACCTGGAGCGGCTCGATGACGCGGACCGGCAGACGCTGAAGGAGGCCGTTCGCGTGATGCGCGGGATCCTCAACGACGCGGCAGCCCAACAAACCGTCAAATAGATTCCACAGTTAGGAGCAGCCGCACCGTATGTGGCGCCAACCAAAGGCCGTATGGGCCGTCGCGTTCGCCTCTGTCGTCGCCTTCATGGGAATCGGGCTGGTAGATCCCATCCTCAAGCCGATCGCAGACAATCTCGATGCCACGCCGTCGCAGGTGTCCTTGCTGTTCACCAGCTATATGGCGGTGATGGGCGTCGCCATGCTCATCACCGGCGTGGTCGCCAGCCGGATCGGCCCCAAGCGGACGCTCCTGCTGGGCCTCGTCGTGATCATCGCAGGCGCCGGCCTGGCGGGCATGTCCGACACCGTGATGGGCATCGTCGGTTGGCGCGCGCTGTGGGGGCTGGGCAACGCCCTGTTCATCGCGACGGCGCTGGCCACCATCGTCAACTCCGCACGCGGATCGGTGGCCCAGGCCATCATCCTGTACGAGGCGTCGCTCGGGCTGGGAATCGCCGTCGGGCCGCTGGTCGGCGGCGTGCTCGGATCGATGTCGTGGCGCGGCCCGTTCTTCGGGGTGTCGGCGTTGATGACGGTCGCCCTGGTCGTCACCGCCGTCCTGCTCCCGTCGACGCCGCGCGCCGAACACGCGACGACGCTCGCCGACCCGTTCCGTGCGCTGCGCCATCGCGGGCTGCTCGGCGTCGGCATCACCGCGCTGCTGTACAACTTCGGGTTCTTCACCCTGCTGGCGTTCACTCCGTTCCCCCTCGACATGAGCGCCCATCAGATCGGCCTGATCTTTTTCGGCTGGGGCGTCGCGCTCGCCTTCACATCCGTGGTGGTGGCACCCCGGCTCCAGCACCGGTTCGGCACGGTGCCAACGCTTTTGGTCAACCTGCTTGCGATGACCACGACACTGGTCGTGATGGCGCTCGGCACCGACAGCAAGGCGGTGCTGGCCGCATGCGTGGTCGTCTCGGGACTGTTCATCGGCATCAACAACACGCTGATCACCGAGACAGTGATGAAGGCTGCGCCGGTGGAACGTGGAGTGGCCTCTGCGGCATACAGTTTCGTGCGGTTCTCCGGCGCTGCGGTGGCACCGTGGCTGGCAGGCGTGCTCGGTGAAAGGGTCAGCGTGCACCTGCCCTTCTGGGTCGGGGCCGCGGCGGTGTTGCTCGCCGCAGGCGTACTCGCGGTGACACGTCGTCACCTCACAGGCATCGACGTCGAGGAGACCGAACCCGACGAGATCACCGACCACGCCGAGTCGGTCACCGTCGGCAACGAGACGTGATCTCGGCGCGCTCATCGACGCACAGCGTCGCAAAGCGCGCCGAAATCACAGAAGCGAGTCGACGAGTGTGCCAACCACATACGTCGCGGCGATTGCGACACCGCCGAATAGCAATTGCCGCAGTGACGCCCACCAGAATGGTCTGCTGGTGAACTTGGCCGCCAGGCCGCCGGCGATCACCAGGCCGACGCCGCCGCAGATCAGCCCGGCCCACAGCGATTCGTATCCGAGCAGGTACGGGATGAGCGGGACGATGGCACCGATCGCGAACATGACGAACGACGAGACCGCCGCGATCCACGGCGACGGCTTCTCGTCCGGGTTGACCCCTAGCTCCTGAACGAGATGGAAGTTGACCGCGCGGTTCTCGTCGCGATGGATCTCATCGGTGGCCTGCGTGGCGGTCTGCTGGCTCATGCCAAGACTGACGAGCATCGCCACCAGCTCGGCCCGCTCCGCCTTGGGGTGGCGCTCGAATGCCCGCCGTTCCACCCGGACCTCGGAATCGATCTGTTCGTTCGCCGTGGTGACCGAGGTGTACTCCCCCAGCGCCATCGAGAACGCGCCTGCGAGTAGACCTGCCACACCGCTGATGACGACCGTGTGGGCGCCTGCGGCCGCGGCCACCCCCGCGATCAAAGCGGTGTTGCTGACCAGACCGTCCATCGCGCCGAAGGTGGCCGCGCGCAGCCAGCCGCCGGATACATCCGAATGCCGGTGTCCCGCGGTATGGGGCATGCCGGTCGGCGAGAGCGCCGCATCATCGGACTTGGCCATGGCAGAAGATTCAACGCCATGGATATAGCCAGGTCTAGCGAGGTTTGCCTATGCATGCGTTTGCGGCATCACAGTTTCAGCGGCGCCGCTACGAGCTACGGTCGAGGTATGACCACCACTGCGGAGCATCTACGCAACACACTGGACGGCCGTTGGCGCGACGTGAAGAACCGGGTACGCGAGGAGCTCTCCACGGAGATCTTCAAGCCGCACTACACGCCGAACACCGTCATCGCCCGCACCAAGGTGGCGGAGCAGTTGAAGATCATGGCGCAGCGGGGCGCCGCGGAGGACGGCTTCAGGAAGGAACACGGCGGCAACGGGGACGTCGGCGCGGCCATCACCCAGATCGAGATGCTGGCGATGTCCGACTTGTCTCTCATGGTCAAGGCGGGCGTGCAGTGGGGCCTGTTCGGCGGGGCGATCGAGAACCTCGGCACCGAGCGGCATCACAAGAAGTACGTCCAGAAGATCATCGACCTCGAGTTGCTCGGCTGCTTCGCGATGACCGAGACCGGGCACGGCAGCGATGTGCAGGCTCTGGAAACCACTGCGACCTACGACCCGGCGACGCAGGAGTTCGTCATCGACTCCCCCACCCGCACGTCGCGCAAGGACTACATCGGCGGCGCCGCCGAAACCGCTCGGGTGGCAGCCGTTTTCGCACAGCTGATCACGCCCGACGGGGAGGGCCACGGTGTGCACTGCTTGGTCGTGCCGATCCGCGACGACGAGGGCAAGGATCTGCCGGGTGTGACCACGTCTGACTGTCACTACAAGGGCGGGTTGCCCGGCGTCGACAACGGCCGCATCCAGTTCGACCAGGTCCGCGTCCCGCGCGAGAACCTGTTGAACAAGTACGCCGACGTCGCCGAGGACGGCACGTATTCTTCGCCGATCGAAAATCCCGGACGCCGGTTCTTCACCATGCTCGGCACCTTGATCCGCGGCCGGGTCACCGTCGCAGGCAGCGCGGGGGCCGCGGCACGGGTCGCATTGGACATCGCGACCCGGTACGCGTTGGAACGCAGGCAGTTCGAAGCACCGGGCGACGACCACGAGGTGCTGATCATGGACTACCTCGTGCACCAGCGCAGGCTCCTCCCGCTGATCGCAAAGTCATACGCGTTGCAGTTCGCGCAAAACGAACTGGTGGCCAAGTGCCACGAGCTGCAGACTTCGGACGACCCGGACGCCGAAGAGCAACGCGAACTGGAGTCGCGGGCGGCAGGCCTGAAGGCGGCCAACACCTGGCACGCGTCCCGCGCGATCCAGGAGGCACGCGAGGCCTGCGGCGGAGCCGGCTACATGGCCGAGAACCGGCTGATCGCGCTGAAGGCCGACACCGACGTCTTCACCACATTCGAGGGCGACAACCATGTGCTGACGCAGTTGGTCGCCAAGGAACTGCTGACCGCCTACGCCGACGACATCAAGGGTATGAGCCCGGTGGAATGGGTCCGGTTCGCTGCCAACTTCGCAGGTGAGCGGGTGCTGAAACGCACTGCCGCACAGACGATCATGCAGACGATCCTGGACACCCGCGAGGACAACGAGGAAGAGGGCAGCCTCTTCAATCGCGGCACCCAGGTGAAGATGTTCGAGGACCGCGAGGAGTACATGCTGGCGTCGGTGGCCCGCCGACTGCAGGGCAAGGCCAAGGAGATGAGTGCGTTCGACGCCTTCAACTCGGTCCAGGACCATGTGCTGCACACCGCCCGGGTGCACATCGAACGAATTATTCTGGAAGCGTTCGTCGCGGGCATCGAGTCGTGCGAGTCCGCGTCTGTTGAAGGGCAGGAAGCCCGCCGCGTCCTCAACATGGTCTGCGATCTGTACGCGTTGTCGGTGATCGAACAGGACCGGGCGTGGTTCATGGAGCATCGTTTCCTGTCCACCGAGCGATCCAAGGCGGTCACCCGCGGCATCAACGAACGCTGTCGCAACCTGCGGCCGTATGCCGAGCTGCTGGTCGACGGCTTCGGAATCCCCGAGCAGCTCCGCTATGCGGAGATGTTGCACCCCGAGAACATTCCCGATGCCGACGAGCACGAAGAGAAGGACGCGACCAGCTCCGGCACCATCGAGCCGAAGTAGCGCTTGCGCCCCTACGGTTTCGGGATCGGGTCGAGCGACGTGATTTTGCCGTCCTCGCCGACCTGGAAACGGACGGTGGCGATGCCGGTGGGACAACACGCCGGATCCTGACCTTGCCGCCACTGGTACTGCACCTGTGCGGTGTCATTGCCCATCGAGATCACGTTGATGTAGGACCGCGGCTCGGGCGTGGCAGGACCGAGCGGGTTGTTGCGGTCGAAGAACAGCACCTGCATCGGGCTGTCCGACGCGTCGCCCGCCGTCACCACCACCCAGTTCAGCCGGCAGTCCGGAGTGTTACCGCGCGCGGTCTCTTTCCACTCCGCCTGCGGTAGAGCCGCAATCGCCTGCCCGACGGTGTCTGGGCTCGGTGCGTCGGCAGGTCCGCAGGCCCCAGTGCTGGTGGGAGCAGGGCCAGGCGGGCTCCAGCCGCAGCCGATCGCGAAGATTCCGGCGGCCATCAGGGCCACCAGGACACGCAGCGGTCGCATGGGCGCGAGCTTACGGCGCGATGCACCTCAGCGTGGCCGTCGAGGACGTTATTACGTCTCCATGACTGCCAGCGTCCCGCCAGAAAGACGCGCGTAGTGTCGGACTTGGTGCTTGACAAAGACGGCACCACGAACAAAATGTTCTTGAATGTAACTAGGGCGGGAAAGTGACAGATACTTCGAGCGCAGCACCCAAAATCCAGTCTGAATGGTTGTCGAAATCGGCGGCGAAGGCCAAGGGCTCAGACAAGAACGAAGTGCAATTCCACTACGACATCTCGAACGATTTCTTCAAACTGTGGCAGGACCCGACACAGACCTACAGCTGTGCCTACTTCGAGCGCGACGACATGACACTCGAAGAGGCGCAGATGGCCAAGGTCGACCTTGCCCTCGGCAAACTGGGCCTGCAGCCGGGAATGACCCTCGTCGACATCGGATGTGGTTGGGGCTCAACGATTATGCGTGCAGTCGACAAGTATGACGTGAACGTCATCGGGTTGACTCTTTCGGAGAACCAGAAGCGGCACATCGAGCAACACTGGTTCGCGAACTCGACGAGCGAGCGCCGCATGGAGGTGCGACTGCAGCCGTGGGAAGAATTTGACGAACCCGTCGACAGAGTCGTATCGATAGGCGCCTTCGAACACTTCGGCTTCAGCAAATATCCTGATTATTTCAAGAAAACGTTCAATATATTGCCTGACGATGGCGTACAGCTGCTGCACTCGATCATCATTCCCGACGATGAAGAAGTGCAGCGAAAGCAGCTCAAGATCACAATGTCGCGCATCAGGTTCATCAAATTCATCATGGACGAGATCTATCCGGGCGGAAGGCTGCCGCTGGCCGCTCACATCGAGGAGAACGCCACCGCGGCCGGCTTCAGGGTCACCCGCGTGCAGCACCTCCAGCCGAACTATGTGAAGACGCTCGACACATGGGCGAATAACCTTGAGTCGAAGAAGGACGAAGCGATCGAGATCACCTCAGAAGAGATCTACGAACGGTTCGTGAAGTACTTACGGGGCTGCTCCGACCTGTTCCGGGAGGGCTATACCGATGTCGCCCAATTCACCCTCGAGAAGTCTCCCGCCTGACCGCATGACAGACATGAAGGTGGCGTACGAAGACGTCCAAGCCCATTACGACCTATCGAACGAGTTCTTCGGGCTGTTTCAGGATCCGACGCGGACGTACAGCTGTGCCTACTTCGCGCGAGATGAGATGTCGCTCGAAGAGGCACAGCTCGCCAAGATCGACCTGGCCCTCGGCAAGCTCGATCTGCGGCCGGGCATGACACTCCTAGACATCGGCTGCGGCTGGGGTTCGGTGATGAAGAGGTCCGTCGAACGGTATGACGTCAATGTCGTCGGCCTGACGCTGAGCAAGAACCAGCACTCGCTCGGCCAACAGCTCCTCGACGATATCGACACCGACCGGTCGCGCCGCGTGCTGTTGCGCGGGTGGGAGGAGTTCGACCAACCCGTCGACCGGATCGTCAGCATCGAGGCGTTCGAGGCCTTCCCGAAGGAGCGCTACGGACCATTCTTCGAACTGTGTCACCGTGTCCTGCCTGACGGCGGACGGATGGTGCTGCAAACCATCATGGGCCAGCCGATGCGGCGCTGGGCCGAGATCGGCTTTCAGGTCACGTTCAGCGATGTGAAGTTCATGCGGTTCCTTGCCAAAGAGATCTTCCCCGGCGGCGGGGTGCCATGCGATGACGACATCGTCGAGCACTCGGCAGCCGCGGGCTTCGTCGTTGAGGAACTGCAGTATCTCAACGAGCATTACGTGCGGACACTCGATACGTGGACCGAACGGCTGAAAGCCATGCGTGGCAAAGCGATCGAGGTTACCTCGGAAGAGGTCTACGACCGGTACATCAGGTATCTGACCGGATGCTCCGATTTCTTCAGTCGCAACATCAGCAGCGTCGGCCAGTTCACACTGGTGAAGTAGGCGGCATCAGTACGCCCCGAAAACCACGGCCACGTTATGGCCGCCGAAGCCGAAGGAATTGGTGACGGCGTATCGGTAGTCGCTGCGCCGGGCTTCGCCGGACACGACGTCGAGGTCGATCTCGTCGTCGAGTTGTGTCACGTTGAGTGTGGGCGGGACGACCCCGTCGCGCAGCGCCTGCACCGTGAGGACGGATTGCACCGCCCCGGCGGAGCCCAGCGAGTGGCCCAAGGCGGCCTTCGGCGCGTAAACCGCTGGCATATGACTACCGAAGGCGTTTCGGATCGCCCTGGCCTCGGCCAGATCACCCGCGCGGGTTCCGGCCGCGTTCGCGTTGATGTGGTCGATGTCCGTCGCCGTCAAGCCCGCCTGCTCAATCGCACGGGTCACGGCTTCACCGGCCAACTCGCCCGTGGGATCCGGGGCGATCTCGTGATAACCGTCGTAGGTGATGGCCCCGCCAAGGACACGGGCCAAGATCTCTGCACCGCGCGCTTTTGCGTGTTCTTCGATCTCGAGGAGCATCAGCGCGCCGCCTTCGCCAAGGACCATGCCGTCGCGGTTCTTGTCGAACGGACGGCTTGCGCCGGCGGGGTCACCGTTGTTGGTGGACAACATGTCGAGCGCGGAGAACGTCGCCACGGGTACCGCCTCGATCCGCGCCTCCACGCCGCCACAGATCGCGGCCTCGGCGTCACCAAACACGATGTGTTGCCAGGCCTCCAGGATGGCAGCGGCGCCCGAGGCATCGGAAAGCACGGACGACATGACTCCGGCCTTGGCCGCGCGGTCGAGGCCAATCGCCGCCGCGGGAGCATTGGGCATGTGCATCTGGACGACGAGCGGCATCCTGCGCACCGCCCTCATACCGTCTCTGTTCAAGTCTTCGTAGAGCTGGAGGAGCGCCTGGGTTGAGGTCAGCGCCTGTCCGACCGAGACGGCAAGGCGTTTTGGGTCGATGTCCGGTGAGCCCGCGTTCTCCCAGAGCCGCCGGCCCAGCACAGCTGACATCTTCTGCATGTAGGACATCCGGCGGATCTCTTTGCGGTCCAGGTACTGGTCGAATTCCTCCCGCAATTCACCGCCGATCCTCACTCCCAAGCCGAACTCGTCGACGAACGGCTTGTCCAGCGTCCTGATGCCGCTCCGACCTGTCAACAGTTGTCGCCACGTTTCCTCGGCGTTTGTCGTGAGAGCAGTCGACGACTCGATTGCTGTCACGACGACATCAGGACGTCGACGTCCGTCACCGGCCATGCACACGTATGGTAGCTACCCGATCTGCGGTCGGCTTACCCAAGACTGGTCAGAAGACGACCGTCGGCTTGTACATGTCGATCCACACCGCCAGATCCAGCACTCTTTCCAGACGGGTCCGTTCGACGGACTGTAGCTTCTGCGGATCCACCCCGACGAGGTGTTCCAGCTTCGCCCGATCGATGATGTTGAAAAGCAAGTCGGCTCCGGAGCCGAACAGATCCTTGGCGTGCGCCTGCAGTTCGGCACCGTACTGCGGATCCGATGTCGACGGATACGGACTCTTGACCCGCTTCACCACCGACTCGGGCAGCACGTCGCGGGCCGCCCCGCGCAGCAGGCTTTTCTCCCTGCCGTCGTAGGTCTTCAGCGCCCACGGGGTATTGTAGACGTACTCCACGAGCCGATGGTCGCAGAACGGAACACGTACCTCGAGGCCGACGGCCATGCTCATTCTGTCCTTGCGGTCCAACAGAATCCGCACGAACCGGGTCAGGTGCAGGTAGCTCATCACCCGCATCCGGTGGGTGAAGTCGTCTTCGCCGTCGACCCGGCCAACCTCGGCGACACCTTCTCGGTAGCGCTCAGCCATGAAACCGCCGAGATCGATGACCGACCTCAGCGCGGGTGCGAGTACTTCACCGCTGGCGTCGATGGGTCCCATTCCGGCCGCGATCCAGGGAAACTCGTCGAGCTGCTGGATCTTTGGGTCGTGGAACTGCCGGTAGCCGCCGAAGATCTCGTCGGCCGATTCGCCGGAAAGCGCTACTGTCGACTGCTGCCGGATCGCCTTGAACAGCAGGTAGAGCGACGCGTCCATGTCGCCCAATCCCATCGGGATATCGCGCGCCCCAACCACTTTGCGCCGGATTTCCATGTTCGACAGCTGATTGTGGTCGAGAACGATATCGGTGTGATCCGATCCGACGTGCTTGGCGACGTCGTGCACATAGGGCGTGTCCAGGGTCGGCCGCAGCTCGTCGGGCTTGAAGTTGTCGGCCTGGTCGACGAAGTCGACAGCGAACGTCCGCACGGGATCGCTGAGTTCACGGGCCGAAAGAGCCGTGATCGCACTGGAATCGAGGCCGCCCGACAGCAGCACGCATTCGGGGACGTCGGCCACCAGTTGGCGTCGAACGATGTCGTCGAGAAGCTCCCGAACGTGTGCGACCGTCGTGTCGCGGTCGTCGGTGTGCAGCTTGGATTCGAGCCGCCAGTAGGTGCGTTCGCGGATCCCGCGCTCGTCGACGGTGACGATGGTGCCGGGTTCGACCTCGGCCATCCCCTCCCAGATCGCATGCTTGGGAGTCTTGACCGGCGCGAAGAGCTCGCGCAGTCCATCGATGCCCACCACCCGCTTGGCGACCGGGTTGGCCAGGATCGCCTTCGGCTCCGACCCGAACAGCACACCGTCGGAGGTGCGGTAGAAGTAGAACGGCTTGATGCCCATCCGGTCGCGGATCATCACCAGCTTGCGGTCGCGCGCATCCCAGATGGCGAATGCGTACATGCCGTTGAGTCGGTCTGCCACCGCGTCGCCCCATTGCAGGTAACCCCGCAGCACGACCTCTGTGTCGCTGGCAGTCGTGAAGCGATGGCCGGCGTTCTCCAGCTCTCCGCGCAGCTCCGTGAAGTTGTAGGCCTCGCCGCTGTAGACCATCGCGACGTCGCCGTTGGGTGTCGCGATGGACATGGGCTGGGCACCGCCAGGCAGGTCGATCACCGCGAGCCGGCGGTGGCCGAGCGCCGCGTTCCGATCAGTCCATACGCCCGACGCGTCGGGGCCCCTGCACGCCATGGTCTTGGTCATTGCGTCGATCGTGCGTCGCTCCTGACGCAGATCTCGCGAGTAGCCCACCCAGCCGGTGATTCCGCACATGTCCTGCCCTCCACATGTTTCACTGATGTAACTACATTGCTACTCTATGTAAAATATACGCGCATTATGTGTCTGCTCACACAGCAACTTCACAGCTGAAAAGCGATGTGGCAGATCGTGTTTGGCAAACAGAGAAGCAGGCGCCATCAGTTGATGACGCCTGCTTGGGAACCGCGCGTAGCTTATTCAGCCAGCGGCGAG
>CADEGF010000074.1 GCA_902826815.1 uncultured Mycobacteriaceae bacterium
CGCCACCAGCGCAGTCTCGACGCGCGTAGACAGGTGGCTAGCGGTCGAGCAGCGCCAATTCCGGCGACTCGATCAGCCGCTGCAGTTCACCGAGGAACGCCGCCACCTGCGCGCCGTCGGCGATGCGGTGGTCGAAGGCGCACGTCAAGGTCATCGTCGGCCGCGCGATCACGGCCCCGTCGACCACGACCGCGCGCGGTTTCAACGACCCCATGCCCAGGATCGCGGCCTCTGGATAGTTGATGACGGGTACGCCCTCGTCCAACCCCAGTGCGCCGAAGTTCGACACGGTGAACGTAGACCCTTGCAGCTCAGCCGGTTTGACGGTTCCTGCCCGCGACTCCTCGACGAGCCGGGCCACCGTCGCAGCCAACTCGCGCGTCGACTTGTCCTGCGAATCCTTGACCACCGGCACCAGCAGCCCGCGCGGCGCGGCCACCCCGATACCGAGGTGTACAGCAGAGTGGACGTGGATATGCGCTCCGCCCGCGGTGTCCACCCAGGTCGAGTTGAACATCGGGTGGTGCGTCAGCGCGATCGTCAGCAGCCGAAGCGTCAGGACGAACGTCGTGACCGGCGGCCCGTCGTCACCGACTTCGTCGCGCAGCCGGTCGCGTACCGTCAAGAGGGCCGAGCAGTCGACGTGCACGCTGGCGTGGGCATCGGGAATGTTGGTTCGCGACAGCGCCATCCGCTGAGCCATCGTGGCCTGCACACCGTGCACACCGACGTCGTCGCGAACCTGTTCGGGCGTGCCCGCTACCGAAAGCACGTCGTCGCGGGTGACGATCCCGTCCGGACCGGAGCCCGGCGTCAGGGCAGCCAGGTCGACGTGCAGATCGGCGGCGAGCTTGCGCACCGGAGGCTTGGCGCGCGGCCGTGCGCCGTCGGTTAGCGGCGCGCGGCGGCTGGTGTCCATCTCGTCGTCGGCGCCGTAACCGACGAGAACCGGCTTGCGTTTCGGTCGCTCGTCAGTCTGCGTAGCGGGAGCCGGTGCGTCAGTCGCGATCCGGACAAGTACGGCACCGACCGCGAGCGTTTCGCCTTCTGCCCCACCGAGTTCGACGATGCGGCCCGCGAACGGGCTCGGAATCTCCACCTCGGCCTTGTTGGTCTCAACCGTGCACAGCGTCTGGTTGAGTGCGACGTCATCGCCGACCGCCACACTCCAACCCGTGACCGTCGCGTCCTCGAGGCCTTCACCGAGATCGGGCACCAAGAAGTCCCGCACATTGTCGGTACTCATGACTGCATGGCTTTCTCGACGCAGTCGAGCAGTCTGTCGACACCGGGTAGCCACAGCTTCTCGAGCCTTGCCGGTGGGAAGGGAGTGTCAAAACCGGTGGCGCGCAACACCGGAGCCTCCAGGTCGTAGAACAGCTCCTCGGAGATCCTGGCCGCCAACTCGGCGCCGAACCCGAGAGTGCGGGCACCCTCGTGGATGACCACCGCTCGCCCGGTCTTGCGCACAGACGCGGCGATCGTGTCGAAGTCGAGCGGGTTGAGTGAGCGCAGGTCGACGACTTCCAGGTTCCAGCCGTATTGATCTGCCGCCAGATCTGCTGCGGCGAGCGCAGTTTGGACCAGACCGCCGTAGGTGAGCACGGTGACGTCGCCGCCGATACGGCGTACCGCCGCGCGGCCGATGGGCAGGCCGGGTTCGCTGGTGTCGACATCCTCCCGCGACCAGTACCGCCGCTTGGGCTCCAGGTAGACCACCGGGTCCCGGCTGGCGATCGAATGCCGCAGCAGCCAGTAGGCGTCCGACGGCGTCGACGGCACCACCACTTTCAGGCCGGCGGTGTGCGCCCAGTACGTCTCGGTGGACTCGGAATGGTGTTCGACGGCACCGATTCCGCCGAAGGACGGGATCCGGATCGTGACGGGCATGTCCACGTCGCCGTGAGTGCGCATGCGGTACTTCGCCAGGTGGCTGACGATCTGGTCGAACGCGGGGTAGGAGAACCCGTCGAACTGGATCTCGGGCACCGGGACGAAGCCGCGGATCGCTAACCCGACCGCGATGCCGATGATCGCCGACTCCGCCAGCGGGGTATCGAAACATCGTCCGTCACCGAAGGTTTCGGAGAGCCCTTCGGTGACCCGGAAAACTCCGCCGAGCGTCGCGACGTCCTCGCCGAAGACCAGGACGCGGTCGTCGGCCGCCATCGCGTCGTGCAATGCGCTGTTGATCGCCTGCGCCATCGTCAGGTTGGTGGCCGTCGGCATCGGGGTGAACAGTGGCGGCTCGTGGGCGTCGTCGCCGTATCCGGCAGGCCGTTCGATGATTTGCGTCATCATGCCTCCTTCGCCAGCTCGGCCATCAACTGGTCGCGCTGGTCCTGCAACGTCGGGGTGATGTCGGCATACACCGTGTCGAACATTTCCCCGACGTCCATGTCGGGCGTGTTGACGACCGCGTCGCGCAGTTCCGCGCACAGCCGCGCCGACCGCGTTTCGACCCTGTGTTGCAGCCGCTCGCTCCATGTGCCGATGTGCTGTAAATAGTTGCGGTACCGCGGAATCGGATCCAGCGCTGTCCACTTGTCGACCTCATCCTGCGACCGGTAGCGGGTCGGGTCGTCGGAGGTGGTGTGCGGGCCGAGCCGGTAGGTGACCGCTTCGATCAGCGTCGGGCCGCCACCCCTGCGGGCGCGTTCGGCGGCCTCGGCCATCACCGCGAAGCAGGCCAGCACATCATTGCCGTCGACGCGGATGCCCGGCATTCCGTAGCCGATCGCCCGGTGCGCGATCGACGGCCCGGCGTGCTGATGGCTGACCGGCACCGAGATCGCCCACTGGTTGTTCTGCACGAAGAACACGCACGGCGCCTTGAAGACCGCGGCGAAGTTGAGCGCTTCGTGGGCATCGCCCTCGCTGGTCGCGCCGTCGCCGAGGTAGGCCACCGTCACCGAGTCCTCGCCGAGGCGCTGCGCCGCCATCGCCGCCCCGACCGCATGCAGACCGTGGGTGCCGATCGGAATCGCGATCGGCGCGACGCACTTGTCGGTGAACCCCAGCCCGCCGTGCCAGCGGCCCCGCCAGACCGCGCCCATCTGCCCGGGCGTGATCCCGCGCAGCAGGAACGCCCCGATCTCGCGGTACTGCGGAAACAGCCAGTCGGTCTTGCGCAGGCACGCAGCCGACCCGATCTGCGCGGCTTCCTGGCCGCGACACGAGGCGAACAGCGCAAGCTCACCTTGTCGCTGCAGGTTGACGAACTCCGCGTCGAGCGCGCGGGTGACGGCCATCAGCTCGTAGAGCCAGCCAAGCGTCTCGGGTGGATGGTCTCGGCGATACCGCGTCTCGGTGGTCGGCGTCCCGTCCGGGGCGACCAGTTGGATCGGCTCCAGCTCGACATCAGCCGACGTCAAGGGTGCCTTGATGGACCCGGCCATACCGCCTCCTAGGGTCACTGACGGCGGATCGCGCCGTCAGGCGACTGAGGTGCTCAGCACGGAGGCGGTTGGAGCAAAACCCCTGGTGAGGGGTCGCCGGCTAGTTGCCAGGATGAGGCGCTAGCTGGACGATGCGCTCTGCCCGCCGCAGCACTGGGGCATCCACCATTATGCCTTCGAATTGGAAGACGCCGCGTTCATGGCGGGCGGCTTCGAGCACGTGTCGCGCCCATTGGACCTGTTCAGCCGTCGGCGCATAGGCCTCGCGGATGACGGCGACCTGCGTCGGGTGGATCGCGACCTTGGCGTCGAAACCGACCGCAACGGCGTCATCGGTCTCGCCGCGCAGTCCGTCGAGGTTCTTGATGTCGAGATACACCGAGTCCAGCGCCATCCGCCCGTACGCCTTGGCCGCCAGCAGCGTCTGCGAGCGGACGTGCGTGGCGACGTCGCGGTAGCTGCCGTCCGGCCACCGGTTGGCGGTGCCGCCGGTGACCGCGAACAAATCCTCGGCGCCCCACATCAGGGCATAGGCGTTGTCGATGCGGGCGAGTTCGTTGACCACCACCGCGCCCAGTGGCGTCTCGATCAGCACGATGACGTCCAGCGGGGCGAGGTCGCGGATCTGCTGCGGATCCTCGGTCTTCGCCAGCATCACGGTCGTGTACTTGGTCTTGGCGAGCGCGTCGAGGTCCCGCGCGTGCTCGTCGGTGGTGGCGGGGTTGATCCTGACGACGGTGCGATCGGGATCCAGCGGGGTGTCGACGAGCGCGGCGCGCGCGTCTTGCCGGTCCTTCGCCGCGACACCGTCCTCGAGGTCGAGGATCACCACGTCGGCCGCCGCGGCGGCTTTGGCGAATCGTTCGGGGCGGTCGGCCGGGCAGAACAGCCAGCCGGGGCCGGTTTGGGTGAGCGCCACTATGCGTCTCCGTCTGGACGCTTGCGCACCATGGTCTTTCGCGACGCCGTCGCCACGACGTCGCCGTGCTGATTGCGGCCGGTGTGCGCGAACGTGACGATGCCCTCGCCGGGCCGGCTCTTCGACTCGCGCTTGTCGAGCACCTCGGTCTCGGCGTACAGGGTGTCGCCGTGAAACAGCGGCTTCGGGAAGGCGACCTCGCCGAAGCCGAGGTTTCCGACGATCGTGCCCTGCGTCAGCTGCGCGACCGAAAGCCCGACGAGCGTCGACAGCGTGAACATCGAGTTCACCAACCGCTGGTTGAACGGCGGCAGCGCATCGGAGAAGGCGGCATCCAGATGCAACGCCTGGGTGTTCATCGTCAGCGTGGTGAACAGGACGTTGTCGGCTTCGGTGATGGTCCGGCCCGGCCGGTGCTGGTAGATCACGCCGGTTTCGAACTCCTCGAACCACAACCCACGCTGTGTGACGACCCGCTTCTCGCTCACAGGCCGGCCTCGCGCGCGATCAGCATCAGCTGCACTTCCGTTGTCCCTTCACCGATTTCGAGGATCTTGCTGTCGCGGTAGTGCCGTGCGACGGAGTACTCGTTCATGAAGCCGTAGCCCCCGAACACCTGCGTGGCGTCGCGCGCGTTGTCCATCGCGGCCTCGCTGGCGACGAGCTTGGCGATCGCGGCGGCCTTCTTGAAGGGCTTGCCCGCCAGCATGAGTGCGGCCGCGTCGTAGTAGGTGGTGCGGGCGGAATGCGCGCGAGCCTCCATGCGCGCGATCTTGAACGAAATGGCCTGATACGTGCCGATCGCCGCGCCGAAAGCTTCGCGTTCCTTGGCGTACTTCACGCATTCGTCGACGCAGCCCTGCGCAGCGCCGACCGACAGCGCCGCGATGGCGATGCGACCCTCGTCGAGGATGCGCAGGAAGTTGGCGTAGCCGCGGCCGCGCTCGCCGAGCAGGTTCTCGGCGGGTACCCGGACGTCGTCGAAGCTCAGCGGGTGGGTGTCCGAGGCGTTCCAGCCGACCTTGTTGTAGGCGGGTTCGGCGGTGAAACCCTCGATCGGCACCGGCACGAGGATCGACGAGATCTCTTTCCGGCCATCGGCTTCCCCGGTGACTGCGGTGACCGTCACCAGCTTGGTGATGTCGGTGCCCGAGTTGGTGATGAACTGCTTGCTGCCATTAATAACCCAAGTTGACCCATCCATCTTCGCCGTCGTCTTGGTCGCTCCCGCGTCCGTCCCGCCGCCGGCCTCGGTCAGGCCGAACGCACCCAGTGCCTTGCCGCTTGCCAAGAGCGGCAGCCACTCCTGCTTCTGGTCGTCGTTGCCGAACCGGTAGACCGGCATCGCGCCAAGCGATACGCCCGCCTCGAGCGTGATGGCCACGCTCTGATCGACCTTGCCGAGTTCCTCGAGTGCGAGGCACAGCGCGAAGTAGTCGCCGCCCATGCCGCCGTACTCCTCGGGGAACGGCAGGCCGAACAGTCCCATATCGGCCATCCCCGATACGACTTCGTACGGGAACGAGTGCTCTTCATCGTGTTTGGCGGCGACGGGTGCCACCACGCTCTGCGCGAAGTCCCGCACTGTCTTGGCGAGCTGCTCGTAGTGGTCGGGCAGCATCCCGGTGGCCAGAAACTCACTCATGACTTCTTCGCTTCCTCACTAGCTGTTATTCGGGCCAACGGCTGACCCACCTTGACCTGGTCGCCGACTGCGACGAGTAGTTCCACCACGCCGTCGACGGGCGCGGTCAGCGCATGCTCCATCTTCATCGCCTCGACCGCGACGACGACCGAGCCTGCGGTCACCGTTGCACCGCCGTCGATGCCGACGGCGACCACCGAACCCGGCATGGGGCTGACGAGTTCGGCGTCGCCGCTGTGTTCCTCGTCGGCCCGGACCGGCGCTTCGCGAACTTCGTCGACGACCGCCGTGCGCCCCGACGCCGCCAGCCAGATCTGCCCGTCCGTTGCGGCGACGAGATAGTCGGTACGCAGCCCGTCGACTGTCACCACGAGCCGGTTCCCGTCGAGACTGGCTGTCAGCGTGTGAGGTTCGCCGTCCTCGACCACGGCCGTCGCGGCGTGCGGTGTTCCGGTCAGGTACACGTGGTCGGTGCGCTCGCCGGAATGGAGACGGGCTGTCGTCGGCGCGTGCTGTCCGATCCGCCAGCCCGACGGCACCTCCCACAGGTTGTCTGCAGGCACCGGCCAAATGCGCAACCACTTGTAGGCCGCGGCGGCGATCAGTTCCTCGTCACCGGGTTGGGCGGCGACGAAATCCGTTGTCCTGCGGTCCAACAATCCGGTGTCGAGCCGGCCGGCGACGACGTCGGGATCGGCCAGCAGAAAGCGCAGGAACTCGATGTTCGTCGTAACCCCCAACACCGCGGTGTCGGACAGCGCCCTGTCGAGGGCACGCAGCGCGCCCGGCCGGTCGGCGGCGTGCGCGATGACCTTGGCCAGCATCGGGTCGTAGTCGCTGCCCACCACAGTGCCGTCCGCCAATCCGGAGTCGACGCGGATACCGGGCCCGTGCGGTTCGGCGAGGCCGAACACGTCGCCGCCGGTGGGCAGGAACCCGTTGGCGGGATCTTCGGCGTACACGCGCGCTTCGATCGCATGCCCGGTCATCGTGATGTCGTCCTGCGCGATCGGCAGCTTGCCCCCCGCCGCGACACGCACCTGAAGTTCGACGAGGTCGACACCGGTGACCATTTCGGTGACCGGGTGCTCGACCTGCAGGCGGGTGTTCATCTCCATGAAGAAGAACTCGTCGGGCCGGTCGGCGGACACGATGAACTCCACGGTGCCCGCTCCGGTGTAGTCGACGCTGCGGGCAGTGTCGCAGGCTGCGGCGCCGATCCTGGCCCGGGTCGGCGCGTCGAGCAGCGGCGACGGCGCCTCCTCGATCACCTTCTGGTGGCGCCGCTGCAGACTGCATTCGCGTTCGCCGAGATGGACCACGTTGCCGTAGCCGTCGCCGAGCACCTGCACCTCGATGTGGCGGGGGTTCAACACGAATCGCTCCAGCAACAGGGTGTCGTCACCGAACGCCGCACCCGCTTCGCGCCGCGCACTGGCCAGGGCGGCCGGTAGCTCCGACGACTCGTGCACGACCCGCATACCCTTGCCGCCGCCACCTGCTGACGGCTTCACCAGCACCGGATAACCGATATCGCCTGCCGCTGCGATCAGATCGTCGTCGGTCAGACCCGGCCGCGCGATGCCCGGGACCACCGGCACGCCGAAGGCCGACACCGTCGTCTTCGCCGCGATCTTGTCGCCCATGGTCTGGATCGCCTTGACTCCAGGCCCGATGAACACGATCCCCGCCGCCTCCAGCGCGGCGGCGAATTCGGCGTTCTCCGAAAGGAATCCGTAGCCGGGGTGGATGGCCTGCGCCCCGGTGCGCCGGGCGGCGTCGACGACCGCCTCGATGTTCAGGTAGCTCTGCCGCGCGGGCGCGGGCCCGATCCCGACTGCGACGTCGGCCTCGGCGACGTGCCGGGCGTTGGCGTCGGCGTCGCTGAACACGGCGACCGAGCGGATACCCATCTCGCGCAGCGTGCGGATCACCCGCACCGCGATTTCGCCGCGGTTGGCGACCAGGACCGTATCGAAGCTCATCATCACATCCGGAAGACGCCGTAGGAGACCGGCTCGACGGGCGCCTGCCCGACAACCGAAAGCGCCAGCCCGAGAACTGTTCTGGTGTCCGCGGGATCGATCACCCCGTCGTCCCAGAGCCGCGCGGTCGAGTAGTACGGGTTGCCCTGGCTTTCGTACTGCTCCCGGATCGGCGCCTTGAACTCTTCCTCCTGCTCCGGTGTCATCTCACCGCGCACGGTGGCAAGCACCGAGGCCGCCTGCTCGCCGCCCATCACCGAGATCCTGGCGTTCGGCCACATCCACAGGAAGCGCGGCGAATACGCACGCCCACACATCGAGTAGTTACCCGCGCCGTACGAGCCGCCGATGACGACGGTCAGCTTCGGCACTCGCGCGCAGGCCACGGCGGTCACCATCTTGGCGCCGTGCTTGGCGATTCCGCCCGCCTCGTAGTCACGGCCGACCATGAAGCCGGAGATGTTCTGCAGGAACAGCAGCGGGACCATTCGCTTGTCGCACAGCTCGATGAAATGTGCACCCTTCACCGCGGATTCGGAGAACAGCACGCCGTTGTTGGCGATGATGCCGACCGGATGGCCGTGGATGTGGGCGAAGCCGGTGACGAGCGTTGCCCCGTATTCAGCCTTGAACTCCGCGAACTCGCCGCCGTCGACGATTCGCGTGATGACCTCGTGCACGTCGTAGGGCACGCGTGCGTCCACGGGTACGACGTCGTAGAGCTCGGTCTGGTCGGCGACCGCATCGACGGTCGGCAGGACGTCCCATGGCGGGTCGAGGCGCGGCCCGAGGGTCGAGACGATTCGCCGCACGATTCGCAAGGCGTCGCGGTCGTCGTTGGCGAGATGGTCGGTCACACCCGACGTCTTCGAATGCAGGTCGCCGCCGCCGAGTTCCTCCGCGGTGACCACTTCCCCGGTTGCGGCCTTCACCAGTGGCGGGCCGCCGAGAAAGATCGTGCCCTGGTTGCGGACGATGACGGCTTCGTCGCTCATCGCGGGAACGTAGGCCCCGCCGGCGGTGCACGAACCGAGCACCGCCGCGATCTGCGGGATGCCCTCGGCGCTCATCGTCGCCTGGTTGTAGAAGATGCGGCCGAAATGCTCGCGGTCGGGGAAGACCTCGTCCTGGCGGGGCAGGAAGGCGCCGCCCGAGTCGACCAGATAGATGCACGGAAGCCGGTTCTGCCTCGCGATCTCCTGGGCCCGCAGATGCTTCTTGACCGTAATCGGGTAGTAGGTACCGCCTTTGACGGTGGCATCGTTGGCGACGATCATGCATTCGCGGCCCGAGACGCGTCCGATGCCGACGATCATTCCCGCGCCGGGACTTTCGTCGTCGTACATGCCGTCCGCGGCGAGCGCCGACACCTCGAGCAGCGCGCTACCAGGATCGAGAAGGCCGTCGACGCGGTCCCGTGGCAGCAGCTTGCCGCGGCTGACATGGCGCTCGCGAGATTTGGCCGATCCGCCGAGCGCCACGACGGCCATCTTCTCCCGCAGCTGCGCGACGAGCGCAAGATGCTGCTCGCGGCTGGACTGAAGCGTCGCTGTCATCGGTAACGCCCGTTCGGTTGAGTTAATGACGACTAACTCATACTATGTTAGTCACGATTAACTCCAGTTGTCCACCAGCGGGGATGGAGGTAGCGCGATGACTCTCCCGGCTTCTCGGTCGACGTCTCCGCCTGGCGGGACCAGCCGAAGCAAAGCCAAGTCCGACCGCAGGGACCAGCTGATTGCCGCCGCGGAACGGCTGGTCGCCGAACGGGGCTTCCTCGCCGTTCGTCTCGAGGACATCGGCGCCGCGGTCGGTGTCAGCGGGCCCGCGATCTACCGGCACTTCCCGAACAAGGAGGCGCTGCTTGTCGAATTGTTGGTCGGTATCAGCACCCGTCTGCTGGCCGGAGCCAAGTCCGTCGTCGCCGAGGAATCGGATGCCAAAACCGCACTGGACGGGCTCATCGACTTCCACCTCGACTTCGCGCTCAACGAGTCCGATCTCATTCGCATCCAGGACCGCGATCTGGACTATCTACCCGCGCCCGCCAAGCGCCAGGTCCGCAAGGCCCAACGGCAGTACGTGGAGATCTGGGTCGACGTGCTTCTGAGACTGGACCGCGCCGACAACGAGGCCGACGCGCGACTGATGGCGCATGCCGTATTCGGCCTGCTGAACTCGACGCCGCACAGCGTCCGGTCCGCGACAGCCAAATCGGCCGGCCGAGGAACGGTTCCCGGGTCGCGAGCCATCTTGCGGGAGATGACGATCGCAGCCCTGTCCCTGACCGGCCGAAGCGGCAGCTAGCTAAGCGCTACTCAGTAGCGCTAGTACCAGACTTTTCGACCACCGACCGCGCGGCCGGTCGAGCCGAGAATCCAGAACACCGCACCGATCACGATCAGCACGACGCCGATGTAGGTCAGGATCGAGATTCCGAATAGGAACCCGAGTATTAGGAGGATCACTCCAAGGACAATCATCGCTCACTCCATTCAATCAGTGAATTGTTAAGAGCCCGTTGACTACTGGCTTGGTTCGGGCATGTTGCAATTCGTCACCTTCGGGTTTGCACCCGCGTAGTTCAACGGTCCGGCTACGACCGTCAACGCGATCGTGCCCGCTGTGGCGCAATTGGCTGCATCGGTCTTGAAGTAGTCGCGCTGATAAGCCGCCACCACACCGATCAGCAACCAAACCAACACAATTACGCCGAGAATTCCGCCACCACGCATGCTGGCCTCCTCCTGTTGAGCGCCGATTTGGCGCGCAGGAGGGTTTTACCCCGCTGACAATTCAGTAAACGCACCAATCTGATCTTGAACGGTTCAGGATTCGGCGGCATGGGTGAACGCTGTGGTGAGCCAGTCGCTCATCGCCTTGACCAGCACGGTCCGATTCTCCCGCTTGTCGATCTCATGACCGTCGTCGGCAAACAGCAACTGTTCGACGTTTCGCCCCAACGCCCGCAAGGCGTCGTGCATCTGCTGCGACTCGGTCGGCGGAACGTTGGTGTCGTTGAGTCCGTGGACGAGCAGCAGCGGTGCGGTGACGGCGTGCGCGCGGAGCAGAGGGGAAAGCTGGTCGAGCAGGTCCCGGTCACTCACCGGGTGCCCGTACTTGGAGTAGGCCGCCGCCGCGATCCACGGCTCAGTGTTGCGGTACCAGGTGTTCAGATCGCTCATCCCGCAGATGCTGATACCCGCGGCGAACAGCTGCGGATGAAACGCGAGCGCCGCCTGGGTCAGGTAGCCGCCGTATGACCAGCCGCAGCAGGCGATTCGATCCGCCGGTGCCAGGTCGCGCTCGACCAGGAACAAGGCCGCGTCGGCGACGTCGTCGATGGCCGCGAACCGCTTCTCCCTGTCGTCGGCGTGCATGAACGACCGGCCGAATCCGCCGGAGCCGCGCACGTTTGGCAGAAAGACCGTGATACCCGCCTCCAGCAGCGGCGGGAAGAACTCGTTGTAGCCCGGCCTGCCCTGACCTTCGGGCCCCCCGTGCAGGAACATCATCGCCCCGATCGAGTCGACCCCGTCCGGTGGCCGGAACAGCCAGCCGCTGAACTCCAATCCGTCGCGGGCGGTGATCGTCTCGAGTGTCGGCTCCGCGGACAACGGACCGCTGCTCGGCTCACGGTCGATGCGTTCCCACTCCCTGGTTCGCGGGTCGACGAGCTCCACCGTGCGCGGCTTGTCGGGGCCCTCGACCGTCATCGCCACCATCGACCCGCCCGCACTGGTGGTCAGTTCGGTGGCCACCATGCCTGGCAGCGGAATCGGGTCGTACAGCGTGTAGTCAGCGTATTCGAGGATCTGTAACTCGCTGGCGCCGTTGATGTTCCACAACAACGCCACGGTCGACAGATCGTCGCTGACGACGAACTCGTCGAGCTCGTGGCCCGGCCGTTCGGCGACTACCTGGTAGGAGACGCCGTCGGGGGTCGACGTCACCTCGAGAAGGCGTGCGTGGTCCGCGCCGTTCTCGCTGCGGATCAATGCGCGCACGTAGCCGTTGGTGCTGTTCGGGCCGTAGATTTTCGCCGGTTGATAGAGGTCGAACGTCTCGCCTTCCAGGCCGGACCGCAGGCGCCGTGGCGTCTGGTCGTCGAGAACGATGCCGGTGTCGGTGGTCGACCCCGGATCATATGGCAGCAGGGCGATTTCGGTGAGGCCGCGCAGCATGATGAGGTCGCGGTAGCCTCGCGGGCCGACGCGCACCAGGGCCGCGCCCGCCCATGAATCGACGAGCCTGCCGCCCGAGCGCCGATCGAGGATCGTTGTCGCCCCGTCGGCAGGGTCGATGAGGCACGAACTGCCGACGCCGTCGTCGCCGGTGAGAATGGCCGCGACTTGTGTACCGTCCCAACCGATCAGGTCGGCGGTGCCTTCGGTCGAGCCCGCGGGCCACATGTCGATGCGTCGAGCAGCCCGGTCGTCGGGATCGGTGGTGACGACCCAGATCTGGCTGCGGCTACCGCCCTCGGGTGCGACCTCGCAGGCCAGCCAGTGTCCATCGGCGGAATGGATGACGCGGTTAACCGGACCCGCGACGGGCAACTCGACGTCGCGTGACGAACTCGCTCGCCAACCGCGAAGAAACCGTTGAACCGCCCTCGGATATCCGCCGTCGTCCACGAGGTGCGCGAACGCCGTCGCATCCGGCGACAGCGACGCGCCGTAGTTCGTGCGCACGGTCCGCGTCATCGATATCAGCTTGCCACGACCCCGCTTCTAAGCGACCTGCTTACACGCTGGCCGCGGGTGGCCCACCGCAACGCAGGTACCCTGCAGCAATGAGGTGCGTATGACCAATACGCCACGAGGCGACGGACCCGACCCGACTCAACCGCTGGGTCCCAGCTATCCGGGCTATGTCGATCCTGCGTATGCCGGTCCCTCCTCGCCGTACGGTCCGCCCGCATACCAGCCACCCCCGCCACCCGACCCGACCCGGCAGCTGCCGCCCTACGGCTACGACCCCTACGGCACGGGTCAGTACGGCACTGACCAATACGGCACCGGCCAATACGGCACGGGTCAGTACCCCACCGACCAGTACGGCGCGCCGTACGCTCCCGGACCGCCGGAAGGTCCGCCGTCGCCCAAGTCGCCGCGCTGGCTGTGGCTGATCGCGGCCTTGGCGGTGCTGCTCGTCATCGGGTTGGTGATCGCTTTGGTGGTCGTCAACAGTTCGAGGCAGGACACCGTCGTCGCACCGCCGCCGATGCCGGAGCCGTCGACCACATCCACGACAAGGACGCCGTCGACGACCACGACACTGCGACCACTCCCCCCTGTCGTCCCGGTTCCGACGCCGAGCACCACACCGCCCAGCGAGTCTGCGGCCCCCGGCACCACCGAGTCGGTGGTCTACGAGGTCACCGGAACCGGCAGGGCGATCAACATCACCTACGTGGACACCGGCAGCCTGTTGCAGACAGAGTTCAACGTGGTGCTGCCGTGGAGCAAGCAGGTCGAACTACCCAGTCCCGCTGAGGATTCGGCTAGCCTGACGATCATCAATGTGGGCAGGCAGGTGACCTGCACGGTGACGGTCAACGGCGTGCAGGTGCAGTCCAACACCGGCAACGGCCTGACGATCTGCACGGCGACGCGCTAGCGCACAGGAACCCGGTGCGGTGCGTGCACGAACGCCATCATCACCATGCCGGCACCCAGCACAAGCAGCAGACCGCCGATGCCGGCCCGAACCGAGCCGAACCAGTCGATGAAGACCGAGATCAGGAACGGCGCGAGGAACGACACCGCGCGTCCCGTCGTCGTGTAGAGGCCGAACGTCACGCCCTCCTTGCCTTCGGTCGACATGCGGAGCATCAGGGTGCGCGCCGACGACTGCGTCGGCCCGACGAGCAGGCAGAGCGCCAGTCCGCAGACCCAGAAGGCAAGCGGTCCGGACAGCGACCAGAGAACCACCGAGACCGCCATCAGTGACGCAAGGGAGCCGAGGATGACCTTCTTGGACCCGAGCCTGTCGTCGACGACACCGCCGAGGAATGCGCCGAGTGCCGCGATGACGCTCGCGCTGACGCCGAACAGCAGCACGTTCGCGCTCGATATGCCGTAGGCGCTGACGCCGAGGACGGCGCCGAAAGCGAACACCCCGGTCAGTCCGTCCCGGAACACCGCGCTGGCCACCAGGTAATAGACGATGTTGTGGTCGCGGTGCCATTCGCCGACGACTTCGCGCCACAGCTTGCGGTAGGCACCGATGAAACCGACATTCGCCCGCGGGTCGCCGGGATCGTGCGGCGGCGAGGGCACCGTGATGAAGATGGGCAGCGCGAACACCGCGAACCACACGGCAGCGAACAGCATGGCCGCCCGCACGTTCTGGCCGTCAGCAGCAGGGACTCCCAGCAGTCCGCGGGTGGCGCCGTCGCCAGAGATGAGCGTGACGTAGACGATCAGCAGCAGCATGACGCTGCCGAAATAGCCCATGCCGGAACCGAATCCGGAAATACGGCCGGACGTCTGCGGCGTCGAGAGCTGGCGCAGCAGCGCGTTGTAGGGCACGGTCGAGAGCTCGGCGCATGCGGCGGTGCCCGCCATCAACAGCAATCCCAGCCACAGATAGTGGTAGTCGTCGCGCACCAGGCTCATCGATGCGGTCAGCGCCACCACGACCGCAGTCAGCAGCGCCAGCACGCGGCGGCGGCGCCACGGCGCGTCGACCCAGACGCCGGTGACCGGGGCCAGCAGGGCGACGACGATGCCGGAAGCCGCCAAAGCCCGGAACAACCAGCTCTGCGGCGTCGTCCCGCCGGGTAAGTCGTCGCCGACGTCGCTGGTGAGATAGACCGAGAAGACGAAGGTGATGACGATCGCGTTCACGCCCGTCGCGCCGACGTCCCACAATCCCCAGGACAGGACCTGCGACCGCGGTGGGGACAGCCCAGCCGGCCGCGTTTCGCTCACGATCGCCCACGATATAGTCCGGCCCATGGCAGTACCCGCACCCAGCCCAGATGCTCGCGCCGTCGTCACCGGCGCCTCGCAGAACATCGGAGAGGCGCTGGCCATCGAGCTCGCGGCCCGGGGGCACCACCTGATCATCACGGCCCGCCGCGAAGACGTACTCACGGCGCTGGCGGAGCGCATCACGCAGAAGTACGGGGTCGTCGTCGAGGTGCGGCCGGTCGACCTCGCCGATCCCGGTGAGCGGGGCAAGCTCGCCGACGAGCTCGCGGGCCGCGAGATCTCGATACTGTGCGCCAACGCGGGAACGGCGACCTTCGGGCCGGTGTCCAAGCTGGATCCCGCCGACGAGAAGGCTCAGGTCCAGCTGAATGTGCTTGGCGTACACGATCTTGTTCTCGCGGTTCTGCCGGGGATGGTCGAACGCGGTGCGGGCGGAATCCTGATTTCCGGTTCCGCGGCGGGTAATTCGCCGATCCCGAACAACTCGACCTACGCGGCGACGAAGGCGTTCGTCAACACGTTCAGCGAGTCACTGCGCGGTGAGCTCAAGCGCGACGGCGTGAATGTAACGGTGCTGGCGCCGGGCCCTGTCCGCGAAACGCTGCCCTCGGAGCACGAGCAGTCGCTGGTGGAGAAGCTGATCCCCGACTTCTTATGGATCTCGACCGAGTACACCGCCAAGCTGTCGCTGGATGCGTTGGAGCGCAACAAGATGCGGGTGGTGCCCGGGGTTACATCCAAGGCGATGTCGGTGGCCAGCGGCTACGCACCGCGCGCGATCGTCAGCCCGATCGTCGGCGCGGTCTACAAGAAGCTCGGCGGCGACTAATACCTACCCGCGAGATTGCATCCCGTCAGGCGCTCACTCGCACTTTCGCTGCCGGAATGCCATTTCGCGGTGGGTTTAGCGGCGGTGGTTTAGCGGCGGCGGCGGCCGGTGCCGAAGATGCTGCGGGTGATCTCGCGGCCGATGACCGTGCCCGCCGAGCGCATTGCGCTCTTGAACGCCGGGCTGCTCATCATCTTGTCGAACATGCCAGGCTCGACGGCCTTCTTGGCCGTCGCGGTGCCCTCGGCCTCTGCAGGAGCGGGCGGCACGTACACCGGCGGCGGAAGTGACGGGTCACCTCCGCCCGCCGGCGCCTGCTCGGGCGGCGCGAGGCGCGCGTTGAGCCGCTCGTAGGCCGATTCGCGGTCGATGGTCTGCCCGTATTCGGCCTGTAGCGGGCTGGCCTGCGCGGCGGCCTTGATGGCGTCAGGGCCGATGGTGTCCATCAGCGATCGCGGCGCGCGCATGCGGGTCCACGCCACCGGCGTCGGCGCACCCTTCTCCGAGAGCACGGTGACGATCGCTTCGCCGATGCCCAATGACGTCAGCGCCGACTCAAGGTCGTACACATCGGTTTTCGGATAGGTGCGGACGGTCTTCGACAGCGCCTTCTGATCGTCGGGGGTGAACGCGCGAAGGGCGTGCTGGATCCGCGCGCCGAGCTGACTGAGCACCTCGTTGGGCACGTCGGTGGGCAGCTGGGTGCAGAAGAAGACGCCGACGCCCTTCGACCGGATCAGCTTGACGGTCTGCTCGACCTGCTCGAGGAATGCCTTCGACGCGTCGGTGAACAGCAGATGCGCCTCGTCGAAGAAGAACACCAGCTTCGGCTTGTCGACGTCGCCGATCTCGGGCAACGTCGTGAACAGGTCGGCGAGCACCCACATCAGGAACGTCGAGAACATCACCGGCCGGGCCGCTTGATCGCCCAGCTCGAGCAGGCTGATGATGCCGCGGCCCTGCGGGTCCAGGCGCAGCAGGTCCTTCGGCTCCAGCTCGGGCTCGCCGAAGAAGGTGTCGGCGCCCTCGGCCTCGAGGTTTACCAGTGCGCGCAGGATGACGCCCGCGGTCGTCGGCGACACCGCACCCAGGTCTTTGAGCTCCGGCTTGCCCTCGTCACTGATGAGGAACTGGATCACGGCCCGCAGATCCTTGAGATCCAGCAGCGACATGCCCTTCTGGTCGGCCCAGTGGAAGATCAGGCCGAGGGTGGATTCCTGAGTAGAGTTGAGGTCCAGCACCTTTGACAACAGGATGGGCCCGAAGCTGGAGATGGTGGCGCGCACCGGCACGCCGATCCCTGAGGTGCCAAGCGACAGGAACTCGACCGGAAAGGCCGTCGGCGTCCATTCGTCGCCGGTGTCCTTGGCGCGGTGCGCGATCTTGTCGCCTGCCTCGCCCGGCTTGGACAGGCCGGAGAGGTCGCCTTTGACGTCGGCCATCAACACCGGAACGCCTGCGGCGGAGAGCTGCTCGGCGAGGACCTGAAGCGACTTCGTCTTACCGGTACCCGTCGCACCCGCGACGAGGCCGTGGCGGTTGACGGTGGCCAGCGGAATGCGCACCCGCGCAGTCGGATCTACCGTGCCGTCAACGACGACACTGCCCAGTTCGAGCGCCTGACCCTCGACGGCGTATCCGGCGGCGATCTGCTGGGCGGGGGTTGCTGTCGACTCGGTCGTCATAGACCGAAACATTACTGTGCGGGCACCGCCGCAGTGGGTGTGGTGGGGCATTGACGGGGGGTGGGCCTACTGTTAATCGCTGTGCGTGACGAACTGGTGTGGATCGACTGTGAGATGACCGGGCTGGACCTGAAGTCCGACCGGCTCATCGAGATCGCAGCCCTGGTGACCGATGCGGACCTCAATATCCTCGGCGACGGCATCGACGTCGTCATCCACGCGCCCGACGATTCGCTGACCGGGATGATCGAGGTCGTCGCGCAGATGCACGACAAGTCGGGTCTCACCGAGGAGGTGCGGGCGTCGACGGTCGACGTACCCACCGCCGAGAAGATGGTTCTGGACTACATCCGCGACCACGTCAAGCAGGCCAAGACAGCTCCGCTGGCGGGCAACTCGATCGCCACCGACCGCGGCTTCATCGCCCGCGATATGCCTGTGCTCGACGACTATCTGCACTACCGGATGATCGACGTCAGCTCCATCAAGGAGCTGTGCCGACGCTGGTATCCGCGGATCTACTTCGGCCAGCCGGAGAAGGGTTTGGCGCACCGCGCCCTGGCCGACATCCACGAATCGATTCGCGAGCTGCAGTACTACCGGCAGACGGCCTTCGTGGCGCCACCGGGGCCGTCGACCAGCGATATCGCCGCGATCTCCGCCGAACTGGGCCCGGAATCAGCCAACGGCGACGGAACTGATTCGGCCGTCGAGCGCCCGAGCGGCTAGGATTTACGACGCCGCTGGTGCCTTTTGGCCGTGCGGCGATGGTGGCTGTAGTTCAGCTGGTAGAGCACCAGGTTGTGATCCTGGATGTCGCGGGTTCGAGCCCCGTCAGCCACCCCGGATAAGTCGGAGGGCTCCTCAGCCCTCCGACTTTTTGGTTTCAAGGGCTTCGGCCGCCCGTTCGCCGCTGTCCGTCAGCGCGAACCATATGCCGAACACCCAGTCTTGGTCGTCATAGTGGACGACGTATTCGTCGTGGATGCGGGCAATCGTGTCATCGAGCGATAAGTTCCACGGATCGACGTGCTCAACGACATCTCCGCCTATACGGCCGACCACCATCAGCTCGTCTTCAATCAGCGATCGAACAGTGCGGAACAGGAGCTCTCGGCGCGCAGATGGCAGGACTGCCGCATGCGAAACGACGCTGAGAAAGTGCGCCAGTGGCATACAACCTTCGAGACCGTCCTGAAGTAACTGTTCGCGCAACTGCGCCGTCGCCCCGGCACCGTTATCGGCGGTGATTCGCTGTCCATCCGTCATGTAAACGTCAGTCCCCCGAAATCCCGGTCCCGAGTGCCTCGGCCGCGCGTTCGCCGCGCTCAGTGAGGGCGAACCAGATGCCGAACACCCAGCTCCCGTCTTCGTGGTGAACGATGTAATCGTCGCGGATCTGAGCCATCGCGTCATCCAGCGACAGATCCCAGGCTTCGACGCGTTCGTCGGATGCGCCGACGATGTCTCCCACCACCATTAGGCCGTCCTCGATGAGCGAGCGCACTGCGGCAATCGATAAATTCTGGCGGGCAGACAAAGACTCGGCCTCCACGCGTCGAGCAACAGAATCGATGTGGGCCAGCGGCAGGCAGTCGCCGAGTGCATCGCGGAGCAACTGCTCTCGCAACGTTTTGGAATCGTGTATCTCAGCCATGATGATCCTTCTCACTCGGTCAGGGTTCGGGGTCAGGTTTGCCGTCGCCAATCACAGGTAATTCCTTCGTCGCCGGGGGCTCGATGAAGTGTGGCATTACACCATCGGGAAGCACGCCGCCGAACATGCCGCCGCGTCGTATAGACGGCAGCTCTTTCGGCAGCGGGGGGCGCGGAGGCTCGACCACTGGCCGTGTTGCCGCAGGGATTTCGGGTACACCTCCGCGCGGGTTGATATGGATCTTAACGGGGTCCTGACCAGAGATTCTGGTGTCTAGCACGGGCTTGCCGGTCGAATCGGCCACGAACCGCTGACCGATACGGCTGCCGTCAGGGAGATCGAATTCGACGCCCTTGCCTGAGCCCTTGTAAGGATCCTTGCGTTCAGTGCCGTCCTGCTTCATCCAATCCCAAAGCCTCTGCAAGTCCTGCGGTGACCGCACCTCGCGGATCCAGGGCTTGTCGCCTTCTGGCAGCTTGTCGATCACGGACCAAATCTGGGCGCCGGTCGGTCCCGTGCCCCCACCCACAGGATCGCCGGGCAAGCCCGGATCGGGAATCGGCGTCTCCGGCATCGGGACATAGTCGACGGCCTGTACTACGGGCTTCTCGAGCCGAGCCTCGCCAAACTCGGCGCTACGTAAAGCCTCGATGGTCGACCTGACATTGCTGCCGACTTCGGCATCGACAACGACCAGTTTCTCGGCGCGTGTGCGAATCTCCAACGAAAGCATCTCGGCCTGCGCTTGACGT
Organism: uncultured Mycobacteriaceae bacterium; assembly: GCA_902826815.1. Taxonomy (GTDB): domain Bacteria; phylum Actinomycetota; class Actinomycetes; order Mycobacteriales; family Mycobacteriaceae; genus Mycobacterium. The sequence goes on from CADEGF010000074.1 coordinate 19,812, forward strand.
GCTGCCCGCTGCGCCGGTGTGCCGCCGAGTTGGTGACTGCGTACCGAAAGATCTTCTCTCACTTCAAAGCCCGCTGCGCGAGCATCATCAATCGCTCGAAGGACCAGTTGGCGTGCAGCAGCGATGTCATCCGCTCCCCGGCGGGCAACCTTCGCCGCAGCCTGCAGCATGTCCGCCGCTCTGGTGACGACAGCTTGATCCATGCCGGTCCGTAAAGCAGCGGCGTCGGCGGCTACGCCGAGCCAAGTTGTCCCTCCTGGCGCAACAGCTTCACGATGAATCGCCGTAAACGCGTGTTCCCACGAGTCGGCTGTCCGTTTCCATTGCGAGGCAGCGCCTTCGAGATGGTTCGTGCTCCACGCTTCGATCTGCGAAACGGAAGGCGCAGTGACGGTTGCTGCCGTCATCTAAACCCCGTCAAGCCGCCACAGCGCCGAGTGCATCGGTACCCGCACTCTCGGTGGCCGCGTACCCGGAGGCGGCATCTGACGATGCTGCCGCAGTGTCATACATTCGACTAGCGAAGCGAGCACACGCTGCGGCGATATCGACATTTGCGGCGCTGACCGCCACAGCCGACGGCTGGAACAGCTCCCCCGACGTCCATGACGCGGTAATCGCCTCTAGACGCGAAGCCAGTTGCTCACAGCGGTGGGCCAGCGTTGACAGCCCTACTACGTCGACCTCGATTGACGCCATAAGTCGAGCCTAAGTGCTCCAGGTATGACCTCATGCAGAGATTTTGTGGCGCGCTCAAGGGGTTGCTCACTTTCCTATCTCACCTAACTCGAGGATCCGATGCATCAAGCCGGTTCGCCCGCATAGGCTCCGGTCAAGATCAGCCCATCTTGACGAGGAGCGCGGCATGAGGCCGAGCGAGCGACGACGCCGATTCGGGGCCACGGGGGTTGCGATGGCGTGTGCCGCCCTAGTCATCGCAGGATGCACATCGACGACATCGACCTCGACAAGCGACTCGGCGACCACGACGACAACAACAACAACAGGGAGCGCCCCGATTTCGCCCGCACTCAAGCCCATCGATCCAGCCGCGCTCAAGACCGTCGTCGAGAACGCCGCGAAGAAACTGGGAGTGCCCGGCGCGATGGTCGCCATCCGCACACCACAGGGCAGCTACACCGCCGCAGTCGGCACGACGGAGATAGGCCACGACGAGGCGCCCGATGTGAACACCCATTTCCGGATCGCGTCGAACACCAAGACCATGACCGCCGCGCTCGTCGTGCTGCTGGCCCAGGACGGCAAGCTGAAATTCACCGATCCCGTGTCCGACTACGTTCCCGACGTGCCCAACGGCACGAACATCACCGTCGCCGATCTGCTCAAGATGCGCAGCGGCCTCTACAACTACACCAACGCCCCGGAGTTGTCCGCGGAGCTGGACGCCAACCCGGGCAAAACGTGGACGCCGCAGGAGGCGCTGGACATCGCCTTCGCGCAGCCGCCCAACGACCCGCCGAATACCACCTACGAGTACGACAACACCAACTACGCCCTGCTCGGTCTGATCGTCGAGAAGGCCGGCGGCCACCCGCTGGGCGAGCAGATGCGGGACAGGCTCTTCAAACCGCTTGGGCTGGAGCAGACGTCGCTGCCCGCCGTCGACGACACGGCGATGCCGAAACCGTACTCGCACGGCTACATGTATGGCGGTTCCGCTTTTGCGATGGTCGATGACCGGTACCCCGCGGACATGAAGGCGGCCGGACAGGCCGGGACGCTCAAGCCCACCGACTACACCAACCAGAACCCGTCGTACGCGCATGCCGCAGGCGGCGCCATCTCCACGGCCGCCAACATCGAGACGTGGATTCGATCCCTGGTGTCGGGCAAGGTTTTCAACGCCGACTTCCACAAGCAGTGGCTGGACAGCCCGCAGGCGGAGGACCCGGACAATCCCGACGGGCAGAAGTACGGCTACGGCATCTCCTACCAGAGGTTCAGCCCGACCGCCGCGATGTACTACCACGGCGGCGAGATGCCTGGCTTCAACTCGTTTATGGGCTACGACCCGGATAACGATGTGTCGCTGGTCATTTGGACCAACCTGACCATCTCGCTCGACGACCAGACGACAGCGCAGGCGCTGCTGCCGACGATGCTCGACGAAATCTATACGGGTCTGTCACTGGCGCCGACGCCGACCACGACCACCACAAGGTGAGCCGAAAGACGTTCGGCCGTCAGATGTTCGCGTTGCCTGCGCGCCACTGGTCCCACGGGATGTTCCAGTCACCGAGACCGTCCTCACCCGGGAGAATCGAGCCGACGGTGTTGGAGATCTCGACGATGTCGCCGCGCTTGGTGTTGTCGTAGAACCACTGCGCGTTGCTGGTACTCACGTTCAGACAGCCGTGGCTGACATTGCTGTAGCCCTGGCTGCCGACCGACCACGGCGCGGCGTGCACGTAAATGCCGCTGTAGGAGATCTGGGTGGCGAAGTCCACCTCGGTGCGATACCCGTTGGGCGAGTTGGACGGCACGCCGTAGGTCGACGAGTCCATCACCATGTGTCCGAACTTGTCGCCGACGATGTAGGTGCCGTTGTTGGTGGGTGTGCTGTTCTTACCCATCGAGGTCGGCATGGTCTTGACGACCTCGCCGTTGCGCCGGACGGTCAGCGTTTTGGTGTTGTCGTCTACCGTCGTGATCACCTCGTCGCCGATGGTGAAGTGCGTCGTCATGTTCTCCTGGCCGAAAAGGCCGTCGCCGAGATCCACGCCGTAGGTGTTGACCGCGACATCCACCGTCGTACCAGGTTTCCAGTATTGCGCTGGGCGCCAACGAACTTCGCGGTTGCTGAGCCAGTAGAAGGCCCCCTCGACCGGCGGGTTGGTTGTGACGGTGATCGCGCGCTGCGCCGCCAGCCGGTTCGGGATGTTCTCGTCGAATCGCACCGCGACCGGCTGGCCGATGCCGACGACCTCGCCGTCGTTCGGCAGCAGGTACGGCATGGTCAGGTTCTCGGGCGAGTGCGTCTGGAAGGTCATCTGCTGGCTGGCCGCACCGCCGAGGCCGAGCGACTGCGCCTGCAGCGTGTAGCGCGTGTTGTAGCCCAGCGGCTCAGTCGTGTGCCAGGTCAGGCCGTCCGGGCTGAGCTGACCCGCGACCGAGACGCCCTCGTCGTCGTTGACCATGGTGACCGAGCCGAGAACGCCGTCTTCAGCGGCGACCGTCACGGGCTGGTCCACCGTGACACCCACGGCACCGTCCTTCACCGAGGCGGTGAGCTTGGGCACCAGGAGGTCGCCGAACGGCGTGCCCTTGTCGTCGATGACCTGGGGTTGCGAAGGAGCAGAGTTGCCGCTGCATGCGCTCAGGCCGAAGACCAGGGCCGGAAGCAGCGCGATGGCCATCAAACAGATACGACGACGACGCGGACGGGCCATGTCCTTGACCTGCCACATAGTTGGCTCCAACTCAGTACGGGGTGCGCTCGACGGGATTCTTGGCAATAGTCTAAGGGAAACCTGAGCCTCGGCGCGACCACGCTGAGAGTCTCCTCAGGCAGGGGCCCGAAAAGGGATTTCACGCTGCGCCGCGGGGCCTGTTATTGTCGCCTACGCGCGCCGTTAGCTCAGTTGGTAGAGCAGCTGACTCTTAATCAGCGGGTCCGGGGTTCGAAACCCTGACGGCGCACTTCAGAG
>CADEGF010000075.1 GCA_902826815.1 uncultured Mycobacteriaceae bacterium
CAACGCCGCCGTCCGGCCCGGCCGCCACCAACCCGCCGACCCCCAGCCCAGCGAGCCCGGCGAGTCCGATCCCGGGCCTGAGCCTGATTCCGACGAGCCGGCGCCCACATCCAACGAGCCTGAACCCGCCGACCAAGCCGGGCACGTCGAGATCACACCCGACCCCCGCACCGCCGCCCAACGCCTGCACGACGCCGTCAAACTCGGCATGCGAGCGGGCATCTCCTCAGGGGTCTACGGCCAACACCGCGGGCTGCCGGTCACCGTCATCGCCAGCGCCACCCTGGCCGAACTCGACCAAGCCGCCCACGCCATCACCAACCCCGCAATCGCGATGCCACCCCCCGCACGCACCGGCGGCGGGTCGCTGCTACCGATGCGCGACCTGCTGCGCATGGCCGCCAACGCCATCCACTACCTGGCAGTGTTCGACGACCACACCAACCGGCCGCTCTACCTGGGCCGCACCAAACGCATCGCCACCGCCGACCAACGCATCATCTGCTACGCCCGCGACCGCGGCTGCACCCGACCCGGCTGCACCGAACCGGGGTACCACTGCGAGGTCAACCACGACCCGCCCTGGAGCAACGGCGGCCGCACCGACGCCGACTGCCTGTTCTTCGACTGCGGACCCGACCACACAATGATCACCAAAGGCCTACTGCAAACCAAAGTCACCGACACCGGCCGACTCGCCTACACCGACGGCACCAGCCCACCCGAAATCAACCTCGCCCACCACCCCGAAGAACTGTTGAGAGAACTCTTCGAGAACGACGACGGCATCGAGGGCTAGCTGTGTCAAGTCTGTTGCGCTGCAACAACTTATCGACGCGCGCGCAAACTGTAGTGCTATCCGAGATGCCGAACGTCGACGACTCGCTCAGCCCCCGACACACCCGGCGCGAACTAGGCTAGGCCATCAGGCTCGCGCGGTGTGCCCACTCGAGCCGACTGACGCCCAAGTCGAGGCACTGCAGGGCGACGCCGTCGGAACCCTGCGCCGACAGATTGAGTGACGGACACGGCATCGTCACGTTGTAGACGCCGATCAGCGGGCCCGCCGCCACCCAGACGCCCGCTGCGTTGCACACCACCGTTGCGCCGTCGGGCTGCAGCCCGTAGGCGAAGGCGCGGCGCGGTTGCGGTACGCACGGCCCGCCTGCGCCGACGTTCCTCGCCACATTGGGCACGCAGTCGGCCGAGTAGCAAGAGTCCGCAGATGCATTGCCTGCCAACAGAACCGACGTGGGCAGCAATGCGCCCGCCGCGAGCACGGCACCCAGAAGGCCACGCACGATTCGAGCCGTCATGTCGGATCCTCTCCTAGCGGATTTGCCAAACCCAAGCGATGGGCGATGGTTGCCACCGTATCGCCACCATCGGGTGTTCGGGCAGATAACCGTCGGCCGGTGTCAGCGGCTGGCGGATCGGTGCAACGGTTCCCGGCCCGGTGGTTGCGCCGGAGGCGGCAGAAGCGCGGTCCGTGGGCTGACCGAGACCGTGGTGGGGGCTGTGGTGCTGAGTTCGACGTCCTCGCCAGCGTGCCGGATGGTCAGCGCGGAGTGTGGGCCGTCGCGAAGCGTGTAGGTGACCTCGTCGTGGCCCGCGTCGACGGTGACGCGGAAGTCACGCCAGCGCAGCCGGAAGCACAGCCTGTCGATTCCGTCGGGCAGCTGAGGGTCGAGCGTCAGACAGCCGGTGTCGTCGCGTAGGCCGCCGAAACCGGCGACCAAAGCCGTCCACGCCCCCGCGAGCGATGCCATGTGCAGGCCGTCCTCGGTGTTGTGGTGGAGGTCGCGCAGGTCGATGAGGGCAGCCTCGTAGGTGTAGTCGTGGGCGAGCTCGAGGTGGCCGACCGCCGCGCACATCACCGCCTGGGTGCACGCCGAAAGCGAGGAGTCGCGCGTCGTGCGCGGCTCGTAGTAGTCGAAGTTGCGCGCCATCTGCTCGGGTGTGAAAGCGTTACTGCGCCAGTGCATCGCCAGCACCACGTCCGCCTGCTTGATGACTTGCGACGGGTACAGCCGCACATAGGGCTCGTGCAGCAGCAGTGGATAGGACGTGTTGTCGGTGAAGTTCCACTCCCGCAGCGTGGTGAATCCGTCACTCTGTTCGTGCACGCCCAACTCTTCGTCGTAGGGGATGTTGGCCGCCTCGGCCGTATCCCGCCACGCCGCCATCTCCTCGGTGCTCACGCCCATCTCGCTGGCCCGCTCGGGATGGCGTTCGCACGCTTCGGCGGCGGTCGTCATATTGTGCGTCGCCATCAGGTTGGTGAAGAGGTTGTCCCGGACAAGGGCGGTGTACTCATCTGGTCCCGTCACACCGTCGAGATGCCACACGCCGCGCCGGTCGTGATGTCCCAGCGACGCCCACAGTCGCGCCGTCTCGACGAGCACGGCGAGGCCACACTCCTTCTCCAGTGAATCATCGCCTGTCACAATGCGATACCGCTCGAAGGCCATCGCGATGTCGGCGTTCACATGCCACGCCGCCGTGCCCGCGGGCCAGTAGGCGGAGCACTCCTCGCCGTGGATGGTGCGCCAGGGAAAGGCGGCACCGCGCAGGTCGAGCTCCTTGGCGCGGGCCCGTGCCATATCGAGCGTGGTACTCCGCCACCGCAGCGCATCGGCGGCCGCAGCGGGCGCCGTGTAGGTCAGTACGGGAAGCACGAAACCCTCGGTGTCCCAGAACGCATGGCCGTCATAGCCGGTGCCGGTGAGTCCCTTTCCGGGTATTGCGCGCCGTTCGGCTCGCGCACTGGCCTGTAGGACGTGGAACAGCCCGAACCGCACCGCCTGCTGGCAGACGGGGTCACCCTCGACCTCGACGTCGGCGCAGTCCCAGTACTCGTCGAGGAACTCGCGCTGTGCGTCGAGGAGCCCCTGCCACCCGGTGTACCGCGCGCCTGCGACCGCCCCGCAGACCTGGTCGTGCAGCGCGGGCCTCGACCGCAGGCTCGACCACCCGTAGGCCAGATATTTGACGATGCGCAGCTGCTGGCCTGGCCGCAGTCCGCAGATGACGGTGGTGCGCCCCAGATCCTCCTTGGCCTCGGTGCTGACCTCGACGCGGCCAGGCACCTCGACGTCGTGCTCCATCGCCGCGGCCATCATCAGGCCGCTCGCCCGTGTCTTGTGCACCAACACTGCGCCTTGGTCGGTGGTCTCGTGGCGCACCGCCTCGAGTGGGCTGTGCAACACGGCTGCCGTGCGTGGATCCCGCGACTGGTCCGGCAGATCCTCATTGGCCACCAACTCCGACTGCACCGTGATGCGCACGAAATCGTCGACCGCCTCGACGGTGTACTCGATGGCGGCCACGCCGCGCTGCGTCAGCGAGACCAGCCGGGTGGACCGCACTTCCACCTGCTTGCCCGCGGGCGACGTCCAGCGCGCGAGACGGGACAGCGTCCCGGCCCGCATATCCAGAACGCGCTCGTGCTCGTGCAGCTCGCCGTAGCGGACGTCGAACGGTTCGTCTTCGACAAGCAGCCGGATGATCTTGCCGTTGGTGACGTCGACGACGGACTGGCCGTCCTCCGGATAGGAGAAGCCCGGCTCCGCGTACGGCAGCGGCCACGTCTCGTAGAACCCGTTCAGATACGTGCCTGGCAGCCCGTGCGGTTCGCCCTCATCCAGGTTGCCCCGCAGGCCGACGTGGCCGTTCGACAGCGCGAACAGCGATTCGGTCTGGGCGATCCTGGTCAGATCGAGGCTGGTCTCCCTGACCTGCCACGGCTCCACCGGGAAAGGGGCGTCGTCGATCATCGGGCGTCCAGCAGTTCCGCCAGATCGCCGACGACGATGTCAGCCCCGTTGTCCCGCAACTCCTTTGCATGATCCACCCGATCAACCCCCACCACGCATCCAAAGTCACCCGCGCGCCCGGCAGCGACGCCCGCGATCGCGTCCTCGAATACCACCGCGTGATCCGCCGACACATCAAGCAGTTGCGCGGCGCGAAGGAACGAGTCCGGCGCGGGCTTCCCCGCGATGTTCTCCTCGCGCATCGTCACGCCGTCGACGCGGACCTCGATGAACTTCGCAAGGCCGGTGATCTCGAGCACCTCGCGGGTGTTGGCGCTCGACGACACCACCGCCACCGCGAGCCCCGCGGCCGAGACCGCTTCGAGGTAGCGCCGCGATCCTTCGAAGACCTCGACGCCGTCGGACCGCATCACCTGCTGGAACAGTTCGTTCTTGCGGTCGCCCAGCTTCTCGACTTCACCGTCGGGAAGTGTGATGCCGCGACTCTGAAGAAAAGATCGCACACCGTCCTCGCGCCTCTTACCGTCCACGCAGGACTCGTAGTCGGCATCGGTGTCGAACGGGACGAACCGGTTGCCCTCGCGTTTCGCTCGCGCGCTCAGGTACGCGTCGAACATTTCCTTCCACGCCTTGCGGTGCACGCTCGCCGTATCGGTGAGCACACCGTCGAGGTCGAACAAGCAAGCCCGGACCCCTTCGGGCAAACCGAGCGTGACAGCCATACGCCCACTAATACCCAACTCCGGCGATCCATAGACTGACCAGGTGGCCGATCTGCATCCCAGCGTTGCGACGCTTGCTCCCCTGCTCGGCGTTTGGGCAGGTCAAGGTGTCGGCGAGTATCCGACCATCGCGACGTTCGGTTACCTCGAGGAAATCACGTTCGGCCACGTCGGCAAGCCGTTCCTGCGCTACACCCAGAAGACGAAGGCCACCGACGACGGTCGTCCCCTGCACGGGGAGGTCGGCTATCTGCGGGTGCCGTCGCCGGGCCGGGTCGAGCTGATCCTGGCGCACCCGACGGGCGTCACCGAGATCGACGAGGGGCCGCTGACCGTGCAGGGCGACGCCATCGAGATGGAACTCGTCGCGACGACGATCGGGCGCAGCGCATCAGCCAAAGAGGTCACGGCTCTCGTCCGGTCCATCCGCGTCGACGGCGACGAGCTGACCTACACGGTGTACATGGGTGCGGTCGGTCAGCCGCTGCAACAACACCTGACCGCGACGCTGCGACGGAAGCAGGCATGACCACCACCGACATCGGGCGAATCCGGGTTCCCGCGAACCTCGACGCGGTGACCGACATCGGCGCAGAGGACCACTCTGATATCGATCCGGCTGCCGTCGAGCGGATCTGGCAGGCGGCGCGCCACTGGTATGCCGCGGGTATGCACCCGGCGATCCAGCTGTGCCTGCGCCACAACGGCAGGGTCGTGCTCAACCGGGCGATCGGGCACGGCTGGGGTAACGCCCCCGACGACCCGCCCGATGCGGAGAAGGTTCCCGTCACCACGGACACCCCGTTCTGCGCGTGGTCGGCGGCCAAGGCGGTCGCGACGACCGTCGTGCACATGCTCGTCGAGCGTGGCGCCTTCTCGTTGGACGACCGGGTGTGCGAGTACCTGCCGACCTACACCAGCCACGGCAAGGACCGCACGACGATCAGACACGTCATGACCCACAGTGCCGGGGTTCCGTTCGCGACCGGTCCACGGCCCGACCTCAACCGCATAGACGACACGGAGTACGCCCGCAGGAAACTTGGTGAGTTGAAGCCCATTCACCGACCCGGCCTCGTGCACATCTACCACGGGGCGACGTGGGGCCCGCTGGTGCGCGAAATCGTCTCGGCCGCAACGGGAAAGAGCATTCGCGACATCCTTGCCGCTGAGATCCTCGACCCGCTCGGCTTCCGCTGGACGAACTTCGGCGTGACCGAGCACGACGTACCGTTCGTGGCGCCGAGCCACGTCACCGGCAAACCGCTGCCCGCGCCGATCGCCAAGGCGTTCAAGATCGCGGTTGGCGGGACCATGGCCGAGATCATTCCCTTCGGGAACACGCCGCTGTTCCTGACCGGCATCGTGCCGTCATCCAACCTCGTCTCGACTGCCGACGAGATGTCGCGGTTCGCCGAGATCCTGGTGCGCGGCGGAGAGCTCGACGGCGTCCGGGTGATGAGGCCGGAGACGCTTCGGGAGGCGACGAAGGAGTGCAGGCGCCTTCGCCCCGATATCGCCGACGGGTTCGCGCCGCGCCGCTGGGGTACCGGATACATGCTCGGGAACAAGCGGTTCGGACCGTACGGCCGCAACTCACCCGCGGCCTTCGGCAACACCGGGTTGACCAACATCGCGGTCTGGGCCGATCCCGAGCGCGGGCTGGCCGCCGGGCTTGTCAGCAGCGGCAAGCCGAGCGGCCATCGTGAAGCCAACCGCTATCCGGCGCTGCTCGACACGATCGCCGCGGAGATCCCGCGTCAGCGGATCTTCTCGCCGTAGACCCTGTCCACGGTCATCGCCATCAGCACCCTGCGGTCGGACACCATCACCGACCGGTACTCGTCCCAGTCCGGGTGTTCGCCCGCGGCGCTGCGGTAGTAATCCACCAATGCCTCGACCTCCGGCCCACGCGGGTCGGTGCCTGGCCCCGTCAGCGCCACCGGACCCTCCGCGGTCGCCCACGCCCAGCCGTCGGAGCTGGTGACCTCCAGCGCCGCGCGTGGGTCCCTCCGCAGATTCGCCGTCTTGGCCCGGCCCTCGGTCATCGACACGTAGATGACTCCCGCGTCCCTGTCGTAGAACGGAGTCACGGGCGACAGTTGCGGCAGCCCGCCGGAGCGGATCGTGGCCAGCACACCGAGCCGGGCGTCGGCGAGCAGCGCGTGTGGATCGAATCCTGAGGCAGTCATGCCGTGGGCAACCCGCGACCAGCTGCGGCGTATTCCACCTCTGCCGGTAAACTTCGCGGTGCCGTCGCCGATGGGGCGGACAGGCATATCTGGAGGTAAGCATGGACGGTGCGGCGTCGAACAGCTGCGCGATCGAGGAGCGCCGCATCGATTCCATCAGCGTGGTGTCGGTAGCCGGTGTCGTTGACATGCTCACCGCCCCGGAACTGGAGAAGGCAATCGCCGACTCGGTCAAGAGTTCACCGAGCGCCGTGGTGGTCGATATGACGGACGTGGAGTTCCTCGCGTCGGCAGGCATGGGCGTGCTGATCGCCGCCCAGGATGACCTTGCGCCCGCCATCACGCTGGCGGTCGTCGCCGACGGCCCGGCCACCAGCAGGCCGCTGAAACTGGTCGGTGTCACCGACGTGGTCGATCTCTACGCCACGCTCGACGAAGCAGTTGCCGCGTTGACGCGCCAAACGAATGCATAGTTGACGAGTTAAACGAATGCATATCGGGTAGCCAGCAGGCTGAGATGGAATACTCCGGACAACACGACTCGAGAACACGGTTCGCACAGACAAGTGTGCTGGCCGATGCCGCATGCGCTGCGCAGTTGCGGCAGGAATTCTCTGTGTGGCTCAAGAGGTATTTCGCCCTCGACCCGACGAAGGTCAGCGACGTGGTGCTTGCCGTCAACGAAGCGCTCGCCAACGCGGCTGAGTTCGCCTACTCGACGGTCAAGCAGCCAGGCGCGATGCATTTGCTGGCCGACTACGACACCCTTGCGGCGATCCTGACGGTCACCGTCACCGACGAGGGCGCGTGGCTCATTGCCCAGGGCGAGAAGAAGAAGATCTCCCGCGGCAGGGGCATCCCGCTGATGCAGGCGCTGTCGGACCGCGCCACGATCGACTCAACGCCCGCGGGCACCCGGGTTCGCCTCGAATGGAACCAAATCAATGCGGCACAGGGCGCCGTGACCTGACGGCCTCACGGCTTGGGTAGCTTCACCACCTGCACGAAGAACTCGTCGATCTGCCGCACCGCGCTCATGAACTGGTCCACATCGACGGGCTTGGTGACATACGCGTTGGCGTGCAGCTTGTAGCTCCTGAGAATGTCCTCCTCGGCCGCCGACGTCGTCAGCACCACGACCGGGATGTGGCACAGGTCGTCGTCGTTCTTGATCTTCTCGAGCAGCTGCCTGCCGTCGTACTTGGGCAGGTTCAGGTCGAGGAGGATCAGATCGGGCCGCGGCGCGCCCTCGTGTGTGCCACGTTTGTACAGAAAGTCCAGCCCCTCCTCGCCGTCGTGCGCGACGTGAAGGTTGTTGGTGATCTTGTTGTGCTCGAACGCTTCCCGGGTGATGAGCTCATCACCGGGATCATCCTCGACCAGCAGGACGTCAATGGCGCGGACAGCGGATGTCACTCGTGTGTTCCTTCCAAGGGAGAGGTCGGGATCTCGTTGGGCTCAGTTGTCGGCGTGGCGGGAAGCGTGAACAGGAATCGAGTTCCCTTGGTGTAGGTCGTATCGACCCGGATGGATCCGCCGTGGTGCTCGACGATCTTCTTACACAATGCCAGGCCGATCCCCGTCCCGCTGTACTCGTCTCGTCCGTGCAGGCGCTGGAAGATGACGAAGACCTTGTCGGCGAAGTCGGCGCCGATGCCGATGCCGTTGTCGGCGACGCTGAACAGCCACTCGGCGTCTTCACTGTCCGTTCGGGGTTGGCACTCGATGACGATCCGCGGTGTCACCCCGTCCTCGCGGAACTTCACCGCGTTGGCGATGAGGTTCTGCCACAGCATCGCGAGCAGGGTCGGATCCCCGTCGATGATTGGAAGCGGCTTGGAGGGCCGGATGATCTCGGCGTCCGCCTCCTCGATCGACGTGGACACGTTGCCGATGGCGGTTTCGAGCGCGTCGTTGAGGTCGACCTCGGTGTGCGCGGCGCCAAGGCGGCCGACCCGGGAGAACGTCAGTAGATCGTTGATGAGCCGCTGCATGCGCTTGGCGCCATCGACCGCGAAACCGATGTACTCGGCGCCGCGTTCGTCGAGCTGATCGCCGTAACGCTTCTCCAGCAGCTGGCAGAAGGACGCGACCTTACGTAACGGTTCCTGCAGATCGTGGCTGGCAACATAGGCGAACTGCTCGAGTTCGGCGTTCGACCGCCGCAGCTCCTCGGTTTGATCGTCGAGCGCGGCCTGCGCGGACTTCGCCGCCTCCAGCTCGTCGACGATTCGCTGTCGCATGTTCTCGACGTCCATCGCGATCGACCTGAGGTCGCGCGGCCCGCTCGGGACGATTCGTTCGCCGAAGTTGCCCTCGGTGATTCGTCGGCATGCCGCGGCCAGCTTGTCCAGCGGACGGGTGACCGCGCTCCGCACCAGGAAAGTCAGCACGACGGCAAGGCCGACGAACAGGACAACCATGGCGATGGCCAATCCGTCGCGCCAGTTGCGCATGAAGTCAAGCTGCTCGACGCCCTCGGTTCGCGCGACCAGCAGGTCCTCATTCTGGCGGTCGAAAAGCGCTCGGAGGCCGTCGAATTCGGTCTTGCCGCGGTCGGTCAAAGCCCGGTTGTCCTCCGCGGCAGCGCCGCGCGCGATGTCGGCGACGATGGGTTCCGCATACGACGTCCGCCACGTCTGCGCACCGAGTTCGATTTCGTCGAGGTCGGTGACGAGTTGGGGATGCGCGCCGATCCGTTCCCGGATGTCCTCCGCCGCCTGCTTCTCGGCGTCCTGGCCCCTGCGGTAGGGCTCGAGGAACTGCTCGTCGGCGGTGATGACGTAGCCGCGTACCGCGGTCTCCTGATCGCGAAGGGCCGCCTGCAGCGCATAGGCCTGCACGCGGGCCGGCTGGATGTTGTCGATCAACTCGCGCGACAGTTGGTCGGTGCGGGTCATCAGCAGGCCGCCCGCGACGAGACCGGCCAGCACGACCACACCCATCGCAGACAGCACCACGTTCTGCCAGCCCGCAACGGTGAGCCGTCGGCCCGGCTTTCGGCTGGCCGCGCGTCCGCCTGCGTCGCCCTCGGTCATCGAGCGGTGCGTTCCACGCGGACCACCGCGATATCGTCGGTCAGGCCGCCGTGTGCACTCGCGAGCCGCGCCGCCTCGCCGATGAGCGCGTCGACGAACTCGGGTCCGGACAGGGCTGCATGCTTACGCGCCAACTCGAGCAGCCCCTTCTCGCCGAGACGTGTGTTGCCCGTCCCAGAATGCCCCTCGAAGAGGCCGTCGGTGAGCAGGACCAGTCCGGTGCCCTGCGGCCACTCCACCTGGTGATAGTCCCATCCGCTGGATTGCAGGCCCAGCGCGGGCCCGCCGGGCGGCTCCAACCACTCCACAGCTCCGTTGCCGTGCAGCAGCATGCCGGGATGACCCGCCCGGACCACGCGGAACTGCGAACCCTCTGGCGGGATGGCGAGGCTGAGCACCGTCGCGAAGACGCCCTTGCTCGCACGTTCGCTATACAGGATCCGCTCCAGCTCGCGCATCCGGTCGGGGCCGCGAAGACCGGCGAAGGTGAGTGCGCGCCAAGCGATCCGCAACGCCACGCCGAGCGCGGCCTCGTCGGGGCCGTGGCCGGCCACGTCGCCGATCATCACGTGCGCGGTCCGGTCGGGCGTCTGCACGAAGTCGTAGAAGTCGCCGCCGAGCAAAGCGTTCTCCCGGCTGGCCTCATACCTGGCGATGATCTCGATGCCCGGGTTGTCGAGTAGCAGCGGCGACGGGGAAAGGCCGCGCTCGAGCCGGGCGTTCTCCATCGCCCGATGCTCGCTGGCATGCAACTCGACCGCGGTGGCCTCCGCGCGCTTGCGTTCGATCGCGTACAGCACGGCGCGTCGCAGCATCTCGGGTTCGACCCGGCCCTTGACCAGATAGTCCTGTGCGCCGGAAGCGACCGCCGACATCCCGAAGTGTTCGTCGGAGAGGCCGGTGAGCACCACGATCGGCATGTTGGGGTCCGCGTTCTTGATGCGCTCGAGCGCGGTCATCCCGGTGGCGTCGGGCAGGTTGAGGTCCAACAGCACGCAGTCCGGGTGTGCCAGCGCCAACTCACGTTCGGCTTCGGCCACCGACTGCGCCCACGCACAGGCGATGTCAGCGGCGGCGTCCGCGAGCAGCTCTTCGACCAGGATGGCGTCGCCACGATCGTCCTCGACGAGCAGCACCGACAGTCGGTTCCCGCCCGCGGTGCGGACCGCTGCGGGGTCGCGGGCAGGGGTGGTCTGCGGCTCTACTGGCGCGCGCATGGGTAATCACGTCCTTTACGTACCGTCACCCGGTCGCGCGACCTTCTGCTTCAGTGACTACGCGTCAGACAATACCCAGCCGGGGTGTGGTCTGCCGCACAAAGTCCCCCGACATTCGCCAGCGCTTGGGCGTTTCCTATCGTCAGTACATGAGCACCACCTCAGACTCGGATCGCGTCGCCGATCTCGCGAAGAAGGTCGTGGCCGACCACGACCCGAAGTCCGTTCCGATCCCGGAATTCCTCGGCGCCTGTTACGACGCCGGGTTGTCCTGGGTGCACTTTCCGGAGGGCCATGGCGGCCTCGGGGTTTCCCGTGGCCTGCAGGCCGTCGCCGACAACATCTTGCAGGGCGCGGGCGGCCCGGTGCCCCTCGGGCTGAACCCGATGGGTTACGGCATGGCGGCGCCCACGATCCGCGAGCACGCGCAGGGCGACTACGTCAAAAAGAAGTGGCTTCGCCCGCTGGCGACCACCGACGACCTCTGGTGCCAGTTGTTCTCCGAACCAGGGGCGGGGTCGGATCTGGCGGGGTTGGCGACCACGGCGGTCCCTGATGGTGATGAGTGGATCGTCAACGGGCAGAAGGTGTGGACCAGCCTGGCCCACCGGGCCCGCTGGGGTCTGCTGCTCGCCCGCACCAACCCCGATCTGCCCAAGCACAAGGGCCTGACCTACTTCGTCATCGATATGCACGGCGACGGCGTCGAAACCCGGCCGCTGCGGCAGATGACGGGGCAGGCCGAGTTCAACGAGGTCTACTTCACCGACGCGCGGGTCCCCGACAAGCATCGGCTCGGCGACATCGGCAACGGCTGGAACGTCGCGATGACGACGTTGATGAACGAGCGAACCGCGTTGGGCGGCAGCGGGAGTCGGCGCGGCGCTGGCACCATCTCCGAGGCCGTCTCCCTGTGGGCGTCGCGTCCGCATCGGCAGACTCCGGTGCTGCGAGACCGGCTCACCCAACTGTGGTTGCGGGCGGAGGCGCAGCGCCTCACGTCGGAGCGCTCGCGGGCGTCGGCGGGTGTCGGCGGTCCTGGCCCTGAGGGCTCGATCGGCAAGCTGGTCGGCGCCGAGCTGAACCAGCAGATCTATCAGTTCTGCATGGATTTCCTTGGGCCGGAAGGGATTCTGTATCACGGATACGACGAGGGCAGTCGCACCGGTGAGAAGGACTGGCAGGGTCCGATCCAGCAGCGGTTCCTGCGCAGCCGCGCCAACACCATCGAAGGCGGCACCTCTGAGGTGATGCGCAATATTCTCGGCGAGCGGATCCTCGGCCTGCCGGGCGACCTGCGTGCCGATGCGGGCATGCCGTGGAAGGAGATCCCCCGTGGCTGAGAAGCTTGCGGATCAGCCCGACAGTCAAGCTGTGGCTGAGTTCATCTTCACCGACGAGCAGTCGCAGCTGCGCACAGCGGTGCGCAAGTTCTGCGCGGAGAACTTCGACGAACAGTCGGTGCGCACGCTGATGGAGTCCGATCCCACGTTCGACCCGAAGGTGTGGACGCGGCTCGGCACCGAACTCGGCGTGCTCGGCCTTTCGGTTCCAGAGGCCGACGGTGGTGTCGGCGGCACCCTTGTCGACCAGGCGGTCGCGGTCGAGGAGATGGGCGCATCGTTGGCCTGCGGACCCGTGTTCGGCACTGTGTACCTGGCCATCCCCGCGCTGGTCGCGGCGTCGGCAGGCGAGGCACGTGACGGCTTGTTGGCCGTTCTGGTCGATGGCAGTCGCACCGCGGCCTACGCCGTATCGGATCAGGCAGGCGCGTTCGACCCCGCATCGGTGGAGGTGATCGTCGATGGCGACGCGCTCACCGGCACCGTCGAGCGGGTCGTCGACGCGGGCGCTGCCGACGTTCTGCTGGTGGCGGCGCGGGGCTCCGACGGGATCTCCCTCTACGCCGTGGACACGTCGGCCGCGGGGGTGCACCGCCGCCCGCTGGCCACCCTCGACCTGACCCGGCCACAGGCGACCGTCGAGTTGTCCGGCGCACCGGGCCGGTTGGTGGCCGGACCCGACGAGGCCGGCCGCGTCATCACCCACGCGCTGCAGGTCGGCTCGGCGCTGCTGGCCGTCGAGCAGGTCGGCGCGGGTCAGCATCTGCTCGATCTATCGGTCTCCTACGCGAAGTCGCGGCTTCAGTTCGGCAGGCCGATCGGGTCGTTCCAGGCGGTCAAGCACAAGCTGGCGGACCTGCTCGTCGACCTCGAACACGCGCGCTCGACGGCGTACCACGCGATATGGGCGTTGGCCCACGGCACCGATGATCCGGCGCTCGCGGTGAGCATCGCGCAGGCGACCGCCTCGGCCGCGCTGGCCAGGATCGCGGCGGACACCGTGCAGGTGCACGGCGGTATCGGGTTCACCTGGGAGCACCAGGCGCATCTGTACTTCAAGCGCGCCGCCACCGACGCGGCCTTGTTGGGCAGTGCCGAACAACATCGGTCGCGGGTCGCCGAGCTGGTGCTTGACACCCTGGACAGTGACGGGCGGTCTCCGCGGGTGGCCGACGGGACGGTCGCGTGAGCGTCTAGAGGGCCGGCTTTATGGCCGGCTAGGCGGAAAGCACAGTGCCGGTTTCCTTTTCGGCGAACTCGAACAGGCGCGCGGCGACCTCGTAATCACCCGCAAGCGCGGTGCGACCGAGCATCACCAGCGGACCCGACAAACCGAACGGGCCGTCATAGCCGATGTAGCTGCCGGGTGGTATCGGTTCGCTGATGCAGTACAGCGTCGAAGCCGCGCCTGCATCGATGTCGTTCGCGACCACATTGGCCACCTTCCGCACCACTTTGTCGGCGGCGGCAAGCATCGGTTTGTCGGAGACGCTCGACAGGTTCGAGGCGACCCAGCCGGGATGCGTGAGTTGGCTGACGACAGGCGAATTCGCCTCTCGCAGCCTGCGATCCAACTCGAGGCCCCATAACATCACCGCGAGCTTCGAGCGGGCGTAGGAGCCCATCATCGTCCACTTGCCTGTGCGCAGGTGCATATCGTCGAGCCGCAGCTTGGCGCCCCGATGCGCGTGCGAGCCGACGTTGATGATCTGGGAGCGCACCTTTGGGAAGATCAGGTTCGTCAGTGCGAAGGGCCCGAGCAGGTTCGTGCCGAGCGTCTTCTCGAAGCCGTCGACGGTTTCCTCGCGCTGCTGGGTGAGCATCCCGGCGTTGTTGATCAGGATGTCGACGTCGCCGTCGAGCGCATCGGCGAACGCCCGGACCGAAGATTGATCTGCGAGGTCGACCTTGGCGATCGATGTCGAGCCGCCGATCTCCTTCGCGCGTTGTTCGCCGAGTTCGGTGTTGCGCACGGCCATGATCACGTGCGCGCCTGCCCGGGTCAGTGCGCGGGCGGTGCCGAGTCCGACGCCGTTGGTCGCACCCGTCACGACGATGCGTTTGCCCGTCAGGTCGCCGAGTCGGGCCGGTGTCCAGTGCGCTGTCACGGGGCCAGGTTAATCGGTTGGTTGTCGCGAACCCCTCGGTACATCCCCCACCGCACGATCACCGGCATCAGCACCCGGTCGAAAGACCACGCCGGGAAACGGAACGCCTGGCCCTTGGGGGTGAAAACTTCCAGCCCGGTGGGCTGCACACCCAGCACCGAGCCCCAGCGCCGCTTCGGCGCCCGGTAGTCGCGCAGCGGCTTACCGGCGAATGCGGCGCGCACGTTGTTGGCCAGGATCCCGTCGCCTCGGTTGCGGGCCGAGCTTCGCAGCGGGTCGGTGGCCGCGACGTCGCCGACCGCGAACACGTTCGGGTGGCCGGGCGCCTGCAGTTGCGGCGTCACCTTCACGAAGCCATGGTCGTCGAGGAGCTCGGCGGGCAGCCAGTCCGTATTGGGCCGGACCCGGCCGACCGCCCACACGACCGCATCGGCCGACGACGCGGGCTGCCCGGTGCTCCACTCGACGGGGTCGGCGCTGATCTCGTCGCACTTGAAGCCATCCGGTATCACCGCGCGGTGACCTGGATGCAGCCCCACCCCGGCGTCAGTCAGCCTGCGCTGCACCTTCTCCCAGATCTTCGGGTGGTGCGACGGCAGCGCCCGCCCGCCGGGAAAGTAGAGGTCGACCCGCTTACCTGGCCAGGTGATGGCGATCTGTGCGGCGCTGCTGATCGCCGCGGCGCCGCCGCCGATGACGACCACCGACCCAGCGTCGACCAGCCGGCTGTGCGGACCGCGTAGATCGTCACCGATCTCCTTGTGCGACTGCAGATTCGGGGTACGCCAGAATCCATTGGTGACGCCGGTGGAGATGATCAGCGCGTCGTAGTGCTCGTCAACACTGGTTGCGTCGTCACCGCGCACGGTCACGGTGCGGGCCTCGAGGTCGACACCGGTCAGCGTGCCGTGCACGGTGCGCACCCGGTCAAGCGCGCGGAACCGGTCGAAGGGAATCCAGTTGGCCCGGGCCCATTCCTCGGGCCGGGTCAGCCGCCAACCGAGTTCCTGGCCGCTGACCAGTGCGGGTTTGGCCGATACCCCGACGACGTCGAAGTGTCTGGCCAGCCGGATGGCGGTGAGGACACCGCTGTCGCCGAGCCCGGCGATGACGACGCGTTGGCGGCTCATATCCGCGCAACCTACCGTGTGCCTCATCGCCAGGTCCGCCGGTTTCCCGGTCGAGTGCGAGCCCAGAATCGCTGAGGCTAACCTAACTTAAATGGCCTTGACCGTCCGGACGCCGACGCCGACCGCGGCAGCCACGCCCGCGGCTCGCTACCCGACCGGGCGTACTCGGATCCTCGGGCTGCTCGTGGCCATCGTGCTGCTTGCGCTGACGTGCGTGGTAAGCCTCGCGATCGGCACCGAGAACGTCAGCGTGGCCACCGTCTGGCATGCCGTCACCGACTACCGCGACATCGGCGACCAGTGGATCGTCTACGAACTGCGCATCCCCCGGACAGTTCTGGCGCTGCTGGTCGGCCTGGCCCTCGGACTGTCGGGAACACTGATCCAGTCTGTCGGCCGCAATCCACTTGCCGATACCGAGATACTCGGAATCAACTCCGGCGCAGCGCTGTTCATCGTCTCCGCGATCGCCTTCGGTGGTATGACCGGGATCTGGACCTACATCTGGTTCGGCTTCGCCGGTGCGTTGTTCGCGATGGCACTCGTCTATCTCGTCGGGATGACAGGGCGGGCCACCGTCACACCGGTCCGCGTCCTGCTGGCGGGTGTCGCGGTCGGGGCGGTGATGGACGGCGTCGGATTCGCCGTCCGGTTGCACAGCCCCCGCGCGTTCGACAACATGCGGTTCTGGGACGCAGGCGCGCTCGACGGCAGGCCGTTGGGCGTCGCCGCCGCCATCGCCCCGTTCATTGCGGTCGGCGCCCTGCTGTGCATCGTCGTCAGCCGTTCGCTCAACGTCACCGCGCTCGGCGATGATCTGGCAAAAAGCATGGGCGGCAACGTCGTCCGCATCCAAGTGCTGAGCCTGGTGGCCGTCACACTCCTGGCGGGAGCGGCCACCGCAGGCGCAGGCCCGATCGGCTTCGTCGGCCTGATGGTGCCGCATGCGGTGCGCCGATTCACCGGACCGGACTGGCGATGGATTCTCGCCTACGCGACCGTGGTGGCTCCGATTCTGCTGATGGCCGCCGACATCGTCGGCAGGGTCGTCATCCGTCCCGCCGAGTTGCCCGCGGGCATCGTCACCGCGTTCCTCGGCGCGCCCGTCCTCATCTGGCTGGTCCGCAAACGCGGGAGTCAGCGGTCATGAGCATCGCTTCGGATCGCATCGAGTTCGGCAGGCAGCAGTGTGTCGTGCGGGTCGGCACGCTGTCGACACGTGCGTCATGGCGGGCGATCGTGGTGGTGTCGGCGCTGTCGATCGGCGCGCTTTTCGTCGCCGTGATCGCCGTCGGCCTCGGCGAGTACACCGTCGCACCCGGCGACGTGCTCGGTGTCCTCGTCGGAAGCAACGACTCCTTCGACCGGGTGGTCATTCTGGAATGGCGCATGCCCCGCATGCTGATGGCTCTGTCGATCGGCGCCGCGCTCGGAGTGTCCGGCGCAATCTTTCAAGCCCTCACCCGAAACGCCCTCGGCAGCCCCGACGTCATCGGGATCAACTCCGGTGCCTACACGGGCGCGCTTGTGGTGATCGTCGGGATCGGTGGCGGCTACTACGCCATCGCGGCGGGCGCACTCGTGGGCGGGTTGGTGATCGCCGCAGTCGTCTATGCCCTGTCCTATCGCAACGGCCTCGCCGGCTACCGCCTGATCGTCGTCGGCATCGGCGTGAGCGCAGTGCTGAACTCGGTGAACCAGTGGATCATCATCAAGCTGGACTACCACACCGCGGTCACCGCATCGGTGTGGCAGCAGGGCACGCTCAACGGGCTGACCTGGACGCAGGTGTCGCCCATGACGGCATGTCTGGCCGCGGTGACCGCCGCGTTGCTGGCCCTCGGCCCGCGGTTGCCGGTGCTGCAGATGGGCGATGACGCCGCCGGTGCACTCGGCCTACGACCCGACCGTGCCCGCCTCGCGTACCTCGTGATCGGTGTCGGCCTCGTCGCCGTGGTCTGCGCGGCTGCGGGCCCGATCTCGTTCGTCGCGCTTGCGGCACCGCAGATCGCGCGCAGGCTCACCGCGAGCCCCGGCATCAGCCTTGTGCCGTCCGCCGCGATGGGCGCAGTGCTGTTGTTGGTCAGCGATGTGATCGCACAACGGCTCTTCCCCGCAAGCGAGCTACCGGTCGGTGCCGTCACCGTGTGTCTTGGCGGCGGCTACCTGGTCTGGCTATTGGTCGCGCAGGCGAGGCGGCAGGCATGACACGGTTGCGCACGGAGAACCTCCGCATCGGCTACGACGACACCACCGTGATCGCCGACCTGTCCGTCGACGTGCTCGACGGACGCATCACCGCGGTCGTCGGGCCCAACGCGTGCGGCAAGTCGACATTGCTGCGCGGGCTGGCGCGACTACTCAAACCGTCTGCCGGACAAGTCATTCTGGACGGGCACGACATCGGCAGCCTGCATACCAAGGAGGTGGCCCGCCGACTGGGGCTTCTGCCCCAGACCTCGATCGCCCCCGAGGGCATCAGCGTCTCCGATCTGGTGTCCCGAGGCCGGTTTCCCCATCAGAAGGTGCTCCGCCAGTGGTCCCGCGACGACGCCGACGCCGTCACCGAAGCCATGCGCTGTGTCGGCGTTGAGGAACTGGCCGGCCGGCCGGTCGACGAACTGTCCGGCGGTCAGCGTCAACGTGTCTGGGTGGCTGTGGTGCTCGCCCAGCAGACTCCGTTGGTACTGCTCGACGAGCCGACGACCTATCTGGACATCGCCCATCAGGTGGAGTTGCTCGACCTGTTTGCGATGCTGAACCGTGAGCAGGACCGCACGGTCGTCGTGGTGCTTCACGACCTCAACCACGCCTGCCGGTATGCCGACCAGATCATCGTGATGAAAGCAGGAAGTATTGTCGCGCAAGGAAATCCGAACGACGTGATCACAGAGCAACTGGTCGAGGCCGTCTACGGCCTGAAATGCCAGATCATCGACGATCCCCAGACCGGCACGCCTCTGGTGATACCGCGCGCCTCCGCGCGTGTGCGTCGACCGTCGTGAGCTCCGCTGACGACACTCCGACCGGCGCGGCGGTATTGCGTCGCACCGTTCGGCGCAACATGGGACTGTTGGCGACCGGCTCAGGGCTGATCACGCTGCACCAACTCTGCGAGGTGTCGGTCCCGGTGATGATCGGCATCATCGTCGACCGGGCCGTCTCGACAGGACGCATCCCCGCGATCATCGGGTGGCTCGTGGTGCTTGCCGTGCTCTTCGCCGTTCTGACGACGGTGTATCGGCTCGGCGCAAGAAGGTTGATGCTCGCGATCGCAGGTGAATCACACCTGCTCCGTGTCGAGTTGAGCACCAAGATCCTCGACCCGCTCGGAATTCGCACCGATTACAAGTCCGGCGAACTGCTGTCGATCTCGTCGTCCGATGCCGATGAGACGTCGTACCTGCTCGACTATGTGCCCCGGGTGGCAGGCGCAATGGCGGGCACTGCGGCGTGCGGCGCGATATTGCTGAGTATCGACCTGCCGCTCGGCCTGATGGTGCTCATCGGAGTTCCTGTCGTGGTGGCCGGCCTTCAGCTGACGGCCCCGATGATCACCAGGCGTATGGAGGACCAGCAGGCCGAGATCGGTCGCGCCACCGCACTGGCGACCGACTTGATCAGTGGCCAACGGCCGTTGCAAGGCATCGGCGCACAGGCCAACGCGTCGGCCCGCTACCGGGTCGCCAGCAGGCGATCGCTGGCAGCCACGCTGCGCTCCGCCCGCATCCAGAGTGTGCACGCGGCAGCCGCTGCCGCCGCAGGCGCGCTCGCCGCGATGGCGGTCGCGGTGGCCTCCGCCTATTTCGCGATCCACGGTGCGTTGTCGATCGGTGAACTCATCATGGTCATCGGCCTCGCCCAATTCCTCATCGAGCCGTTCTCGTTGCTGGCGATCGTGCCCAGCTGGGTCGCCGAAGCGCGCGCCTCGTCGAACCGGGTGGCCAACGTGCTCAGTGCACCAACGCGTCGCACGCCGACGGGGGATGTCGGTGACGGTCATGGAGGTGACCAGGGAAGCCTGACAATCCGCGACCTGGTTCACGCAGGCATCGACGGGCTGTCCCTCGATGTCCGGCCCGGGGAGTTCGTCGCGGTGCTGACCTCCGACGCCCGCGATACGTCGACGTTGATCGATCTGCTGTCCTGTGAGACCGCTCCGACGGGCGGAACCATCCTCGTCAGCGGACGCCGGATCACCGAGATTCCCTCCGGCGAAAGGCGTTTCAGCCTGCTCGTCGAACACCATCAAAGCGTCCTGTTCAGCGGTACGCTCGAATCCAACCTGGCCGTCGCCCGACCATCAGGCATCGGTGCCGCATCGGTGCGGTCCGCGCTGAAGGCGTCGAGCGCGGTGGATGTCGTCGAACTACATCCCGACGGTCTCGCGCATCCCGTCGTCGAGCGTGGCGCCAGCCTCTCGGGCGGCCAGCGACAGCGCTGGACTCTGGCGCGGGCACTGCTTGCCGACCCTGAAGTGTTGGTGCTCCACGATCCGACCACCTCCGTCGACGCCGTCACCGAGCAGACCATCGCCGACGGGATCCGCGCGCTGCGCACGGCACAAGCGCGAACCACGATCGTGGTGACGAGCAGCCCCGCACTACTTGCCGCCGCCGACCGGGTGGTGCTGGTGGCCGACGGCCGCGTCGAGACCGAAGGCACGCATCGCGACCTCGTCGACGCGCATGCCGGATACCGAAACCTGGTGGGGCGGTAATGCCTGTCGGCGAATCCATCACAGCGCCGGTGCTGCCGGTCGCCACCGCGCGTCGCTCGCTGACGTGGCTCGTCGCGGACCTGCGCAGGCGCCGCGGTCCGGCCGTCGGCGCAGTCCTCGTCGGCGTGGCCGCCGCGGCGGTCGCCACCGTCCCGATCTATCTGTTTGGCACACTGGTCGACCGGGTACGCGACAACGCGGGCACCACAGGCGGCTTCGTCGGGCTTGCGACGGTGATCGGGGTGGCCGCGTTGATCGGTGGGCTCGGCACCGGGTTGTCGGCCTACCTGATCTCGCGTCTCGGCGAGCAGACGGTGGCCGATCTGCGCGAGGACGTGGTCGAGCGGGCATTGAACCTGCCCGCGACCACGATCGAGGAGAGCGGCAGAGGGGATTTGTTGTCGCGCGTCGGCGCAGACGTGTCCACCACCGCCAAGGCGGTTTCGCTTGTGCTGCCGGATATGTGCAATGCCGTCTTCCTCGGTGCCGTCACGTTGGCGGGCATCACCGCACTCGATTGGCGTCTCGGGCTGGCTGGCGCGCTCTGCATCCCCGCGTATGCCGCGGGTCTGTGGTGGTACCTGCCCCGCTCGGCGCCGCTGTATGCCGAGGAGCGCATCGCGGTCGCCGCACGGGCGCAGATCACCGTCGAGTCGATTCAGGGCGCCACGACCATCCGCGCCTATGCGATACACGATCGTCAGCTGGCCGAAATCTCGCGTGCCTCGGAACGCGCGCGCGATATCTCGCTCACGGTCTTCATGTTGTTCACCCGGTTCGTCGGCCGCGTCAACCGGGCCGAATTCGTCGGTCTCGCGGCGATATTGGCGGTCGGCTTCGTGCTCGTCCGATCCGGTGACGTGACCGTCGGCCAAACCACGGCCGCCGCGCTGCTGTTCCACAGATTGTTCAACCCGATCGGCACGCTGATGTTCGACTTCGACGAGGTGCAGGCCGCGGCGGCCAGCTTGGCCCGACTGGTCGGCGTGCTCGACATGCCGAGTCCGGCAGGCCCCGTCGACTCACACGATGCCGCAGTGCCGTCGGGCTCCGATGTGGTGGTCGACGGCGTGTCGTTCTCCTACGGCGCGGGTCCGAGGGTGCTGCAAGACGTTTCGCTGACCATCCCCGCAGGAACCCGCTGCGCGCTCGTCGGTTCCACCGGTGCGGGCAAGAGCACGCTTGCCGCGATCGTGGCGGGCCTGCTGACACCAACCGAAGGCCGGACCCGCATCGGCGGGGTCGCGGTGCGCGACATCGCCCGCGACGACCTGCGCCGGTGGGTCGCGACGGTCACCCAGGAGGTACACGTCTTCTCCGGCCCGCTGATCGACGACCTACGTCTCGTCGCGCCGCAGGCCGATCGGGACGACGTGTGGGCCGCACTGAACACGGTCGGCGCGGGCGCTTGGGTCGGCACCCTCGACGACGGTCTCGACACACTGGTCGGCGAACAGGGTGTTGCGCTGACCCCTGCGCAGGCTCAGCACATCGCGCTGGCCCGGCTTGTGCTTGCCGCACCCGCGGTGGTGGTGCTCGACGAGGCCACAGCCGAGGCGGGCAGCGCGCACGCAGCCGAACTGGAAGCCGCGGCGGCCGCCGCCACCGAAGGCCGCACGACCCTGGTCGTCGCACACCGACTCACCCAGGCCGCGACGGCCGACACGATCGTCGTGCTCGACAACGGCCGGATCGTCGAACGGGGAACACACGCAGAGCTTGTCGCGCTCAACGGTCGCTACGCCCGGCTGTGGCGGGCGTGGAACACGCACGCGTGACGGCAGGCCGGCTACGCGTTGGCCAGATCCGCCACCGGCCGACCGCTGAGCGCATTGCCGAGCTGTGGCGTCAGCACGTCGAGCGCGTACAGCAGCGCCTCCGGTCCGCTGTAGGTCAGCGCACCGCTGAGGTTGGATTCGAACGCCGTGTACAGGGTGCGGTCATCGCCAACCACGCCGAGCCGCGCGAACGCGGGCGATTCGAGCATCTGCTGCTTCGTCGCACCGTTGACGAACAACACGTCACGGTCGAGCACTGCCAGCTTCTCCTCGCTGACGTCGCCGTCGACGTCCTGGGTGTCGAAACCGAGTGCGCTGAACAGCGAGCGCCGCGGATCGTTCTCCGGCAGCAGATAATGCCCGCCCGCTTCAGGACCGAAGTCGACGACGAGCGTCTTGCCGTCGAATTCGGGGTTGGCCTTGCGCGCCTCGTCGATGCGGCCCTGCACCTTGCCGACGAGCTCCTTGGCCTCGTCCTCCTTGCCGAGGGCCTTCCCCGTGGTGAGGAGCTGGACGTCCCACGGCGTCTCCTCGTCGGGGTAGTCGCCCGACTGGATCACCGTCGGCGCGATCTGCGACAGCCGATCGTAGGTCTGCTTGTCGATGGTCTCGTAGATCGCGAAGATGACGTCCGGCTTCTGGTTGGCGATCGCCTCGAAGTCGATTTCGTCAGCGCCCCAGGTGGTTACGCCCTTGCCGTCGGTGGCCGCCTCGACCCACGGGTAGTCGTTGTACTCCTCGAAGAACTCCCGCGTGCTGACGGGAACGACACCGAAAGGAAGCACGAAGTCCTGGTCGGTCCACCCGACGGTGACCACCCTGCTCGGATTGGCGGGCACCGTCGTCTCACCGAACTTGTGGCTGATCGTCACCCCGTCGGCTTGAGGCGCAGACTCCTGCGACTTCGACCCGCACGCGGTCATCAGGCCGGTGGCGAGGACAACCGCGGCAACGGCGGCAACGGGCCGACGCCAATTCAAATAGTGCAGCTTCACGCAGCCATCCCTTCACTTCGACGCTGATGCCCGGCTAGGTTAGCTTAGGCTAAGCATTGTCGTTTCTCGGACCTTGAGCGCTTAAGGTTTGACTGCCCGCGACGTGAAGGAGCTCTCGATGACGCACCCGCTGCTACGGCTGACAAGCGCGGCGCTGTCCGCAGCGGCGCTGGCGAGCCTCCCGATGGCGGGGGTCATCGTGTTCACGCCCGCCGTCAGCTGGGCCTGTTTGCCCGGCGAGACAGCGGGCGCCAACGCCTGCGCGCCGTTCTGTCTGCCCGACAAGGCGCTCGACGTCGCAACCGGGCTGTGTGTTCCTGTGCCGGATCCGGCACCCAACGGCGTCAACCCGCCGATCTATCCGCAATCGAACCCCGGCTAAGCGAGCCATATTTGTCGGTGCTTCGAACTAGTGTTCGGAGTATGGGTTCGGTGGCTGCTTGCAA
>CADEGF010000076.1:0-12012 GCA_902826815.1 uncultured Mycobacteriaceae bacterium
CGTCGGCGGAATACAGGGTCATCAGCGTGGTTCCGAAGGTGAGGCTGATGCGGGCGTCGGGGGTGCGGGCGTGGTGCACCGCAATGTCGGAGGTGACGTCGCCGTGGATGACCACTGTGGTGTGGGTGACGGTGGCGGCCGGGATCGCATGCAGGGTGTCGGACATGATGTTTCGTCTTTCTGTGTGAGAAGAGGAGAGGTGCCGGTTGGCAGCGCTGAGCGGGCCGGTGGGGTGGCCGGGTCAACCCCTTGGAGCCGCCGGGCTGGAGGCGAATTTCGCCGGCGAGCGCAGCGAGCCGGGAACAGGCGAAATTTCGCCGGAGCCGCACGGGCGCAGCGCAGCGGAGAACGGGCGAGCGCGATGCGCGGCGTGGGTTGACGCGGCCGGGGTCCCGCCGGCCACACTGGGCGACTGCTGACGGCAATAAAGGTGTGGGGCTACGGACTCCCGACCGGCGGCCGCGCTGCTTCGGCACGACGCCACAAGTCGGCGAGCTCTGCGCGCATGGCCACGACGCGTTCGGCGAGCTCACGTCGCGACGAACCGTTTCGGGCCAGCTCGGCCAGGTGCTCGCCGTGCGCTGCGACCGCGCGAGCGAACGCGTTCTCGAGGACCTCACGGGCGTACTGGCGCACCAGGACGGGATTGACGGTCTGCGTATATAGGTCCGCCAAATGCACGGCGAAGCCGTGATGGCGGCGCGCGCTGACCCGTGCCACTCCCATGGGCCCCCGGGTGCGCGCCGCGTGCAGCACCGTCACCGGATCGGGAGCGATATTCTGCGCCACGAGGTCTCGGATGATCTTCATTGCCCACCGATTCTCGGGTCGCCAGATCGCGCTGTCGGGAACCCATTCCACTATCGCGGCGGCCTCGGCAGCAGACAGGTACATCAGTGCGCCGAGCAGCTGCGGCTCGGGATCCCACAGCCGCAGTACGTTGTCGCTGCGCCGACTGGTCCCCGCACGTGCACCAGTCGCGGTAACGAGTGCCAATGGGCCGCGGGCCGGTTGGGCGGTCATCACGCCGCACCGTCGGCGAGTGCGGCGATGCGGTCTGGGCGGAAACCACCCCAGTGCGCTGTCCCGCTGACTACGACCGGTGCCTGCAGGTAGCCCAGGCTCATGACGAAGTCGCGCGCCTGGACGTCAATGGTGATATCGACCGACGCGAAGGTCACGCCCGCACGTTCAAAGGCGCGAAGGGTGGCACGGCACTGGACGCACCCGGGCTTGGTGTACACGGTGACGTCAGACGCATCTCCACGTTCGTCGAAAGCTGACATACTCAATTCTAAATCCTCTGTCCGGTAACGCTTTCCGCTCATTCGGAGCTACGCACACGCGAATGTTCATCAACAGGTGAAGCTGGTAGCGGGACCCGCCGGGCCGTCGCCGGTCCGGCGGGATCCCCCGCGTACTAGGTGCGCTGTGTCGAGTCCGCGTAGACGTCGTCGGCGACACGCTCGCCCGTCACCACCTGCTCGACAGCCGATAGCGAGTATCCGTGGGTCGCGAGGAACCGCAGATACTCTGTCGGGCCCGGTTTCGGCGTCCACGTCGCGTTCGCCCGCCGCCACGCGTCCTTCGCCGTGCGACCCTCGAGAGCGGCGAGCACCATCCCGAGCAGCAGCACCTGGGCCCGTGCGTCGGCCGTCGGCGCCAGCTTCGCCACCGCAGAACCGACGGAATCGTCGCCCAGGCCGAGCAGATCACCGATGATCTGCCGCCCGGTGTAATCGCCCAGAAGGCCTGGACCGGCGTCGAGGCATGTCGCCATGAAGACTGCGGCGCCCTTCACCGATGTCTTGCGGGCGAGCAGATGCTCACGCACCCACCGTCGACGCACGTCCTGCGCGGCCGCGCCGAGCTTGTTCAGCGCGATAACCTTTCGCCGTTCATCCCGTGCCGCTTCGGCCTGCGCATCTGAGTTCTCGGCGTCATGGCGGCCCGCGACGATCGGTCTGGCGGACGCGAGGAACTCGGCGAGTGCCAAACCGCAGGCCTGCGGATCGAGGCAGTAGTACTCCGGCTGCCATTCGGTCTTTTCCGCCACCGTGTCGGCATGCCGCATCCCTTCTGCCGGTTCCCGGTCGCGGTGGTGTTCGGTGGCCCAGTCGACGTCGCCCTCGTCGACCGGTTCCCCCGTGACAGCGTCGACGACAAGTGCGTCTTCGACCATAAACACCGCCCACCGTGCCGGTTCGGTGACGGCGGCCTCGGTCGCCTCTTCGCCGTCTGCGGTGCGCAGGTGGCGCAACGACACCTGTGTGGTGTCCCGCCACATAGGCCGGTCTTCGAGGATGGTGAAACCCCGCCCGGTGTAGACCGTTTCGGCCTTGACGCGGGCTTGATCGGCGATCCGTTCCTGGCGCAGCTGGGCCACCCGATGGTCGAACGAGGCCGAACCGGCCACGCCCATCAGCGCTGCGACGGCACGTTCGTCGTCGTCGAACTCCCAGAGGGCGGCGGCCTCAGCGAGGCTCAGCTGCCCGGACTGCAACGCGCCCAGCGCGGTCGGGGACTTGGCGACTGTGGCCGCGGCGGTGACGGTGTCCCGGTCCACCGACAGTGTCTTGGCGACTCGGGTGGGGGAGACGCCCGCCAGCAGCATCTGGTTGATGCCTTTGGCGCGTTGGGCGTCGGTGAGCGACTCGCGGTGGTCGTTGGCGACGATCTGCTGGGCGATCCGCTCCGCCGTGGCCGATTTCGGGGGTGTCTGCGCGGTGGCCAACACGTACACCGGGATGGAGGCGAGCTTCGCTTCCCGTGCCGCGAGGGTGCGCCGTTGTCCATCGCGGACTTCGACGCCGTCGTCGGTACGCACGGCGGTGACCGGTTGCAGAACGCCGTGTTCAGTGATGCTGGCCAGGAACTGCGAGTCGAGACCGGCGGTGTCGCGCACGTTGTCGCCGATCACCAGTGTGGTGGGGTCGAGGTGTTCCAAGGTTCCAGACATGATGACCTTTCGGATGGTGGGCTTGGCTTGTGAAAGCCGCCCGGCTTTTTGCCTTCTGGCACTGGAGATCTCGGCCGGCAAGCGCGGCGAAGCGTCAAGGTCCGGGCGCGGTGTTCTTCCAGCGACCCGGCAGGGGAGCGGCGAAGTTGGAAGAACCCGCGAGCCCGCCAGGGCCCGAAGCGAAGCGCAGGCCGCGGCCTTGCGCGCAGCCGCGCGCCGGCCACAATCGGAAGGCCAGAAGGCAAACCGTGATTGATCGTCGCCGTTGAGCGAGCAGCTGTGACGTGCGGTCCATTCGCACGCATATAGGCGGCTATCGGCACCGGCCGAAATGGGCGTCGCGTGGTCGAAGCACTCGAGTCGGCATCTGGACGCAGCGTTGCTCCCGACAACCTACGCAGGAGGCATACCAGCGCATCCCTGTTGGCACAGCCATCGGAAAGTGCAGTAGCGCACTACCTCACCTTCTGTACCGCCGGCGCGTCATGATCAATTCACGGTGACAAGTCTCCGCGGTTCGTCGGGAACGATGTCGTCGACTTTTGTACGGAGCACGTCGAGGAACAGGAGCGGTCGATGGTCGAGTTCGTCGTGAATGCGGAACGGATTGACCCGTACAAGAACTTCAAGTTTCGCGTCCGCTGGGACGGCAGATATGTCGCCGGAATATCTAGGGTCAGTGGGCTACGTCGAACGACTCAAGTGATCTCACATCGTGCGGGCGCCGACTGGTCCCTGGTGCGGAAGCTCCCGGGCCGAACGGAATTCGGGCCTATCGTGCTCGAACGCGGAGTGACGCACGACCATGACTTCGAAGCGTGGGCCAACAAGGTATGGACGGGGGCGGGCTCGGGCGTGGAGTTGTCGCTCAAAGACTTCCGCAAGGATGTCCGTATCGAGCTGCTCAACGAGGCCGGTCAGCTTGTTCTGGCATGGCAGGTCTATCGCTGCTGGCCGTCGGAGTACCAAGCCTTGCCCGAACTCGACGCCAACGCTAACGCGGTCGCGATCGAACACCTGGTCCTCGAAAACGAGGGTTGGGAGCGCGATACGGAAGTACCCGAGCCGACAGAGCCGGCGGTGCCCAATCCGTGAGCGTCGCGAACCTAACCTGAAGTCTCTGTTGCGAACCGAAGGCGAACCAGACCCAGACCTTCTCCGGCAATGCGTGTTCGCGTGCTCAGCTGGGCGCGGTCAGAAGCAATCGCGATCCCATCCCCACGGTGCGCGCCAGCATCGCGGTGTAGGAGTCGTAGAGCGGGCCGTTTCTAGTCTGAGTCGGTAATTTAGGGCATATCTTGTACCGCACTACCGTCTCCAGGTCGCAGATCAAAAAGTGCACCGCCTAGGGTGATCGACCCTCATAGGCTCGACAGGTGTGAATTCCTTTGCGGCGGATGCGCGCGGATCCGTTGGGGAGAGCCAATGATGGCCACTGCACAGACAGAGGCAGACAGTCGTCGGGGCACGGTGCGGGAACGGCGCGCTGCCACCAAATTCTTCTGGTCTTGGTTGATCGTTGCGACATCGATGTCGGTGACCGGCAATGTCGCCCACGCCGTGTTGCACGCGCGCGCGGACACGCTGGTGCTCGCCGCCAGCGCCGCGCTCGTACCACCCGTCGTTCTGCTCGCCGCCACGCATTCTGTCGCGGTCCTCGTGCGCATCCGAGCGGGGGGAATCGTCTACTGGCTCGCCCTAGTTATGACGGTGGCGTTGGCGGCATGCGCTTTCGTGCTGTCGTTCGATGCGCTGCGATCGTTGGCTGTCACCCTCGGCTTGCCGGCGTCGATAGCTTGGTTATGGCCGTGTGCGATCGACGTGGCGATCGCACAGGCCACGCTGTGTCTGCTGTCATTGAGCCGACGCGTAGGAGGTGACACGGTAGCGGCAGCCATCAAGCCCGATCGGTCGGCGTCGGCGGGGATTACCCGACAATCGACGGTGGCTGTGAGCGGCGTGGCAGCGACCTCTCCACCGAAACGGGCAGTGCCACCGCCTCGACCCGCTGTCGTGCCCGCGGCCACCGTCCAAGCGGATCCCGTCGTGACCGAGCGCTGGAAGCCGATCGCGCAATCACTCGTGCGACAGGGAGTTACGTCAAAGGACCCGGGCTTGGTCGCCACGATCCTTGCGCAGCACGAAGCGGGAATGCCACCCAGCACCATCGGGCGCACGTTCAATGTGCACCACACGACCGTTGGCAGGATCCTGTCGGCAGTCGAAGGAATCGCCGGCTAAGTCGCCTGTCAACGACAAAATTTGTGCACAGAGCAAGGCAGGACAACTGCGACGATCGATGTATGGCACACCGCGACCCCCGTCAGATCGACGCGACAAGCCACGGCGTCTTCGCCATGGACCCCGAACCGACGCTGAGGCAGCTGGCACGTCATCTCGTGGTGACTCAGCAGGAGATGGCCGCTCTCGCACGCTATGCAGACACGCAACGGGCGGCGGCGAGCAACAACGATCACTTAACGCGGCTGCTTGCCATATGGGAAAACTTTCAGCGGCAGTGGGCCACGCAACGACTCCCCAGCCTCGTCGCTGCGATGAGGCTGGCGCTCGAGGTCTACGACACCTTCGGCCCGGGGATGATTCGACTTGATGACCCCATCGAAGCCGGCATCTGGAACAACAAATATTTCGTGTGGGAACGTGAACTGAGTCCCGCCACTGCCAAACACAACTAAATCCAGCCGTTCTCGCTTTGGGTGACATTCGAACGCGTGACCGAGAGGTGGCTTAGCGTTGAGGACCCTCAATGTAAGGGCTGCCGCTCCAAACACGCGGCCGCACTTCATGTTTCTCACTAAGGCAGACGCATCGCGCGCACAAATGGCCGTACCTAGTGTGAACATAGGGAAGTGCCGGCCCCATCTGTGAGGCCAACTGCTCGGCGATGAACGCCCGTAAGTCGTCCGGCCAGTCCACGCGAAGTCGGATTCCGTCTCGCATCGAGTATCGACTGGCCCGCGATTCGACAGCGGGTTTAGCCGAGGTACACCGATGATGCCGCCCAGGGGTAACCGAGTAGCAACGAGGCCGCCCACGCCGAGCAGCGCCAGGACCTGTGGTCTAAGCAAAGATTTTTAACCTGAATGATCTGCCTTGCGCGACTCGGCTACACGAACGAACGGCGAGTCAATAACGCAACAGCCAAGCGACTTGTGGACTCATCGTGACGGCTCGCGAACAGGTCCAAGAGAACAAAGTTGATGCGCAATGGCGCACCCTCGTTTGGGGAGAGCTACGCGCAGCAGTTGGGATCCAAGACCGCACACAGCGCGCCGACTGCATCGCGGTGCGGTCGGTGGTAGACATTCATGCCCCGCCGCTCGGACTCAACAAGGCCGGCCCGGCGGAGCTGGCCGAGATGATGGCTGACGGTCGATTCGGACAAACCGAGCGCCTCCGCCAGGTCGCCGCTGTTCTCCTCGCCCGACGCGGAGCTGAACAGATACGACATGATCTTCACCCTCGCCGGATCAGCTAGCGCCTTGAGCCGCAGCGCAACGTGAAGTGCATCGCCGTCGCTCATCGGTCCGGCGGCCACGGGGGCACAGCACACAGGTGCGGACATGTCGATCGTCGGCAAGGTTTTCGGCACGCCGTCAATCGTGCCCAATACATTGACATAAGTCAAAGAGGTATGCATCATGGGCACAGCCGGCCACTTCGATATAAGTCACATACCTAGAGAGGTTCCCATGTCCCGCGTACAGCTCGCACTCAATGTCGACGACCTCGACGAGGCCATCACGTTCTACTCCAAGCTGTTCAACACCCAGCCCCACAAGGTCAGGGAGGGCTACGCCAACTTCGCCGTTGCTGAGCCGCCTCTGAAGCTGGTCCTGCTGCAGAACCCCGGCAAGGGCGGCACCATCAACCATCTCGGCGTCGAGGTGGAGTCCAGCGACACCGTGCACGCCGAAATCGCACGACTGACCGACGAGGGCCTCTTCACCGACGAGGAGATCGGGACCACCTGTTGTTTCGCCAAGCAGGACAAGGTGTGGGTCACCGGTCCTGCAGGCGAGAAGTGGGAGGTCTATACAGTCCTCGCCGACTCCGACACCTTCGGCACTAGCCCTCAGCACCTCGACCAGGACGGCGACGCTGAAGGCGGTGTCTGCTGCGGTGGCAGCCAGCCAGCCGTCAACGGCGGCGAGACACAGTCCGCTTCCGCGGCGGCCTGCTGCTAAGGGCGCATGATCTAAGGGTGGACGTTGAAGTCCGGTTCGTCGAGGGCTGCCCCAGTCTGCCGGTCATACGGCAGCGGCTGCGGCATGCCCTCGATGCAATCGGCTGCGGCAGACTCGATATTCGGGTTCGACAGGTTCGGACCGACGCTGAGGCCGCCGCGCTCTGGTTCACCGGATCGCCAACGATACTTGTCGATGGGAATGATCTGTTCGCGCAACCGGGTGCGGTGGTGGGTTTGTCATGTCGGATCTACCGCTCTGGACATGACGTCACCGGCGCACCGAGCACAGAACAACTGATGGCCGCCCTGAATAACAATTATGTCGACCGGCCCGATTGACCGTGCGGCGCTCGCTGCCGATTTGGAGGGGGCACGCATTGAGTTCCACCGACTCGTAGAGGCAGCCGGACCCGAGGATTGGGGCAGGCCAACGTCCGGAACGCGGTGGACCAATGAGCAACTGCTGTTCCACATGGTTTTCGGCTACATGGTCGTACAACGTCTACTGGTTCTTGTGCGGATCTTCAGCCGCTTGCCTGGTCCAGTGAGCGGCACTTTCGCCAACTCCCTTGACACCGCCACCAAGCCGTTCCACATCATCAATTACTACGGCTCGTGTGCGGCGGCATTGGTCTACAACCGGCGCAGAATGGGCGCAAAAATGGACCGTGTAATCGCCTCGCTACAGCGCAAGCTCGCCCGCGAGAATGATGCCGACTTCGCTTGCGGTATGCGCTACCCGCGCCGCTGGGGCCCGTTCTTCGACAGCTTCATGACCTTGGAAGACCTGTATCGCTATCCCGGACGGCACTTCGACTTCCACGCTCACCAACTCACGCTCACCGCGACCCTGTGACGAGTTCACCGCTTGTTCGCTTGTGACTTGATTCGATGTTTGTCAATATCGATGAGTGTCGAAGTCATATCTTCAGCTCACTGATGCGACGGGCTGCGTGATCGCGCCGCTGGCTCGAGAACCCTTGTCTCCAGAAGCCGCCACCGAATTGTCGATCAAGCTCAAAGCGCTGTCTGACCCGGTGCGGCTTCGGCTGCTCAGCGTGGTCGCCAGCCACGCCGGTGGCGAGGCCTGCGTGTGTGATCTGTCTGCGGGGATCGACCTGACCCAGCCGACCATCTCCCACCACCTGAAGATCCTGCGCACTGCCGGACTGCTCGACAGTGAACGACGCGGCTCGTGGGTCTACTACCGTGTCGTTGCCGGTGCCCTCCAACAACTTTCGCTCCTTCTTGACACCGATGCCGTCTCGATGAGCGGCCCGTGATACATCCCATTCCCCTAACCCGGCGACTCCTCGCGGAGTTCACCGGTACCGCATTGCTCGTCACGGTCGTCGTCGGTTCCGGCATTGCGGCCCAGCAGCTCTCGCCGGACGACGTTGGACTGCAGCTGCTGGAGAACTCCACTGCCACCGTGTTCGGCCTGGCTGTCCTGATACTCCTATTCGGTCCGGTATCCGGCGCGCACTTCAACCCGGTCGTGTCCGCAGCGGACTGGCTGCTCGGTCGTAAAACCGGTACCGGCATCAGCGCGAGCCACGTCGCCTCCTACACCATCGCTCAAACTCTGGGCGGCGTCGTCGGCGCGATTTTGGCCAACATCATGTTCGACCGTGAGGTCTTCGAGATCGCCACCAAGGACCGCATCACGACCGGCCACCTTGTCGGTGAAATCGTTGCCACCGCCGGACTGATCGCGTTGATCTTCGCCCTGGCCCGCAGCGGGCGAGCGGCAATGGCCGCTGCAGCTGTCGGCGCGTACATCGGCGCGGCCTACTGGTTCACCAGCTCAACCTCATTCGCGAACCCCGCCGTCACTGTCGGGCGAATGTTCTCCGACACCTTCGCGGGCATTGCACCGGCCTCCGCGCCGGGTTTCATCCTCGCCCAGTTCGTCGGCATGCTGGTCGGTCTGGCACTGATCGTCGCCCTTTATCCGGACGCCACCCCGACCGCAGACGACGTTGTCCTACCGCGTCACTCCACTGGCACCGCCACAAGTCTCGATACCGAACAGAGGAGTAAGTCATGACAGGCTCACCGGTCACGCACCATCTGCGCCGTGAACTGTCCATTGATCAACAGGTCGCCCTCAAGTCAGCCGCCACCCGTCTGCAACGCGACTATGAAGGCACCTTCGGGGTGGAAACGATCGAACGGTTCCTGCATTCCTCCTACGACCAGTTCGCCGGGCGGGCCACCGTGCCGAACTTCCTGCCCCTGTTGGCAGAACGGTTCGCCCGCCAACGCCTCAACGCCTTGGCCAGGGTTGAGGGCAAGGTGACGGACGACAAGCCCACGGTGCTGTTCTTGTGCACCCACAACGCAGGCCGCTCCCAGATGGCGCTGGGCTACTTCACCCACATGGCCGGAGACGACGCCGTCGCCTGGTCCGGTGGCTCTGAACCCGGAAACGAGATCAACCCGTCGGCGATCGAGGCGATGGCCGAAGTCGGCATCGACATCACCGGCGAGTTCCCTAAGCCCTGGACCGACGAGATCGTGCAAGCTGCCGACGTCGTCATCACCATGGGCTGTGGCGACGCCTGCCCGATCTTTCCCGGCAAGCGGTACGAGAACTGGGACCTGCCCGACCCCGCCGCTCAATCCGTGGATGCCGTGCGACCTATCCGTAACGACATTGAAGAACGAGTCCGCCGCTTGTTGGCCGACCTCGGTGTCGCCGCCCGGTGATCGGGCAGGTCGTGAACGAACCAAGGACACGGTCGGTGTTGTTCGTCTGCGTCAAGAACGGCGGTAAGTCGCAGATGGCCGCCGGACTGATGCGCAAGATCGCCGGAGACTCCGTCCGCGTCTATTCCGCCGGAACCCAGCCGGGGACCACCATCAACTTGCTGTCCGCCAAGTCACTGATGGAGGTCGGCGTGGACATCACGGATGAGGTGCCGAAGTCCATCGACCCCAAACTGGTTCGCGATGTGGACGTGGTCGTGACTCTCGGGCGTGAGGCCCACGTCGAGCCAGTCGCCGGGACCAGGTTCGAGAATTGGGACACCGACGA
Organism: uncultured Mycobacteriaceae bacterium; assembly: GCA_902826815.1. Lineage (GTDB taxonomy): Bacteria > Actinomycetota > Actinomycetes > Mycobacteriales > Mycobacteriaceae > Mycobacterium. The sequence goes on from CADEGF010000076.1 coordinate 10,210, forward strand.
ACCCTCCGAGCGCGGCATCGACGGCATCGAGCGGATGCGCCTGGTCCGCGACGACATCGCCGCGCGCGTTGCCGATCTCCTCGGTCGCCTCCGGCCCGTTCCGTAACCCCTGTGCGTGATGCGCGGCTGTTGAATCCGGCCCTTGCATCCTGTACCTAGTACGGGTTTAACCTGGGGATATGACAACAACCGGTAATGCCGGAGCCGGGTGGGTGCCGTCCGTCTGCGCTCTGCCCACGGTCGAACAACCGCTGCGGCTCGCAGAGTTCGACGATCTCTTCCGAAGCGCCGTGCACCGGGCAACCCGGACCCAAGACACCCGACTCGATCTGGTCATCGCCGCCACGAGTGAAGCGTCGGCAAGCGACCTCGCCGACCGAGAGTCAGCCTGCTGCTCCTTCTTTCAGTTTTCCTTTGCACCAACTGTCGACGGCAAGGTGGTGATGGGGATCGGCGTTCCGGACCAACACGTGGATGTTCTCGATGCGCTCCATGCGCGGGTTACATCAGTCACGGCCCAAGGAGATCACGATGTGTGACTCCGGCCTGCGGAGCGGCGAAGTAGCCGACGCTGCGGGGGTCAACGTGCAGACGCTGCGTTATGACGAGCGGCGTGGCGGCTGTTGCGCTGTTCTCCGATTCGCGTGAAATCGGGCCCCAGGCCAGCGAGGTGCGTTTCGGTCTGGTCGATCTCGCCGGTGTAATCGTTGCGGTTCGGGCGGCGACGATCGCAGGTGCCGGATTCCTGTACTGGACACGAACGCGAGGCACGTGAGCGTCGTCTCGAAGAACATCGGCAACTTGTGTGGGCGCTCGCCGTGGACGATGGCGTCATAGGGTCTACGCCATGTCCGTGACCCGTTCGATCGTGTTGTTCATTCTGGCGGCGGCGGCCGAAATCGGTGGTGCGTGGCTGATCTGGCAGGGCGTTCGAGAACACCGAGGCTGGATCTGGATGGGGGCCGGGGTAATCGCACTCGGTGCCTACGGATTCGTCGCCACCCTGCAACCCGACGCCAACTTCGGTCGCATCCTGGCTGCCTATGGCGGCATCTTCGTCGCAGGATCTCTGGCGTGGGGAATGGCACTCGACGGTTTCCGGCCTGACCGGTGGGACATCACCGGCGCGCTGATCTGTCTGTTGGGTGTCGGGGTAATCATGTACGCGCCTCGCGGTACGTAGAGCTGACCTCGGTCGTCCGCGCCCGAAGGCTAATTGTGGGTGCAGACGACATCTACATAGCAGTCATTCGTTGCGGACCTGACTGCAGACAGTGAAAGTCGTTTACCGTCCGTCCGTTTCGTCGCCCGGCGTCGGCGGCTCCGCAGACGGTGTCTCATTGCGGAGCGCGTTGCTTCTTCGGTGCCGCCTCGACTGCCAGAACGCAATTGCGCAGCCGAGTGCGAGGCCTGTGGCGCCTGCGATGAGAATCGATGTCTTGGTATCGGGCCCGGGGGGAGCTGCCGATTCGGGCGGCGCAGAAGCGGTGGACGTGTTGCCAGTGGGCGGGGATGCCGATGCGGGAGAATTAGCAACCTCGGCGATGGTGAACACGTAGGAACCGGACACGGGGTGGCCATCCGCTGAAACCACGCGGTAGCCCACGGTGTAGATGCCGCTACCGGGTAGATCTGAACGCATCGAGACGTCGAGTCGCGGTCCTTCGACGCGTGGAGGGCCGGATATCCAGTCGCGGCCATCGGCGCTCTTGACGACGACGGTAGCGAATGTCGGGTTGATGTCTTCGGAAAAGGTCAAGGTGATGACGGTCGGTGGAGACCTGACCGTCGCGTCCGCGGCGG
>CADEGF010000076.1:12055-23176 GCA_902826815.1 uncultured Mycobacteriaceae bacterium
TCAGGGCGGTGTGCGCCGCAGCGATCCCAGCGCCCGACATCCAGCAAGCCAGCATGATCATGCCGATCACGATTGCGCGCATGGTGGCGTTCACGTTCCCTCGTTTCGATTCCGGTCACGACGTGGCACTACGCGTCGCGCGCAGCTAAGTGTATGTTTCGGTCTGCAATGTACGGGGATAGTACATACGCAGCTACGTGGTACATCCGCACTGCAAAGCGTCCGGCTGACGATCGACGGAGAGGTCAAGTACGTGCCAGAAGTCTCGTACCTGGCCACGGACGTAGGTCTGTGGATGTCTTTGCCGGCTTTCGGGCCCGCCTTCTTAGTGGCCGGCGTTGTCATCTACGTGATGCGCCGGGATCGGCGCAACAATCCTGCGCCAGTCGACAGCGAGCAGAGCCCAACTGAGAAAGGCGACGAAACGAAATGATGGCAAAGGCGCTGTGCGTTGGCTCCGTGGCGACGGTGATGGTGTCGGTCGCGGTCGTCGGCTGCAGCTCGGCAGCAACGCCTGAAGAGCCGAACGCGCCCGGCTCTTCAATGCCAAGCGCGATGCAACCAGCTACGGGTTCGTCTATGCCGGCGCCGACCGCATCGTCCGCTCCTACGGGCGGCGGCACCGTCGTCGACATCAATATCGCCGCCGGCACGGTGACACCGACGAATGGTGAAGCGCAAGCCAAATTGAACCAACCGATCGTGCTCAAGGTGAACAGTGATGTGTCGGACCAATTGCACGTTCATTCAGTCCCGGAGCACACCTTTCAAGTTGACGCGCGGGCCAACCAAACCTTCGAGTTCACCGTAGAGGTGCCGGGCCAGGTTGATGTTGAACTGCATGACCTCAATCGCAAGGTCGTGACGATCCAAGTTCGTCCGTGACGTCGGACCAAGGGGTCACCATCCTGGCCCACGGTGTGGGTGGATCAACGGACCTACCCGTGCCATTGTCCTTCGCGTTGATCGGCGCGGCATGGGCTTTGACGATTACGTTCGCCATCTTGGCGTTCGCATGGCGAACGCCGCGCTTCGATCCCGCCAAGCCGGGACACTTGCTGCCGGCGTGGGTCACCCGCACTGTGGACTCGCCGGTCGTGCGGTGGATCGCCGCACTGACAGCGTTGCTGTTCACGGTGTGGGTTCTCGTCGCCGCAGAGCTCGGGCCGCAGGGCAGCGAGAATCCTCTGCGTGGCGCATTCTATGTGCTGCTGTGGGTCGGACTGGTCGCCGTTTCCGTTGCCATCGGTCCGATCTGGCGCGTCATCTCACCGGTGCGGACCGTATATCGATTAGTCAATCTGAGTCGTGCCTCCGTTTCCGGCGCGACAGACCGTTCGCGTCCTTATCCGGCCAGATGGGGCTACTGGCCCGCCGCGTTTGGGTTGTTCGCGTTCGTATGGCTGGAATTGGCGAGTCCGAACTTCGGAACTCTGACGGCGATCAAGCTTTGGCTTTTGGTCTATGCCGCAGTGATGTTGATAGGCGCGATGTTTTACGGGCAGCGGTGGTTCGCTCGTGCCGACCCCTTCGAGGTTTACGGAGTCGTCGTCTCGCGGCTGTCGCCTTTTCGCCGCAACGCCGACTCCCATCTGATCGCTGTCGGTAATCCGTTCGATCGTCTGCCCTCAATGCCGATCCGGCCGGGAATAGTTGCCGTGCTCGCTGTGCTGCTCGGTTCCACGGCCTTCGACAGCTTTTCGGCGATGCCATCTGTTGAGAACGTCGTATACGACTATGAGAAGTCGATTCCTTTCGTCTCGGCGCTTGTCGGCGGCACCCTGCTGCGCACGGCCGGCCTGCTGCTATTCATTGTCGTTGTGGCAGCGACATTTTGGGCAGCAGCACGGGCCACCGGCGGTGTCGACCGGCAGCAGCGCCGCCAACTCCCCGGCCAAATGGCGCATTCATTGATCCCCATCGTCGTGGGATACGTCTTCGCCCACTACCTGTCGTATCTCGTTGAGCGCGGTCAAGAAACGATCATCCTCCTGGCCGATCCTCTCGACCGAGGTTGGACACTTTTCGGATTGAACGCCTGGGATGCCAATTATTGGCTATCGCTTCATCCAGCGGTGCTGTGGACCATGAAGGTTTCCTGCGTTGTGGTGGGCCATATCGTCGCCGTTGTCGCCGCACATGACAAGGCGCTGCGGCTGCTTCCCCTACGCCATCAGATCGGGGGCCAGCTCGCCATGATGCTGACCATGGTGGGCTATACCTTCACCGGCTTGTATCTGTTGTTCGGCGGCTGAGCGAGCGAGAGCGGACGCCGGATGCGCGCCCTCTTGCCGACCCGCCGCCGAAGATTGCGGGGGGCCCGGCCTGGCTCGTCACCGGACGAAGTAGATGGTGGCGAAGAGCGCGATCCACACGATGTCCACAAAGTGCCAGTAATAGGAGACGACGATGGCCGACGTGGCTTGAGCTGGGGTGAACTTGCTCATCCGGGTGCGTATCAGCAGAAAAATGAAGGCCACCAAGCCGCCGATCACGTGCAAGCCATGGAAACCGGTTGTGATGTAGAAGACCGAGCCGTAAGCACTGCTCGACATTGTGGTTCCCTCGTGAACAAGGTTGATGTACTCGTAGCCCTGGCCGAGCACGAAGAGCAGACCCATCACGAATGTAACGAGGTACCAGCGCCGCAGGCCGAACACGTCTCCACGTTCGGCGGCGAAGACACCCATCTGGCAGGTGAAGGACGAAGCGATGAGCACCAAGGTGACTGGCACTGCGAGGGCCAGGTTCAACTCGGTCGGGGGAGGTGGCCACTCGTCTGCCTGGGCGCGCGCAGTGAAGTACATCGCGAACAGCCCGGCGAAGAACATCAACTCGCTCGACAGCCAAACGATCGTGCCGACGGAGACCATGTTCGGTCGATTTAGCGAATGCACACGTGACGTGATGGCGGTTCCGCTTGTCATGGAATCCTCGCAGCTAGGACATGACTTATCTACTGAATTGCTTAGTACTATGCCAAATAGTAGTTGCTCGGGTCTGGGGGAGGCACCTGGATCCCGCGGGCGATGTGCGAACGCCCGGCGGCGAACGAAACGGCCGCGAACGTGATGGGATTCGTGGACATTCGCCGGGCGATTTCGTACTCTCGTCGAGACCAACGTAGTTAGACCGTAGATCGGTCTTTTCCCTTCAGCGAGGATCGTCCCCTTGACGTTCGGCCGCGGTAATGCGATGTTGCGGTTGATTGGCGCGTGTATGGCGCTCATTTGCGCAGCACTGGTGAGCGGAGTAGCGGGGGCGGATCCGTCCGCCGATGCGCTTGCTCGAATGAACGAGCTGTCGCGCCAGGCAGAGCGAACCAGCGAGCAGATGTACTCTGCGGAGCTTGAGCTTGAGGTCAAGTTGGCGTCCCAGCGCAGGGCCGAGGAGCGTCATGCTGCCGACTCGGTCGCCGCCGATGCCACGCAGGCTGAGTTGGTGATGTATCAGTCTGCTGTCGACGACTTGGCCGCGACGGTCTACATGGGTGGTTCATCCAGCGGGGCCAGTGCCGTCTTGACCGCAAGCTCTCCTCAGCAGTTAATAGATCGGCTTTCCGTCGATCGCGTTGTGTCCGGACGGATGGCGGCCCGAATGGCCGAATACCGCGCGGCTGTGGTCCGCGCGGACGAGACGGCGCGGACTTCAGAAGCTTCTGCTTCCCAGGCCCGTATGGCAGCGGAGCAGGCCGCAGGTGCCCGTGCTGAATTACAGTCCAAACAAAGCCGATTGAGCGCACAGGCCGCTGAGGTGGAGGCGCAATACCGGGCGTTGAGCGCCGAGCAGCGCACCGCGTTGGCAGATCCCGGACCTATCCCGCCGTCGCCGACACCGCCAGCTTTGGATTCCACCATCGTGGCCATGCCAGGTCCCCCAACTGATGTGGCACCGCCAGACAGCCCGGCACCAGTTGATGGCGGCGTAGGAGCCACGGTCGTCCAGGCGGCATTGAGTCGTGTGGGATCGCCTTACTCGTGGGGCGCAACAGGACCCAACGCCTTCGACTGCTCAGGGCTCATCAAGTGGGCGTTTCTCCAGAGCGGCAAGTCGCTGCCACGGTCGAGTCAGGCGCTTGCGGCGGGCGGGCAACCCGTGACGACGACGGATGCACAGCCCGGCGATATCGTCACCTTCTACTCGGACGCCTCACACGCGGGCATCTACATCGGCGACGGGAACATGGTGCACGCATCGACGTACGGCACCCCTGTGAAGGTGGCGCCGATTTCATCGGCTCCGATCTACAACGTGCGCCGCTACTAGCCGGTTACCGCCGCGTTGCCCGCCTTCCACTGCTCCCAGGGGATGTTCCAGTCGCCGAGTCCGTCGGTGCCGGACAGAGTGGGTCCCACCGTGTTGACTACTTCGACGACGTCGCCGCGTTTGGTGTTGTCGTAGAACCACTTACCGTTCTCGGTGCTGGCATTGAGGCATCCGTGGCTGACGTTGGCGCGGCCCTGACTGCCGACCGACCACGGGGCGGCGTGCACATAGATCCCGCTGTAGGACATTTGGGTGGCCCAGTTGACCTCGGTGCGGTAACCGTCGGGTGAGTTCACCGGCACGCCGTAGGTCGAGGAGTCCATCACCAGGAACGAATACCGATCGCCGACGACATAAGTGCCCTTATCGGTCGGCGTCTTGTCCTTACCCATGGAGATCGGCATCGTCTTGACGACGTCGCCGTTGACGCGCACTGTCATCGTCTTTGTGGTGTCGTCCGCGGTCGCGATCACCTCGTCACCGACCGTAAAGCGGGTGGAGGCGTCATCCTGGCCGAACAGTCCTTGACCCAGGTCGACGCCGTACGCCTTGACTTGGACCTCGACCGAGGTTCCGGGCTTCCAGTATTGCGCTGGGCGCCAACGCACCTCGCGGTCGTTCAACCAGTAGAAGGCGCCCTCGACAGGAGGATTCGTAGTGACGGTGATCGCCCGCTGAGCGGCGAGTCGGTCGGGGATGGTCTCGTCGAAGCGCACGGCAATGGGCTGCCCGACGCCTACGACCTCGCCTTCGTTGGGCTGCACGAAGGGCATCGTGAGGTTTTGCGGCGAATGGGTCTCGAAGGTGGCACTGGTGCGGGCCACACCTCCCAACCCCTGCGCCTCGGCGTTCAGTGTGTACTGCCGGTTGTAGCCCAGCGGTTCCGCTGAACTCCACGTGACACCGTCGGGACTCAATTCACCGGCGACGACGCGGTCCTCCTCGTTCACCAATGTCACCGCCCCCAACACCCCGGCGTCGGCAGTCACAGTCACCGGCGACTCAACGGGGACCCCGATGGCGCCATCGGTCACGGACGCCTGCACCTTCGGCACGAGCAAATCGCCGAAAGGCGTGCCCTTGTCAACGATGGCTTCGGGCTGCTGTGGCGCTGACGAACCGCCACACCCGCCGACGCTCAGGACAATGCTGGCAATTGCCAGCAGCGCCCAGGTAGTCCACCAGGTGCCCCTGCGCCGATGGATGGCCGCGGAGTCAATCCGCCTCATTCGTGTCGTCCTGTCATTCGCCGTGAACTCGCTTCGTCACCATCTTACGTAGTCTCTACGTAGAAGTCCTGTGCGAACGGGCCCTCGGCCGCAGTCAGGCGAGGGTCCTCGTGACTGCGACCGTAGGTGCCTGCACAGAAAGTCGAGCCCTGGAGGTTTGCATGCTCGATGGGCGGCGACGAATTGCACGTTTTTCGCCAGCTCTACGTCAATTCATTGCCGCGGGTCTGAGCGCGGCAATCCTCGGGGCCGCACTGTCCGGGTGTTCGAGCGGCGACGACGCCGTCGCGCAGGGCGGCACGTTCGAATTCGTATCGCCGGGCGGGCAAGTCGACATCTTCTATGACCCGCCGCAGAACCGCGGTCGCCCCGGACCGATACGCGGACCCGACCTGATGGACCCGAACCGGACGGTGTCCCTCGAGGACTTCGCCGGCCAGGTGGTGGTGATCAACGTGTGGGGTCAATGGTGTGGCCCCTGCCGCACTGAGATGCCGGAATTACAGAAGGTGTACGACGCGACCCGCACTGCGGGAGTCGCCTTTCTCGGAATCGATGTTCGCGACAACAACCGCCAAGCCGCAATCGACTTCATCGTTGACCGAAAGGTGACCTTCCCGTCGATCTACGACCCACCGATGCGCACGATGATCGCCCTGGGGGCCAGTTATCCCACCACGGTGATCCCATCCACCATCGTCTTGGACCGAGCGCATCGCGTCGCCGCGGTGTTCCTGCGGGCGCTGCTCGCCGAGGATCTCGAACCTGTGGTCCGACGGCTCGCGGCCGAGGACGCGACCGACGCCGGGACCACCCAGTGAGCGACGACTTCGACTCGGCTGCAGTCAAACCCGTGACCCGACCGATATTCGAGTACTGCGGCCAACTCCGATGGTGCGAGGCCCTGTGATTGGTCAAGTGGTGCTTCCTACGTCACCACCGTCGGTAGCGTCGATGCTCGGATGGCTCCCGCCACCGGTTCCGTTACTCCCTGTGGTGGCGGTTGGTTTGGCGGCGTGGTACGTGCTCGCCGTTCGGGTCATTCGATCGCGGGGCCACCATTGGCCGTGGACGCGAACTGCGAGCTTTCTCGCAGGATGCGTCGCCTTGGCGGCGGTGACGGGGCTCGCGATCGACAGCTATGGCTATCGCTTGTTCAGCGCCTTCATGTTTCAGCACCTCACGCTGTCGATCCTCGTCCCGCCGCTGCTGGTGCTGGGTGCACCTGGCCGGCTGTTGCTCAGGTCTACGCCACATCGCGGCGTCGGACGCTACATCTTGATCGCCGCGCTGGGTGGACTGCGCTGCCGCGCGAGCCGGATCGTATTGAACCCCGGCTTCACCATTCCGGTGTTCCTGCTGAGCTACTACGGCCTATACCTGTCCGACCTGTTCGATGCGGCGGCGGCCAGCGTTGCCGGCCACGTCGCATTGCAAGTGTTCTTCCTCGCCAGTGGGCTGTTGTTCATCCTGCCCATCCTGTCGACCGGACCGCTGCCAGTGCGTCAGAGCAATTTGGGGCGCTTCTTCGACATCTTCGTCGAGATGCCGCTGCACGTCTTCATCGGGGTGATCCTGATGATGGCGCCGCGCGCGCTGACCGACACCTTCGCGCAACCGCCGGCGAATTGGAACGTCGACCCGATCGCTGATCAAGGAGTCGCCGGCGCCTTGGCGTGGTCCTACGGCGAGCCCGTCGCCTTGTTGACCACGTTGATCTTCGCGATCCGGTGGCGTCGTGACGAGGAGTCGGAGTCGGCGAAGAGGGAGGCCGACGTCGAACGCGATGACGCAGAACTGGCTGCGTACAACGCATTCCTGCGCAGACTCCATCAACAGCCGCCACGACCTACCGGAACGCAAGCTGGTGCGGACGGGCACGCTTGACCAGCCGCGCTCGCAACGCGTCAGCGTTGCAGGGCCTCCATGATGGAGGTCTCGGTCTGCTGACTCTCGATGAGTGATCGCGCTATTGCCGTCGCCCCAGGGTGCGACCCGGATTGGATCTGATCACGCGCAGCAGAAATCGTGAATTGGTGTTGCCTGATCATCAACTCGAGATAGACGTCAGCCGCGCGTGTTCCCGCGGCGTCGGTTAAGCGGCGGAAGTCGGCGTCGGTGGCGAGGGGATGTTCACCCTGCTGAACCGGAAAGCTGGGCGTGGCTGATGGAGGAGCTGAGCTGACGGTCATGGCGGCGAATCCCCATTCCAAGAGAAGCGCCTGTAGCTCATCGGTACGCCGGGAGCTGCTGGCGGCGATTCGGTCTGCGATGTCGATGATTTCGGGTGCGACGCTCTCCTTTGCGGTGACCAGGTTGCTCAACGCGACTGCTTGTGCGCTGTGGTCGATGATGTCGCGGGCGAACAGGACATCGAATCGGATGTGCGCCTCTTCGGCGATGGCGGTCGTGGCGCTCGGAGAACCCTGCGACGAAACACGTTCAGTATCGCCGCATCCCGTGATGATTATCGTCAATAGGACTCCGAGTACGGCCGATAGGCCGCGTAGCCGGCGGCTAGGGTGCGCTGTCGGCTCAGGCGCAGGCAGCGCATCAACAGGGGTGCCGGCATTCTGAGAATCCGATGATCGACGACGGGGACATGGGCTCGCAGGTCCAAGAGCACGTTGTCCATGCACCATCGCGACACCTCGTGTCAGGTGACCCATGAAGCGACGGTCACGTACGTAGTGACATAGTAGATTGGTGGGGTGAAAAGCGTAATGGCCGTGTCCTGCGATGGGCCTCGGTCGATTTGGGACAGGCAGCGCCCGGCGTCGCGGCGGGGACGACTGGCTCGGCGATGGATCGCGGCTGCGCTGCTGGTGGCCCTGGGGTTGGCGGTGGTGGCCTTGCTCATGGCAGATCCGGCCGCCGCTTACGCCGCGGATACCGCAGGACTCCCGTACGTCTAGTCGCGCAGAACGCAGCGTCCTCCGGCATCATCGCAGTCTCATCCCAATGGTGATGTGCAGCAGAGCATTCGTGTCGTTAGCAGACGGGCGATGGCGCTGAGCATGAGTCGCTCACGCGAAGCAGATCAACACTCCCGACAGCGATAGAACGACGATAGCCAACGGTGTGGCGGCCATCGCTGCGACCGCACCACTGAGCGTGACACGGGTCTGGATTCGGGCCAACCCCCGTGGCGGGTCCGATAGCCGCTCCGCACGGGCGAGCACGGCAACACCGGCTGCGGCCAGACCGTGGGCGGGCGTGTTTGCGCCCGCCAGAGTCAACAGGCCACCGAGCAGAGGCCGACGGCCGTGTCGCCGCGCGGCGGCATCGTCGGCACACATCTCCAGCAGATAACTGATGTGGGTGGCTGCACTTGCGAAGAGCTGAATCTTGGGCAGCGCGGCAGTCAGTCCGCGCATTGCGGCGACGACGTAGGCGTGGCGCCCGTCGAGGTGAGCACGCTCGTGAGCGACGACGGCCGCCAGTTGTGCCTCATCGAGTGCAGCGAGAGCAGCTGTGGTCACGACGATCGCCGGCGGACGGCCCGCCACGCAGTACGCGGCAGGCTCGGATGCCTCGATGTACACGACGTCGCTACCGTCTGACCTACCGACCAAGCGCACGGCGACGGCGTGCGCGAAGGTGTGTGTGCGCATGCGACTCAGAGCGCGCCCGATGCGAACGCAAATGGCCGCCAGGCTCGCGACAGCGATGGCCACCGCGGCCGTTGCAACTATTCGCGCCGGCCACCCAGCGTGCCCGACGAGAATTGCGTTGAGGCGCTCCAAGCACGACACCAGCAGCGCATCGGGACTATCCCAGTGGCCCGCGGCCTCGATGAGCAGCAGCGCTATGGCAGCAATCGAGCAGCCGAGCACCGTCACGACGGCCGTAAACCAGGCGGCTATCGCCAGGCGTGGAGCCTCACCATCGGCAGTGATCCGGGCCAACAGCTTCGGTCCGATCGACAGGATTGCCACGACGTATAACAGCAGTGCCGCCGCGACGGTCATCGGCGACCAGACTTACGGGCCAGGCGCCGCAGTGCAGCTCGCAGGTCCGCTGATTCCTCGGCGTCGATTTGCGCCACGAAGTGACTGAGGACCGCCTCCGATCGGCCGCCGCCGCTCAGTGCCTCCAGCATGAGCCGGGCACTGTGCTCCTCGCGAGTCAGGGTCGGCCGGTAGCGGTATGCCTTGCCGTCACGTTCGCGCGACAACCAGCCCTTGCCATGTAGGTTGTCCATCGTCGACATCACCGTGGTGTACGCGATGTGACGTTCAGAGCTCAACTCGTCGAAGATCTCTCTGACGGTGGTATCGGCATCAGGGTCGCGATTCCAGAGGCGATCCATAATTGCCGCCTCGAGTTCTCCGAAGCCACGCACCCGCGCCATGATCGAACCTCCTGAATTAGTCAGTAGGTAGCTTACGGCCTCGCGCAATAATTCCCCGGACTGCCCGGCCCCTCCCGCTAATCGTTCGGCACTCCCTGTTCCTGCAGCCATGACGTGGGATCGGTCTTGTCCGATCCATTGCGGTGGACCTCGAAGTGCAGGTGCGGTCCCGTCGAGTTGCCCCGGTTGCCCATGGTGGCGATCTTGTCGCCGGCCTTCACCCGATCACCCTCCTCAACCGTGGCAGTGTCGATGTGACCGTAGAGGGTGACCGTGCCATCCGTGGCGCGGATCTTCACCCACATGCCATAACCCGGCGTGGGTCCCGAGGCGATGACTTGGCCGTCGGAGGCCGCGTAGATCGGGGTACCGATCGCGTTGGCGATATCCAACCCGCCGTGCAAGGCGCCCCAGCGCGTTCCGAACCCCGACGTCAAGATGCCCGTCGCGGGAAACACGAACTGCGGGCGCCGAAGTCGCGCCTCGCGCTGAGCCCGCTCTTGGGCGAATGCCGTTCCGCGGGCCAGTTCTTCTTCATGGACCGCGGAGTCGTAACTGCTGGCCACTTGAACGACTTGCATTCCCGCTGTGTCAGGTACCGAGTCACCCTGCGCTGCCGCGGTGTCCACAATCAGTTTCGGAACAGGCTCCACCATCGCGTTGGCCCCTGCGGCTACGGCCCCCGCAGCAACACCCGCAATGACCAGCCTGCTGTGCACCGACCCCGCGGCTTCCGGCTTCCTATGCGGCGTGGGTCTAAGGCGGTGCGCACTGGTCGACGTTGACCCCTGGCGAGGCGATTCTTCTTGACCGTGTATGTGTTTGGGGCCTGCGGGCTCTTGCCGGGAGGACCGCGCTACACAGGTCGCCGAAGCCGGTGCGAGTAGCAAAAGAGGCCACTCGTCGGCCAGGTCGTTCACATCGTCGAGTTCGGGCGCAGTCAATACCTCGACGTCGGTGGCGAAGGGGCCGCGGTGTTCTATTAGTTCCGCTGTCGAGCCGAACTCGTTGATGGGGATGATCTCAGTGACGTCGGTGCTCCACAGGTATTTCTGGAGAGCTTCGGGGCGCGCGGTCCGGCGGTGAGTCACCAATTTCGAGACTTTCCTTCGCGATATCGGTTCGCTACCTGGTTGGCGAGACGGACAGGTAAGCGCGTAGCGCATAACTGTTCGGCAAACTCAACCTGGTACGACTGCGGGAGGGCCGGAGCGGGTGCGGGTACTCGGCACCCGCTCCAGAGGGACACCCGTAATCGAGAGATGCGAACTA
>CADEGF010000077.1 GCA_902826815.1 uncultured Mycobacteriaceae bacterium
CGGTGAGATAGTGCGTCAGAACGGGTTTGAGCCATACGGCGAGCGTCTTGTCGTCCATGCCGACAATCGGCGGGATCCCGATGATGTAGCGCGCGACCGCGATTCCGAGCAGCTGGGCGCCGATGAGTGCGGCCCGCTCGGCGGGGCGGTCGATCGCCACATCGGCAAGCGCGGGCGCGACCTGCCTGGCGAAGACGTCGAGAAGGGCATCGGCGGCCGCCTGGCTCGATGACGCGGCGCGCAGCAGGGGAAGAAACGGGCCGTCCGGCCCCCATACTTCGACGAAGAGCGGCAGCATGACGTCGGCGACGTCCTCCGGCGCGACGCCCGACAGATCCGGCGGTGAGATGTCGAGCCGCGACACCGCGCCGAAGAGGCCGTCCTTGTTACCGAAGTAGTGCATCACCAGGGCCGGGTCGACGCCCGCCGCCGAGGCGACCGATCGGATCGTCGTCTTCTCGAAACCACTCTGGCCGAACTGCATCCGCGCGGCGGCCAGGATCGCGGCCTTGGTGGCGGCCGGATCCCGGGTTCTCGAAGCCATTCGGTCAGTGTATTCAACAGTTGTTGACAAGTCTGTACATCCGACTTAATGTCAGTTCAACAAGCGTTGAACACCAAGGAGTGCGCGATGACCGTCACCGCTATCCAGATCGGACTCCACCCCGATGCCGTCGACTACGAATCGGCCGCCTTTTCCCAGTTCAAAGGGCTGACTAAGGAGGGTCTGACGAAGGCAAACAGCGATAACGTCGCAGGCCTTCGCGCCGCCGGATACGAGGTCGACAACTGCCTGATCGCTACCGGCGATGCCGGCGCGGAGAAGGCCCGCACGTGGCTCTCATCCAAGCGATACGACGCGGTACTCATCGGCGCGGGAGTGCGGCTGGTCGCCAGCAACACCCTGCTCTTCGAGGCGATTGTGAACGCCGCCCACGCCACCAATCCCGACTGCCGATTCGTGTTCAACTACTCGGCGACGTCGACACCCGATGACATTCGCCGGTGGTATCCCAATCCGGCCAACGCCACGCCGGCGGTGTGATCATGAGTGCCCTGCACAACGTGGACGTCGTCGTCGTCGGCGCCGGACCCGCGGGGTTGACAGCGGCTGGCGACCTGGCCCGGTGCGGCCGCTCGGTGGTGGTGCTCGAGCGGTGGCCCGAGATGAACGCGTCGAGCCGCGCGTTCGCGACGATGGCCCGCACCCTCGAGGTCCTCGACGCCCGCGGGCTGGCCGACGACGTCCTCGCGCACGCGCACAAGGCGTCGGGTGTGTCGATCTTCGCAGGCGCCCGCATCGACCTGACTCACCTTCGGTCGCAGTACCCGTTCGTCGCGGTCACCCCGCAGACGAACGTCGACGGCGCACTCGCGGAGTACGCCGAGATGCAGGGCGCCGAGATCCGACGCGGCTTCGAAGTCGTTGCGCTCGTGCAGGATCCCGACGGCGTGACGATCACCGCGCGACCCAAGGACGACGATGACCTGCTGCATGGCCGCACCTGGCGTGCGGCCTACGTCATCGGCGCCGACGGCGCGCACAGCACCGTGCGCGATCTTCTCGGTGCGGAGTTTCCCGGCAAGACCATCCTGTCCTCGCTTGTGCTGGCAGACGTAAAACTCGCCGACGGGCCGACGAGCGGCGAACTGACCCTCGGCAGCACCAGGGACGTGATCGGCTTTCTCGTGCCCTACGACCGCAGCGACGCCGACGGTGCGTGGTACCGGGCCATGGTGTGGGACCGCAGGCATCAGGTCCCCGATTCCGAACCCGCCTCCCCCGACGAGGTGATCGACGTGCTCACCCGGGCGATGGGTCGCGACCTAGGGGTGCGCGCGGTCGGTTGGCTGTCCCGTTTTCACTGCGACGAACGCCAGGTCGCCCAATACCGTTACGGCCGCGTGTTTCTCGCAGGTGACGCCGCGCACATGCACTCGCCGATGGGCGGACAGGGGATGAACACCGGCATCCAGGACGCCGCCAACCTTGCGTGGAAGCTCGACACGGTCCTCGGTGGTGCACCAGATGATGTGCTCGACACCTACCAGAGCGAACGTCATCCCATCGGCAGGCGGGTGCTTCTCCAGTCCGGGATGATGGCGCGTGGGGTCACGCTCAATCCGCGAATCGGCCGCGCGATCCGGAATCTGCTCGCGCCGAGGCTACTTCGGCGACCACGCATCCGCGATGCCGTGGCAGGCAGTTTCTCGGGTACCGAGTTGCGCTACCCCCATCGGCGCGGCGAGCACCCACTCGTCGGCACTCGGGCCACGGAGATCCTCCTTCGCGAGGGCCGGTTGACGCATCTGCAGCGCTATGCGGGATTCATGCTCATCCGCGAACACGGCGAAGCGCCCGTCGACGTTCCCGGCGTCGCCGAAGCCGAGCGGACCGATGCGGGGCCGGCCGTTCTCGTCCGACCCGACGGTTACATCGCGTGGGCGGGGCCGACGTCCGACCGCAGGGGCATGACAACAGCTCTCTCGAGATGGACCGGGTGGAATCTGCGCCGCGAGACTGCAGAAAATGACGGATCTGGCCCAAATTCCGTCAACAACCGTAGTCTCGGCGCGTTGTGAGGCTAGTTGTCGGGCAGGATCTTCGCGGCTACGACCGCTGCAATGACCACGAGCGCCACGATGGTCAGGGCGACCGCACCCCAGCCGTGCCCGTCGTAGGCCACCCCGCCGAACCAGCCGAAGACACTCGAACCTCCGTAATAGAAGAGGTTGTACAACGAGGAGGCCTGCGCCTTGCCCACCGGGGCCGATCGGCCGGTCCAGCCCGACGCGATCGAATGTGCGCCGAAGAAGCCCGCGGTGGCGATCAACAGGCCTGCGAGGACCACGAACAGGTGGTCGCTCATCGTGATCGCGACTCCTGCGGCCATAATCGCCGCGGACACCAGCAGCACTCGCTTCCGGCCGAACCGCGTCGCCTCGGCACCGGCGCGGGCCGACGCCCACGTTCCGGCGAGATAAGCCACGAACACCAGGCTGACGACGAACGGCGACAGATGGAAGGGCGCCGCCATCAGCCGGAAGCCGAGGAAGTTGTACATCGCGACGAATCCGCCCATCAGCAGGAACCCCTGCGCGAAAAGGGCGAGCTGCCGGGGTGAGCGAAGGTTGGCAGTCAGCCGATGAGCGACGCTGCCTTCCGCGTTGGCGCCCGACCGTTTCGACGGAACGAACCCCTGCGGCTGTGGGGCGAGTTTCACGAACGTCACCGCGGCGAAACCGCACAGCGCCGCGACGACGAATACGCCGACGCGCCATCCGGCGATCTCCGCCACCGGGCTGGCCACCACGCGTCCCAGCAGGCCGCCGATGGTGGTGCCTGCGACGAAGGTGCCCGCCGCCCGCGCGGCATGCCTGGGGTCGATCTCCTCGGTCAGGTAGGCGATTGCGATCGCGGGCACCCCGCCGACGACCAGACCCTCGAGGAACCGTCCTGCGAGCAGCAGTTCGTAAGTCGGCGCGAACGGGACGAGCAGACCGACCGCGGTGGCGCCGGTGACCGAGATCGATATGGCCCTCACCCGGCCGATGCGGTCGGCAAGCGTCGCCCACGGGATCACACCGATGGCCAGGCCGACGGTGGAGGCCGAGATGGTCAGTGCCGCGGTCGATGAGCCGATGTGCAGATCGGCGGCAATCAATGGCAGTACCGCCTGCGGCGAGTAGAGCTGGGCGAAGGTCGCCACACCCGCGCAGAACAGCGCGGCGAGCAGCCGGCCGTACGCCGACGAACCGCGGGTATGTCCAGCCCACACCTTGGAGGCCGGCTGTGCGATGGTCATGAAAGATGACGCTAAGAGACCAGCGTTAATGTGTCCAATGCATAGTTCTATGTATTCTCATGCTTCAGACGCATCATCGCTGAGAAAGTCCGCAAAGCGTCTCGTGGGCGGTGGCAGATCCCGTGCCATGTCCCAGGCCAACCCCACGTCACGCTTGGCACCCGCATTCGATATCGGGACATGGACGGTCTTGGGGCTGCCGCCGTCGCGCGGAACGGGGATGACGGCGACACCGAAACCTGCCGCGACGAGTCCTTCCACGGTGGGGATCTCGGTGGCCTCGAAGACGATCTCCGGCTTGACATTGTCTTCCGCAAGCAGTTGATCGGTCAGTTGTCGCAGACCCGCCTGTTCGGCGAGCGCGACGAACGGCTCCCCCGCCGCGGACGACAGCCGCACTCGTGCCCTGTCCGCGAGCCGATGCCCGTGCGGGACGGCCAGACACAGTTGGTCGACATACAGTCGGCGCCAGCCGAAGTCGGACGACTCGGGTCGCGGCGCGGTGATCGCGATATCCACCTGACCGTCGAGCACCCGCTGCGTGATCTCGTGCGCGGGCCCCTGGAACAGATCGAAGTCGATCGCCGGGGCGGTCTCCCGGAAGCGCCGCAGTTGTTCGGGCACATACCAACTCGCCAGCGAGTGCACGAACGCGAGCCGAACCCGGCCGGTATCGGGGTCGCGCAGCGCGGAGATGCGCTCTGTCGCCGACCGCATCTCGGCGATGCTGCGCCGGGCGTGCTCCAGCATGATCTGGCCGTAGGCGTTCAGCCGAAGCCTGCGGTTGACCCTGTCGAACAGCGGTGCGCCCGCCTCGCGCTCGAATCTGGCCAGCGCTCGCGACAGCGTCGGCTGGCTCACCGAAAGCTCTGCTGCGGCGTCGGTGACGTGTTCGGTCTCTGCGAGTACCACGAACCAGCGCAGTTCCTCGAGGTTCACCCGTCGACAATAACTACACTGCGGGCTGCGGCGAAGCTGATGAGCACTCCGCCACCAGCGGACGGGAGTCGACCGATGACGGCGGAGGCCGAGGAACTGCAGCACATGATCGAGCGTTCGCTCGACAGCCTGCTGCACTCGCTGCAGCCGGAGCCGTTGGGCGACGACCGTTTCCGCGTGCACAGCGAGGCCAACCGGTTCGGACGCGTCTTCGGCGGACAGATGATCGCCCAGGCCATGGCGGCAGCCTCCGCCACGGTCAGAGACAAACCGCCGCATTCGCTGCACGCGTACTTCGTGAAGTCAGGCGATCCCGACCATCCGCTCGACGTCGCCGTCGACCGGGTACGCGAAGGCCGGTCGATGGCCGCCCGCCGCGTCACCGTCGAACAGGACGGCGACACCCTGTTGATCGGGATGGTGTCATTCCACGACAACCCGACCGAGCCGGAGTTCGCCGAGCGCGCACCGCGGGGAGTCGATCCCGACGAGTTGCCGCGGCTGCAGGACTGGGTGGAAAGTGCGCCGCCGGAACTCATCGAGAGAGCACGAACCTGGATCAGCAAGCCCCCTCCATTGGACATGCGCATCGCCGAGCCCACACATTTCTTCGGCGGACCCCGCGGCGGCGGGACGCGAACGCACTGGATGCGGTTGCCGCACAACGTCGGCGACGACCCTGTGCTTCACAGCGTGCTACTCACCTACGCCACCGATTACCTTTTGCTCGACGTGGCGCTGCGCGGACACCCCGAACCCGTCCGCGTCGAGTCCTCGACGGCATTCAGCCTCGATCACTCGATCTGGCTGTACCGCCCTGTGCGATTCGACCGGTGGCACAGTCACACCGCCGAGCTGGTCGCGGTGTCGGGCCACCGAGGACTGGTACGCGGCGCCATCCACGACATCGACGGCCACCTGGTCGCCAGCACCACACAGGAGGTGCTCATCCGTGCCAACGACTGAGGTGCACATCATCCGCGACGGCTACCGCACGCCGTAGCGGGCCATATGTAGCGCCGCGCGGTGGCTGAACAACATCGACGCGCCGATCGGGTTGCCGCCACCCGGATACGTCGTACCCGATACGGCCGCCATCGTGTTGCCCGCCGCGTAAAGACCGGGAATCGCGTTGCCGTCTGCGTTCAATACCCGGGAGTCGACGTCGGTGCGCAGCCCGCCCTTGGTACCGAGATCCGATATCCCGAAAGCCGCCGCGCGGTAGGGCGGGGTGTCGATCGGCACCAGCGGTGACGCGCCGCCGGTGAACGCCCGGTCGAACGATTCCCTGCCGCGGCCGAAATCCTCGTCGTCATCTCGTCGGGCGAACTCGTTGAACCGGCGCACCGTCGCCTCGAGATTGTCTGCAGGAACACCGATCGCCTCGGCCAGCCCGGCAAGCGAATCGGCCTCCCGCCACAGCCCGGCGGACACATACTCACTCGTCGGCGCGAACGATACGTTCGTCGCCATCACCGGTGGCTGTTCACCAGCACGGCTGTCGTAGACCATCCAATACCGCGGGCCGACGGTGCCCTCGCTCATCGCGCGAATGATCTCGCGGCCCGACCTGTCGTAGGCCGCGGACTCGTTGACGAACCGGCGTCCGGCGCTGTCGACGAAGATGCCGCCGGTGAAACACAGCGCGAACGCTGCCCTGCCATCGGGATGAACCAATCCCGGCGACCACCACGCCTGGTCCATCAGGTCGGTGTCGGCGCCGGCCAACATCGCCGCGCGGTGTGCCAGCCCGACGTTTCCCGGCGCTCCCATGGTGTCGAATGCCGCTCCTGGAACGCCGAATTCGGCGCGCATCGCGTCGTTATGCTCGAACCCACCCGCCGCGAGCAGGACACCGCGGCGCACCCGGATCGCCCGCCGTCGGCCCTCGCTCTCTACCCCGGCACCGACCACGCGGCCGTCATGGACGATCAACTCGACCACGCTCGTATTCAGATGCGCGGTGACGGACGGATTGTCGGCCATCGCCGAGAGGAAGCGACCGATGACGGCCCGCCCGCCGGTGAGCAGGTCGGGCTGTGGCGTGCCGAGGCGCTCGTGGTCGAGCGGCCCTCGGACCAGACCTTTGAACCGGCCAAGACGTTCGTCGGGCACCGCCCTCGAGACAATGTGGCGCATGCCGTCGTTGCGCGCACCTGGCGCTGAACTGTAATAGTCCGGCCACGGCAGCACCTTGAACGCGAAATGGTCGTCGCTCTCCAGGTATTCGATCAGGGCGGCTCCGCTGCGCACGTACGTTTCCTGCAGTTCGGCAGGAGTGCGGTCGCCGACAACGCTGCGGTAGTAGCGCAGCGCTTCGTCGATGGTGTCGTCGCTGCCGGCGCGAACGAGCACCGGATTGCACGGGTACCACATCCCGCCGCCGCCGGAGTATGCGAACGTGCCGCCGAATTGATCGGTCGCCTCGACCACGGCCACCGAAAGACCTTCACGCGCAGCGGTATAGGCACCTGCTATCCCGCCACCGCTGCCCGCGACGAGGACGTCGACGGTCTCGTCGGGCGCGGTCACAGGTTCTTCGACCGGTTGACGAAGCGACCTTCGCGCGGCCCGACCGGCGCCCACGACGCCCACAGCTCGTCGGTGTCCTCGTAGCCGGTCAGGTAGTCGACCTGCGGTGTCTGGGCCAGGTCGGTGCCGATGCCGTTGACGCGGATACCGTGCCGCCCGAGGTCGACGGCCAGACACGTGGTGAAGTGCGCAGCCACCGCCTTCATCGCGCCGTACACGGGGTCCTTGGGGTACCCGCGCATACCTTCCACCGAGTGCACGGTGACGATGCTGCCACGGCCCGCCTCGATCATCGACGGCACGAACGCCCTCGTGACGGCGAAGACATGCCGCAGGTTGATGTCGTACATCTGCTGCCACGAGTCCGGAGTCGACTCGTGGAAGGGCACAAGCGGGCGGTAGTCGCCGACGTTGTTCACCAGCACGTCGACCCGCCCGTGCTCTGTCAGTACGGCCTCGGCAAGACGCGCGACGTCATCGTCGACGGTGACATCGGCGACGTGGCTTCGGATGCTTCCGCCCGCACCGCTGACCTCGTCACGGATCGAGCCTGCGAGTTCCCGGTCGATCTCGGCGACCTCGACGAGCGCCCCGTGCGCTGCGAACAGCCGCGCGATGCCGGCGCCGATGCCCGTGCCCCCGCCGGTGATCACCGCAACCCGTCCCTCGAGGAGGCGGTTCCAGTCGTCAATCGGCGGGACGCCGTCACCGGTCATAGCGGGGGACCATACGCGGAGTGCGGAACAATCGGGTCTGAGATGACCGACGACGACGGCACGCCCGCCACCTCCCGACGACGCCACATCGTGCGGCTCGCCGTGTTCGCGGCATTCCTTCTCGGCGTGTTCTATCTGGTTGCGGTCGCCCGCGTGATCGATGTCGACGATGTCAGGCGCACGGTGGCCGCGACGGGCCCTCTCGCGCCGCTGACGTATGTCGTGGTGTCGGCGGCCCTCGGCGCGATCTTCGTGCCCGGCCCGATCCTCGCGGCGGGAAGCGGCCTGTTGTTCGGTCCCGTGCTCGGGCTGTTCGTGACCCTCGGCGCGACCGTCGGCACGGCGATCATCACCAGCCTGATCGGTCGGCGCGCGGGAAGGCAGAGCGCACGCGAGCTGCTTGGGCCGGAGCGCGCCGACCGACTGGACGCACTGATCCAGCGGGGCGGACTGTGGGCGGTCGTCGGCCAGCGATTCATTCCCGGGGTATCCGACGCGCTGGCCTCCTACGCGTTCGGGGCGTTCGGTGTTCCGCTGTGGCAGATGGCCGTTGGGGCGTTCATCGGTTCGGTGCCCCGGGCGTTCGTCTACACCGCCCTCGGCGCGTCGATCGGTGATCTGTCGTCGCCACTCGCCTACGCGGCCGTGGCGATCTGGTGCGCGACCGCGATCGTGGGTGCGTTCGCCACCCACCGTGGCTA
The DNA here is from genome assembly GCA_902826815.1 of uncultured Mycobacteriaceae bacterium. Classification (GTDB taxonomy): domain Bacteria; phylum Actinomycetota; class Actinomycetes; order Mycobacteriales; family Mycobacteriaceae; genus Mycobacterium. The sequence goes on from CADEGF010000077.1 coordinate 8,695, forward strand.
CCGCCATTGGCGTGGGCGTCATCAGGCGTCGACCGACGAACCAGGTACTGTCCCTCCAACAAAGGGTGACCTAACACCTGAGAGCGAAGGGCAGTAGACGATGGATCCTCGACCGATGTATGCCGCAGGCCTGCGCCTCCTTGTGGTCGGCGCCTCGTCGGGCATCGGCCACGCCGTCGCGGAGAGCGCCGCGGGCACCGGGGCCAAGGTGGCGGTTGCCGCGCGGCGGATGGATCTGCTGACCACGCTGGCCGACACCATCGGCGGCGCCGCATTCGAACTCGACGTGGAAGACACGTCGGCCATCAGTCGGGTCGTGGCAGAGGCGGCCGAAGCGCTCGGCGGCCTCGATGCGGTGGTGTTCACCAGCACCGTCGTACCCTTCGCAAACATCGAGGACACCGACGTGACGACGTGGGTGCATGCCTTCTCCGTCAATGCGGTCGGCGCCAACAACGTGCTGCGGGCCGCGCTGCCCCACCTGTCCGAGAACGGCGTGGTGCTGATCGCGTCGAGCCACGACGTTGGCCGCCCGCGCGCCGGGGTCGCCGCCTACAGCGCGAGCAAGGCCGCGCTGGACGAGGTCCTGCACTCGTGGCGCAGCGAGCACCCCGAGCTGTCCATCGTCCGGGTCGGTATCGGGCCGACGGCGGACACCGAGATCCTGCGCGGCGCGGACCGCGATCTGTTGTCGCTGCTGTTCCGGTCATGGGTCGAGCACGGCCAGCTTCCCGCCCAGATGTCGACCCTGAACGACGTCGCGAACACGTTGGTGTCCCTGGTCATCACCGCCCACGAGAACCCGAGCGTGGTGCCCGAGATCGTGCAGTTGTCGCCGCGAATCAGGACCGCCGAGGCATCAGGGTAGGTCGACGGTCTCCGCCAGATACTCCAGCGCGCGAGCGCCGTCGTCGGTGATGTAGACCAGATCGGTCAGCGGCACAGGCAGAAAGCCCTCGTCCTCCATCCGCGCGAGCTGCAACGTCAACCCGTCATAGAAACCCGCGGTGTTGAGCAACACCACCGGCTTGCTGTGCAGGCCGTGTTTGCGTTGCTCCAGGATCTCGGTCGCCTCGTCCAGCGTGCCGAGTCCACCCGCCATCACGACGATCGCGTCCGCGCGGTCCAGCAGCACTGCTTTGCGCTCGGCGAGATCCTTTGTGAACACCATCTCGTCGGCACCCTCCCTCGCGAGCGTGCGGAACAGTTCGACCGAGATCCCCACCAGTCGACCGCCTGCCGCTTGGACGCCGTCGGCGAGGACCTTCATCAGCCCGGTGTCGGAGCCGCCCCACACCAGGGTGTGGCCGCAGGCCCCGATCAGCTCACCGAACTCGCGGGCCGGCCGCGTGTAGCGCGCGTCGAGGTCTGCCGCGGAGAGGAAGACGCAGATTCTCATCGCGGAGCTTCGCTGTCGACGATCGTCAGAATTCCCGGCGGCGCCTCGATCGCCTTCAGGGTTCGAGCGGCGGCGGTGTCGATGTGCACATGCGGTCCGTCGGGAGGCGATTCTTCGAAATACGTTCCGGGTCCATAGAAGAACCCATATCGAAGGACGACACCGTTCACCGCAAGAACGGCTCTTTCGAGTGCCGCGACGGCGCTGGCCTCTGCACCTGGCCGCATCGGCCATGCGACGCTCTGGGCCAGCACCTTGACGTAGCCAAGACCCCTCGTCGCGTCGAGCAGATTTCGGGTGCCCTCCAACCGTATTCGGGCGTTTTCGATCGACTCCTCTGGCAGTTCTTCAAGATCATCGGGTAGGTCCGTGAGCTGGTGAAGCATGACATCGGGCGCGAAGGCGCGAACGGCGGCGGCGAGGGCGGGCCCGTCGAATACATCGCAGACGATCGGTTCTGCTCCCTTGGCGGCCAACGCGGCGGCCTTATCCGGTGACCTCGTCATGGCACCAACCGTATGACCGGCGTCCACGAGCAACGGGACGAGGCGGTTGCCGATGACACCGGAAGCGCCTGCGAAGAAGATGCGGTGCCGACGGGGGTTCATCGGTGTCCACCGAGCGGATAGGGCATGTACCCATACGGGTAGAACCCGACGGCGCTCCGCGGGATGTTGATCTCGACGTCGCCCGGAGACTGGCACGTGCTGCCTATCCCGCCCGAAACGCAGATCCTCGGTTGCGGGGCAGGGGCCGCCGCCGCCGTCGGCACGGCAAGGGCAGCCGCAGCAGTAAGCGCCGAAAGCGCCGCCATGAACGGAAAGGTGATTCGCATGATGGCTTCTCCATTCGTGCAGGTCCGAGGTGGACCAACTCAACTACTACCTCGAAACTACGCACCAATTGGCATAACTATATGGTCCAATTAGAAGGTGAATGACTGGTCCACTTCGCGTGACCTGCACCTGGATCTGACCGGATCCGGGTTGCGTTCCGGGTTGATGGACGCACTTCGCGACGCGGTTCGGTCCGGACGACTTGCACCCGGTACCCGCCTGCCTTCTTCGCGGTCGTTGGCAGCCGATCTCGGAGTCGCACGCAACACCGTCGCCTACGCCTATTCCGAGTTGATCGCCGAGGGCTGGCTCACGGCGCGGCAAGGATCTGGAACGAGGGTGGCCGCCCGTGCGCAGCCACGCAGGACACCAGCGGCGTCGACCTCGGCGGAGTCCACGGGTCGCCGCCCCACCTACGGCCTGCTACCCGGTTCGCCGAACCTCGCGGAGTTCCCCCGCGCACAGTGGCTTGGCGCCGCCCGCCGGGCGTTGACCGCCGCACCCAACGATGCCTTCGGCTACGGCGACCCCGCAGGCCGGATCGAGCTTCGCACGGTCCTCGCCGACTATCTCGCCCGCGCCCGCGGTGTCCATGCCGATCCGCGACGAATCGTCATCTGCGCGGGATTCCACCAGGGTCTGGTGTTGACGGCGCAAGCACTCGCTGCTCGGCGGGTACGCGCAGTAGCGGTCGAGGCCTACGGATTCGACGTCTATCGGTCCCTCTTGACGAACGAGGGTCTGGCGACGCCACAAATCGATGTCGACGAATACGGAGCTCGCACAGACGATCTCAGCCAGATGAACAGAGTCGGAGCCGTTTTGTTGACGCCGGCGCATCAATATCCCACGGGCGTTGAGTTGCGGCCCGAGCGGCGCGCGGCGGCCGTCGACTGGGCGCGCGCCGCCGACGGTCTCATCCTGGAGGACGACTACGACGGTGAGTACCGCTACGACCGCCAGCCAGTGGGCGCATTGCAAGGCCTCGATCCGGATCGGGTGGTGTACTTCGGCTCTGCGAGCAAATCCCTGGCACCCGGCTTGCGGATCGCGTGGATGGTGGTGCCCGAGGATCTCGTTCCCGAAATCCTGTCAGCCAAGGGCCATGTCGACTGGACCAGCGCCACCGAGCAATTGACGCTGGCAGAGTTCATCGCCTCGGGGAACTATGACCGCCACATCCGCTCGATGCGATTGCGGTACCGGCGCCGTCGAGACGAGATGATCGACGCCCTGGCCCGGCGCGCACCACAGGTCCGGGTGACCGGCATGGCCGCCGGATTACAGGCCGTCCTCGAACTGCCACGCGGCACGGAACGTCCAGTGGTGGACGCAGCGGCGCTGCGTGGTCTGTCTGTGAGCGGCTTGGCGGACTACAGATTCGAGCCGGCGGACTCAAAACCTCAGCGGTCAGAGCGGGACGCGCTGGTCGTCGGCTACGCCGCGCCGACCGAAAGCGCCTGGGCCGGTGCGCTGGAAGCGCTCTGCGTGACTCTGAGTACATTTCGCTATACTCAGGAATAAGTGGGCCCGCCCGTCACCTTGTTCTCGTTGGGTATCTACGCGTGAAGGGTGAACAAGATGACTATCGTGCGAGCAGCAGCAGTGCAGATGAGCCCCGTGCTCTACAGCCGCGAGGGCACTGTCGGAAAGGTCGTCGACAAGATCGCCGAACTCGGTCGTCAAGACGTGAAGTTCGCGACCTTCCCGGAGACGATCGTGCCGTACTACCCCTACTTCTCTTTTGTACAAAGACCTTTCGAGCTCGGTACCGAGCATCTGAGGTTGATGGACCAAGCGGTGACGATACCGTCGCCCGAGATCGACGCGATCGCCGATGCGGCCAGACAAGCAGGAATCGTGGTGTCCATCGGAGTGAATGAGCGTGATGGTGGCACGCTCTACAACACTCAACTGCTCTTCGACGCCGACGGCACTCTGCTGCAGCGCCGACGGAAGATCCTGCCCACCTTCCATGAACGAATGGTCTGGGGACGTGGCGATGCCTCCGGGTTGACCGCAGTCGACAGCGCCGTCGGACGCATCGGCCAGTTGGCGTGCTGGGAGCACTACTACCCGCTTGCGCGCTACGCGCTCATCGCCGACGGTGAGCAGATTCACTCGGCGATGTGGCCGGGCTCGTTCGGCGGTCCGCTCTTCGCTGAGCAGACCGAAATAAGCGTCCGCAACCACGCACTCGAATCAGGCAGCTTCGTCGTCAATGCCACCGGCTGGCTGAATCCCGATCAGCAGGCGCAGATCATGGCCGACACCGGCACTCCGATCGGCCCGATATCGGGTGGCAGCTTCACGGCGATCGCGTCGCCTCTCGGTGAATTGCTCAGCACGCCATTGCGTTCCGGCGAGGGCGTCGTCATCGCCGACCTTGACTTCTCGCTCATCGACCAGCGCAAGGCGAAGATGGACGCCCGGGGGCATTACAGCAGGCCGGAAGCTCTCAGCCTGCTGATCGACCGCACACCGGCGGCCCATGTCCACGAACACGTCGAGCAGGAGAACACCATTACGAAAGCCGAGGTCGACCATGTCAACGCCTGAGCCACTCCAGATCCCGTTCGCGGGCGTACGCCTGCAATATGGCAGCACGAAGAGCTACGACGAACTGGCCGCCGCGTTGCTCGCCGACATCGGCGACAAACCGGTGCCGATCGACGATATCGCGGTGGAGTTCGACAGCTGGGAATCCTACGAACGCGAGGTGGCATCGCACGCGGGCCCCAGTGGCTTCATGCTGTTCGCGCAGCTGGACCACGGCGGCTGGATCAGGAAGGCCGGCATCGAGAAGAAGGCGCTTCGGGTGATTCTCGGCAACCCGCTGATTGCGATCACGATGCTGCGCCATGACGTGACAGCGGGACTCTTTGCGCCCGTTGAACTCCTGATCACCGACGAGGACGACGGCGGCAGCGCCCTGACCTACGTGGTGCCGTCGTCACTGATGGTGGTCGAACCGAACGAGCCGCTTCGTGCCGCGGCCCTGGAGTTGGATGCCAAACTGGCGGCGCTCGCAGCGAAGGTGACCGAAAGCTAGTCGCCCGGTGGACCCGCGGACACCACTGACGCCACGTCGGTCAGCCCGCTGATCTTCAGGACGGACATCAGGACCGGGTTGGCGATCACATGAATGCGGCCGGCGTGGCCGAACAACACGTTGATGCCACCACTGTCCACGTACTCCACGCCGCCGAGGTCGACGGTGACCGGCGTGTCACGCCCGGCCGTCGCTTCGTCGAGAGCCGCTTCGAACGCCTCCACATTCGTCAAGTCGATCTCGCCAGTCATGGTCAGCACCGTCGAGCCGTCCTCGTGTCTGCCGGTGTTGATCGTCAACGGCGTCGCCATCACGCGATCCTTGCGTGCATGCGCACCGTGGTGCCGGTGGCAAGGGGTTGAATCGTGACGTCGTGCATCAACGCCCGCATGAGGCTGATGCCACGCCCGCGATGAGCCGCCTTCACCGGAGGCTTCCACGACCCGGCATCGATGACCGTCACCTGCAACCGGTCGGCCAGGGCTGTCGCACGGAGGCTGATCGTCCCTTCGGTGTGGTGGCGGTGGCCGTGCTCGATCGCGTTGGCAAGCGCCTCGCCTGCAGCGATCAACACCTTCAAGGACTGATCGGCATCTACCCCGGCACGACTCAACCAATCCTTCAGTGCGGCACGGGTTTCGGTGAGATAGCTGGCCTCGGCAGGGAACTCGACTTCCAGAGGCGCGGGTTGGCGGTACAGCACGAGAGCGACGTCATCCTGATAGCCGTCGCTGGGCGCCAGCCGCGACATCACCTCACGGGCCAGATCGTCGAGGCCGGTGTCGCGGTTCTCCTGCACCAGATCAGCGGCGCGGGCGATACCGGCGTCCAGTGCTTCGCGGCGGCGCTCAACCAGGCCATCGGTGTAGAGCAACAACGTCGAACGGGGGGGCAGAGTCTCGCGGTGTTCTGGACGGGACGGGTCGAGGGACAGCCCGAGCGGTGTCGCGCGGGCTCCGTCGAGCAACGCCATGGTGCCATCGCTGTGCACCATGATCGGTGGCGGATGGCCTGCGCTCGAATACACCAGCTCTCCGGTATCCGGGCTGAGCACCGCGCAGAAGGCCGTTGTGCACCGCGCACCAGGAAGCCGCGCGGCGAAGCGGTCAAGCGCGGTCAGCGCGGCGCTCGGACTCGGTCGCTCGAGAAGCAGTGCGCGACAAGCACTTCGCAACTGACCCATCACCGTCGCCGCGGCCAGTCCGTGCCCGACGCAGTCGCCGACGATCAACGCGATGCGCCCGTCGTCCAGATCGACGATGTCGTACCAGTCGCCGCCGACCTGAAGCGGACGCGTCGCGGGCTGATAGCGAACCGCGAAACCGCTCGGCAACTGAGCCGGCCCCAGTATCGCCTCCTGCAGCGCCAGCGCCGTCTCTCGCTGCTGATCGAGTTGGTGGACTCGCTGCAACCCCTGGCCGAGCCGACCGGCCAACACCGTCAGCAGCATCCTGTCCTCGGCGAAGAACCGACGTTGATCGGCAAGCTCGATCTGCAGCACGAGAACACCCCGCGGATGCTGGAGCGCGATGCCCGCCACGCCACGCCGCACCGTGTCAGGGATCAGCAGATCGCCTTCACCCAGCGACCTGATCATCTGCTTGGTGCCGGACGGCAGGTCTGCCCAATTCGCCGGCTCGCCGACCCAGATCAGCTGTGGTGCAGCAAGTTCAGACGTATCGCCCGGCCAGATGGCGGCCAGCACCCGGCGTGCCTGCCACAGGCTACGCAGCTCGGCGGCGGCGGCGCGAACGGCGTCGTCGAGCGTGTCGGCCTGCGACAGCTGTTGGTTGAGCGCGGCCAGTGAGCTCTCCCGCTGCACGGTGTATTGCTCCGCGGTGACGTCACGAAAGGTGCCGACCATGACCCGGTGCCCTGACTCAGGGTCTTCCGCGTGGTTGAAGGTGACGGTCACCCACAACCGGTGTCCGTTTCTGTGGTTGATCGGGAGGGTGAAGCTGCCGTGCGTCTCGTCGAGCATCTCGGCGAACGCTTCCTCGACCTGCCTGCGGGCGTCGGGGTCCGTGTCGGCCGATGGCCACCACGGGAAGACCGGCTCGTAGGGCAGGCCGTCGGGACCATATCCGGTGATGTCGGTGAACGCGGAGTTGATCTCGATGACCGCGCCCTGCTCGTTGCAGATGAAGAAGGCCTCCTGCAACGAGTCGACCAGAGCCGTGCGCCAGCGCGCGTGGTGGTTGCGCAGCCGCGCCAATTCGATATTGGCCCGCACGCGCGCGAGGAGTTCGGCCGCCGCGAAGGGCTTGACTAGATAATCGTCGGCGCCGGCCTGAAGCCCTTCGATGGAGGCCTCCTGCCCGGCGCGGGCGGACAACAGCACGACGGGCACGGCCGAGGTTCGCGGATCGGCGCGAAGCGCCGCCACCAGAGCGAGGCCGTCCAGCCTTGGCATCATCACATCGCTGATGACCAGGTCGGGCACGCTGGCCCGGACCGTCTCAAGGGCTTCCTGACCGTCGACGACGGCCTCGACCTGATACCCGGCACCGCTCAGCAGGCGCGCCAGGTACTCCCGCATGTCGGTGTTGTCATCGGCGATCAGGACGCGCGGCGGGGTGTCGCCGCCTGGAACGTGCAACTTTGCGTTGTCGGGAGTCAGCGCCGACTCTTCCACCTCGGCGGGGGCGTCGTCGCCGCCGGGAATCCAGCGCAGCACCTCCTGCAAGTAGGGTTCAGCCACACCGGACGCCTCGTGAGTGCCGCCAGCCGAGCCCACCGCGTCGGCGGAGAGGTGCGCCGATCCGAACGGTAGGCGGATCGTGAAGGTGGTGCCCACGCCCTCGGCGCTGTCGGCGTTGATGCTTCCGCCGTGCAGGTTGACCAACTCCTGGACCAGGGCCAACCCGATCCCGCTGCCCTCGTTGGAGCGCGCGTGGGCGGATTCGATGCGGTGGAACCGTTCGAAGAGTCGGGGCATCTCCTCGGCGGCCACGCCGATCCCGGTGTCGGCGACGGTGACGACCGCGTCGCCGGCCTCGGCGCGCACTCGAACAGAAATGGAGCCGTCGAAGGTGAACTTCAACGCATTCGAGAGCAGGTTGAGGATCACCTTCTCCCACATGTCGCGGTCGACGAAGACAGGTTCGTCCAGCGTCGGGCAGTCGACGACGAACTCCAGTCCGGCCCGATCGAGCGCGGATCGGAATACGCTGGCCAGTTCGGCGGTGACCGCCGCGAGGTCAACGGGCTCATACCTGGCCTGGGCGCGGCCTTCCTCGATACGGGAGAAGTCCAGCAATGTGTTGACGAGCTTGCTCAGACGTAATCCGTTGCGCCAGACGATATCCAGATCCTCGCGCATTACCTCGTCCAACCCGCTTGACCGAGCGCGCAGCTCGGCGACGGGGTCGAGAATCAGCGTCAGCGGAGTGCGGAACTCGTGGCTGATGTTGGAGAAGAACGCGGTTTTGGCACGGTCGAGCTCTGCAAGCTCCTCGGCGCGTTGCTGTTGATGGCGGTAGCTGCGGGCGCTGCCGATGCCCGCGGAGAGATGCGCCGCCGCCAACCCGACGAAGCCGGTGGACTTCTCGTTGACCGGGCGGTACCGGTTGAGCGCGGCGACCAGGAACCCCCGTGACGTGCCGCCCTGCTCCAACAGCGGGACCACAAGTGCTTTCACCGGCGGCTCCGGCCAGTCCCCGGTTGGGAGATCCGCGTACGGGCCACCATCGAGGTCGATCAGCACCGATTCACCCCGCGCGGCCTGGGCCACCGGCCATACGGTCGCTCCGTCGGCAGGCAGCACTGCGGGCGCGACCGGGTGGCCTGCGGCGATACCGCTCGCCCCCGCCAGTCGCGCGTCGCCGTTCTCGTCGAAGAGATAGGTCAGCGTGAACGGCAGATCGCGCAGATTCTGCCCGAGTTGGTGATGGGCAAACGCCAGGCTCTCCCCTTCGGTACGGATCACGCTTGGGTCGGACCCCAGCAGTCGCAGCGTGGCCATCCGGCGCTCACCGATGACCTGGTGGGTGTCCTCACTGACCACGCACAGCATGCCGACGACCTGTCCGTCGTCGTCGCGTAACGGACTGTAGGAGAAGGTGTGGTACGTCTCCTCCGGGTAGCCGGAGCGCTCCAGAAAAAGCAGCAGCCCCTCATCCCAGGTCGCCTGCTCTGTGGACAGCACGCGGTCGATGCGGGGCCCGATGTCGCTCCAGATCTCCGACCACACCTCGCTGGCCGGGCGGCCCAGCGCCCACGGGTATTTACGGCCCAGGGTGTCGCGCCGGTAGGCGGCATTGCAGAAGAAGGTGAGCTCCGGCCCCCAGGCCATCCACATCGGGAACCGGGACGACAGCAGGATGCTTACCGCGGTCCGCAGGCTCTGTGGCCAGCCGGACGGCGGGCCGAGTGGGGTGGCCGCCCAGTCCACCTGGGCGAGGTCGCGGCCGACGTCGGGATCAGCGCCGAAAACCGCGGCGGGCAAACCGCGTTCGGCGTCGCCGGTCATTGCGCCCCGTCGGTTCCGTCGAGCGCGTCCGTCACGGTTCGGTAGGGCTTGAGCACGTTGTCGAGCTTGGTCACTTCGATCGGCATGATCACCTCGGCGTTGCTCGCGACCAGGCGAACCGACACACCGTCGGCGGCACCCTTCTCGTAGCAGCCGAGGACGGCGTTCAGACCCGCGCTGCCGAAGTACGTGACGTTGCCGAGTTCGAGGACGAGCACTCGAGTCGGGTGACCCGAGGCGGTCTCGAGTGCCTGCTCGAGGTGAGTGATCAGCGTGTCGACGGTGCCCGAGTCGATCTCACCGCCTGCGGAGACGATGACGGCCGCGTCGCGAACATCCTGCTTGACTTCCAACAACGGCATTCGCCTTCACCTCCTGACTTCACATTAAAGCGCGTCGGGGCAGGGCGACCTGCAGGTTTGTGCGGTTTTGGCGAAGAAGTCTGCCAGCGTCAGCTGTCGCGAGCAGTGCCGACGCGGCTATGCACGGTCAGCAGCAAATGGTCGAACTCTCGCCGCAGGCTGTCCCGCTCGTATTGAAGGCTGTCGAGTTCGGCGACGACCTGAGCAGCCAGCGCACGAAGCTTCGTGTTGGTCTGCTGCGAACGCCACAGCAGGATCTCGAACGCCGACTCGGCGCTGATGCGATAGACGAGCATCAGCGCGCCTTTGGCCTGCTCAATCGCCGCGCGCGCCTCGAACAGTTCCGGCAGCGAGTCATCGAGGGCCTGCCGACGAGCCTGATGGAACGTGTCGGTCAGGTCGACGTAATAGCCCTCGCTGCCCACCACCGCGCCGTTGTCGTCGAGCATTCGGTCGGCCAGCACGATCACGGTGTGCTGGCCACCTGCGGTGTCGATGAAACGATGGCGGCCGGAGAACGACCCGCCGAAATGCAGCAGGTGGTCAAGCTGGTCCTGAACGTGCTTGCGGTCATCGGGGTGCTTATGGGAGAGCAGCAGCTCGGTGGTCGGCACGACGGTGCCCGGTTCGTAGCCGTGCATCCGGGCCACCTCGTCGGACCATTCCCATCGCTGTCCGACGAACCAGAAGCGGAAGCTGCCCGCGTTGAGCGCAGCTGCGGCGGTCGGCTCGTCCTCGGCTCGACGCGCCGAATCCGGCTTCGTCATACCGCGATTGTTCCATCAGTGCGGTTGCTGGGAGCGCCCTTTGATCCGCTGGACCAAATGCATGATCGCGACGACCACGCCCCCGACGACCAGGCCGATCACCGCGGAGGCCGCGGTGTTGATCAGCCAGGCCAGCACTGGCCCGACGCCGCCGACGTGGTGGACGGCTTCCTCCCAGTGGTGCACGACGCCATACGGCGCGTGCCATCCGAGTTCGTCGGCCCCCACCAGCAGGATGTGGCCGCCGACCCAGAGCATCGCCACCGTGCCGATCAGCGACAGCGCAGCGAGCAGCTTGGGCATTCCGGCGACCAGCCCGCGGCCGATGCGTTGCGCGAACGCCGACGAGCGCCCGGTGAGGCGCAGCCCGACGTCATCCATCTTCACGATCCCCGCGACGACGCCGTAGACGACGGCGGTGATGACGAGGGCGACGACGACCAGAATGATCAGCCTCGGGAAGAATGCCTGGTCGGCCACCTCGTTGAGGGCGATCACCATGATCTCGGCGGAGAGGATGAAGTCCGTCCTGATCGCACCGGTCACCATGTACTTCTCGGCGTCGGGGCCCTGCTCGGCGACCGGCGCGGCGTGGGCCTCGTGGCCGGTGATGCGGGCCCACACTTTCTCGGCGCCCTCGTAGCAGAGATATGTCGCGCCCAGCATCAGGATCGGCGTCAGCAGCCACGGCACGAACTGACTGAGCAGCAGCGCGGCGGGCAGGATGAACAGCAGTTTGTTGCGCAGGGAGCCGATCGCGATGCGCTTGATGATCGGCAGTTCGCGTTCGGCGGCGATGCCGTGCACGTACTGCGGCGTCACCGCGGTGTCGTCGATCACGACACCCGCGGCCTTCGCCGTCGCTCGTCCTGCAGCGGCTCCGATGTCATCGACCGAGGCGGCCGCCAGCCGGGCAATCGCGGCGACATCGTCAAGAAGGCCGAACAAACCGGCGCTCATCGCGTCTCCATCATCGAGTTGGAGGCTACCGTCTGTGCGGCTATCGAAGCTGATCGGCGAAGAACTGCCCGCTCGCGTTCGAGGCGCCACCGAACCACTCGTGTCTACCGTCGTCGACGCTGACGAACACGACTTCGGTGCCGTCCTCGCACCCCGCGGCGGTGAACCGATGCACCCCTGGGCTTGGCGAATCCTCGACGGGCGCGGCAGGGCAGCCGTCGAGGTCACGCCACCGCGCTGCCATCTCCTGCGGCGCCACGATGTCACTCGCTCCACCGCGTCCCACCATCGGGCCGCCCGCAAACGGCACAACGTTGTCCGCGATCCCATGCGTCGCGAAGACCGAGACTGGCTCCGTTGGGGCGCAGGGGTAGGCGGAGCCGAGTGACCCCGCCACCGGGGCTATCGCCGCGACGACGTCGGCACGCTGGCAGGCGAGCCGGGTAGCCATGAAGGCGCCCGCCGACAAACCGGTCGCGTAGACATTGGTGGGGTCGATGCCGTAGTCGGCGGTGAGACGGTCGGCGAGCGCCACCAGGAACCCCACGTCGTCGACGCCCTGGCGGTCGGGTATCGAAGCGCCACGTCCGTCGGCCCAGCTCCCGTCGATCCCGTCGGGGTAGACCACAGCGAATCCATGCTGGTCGGCGACGGCGTTGTAGTTCGTCAAGGCGGCTTGCTCACCGCCGTTCTCGCCTGCGCCGTGCAGGTTGATGACCAGACCCGACGGGCGTTCGACGCCTGCGGGCACATGCAGCACATAGGTGCGGTCCAGACCCCCGAACGGCAGCATGCCCGTGGTGTCGATACCGCTTGCCGATGCGGGGCCGCCGCTGTAAACAGCGCAGCACACCAGCGCGGCGACCGCGGCTGCGGTTCGCAGAACGTTACTCAACCTCATGAAAGTCCTTGGCGTAGGCCGTTTGCCACGATAGCGGGCGGCACGGGCACGCGGGCCGCATCTCCGAAACGCATTCGATCAGTAACAAGCATTGACAACCACCACCCCGGCTGACGATAGTAATGGCGTTAAACGAAAACATGGTTTTCAGATAAGGCGGACCAAACGTGAGCACGTACGACGCGAGCGTATGACCCGGCCCGCCACCCGACGACGGGACAAGCTCGCCCCGGATCCGGGCGTCCGCAGCGCAATCCTGTCCGCGGCATCGAAATCCGTTCGCGAACAGGGTGTCCGGGGGCTCAGCATCGCCGCTGTACTGGATCGCGCGCAGCTCAGCACCCGCGCGTTCTACCGTCACTTCGATTCCAAGGACCAACTCGTCGCGGCTGTCTTCCTCGAGATGGCCCGCGTCGAGATGCGGAGGCTGCGAAGAAACATGGCCGATGCAGCCGGTCCCATCGAGGCGGTCACGGCCTGGGTCGACGCGCGACTGGACCTCGCGTTCGACGAGGACATCAAGTCCGATCTGCGCCGGCTGTCGACAGAGGCGCAATCCCAGATGTTCGCCTCCCCTGAGCTCATCGCACCCGCATACGCCGAGATGCTCGAGCCACTCATCGAACAGCTCGAGCGCGGACTCGCCCAAGGCCTGTTCCACGACATCGACCCGTCGACAGAGGCTCAGTCCATTCAGGGCGTGGTATGGGCCAACACCGAACGGCAGTGGGCGGCAGGCGATTGCGCACGTGCCGACGTCCGCGAACACGTCCTGCGCTTCTGTCTGCGCGGGCTCGGCGTCGCTGAGAGCTGACAAATAAGGAGACGACGATGGACTTGGGCTTCACCGGATCGAAAGCCGTCGTAACGGGCGGCAGCAAGGGCATGGGGCTGGCCATCGCGGAAACCCTTGCGGCCGAGGGCGCCAGCGTGGCTGTGATGGCCAGAAGCTGGGACGCCCTCAATGCCGCGGTGGAATCACTGCGCGCGGCAGGCGCTCCCGACGCCGTCGGCATCAGCGTGGACATGGCGGATGCGGACTCGATCGCCGCGGGCTTCGCCACCGTCGCCGAACGCTGGGGGCAGCTCAACACCCTGGTTCACACGATCGGTCCTGGTGACGGGTATTTCGAGCAGATGGAAGACGCAGACTGGGCGGCCGCATTCGACCTGGGGACGATGTCCGGCGTTCGTTCGATCCGCGCCTCGCTGCCGCTGCTGCGCGCGGCCGACTGGGCGCGCATCGTGACGCTTTCCGCGCACTCCATTCAGCGGCAGAATCCGCGCATCGTCGCCTACACCGCGTCGAAGGCGGCACTGTCAAGCGTCACGAAGAACCTCTCGAAGAGCCTCGCCAAGGACGGCATCCTGGTCAACTGCGTGTGCCCGGGAACCATCGTGACTGCGAGTTTCACCGAGGTGCTCTCCGACATCCTGGCCGCGGACGGCCTCGATGCCACCGACCCGCATGACGTCATGACGTGGATCGACAACAACTTCCACCAGCCCTGCGACCTCGGGCGTGCCGGTCTGCCGGAGGAGATCGCCTCGATCACCGCCTACCTCGGGTCCAAACGCAACGGCTATGTCACCGGCGCGACGGTGAACGTCGACGGTGGCTCCGACTTCGTCTGACCTGACGTCATCCTCCGGCGTTTTTTGTCGGTGTTCGAATGTATGTTCGGGTCATGTCGGTGGTGGCGGTTCGGGAGG
>CADEGF010000078.1 GCA_902826815.1 uncultured Mycobacteriaceae bacterium
CGGGGGCTTTCACTTTGCGCGCCGTTGACTCTGCGCACAGTGCGCAGTTGATACACAGTTTTGCGCCCTAGGCGCAGAGTGAAGGCCGAGTACGTCGGCTGCCGGCGACAACCTGCGGCTATGGATATCGCAACTGAGCCGTTTATCGGCAGCGAGGCGCTGGCGCTCGGCCGACTGAGCCGGTACGAACTGCGCCGGTACTACAGGGCCATCATGCCGAACGTCTACTTGGACAAGCGGGTCGAGGCGTCGCTTCGTCACCGCATCACGGCTGCGCACTTGTGGTCGCGCGGTGAGGCGATTGTGTCCGGCTTGTCCGCATCGGCGATGCACGGCTCCAAGTGGATCGACGACGACTCGCTCGTCGAGTTGATCTGGCCGAACGCGCGTCCACCGAAAGGAGTGGTAACGCGCGATGAACTATTGCTGGAGAACGAAGTTCGACTATTGGGCGAGCTGGCCGTGACGACGCCTGAGCGCACAGCCTTCGATCTGGGACGACGCGGTCGACTCGATGACGCCGTCGCACGCCTGGACGCGTTGGCCCGAGCCACTCACCTCAAGATCTGCGATGTCGAGGAATTGGCCGCGCGTCATCGACATACCCGAGGTCTACGGCAACTCGAACAGGCGCTGGCGCTCGTCGACGCCGGCGCTGAGTCACCGCGCGAAACATGGTTGCGGCTGATGCTCATTCGAGATGGACACCCGCGACCGGAGACACAGATCCCGGTAATGAGCCCCGACGGCCTCCGGCGCTATTACCTCGATATGGGATGGGAGGACATCATGTTGGCGGTCGAGTACGAAGGCGATCATCATCGGACTACTCGCGAACTCTGGGCATACGAGATTGAGCGCGCCGAGGACATCCGCGACGTCGGCTGGCTGGTTGTAAGAGTGGCCGCGCGAAACCGCCCAGCCGAGGTATTACGACGTGTGCGACGCGCATGGGACTCGCGCACCCGTTGACTCTGCGATTTGGGCGGTGGCCTCTCGGTTTTTTGCGCCAAAGGCGCAGATTCAACCCAAGATCAGGAGAGCCGCTCGATGATCATGGCCATGCCCTGGCCGCCACCGACACACATCGTCTCCAGCCCGAACGTCTTGTCCTGCGTCTGCAGATTGTTCAGCAGGGTGGCCGTGATGCGCGCACCCGTCATGCCGAACGGGTGACCCAGCGCGATCGCGCCGCCGGAGATGTTGAGCTTGTCGTGATCCATGCCCAGCTCGCGCGCAGAGCCAAGCACCTGCACCGCGAACGCCTCATTGATCTCGTAGAGGTCGATGTCGTCAATTGTCATGCCCGCGTTGGCAAGAGCCTTGCGCGTCGCCTCGATCGGCCCGAGGCCCATGATCTCCGGCGACAGCCCGCTCACACCCGTCGCGACGATGCGCGCCAGCGGCGTCAAACCGAGCTCCTTGGCCTTCTCGTCGCTCGTCACGATGACCGCCGCCGCACCGTCGTTCAGCGGGCAGGCGTTGCCCGCGGTGATCGTGCCGTTGGGCCGGAACACCGGCTTGAGCTGGCTGATCTTCTCGTAGGTGGTGCCGGCCCGCGGCCCGTCATCGGCGCTGACCTGAGATCCGTCTCCCAGTGTCACCGGCGAGATCTCGCGCGCGAAGAAGCCGCTCTTGATGGCCTCCTCGGCACGGTTCTGGCTGCGCACACCCCAGTGGTCCTGGTCTTCGCGGCTGATGCCGGTGAAGTTCGCGACGTTCTCGGCGGTCTGGCCCATCGCGATGTAGACGTCGGGAAGCACGCCGTCCTCGCGCGGGTCACGCCACTCGTCTGCGCCCGCCGAGGCCGCCGCAGAGCGCTCTTCGGCGTCGGCGAACAGCGGGTTGTGCGAATCCGGCCAGCCGTCCGACGTGCCCTTGGGGAAGCGCGACACGGTCTCCACGCCCGCGGAGATGAACGCGCTGCCCTCGCCTGCCTTGATCGCGTGGAACGCCATCCTGGTGGTCTGCAGCGACGACGAGCAGTAGCGGTTCACCGTGGTGCCGGGCAGGAAGTCGTAGCCGAGCTCGACGGCGACGGCGCGGCCGATGTTGAAACCCGCTTCGCCGCCTGGCTGCCCGCAGCCCATCATCAGGTCGTCGATGTCCTTGGGATCGAGTGACGGCACCTTGTCCAGCGCGGCGCGCACCATCTGCGTGGCCAGGTCGTCGGGCCGCATGTCGACCAGCGATCCCTTGCCTGCGCGGCCGATCGGCGAACGTGCGGTCGCGACAATGACGGCTTCACCCATGTCAGCTCCTCAGTAGTGGCTTACTGGGGAGAACCTAGCTGGCGGGCACCACGATCGGTGCAGGGACCCCAGTCGATCGCCTCCACAGTCGGCTGACGCCGCCGAGCCGCGACAGCAGCGTGTTGACGTCGGCGGTCCTGGTCTCCAACGGTGACTCCGGTTCAACCGTTGTAGTGAAGTCGCCCAACGCATTACACAGCGCGGGCAGTAGCTGCTTGGCGGCAAGCGCATATCCGGCGCCTGACGGATGGAACATGTCGTCGGAGAAGAACCGTTCCGGCGCCTGCCTGAAGGTGGTGGTCATCAGGTCGGCCAGCGGAACCGGAACGCCGCCCGACGTCCGCACCGCCGCCGCCTGCGCACGGGCCAGTCGGAGCCCGCGGGTGCGCGCCACGGTCCGCAGCGGCTGCGGAATCGCGGTGATGACTCCGAAATCCGGGCATGTGCCGACGACGACGACGGCGCCGCTGGCTCGCAGTCGACGCACCGCCTTACCCACTCGTCGGGCCGACGGGCCGATGCCGTGCAGTTTGGTGATGTCATTGGCGCCGATCATGATCACGGCGGCATCCGGCGGCGGGCCTGCCACGAACATCGCGTCGATCTGGCCTGAAAGCCCCTTTGACGTGGCGCCGACGATGGCCTTGGTGCTCAGCCGGATCCGTTGGCCGGAGATCTCGGCGAGGGTGCGGGCGATCATCACGCCGGGTACCTCTTCGGCGTCGCGGGCGCCGTAGCCGGTGGCGGTGGAGTCGCCGAACACCATCAGATGCAGGTCGAACGGCACCCCGCGGTGCCAGCGCTCGACCGGACCGCCGCCGGGCCTGTACACGCCGTCGGCGCGCGGCGGGACGTCCCATGACTTCGGAATGACGCGTCGGGCCGCCTCAGCCTGTCCGGTCAGGAAAGTGCGAGCTCCGACGTAGGCGGAGCCTGTCGATGCGAGCGCGGCCGCCGCCGCCATGGCGACGGTCGACCTGCGCGATGCACGGATCTTCACAGGGTCCAGTTTATTGACGAAAATTCGACTTGCCCGCGTGGCGAGACCCGATAGGCGGTCACGGTGCGGTATCAAGTCCGGTATCGAATCAGTTTCTTTGATTGTTGAACTGACTAACGATGTCAAGCTAAGTTACCGGGGTTGGCCGAGCAACGCGCCACCCAAGGCACTACAGCGTCGTAGGAAGTGGTGGCGATGACGGCACCAAGCAAGGTTCCCAGCACGCCTCGTGCTGCTATCAGCGCAGCTAAAGGCCGTAAACCGCGCAAATTCCCTGTCAGCGACGGGGCACCGGTAGAGGTCATCGAAGACGGCCCGAGCCTGGCAGGCCGACTGTTTTCGCTGGCCACAATGCTCACTATCAGGCCGACTCTGGCTATCGGCAGCTACGCTCCGCGCCTGCCGTGGCCGTTCGGACTTGTGGACTATGCCTGTCGCCTGCTCAAGCCGGCTCCCGGCACGGTCCGGGCCACGATTTCGCTTCCGAACTGCAACGCCCAGCTGGTCCGCGCCGACGGCGTGCTGCCGGCTGACGGCAAACGTCGCGTCATTCTCTACATGCACGGCGGCGCGTTTCTGACCTGCGGTGTGAACACCCATGGACGCCTGGTCGAAACCTTGTCGAACTTTGCCGACAGCCCGGTGCTGGTCGTCAACTACCGAATGATCCCCAAGCATTCGGTCGGCATGGCGCTCGACGACTGCTACGACGCCTACAAGTGGCTGCGCCTGAAGGGCTACGACCCCGAACAGATCGTGCTCGCGGGCGACTCCGCAGGCGGCTACCTGGCGCTCGCCCTTGCCGAGAAGCTGCAACAGGAGGGCCTAGCGGGTGAATCGCCCGCCGCCATCGTCACGCTGTCGCCGCTGTTCGAGATCGACAACGAGGCCCGCGCAAACCACCCGAACATCCACTCCGACGCGATGTTCCCACCGAAGGCGTTCACCGCCCTGGTGGAACTCGTCGAGGCGGCCGCGAAGCGCAATGGCGTCGACGGTAGGGCCGAGGAGATCTTCGAGCCCCTCGAACACATCGAGCCCGGCCTTCCGCGCACCCTTATTCATGTCTCCGGGTCCGAGGTCCTGCTGAACGACGCCCGCAAGGCGGCGCACATGCTGGCGGCCGCAGGCGTGCAGGTGGAGGTCCGGGTCTGGCCGGGACAGATGCACGTGTTCCAGATCGCCGCGCCCGCGGTGAAGGAGGCCACCCGGTCGCTGAAACAGGTTGGCGACTACATCCGAGAGGCCACCTGGTAAGCATTCTCGCGGCCTGAGACCATGGACGCATGCGTATCGCCCGGCACGTCAGTGAGCTCATCGGCAATACCCCTCTGGTTCAGCTGAACTCAGTCGTCCCAGACGGCGCGGGCAAGGTCGTCGCCAAGATCGAATATCTCAACCCCGGCGGCAGCGCCAAGGACCGCATCGCGGTGAAGATGATCGACGCGGCGGAGGCCAGCGGCGAGTTGAAGCCGGGCGGCACCATCGTCGAACCCACGTCGGGCAACACCGGTGTCGGGCTCGCGCTCGTCGCCCAGCAGCGCGGTTACAAATGCGTCTTCGTGTGTCCTGACAAGGTCAGCGAGGACAAGCAGAATGTGTTGCGCGCCTACGGCGCTGAGGTCGTGGTCTGCCCGACGTCGGTAGCGCCCGACCACCCGGACAGCTACTACAGCGTGTCCAACCGTCTCGTCGAGGAGATCGACGGCGCATGGAAGCCCGACCAGTACTCCAACCCGATGGGTCCCGCCAGCCACTACGAGACGACGGGCCCCGAGATCTGGAATGACACCGACGGCACGGTGACCCATTTCGTCGCAGGCGTCGGCACCGGCGGCACCATCACCGGCGCGGGCCGGTACCTGAAGGAGGTGTCCGACGGCAGACCAGGTGGCCCTGTGAGCATCGTCGGCGCGGATCCCGAGGGCTCCGTGTATTCCGGTGGGACGGGCAGGCCCTACCTCGTCGAAGGTGTCGGCGAGGATTTCTGGCCGTCGGCATACGACCCGGCCGTGCCCGACGAGATCATCGCCGTCTCCGATGCCGACTCGTTCGACATGACGCGCAGGCTGGCCCGCGAAGAGGCGCTGCTGGTCGGCGGATCCTGCGGGATGGCCGTGGTCGCAGCGATCGAGGTCGCGGTGAAGGCGGGGCCGGATTCGGTCGTCGTCGTGCTGCTGCCCGACGGCGGACGCGGTTACATGTCAAAGGTTTTCAATGACGCGTGGATGTCGTCGTACGGTTTCCTGCGCAGCAGGCTCGACGGTTCTCTGGAGCAGGCCACTGTCGGCGATGTGTTGCGGGGCAAGTCCGGTGCACTGCCCGACCTGGTGCACACGCATCCGTCGGAAACCGTGCGCGACGCGATCGGCATCCTGCGCGAGTACGGGGTGTCCCAGATGCCGGTCGTCGGCGCAGAGCCGCCGGTGATGGCCGGCGAGGTCGCCGGAAGCGTCTCCGAGCGCGAACTGCTGTCCGCGGTATTCGAGGGCCGGGCGAAGTTGGCCGACGCCGTATCCCAGCACATGTTGCCGCCGCTGCCGCTGATCGGAGCGGGCGAGTTGGTCAGCCACGCGGCGAAGACGCTGCGGGACTGCGACGCCGTCATGATCGTGGAAGAAGGTAAGCCAGTCGGTGTCCTGACCCGCCATGACCTCCTAGGATTCCTCTCCGACGGCAACGTCCGGCGCTAGCCCGTCGGATAACGGGAATTACGGCCAGATCCGGTCCGTCAAGTCGCGGCGTGGTTCTTGTCGAAGACGCTGCTGTAAGCAACTTCTCAGGTACATTAGGGCACGCTCGATCCCAGCTAATGGAACTGGAAGGCGTCCATGACCGATCAACCGCCGCCACCACCCGGCAATTACCCGCCGCCGCCACCACCGCCGGGCAACTACCCGCCGCCGCCACCCCCGCAGGGTGGAGGGTTCCCGCCACCGCCCCAGGGTGGGGGATTCCCGCCGCCGCAGGGTGGGGGATTCCCGCCGCCGGGTGGGGGATTCCCGCCGCCGGGTGGACCAGGCGGCGTGCTGCCCAAAGAGGCGTATACGCCGTGGGGTACACGTGTTTTGGCGTACATCATCGACTACATCCCTGTCCTCATCATCGAGGGCATCGGCTGGCTGCTGCTTGTCGGTACCCGCGAAACCGCTTGCATCACCGACACATCGGAATACGACCTCGGTGAGTTCTGCGCGACCGGCGCGTCCACGATCGGACAGCTCTCGATCTTCGTCGCAGGCCTTGTCGCACTTGCCTACATCGTCTGGAACCTCGGCTATCGGCAGGGCACCACCGGCTCCAGCATCGGCAAGGGCATCATGAAGTTCAAGATCGTCAGCGAAAAGACCGGACAGCCAATCGGATTCGGCATGTCGGTCGTCCGCGAGCTGATTTACCTTGTGGCAGCGGGCCTCTGCGGCATCGTCTGGCTCATCGCCGTGCTCTTCCCGTTGTGGGATGTGAAGCGGCAGACGCTCGTGGACAAGATCATCTCCACGATCGCCGTTCCCCTGTAAGGGGACTGACTCCAACCTCGAAGAAGGTTCGATGACCAATCCACCACCTCCACCTCCGCCCGGCGGCAACTACCCGCCGCCGGGACAAGGCAACTACCCGCCACCTGGCGGCTATCCGCCGCCAGGACAAGGCAACTACCCGTCGCCGGGACAAGGGGGCTATCCGCCTCCACCGCCACCCGGCGGCTATCCGCCGCCACCACAGCAGGGCGGCTACCCACCGCCGCCCCCGCCGAGCGGCTATCCGCCGCCACCCCAGCACGGTGGTTATCCGCCTCCGCCTCAGGGTGCACCGGGATATCCACCCGCGGGTTATCCGCCCGCGGGACCGCCGGGTTACGGTGGCGGACAAGCGTTCAACGTCGGCGAGGCCTTCTCGTGGGCGTGGAACAAGTTCAGCAAGAACGCGGCTCCGCTCATCATCGCGACGTTGGTCTACGCCCTTGTCCTCATCGTGCTGCAGGTGATCGTCAACCTGCTGCAGGCGGCGGTCAGCCCGGGAGTGAGCGACTACACGTCGGATGCGAGCGGTTTCTCGTACTCGTGGAGCACGACCTCCATGGGGCTCGGCGGAATCCTCGTCTCGATAGTCGGCTGGTTTGTGTCGCTGATCGTCGGCGCCGCAATCCAATCCGGCTTCTTGAGTGGTGTTCTCGACATCGCCAACGGCCAGCAGGTGTCCGTTGGGTCGTTCTTCCGGCCCCGCAACATCGGGCAGGTGATCATCGCCGGACTGATCGTCGGCGTCATCACCACGATCGGGTTCTTCCTGTGCGTCATTCCCGGACTGATCGCCAGCATCCTGCTGATCTTCACCATCGTCGCACTGCTCGACCGCAACCTGTCAGGGGTCGACGCGGTCAAGACGAGCTTCGAAACCACCAAAGCCAACTTCGGCCCCGCCTTCCTGACGTGGCTGGTCGCGATCGCGACCATCTTCGTCGGGGCACTGCTGTGTGGCGTCGGCCTACTGGTCGCCGTTCCCGTCGCCGCGCTGTTCGTGGTCTACGCGTGGCGCAGGATCACCGGCGGACAGGTCGCACCGCTCACCCCGTAGTTGGGTTCATCGGAAGGCGCTGACGCCCGTCAGCGCCTCTCCGATGACCATCTGGTGGACCTCGGACGTGCCTTCGTAGGTCATCACCGACTCCAGGTTGTTGGCGTGCCGGATCACCGGGTACTCCAGGGTGATCCCGTTGGCGCCCAACAGGGTTCGGCATTGCCGCGCGATCTTGATCGCTTCCCGGCAGTTGTTCAGCTTGCCGAAGCTGACCTGGTCCGGCCGGATGCGGCCTTCGTCCTTCAACTTGCCGAGATGCATCGCCAACAGTTGCGCCTTGCCCAGTTCGACGGCCATATCGGCGATCTTGGCCTGCGTCAGCTGGTAACCCGCAAGCGGCTTGTCGAACACCTCCCGGGTGCCGACGTAGTCGATGGTGGTCTCCAGGCAGTCCCGTGCGGCCCCGACGGCGCCGAACACAATGCCGAACCTGGCTTCCGAGAGGCAGGCCAGCGGCCCGGAAAGGCCCCGCGCCTCCGGCAGCTGCGCCTCGGCGGGCAGACGCACGTCGTCGAGGGCCAGCTCGGAGGTCACCGACGCGCGCAACGACAGTTTGCGCTTCATCTCCGTGGCGGTGAAGCCCTTCGTCCCCGCGGGCACCAGGAAGCCGAGCACCCCCTCCTCGGCGCGGGCCCACACGACCGCGACGTCGGCGACGGAGCCATTGGTGATCCACATCTTCGAACCGTTGAGGATCCAGTCCGAGCCGTCGCGGCGCGCCGTTGTGCGCATGCCGCCGGGATTGGAGCCGAAGTCCGGTTCGGTCAGCCCGAAACACCCGATGGCGTCCCCGGTGGCCATATCGGGCAGCCACTGCTTGCGCTGCTCCTCGCTGCCGTGCCGGTAGATGGCGAACATCGCCAGCGACCCCTGCACCGAGACCAGGCTGCGCAGGCCGCTGTCGACCGCCTCGAGCTCCAGGCAGACGAGGCCGTAGGCGGTGGCCGTCGAGCCGCCGCAGCCGTAGCCCTCGAGATGCATCCCGAGCACGCCCAGCTTGCCCAGGTCAGAGGCCAGTTCGCGGACCGGCACCTCGCCGGCTTCGAACCATTCGGCGATGTGCGGTCGCAGCCGCTGCTCGCCGAAGCGGCGGACGGTCGCACGGAGCTCTTTGTCCTCGGGCGTCAGCTCAGCGTCGAGGTCGAGCAGGTCATCGATGCGGGCGGTAGCGCTCATGGTCCATGTCTACACCTTGGCCGCGCGGGCACAAGGCGGTTGGCGTAGTCGAATACGCTCGTCGCGATGCCCGTACCGGCTGACAATCATCTGGTGTCCGAACACTCATCCGCCGCCTCGCCGGTGGCCGTCGAGAACTGCGACGTATGCATCGTCGGCGCAGGCATCGCCGGCATGAACGCCCTCTTCGCGGCCAGCCGCTACCTGTCCAAAAACCAGAAGGTCATCCTGGTCGATCGAAGGCAACGCGTCGGCGGTATGTGGGTCGACACCTATCCGTATGTGCGGCTGCACCAGCCGCATCCGATGTTCACCGCGGGCAACATCGCGTGGACCCTCGGCCGGCATCGTTCACACCTGGCGACCAAGGGGGAGGTGCTCGACCATTTCAGCCACTGCCTCAACGTGATCAAGCAGCAGGTTCGGGTCGACGAGTACTTCGGCTGGGAGATGGAATCCGCCGAGGAGATCGGCGGCAGGCCCCGCATCACATGCAGGTCCTCGGATGGGCGCACCCTCTATGTCGAGGCGGACCGGCTGATCAAGGCCTACGGCCTGACCGTGACGCCCAATGATCCGCTCGAGGTCTCCAGTCGCCGTGTCCAATCGGTGTCACCCGACTATTGCGATGTCCGATCGGGCGACATGAAGGCAAGCGACGCGCCGGTGTGGATCATCGGCGGCGGCAAGACGGCGATGGACACCGCGCACGCGCTGATCACCCACTATCCGGGCCGCGAGGTGAACCTGGTGGCCGGTCGGGGAACGTTCTTCGGCAACCGCGACCGCATGTTCGCCTCTGGGGCCAGGCGCTGGTGGTCGGGCACCCTCGGCGCTGAACTGGCCGCTCAGATGTGTCGTCGCTACGACGGAACCAACGAGGTCGAGGTCCACGACTGGTTCCGGTCGAGGATCGGCATCTACTCGACCCCCGACGCGGTCAACTTCCTCGCAGGCGTGTTGTCCGAGGCCGAGAACGCCACGATCGCAACCGGTCTCAACGACATCGTGATGGATTACTTCTCCGACGTGGTCGACCTCGACGGGTCGACCGAGATGCTGTTCCGCAGCGGGGGCACCAAAGCGATCCAGCCGGGCAGTTGGATCGTCAATTGCACCGGATACCTCGTTCCCGATGCCGAGATGCCTTACGAGCCTTATGTTTCCGCGAGTGGACGGGTGGTCTCGATCCAGCCGCGTTCGTCGACTCTGCATCTGCCTGCCTTTCAGGGCTACTTCCTGGCGCACCTTCTGTTCCTCGGCGTGCTGAACGACCTTCCGCTCTATGAACTCGATGGGCCCGCGCTACGGGAGAAGTCGAGCCTGGCGTTCCCCTACGCGCTTTTCACACTCGTGCAGCACAACCTGAGCGTGATCTACGACAACGTGCCGACCTCGGTGATGCGGGAGAACGGACTCGACATGGACACCTGGTATCCGCTGCCGCGCAGACTGCCAAGCCTCACCCGCTTCATGCTCACGCACCGCCGAACCCGTGAGCGATCGCGGCGCGTCCTTGACACCGTGCGCGAGCGGTTCGACATCCGACTCGGACCGCTGCCGTCAGTTGCCGGGATGGGCGCCGAGCCAGTCCAGAAGTAGGTCGGCCACAGTTTCGGGCTGCTCGTCGAGGAGCCAGTGCGATGCGCCCGCCAGGAGCTCGAACCGATACTCGGCGACGACGTAGTCGCCGCACAGTCGCGCGCCCTTCTCCTTCAGCGCGATGTCGTCGTCGCTCCAGACATACATCGTCGGGACGGTGACCTTTCTTCGCGTCTCCCGCGGGCTGCTGAATGGCATTCCGCGATACCAGTTGAGCGCCGCCTTGAGCGTGCCGGGCTGCTGTATCGCGGTCAGCTCCGCCTCGGCCAACTCCGGCGCCGATCTGGTCGCCATGAACCCTGTTATGACGCGCTTGCTGAGCAGTAACCGCTCCGGTAGCCACGGCAGCTGGAAGAAGAGCATGTACCACGACGCCAGCGCCTGGCGGCTGGTCCCGACCGCCTTCAGGAACGCGGCCGGATGCGGAACCGACAACGCCGCCAGGGTGTGCAGGCGCTCGGGAAACCGTTGAGCGACATACCAGGCGACGGCGGCACCCCAGTCGTGGCCGACGAGATGTACCCGTTGCGCGCCGCTGGTATCGATCAGCCTGAGTACATCCCCGACGAGCTCGGAACCGCGGTAGTCGCGCCGCCGCTTCGGCCTGGCCCCGGGTGAGTAGCCGCGCTGCAGGGGGGCCAGGCAGCGGTAGCCCTGTGCGGTCAGCTTGTCGATGACCGGCTGATACATCGCATTGCTCTCGGGAAAGCCGTGCAGAAGCACAACCACCGGCCCATCGGCGGGGCCGGCATCGATCACGTCGAAGGTGAGGTCGCCGCGGCGGAACTGTTCCATCGGCTGACCTTATCCCTCCACATCCAGCCGCTCCTACCTCGTTACGCTGCAGTGATGAGCGAGCACAGCAGGTGGCAGGGTATGGCCACCAAAGCGATCCACGCCGGGTTCCGCCCGGATCCACAGACCGGCGCCGTCAACGCGCCGATCTACGCCAGTTCGACGTTCGCCCAGGACGGCGTCGGCGGGCTGCGCGGCGGCTTCGAGTACGCCCGCACCGGCAACCCGACCCGAGCCGCCCTCGAGGCGTCGCTGGCGGCGGTGGAGGAGGCGGTGTACGGCCGCGCCTTCAGTTCGGGCATGGCCGCCACCGACTGCGCGCTGCGCGCCGTGCTGCGTCCCGGCGATCACGTGGTGATACCCGACGACGCCTACGGCGGCACCTTCCGGCTGATCGACAAGGTGTTCACGAAGTGGGGCATCGACTACACGGCGGTGTCGCTGGCCGACCTCGACGCGGTGCGCGCCGCCATCACGCCGCAGACCAAGCTGATCATCGTCGAAACACCGACCAATCCGCTGCTGTCGATCGCCGACATCAGCGCCATCGCCCAGATCGCGGCACCGTCCAACACAAAGGTGTTGGTGGACAACACCTTTGCCTCGCCCGCACTGCAACAGCCGCTGCTGCTCGGCGCCGACATCGTGTTGCACTCGACGACGAAGTACATCGGCGGCCACTCCGACGTGGTCGGCGGCGCATTGCTGACCAGCGACGGCGAGCTCGACGAGGCGTTCGCGTTCCTGCAGAACGGAGCAGGCGCGGTGCCGGGCCCGTTCGACGCGTATCTGACGATGCGTGGCCTCAAGACGCTGGTGATTCGCATGCGGCAGCACAGCGACAACGCGGCTCTGGTCGCCGACTTCCTGGACAACCACCCCGCGATCGACAAGGTACTGTACCCGGGCCTGCCGAGTCATCCCGGCCATGAAATCGCCGCCAAGCAGATGAGCGCATTCGGTGGCATGGTGTCCGTCCGGCTGAAGGGCGGTGTCCAGGCTGCCCGGGACTTCTGCTCGCGGACAGAGGTTTTCATCCTAGCCGAGTCACTCGGCGGGGTGGAGTCGTTGATCGAGCACCCCGGCGCGATGACGCACGCGTCGACCGCTGGCTCGCAACTCGAGGTGCCGGATGACCTGGTCCGGCTGTCGGTGGGTATCGAGGATTCCGCGGACCTGCTCGCCGACCTGGAGCAGGCCCTAGGCTAGCGCCTGCCGCATCGCTGACGCGGTGACTGCGAGATTCATCTCGGGAAGCGCCGTCTCGGATTCGTCAACCCAACTGCCGCTGGCGATTTCGCTGGCGCGCATGTGGACCCATCGCCAGCCGCGGTCATTCAGGCTCAGCAGCGCACCGAGGCCGTCGACGGCGTGCAGCAGGGAGACGATCGCTGCCGTCGGCGGGGTCGGTGGCTCGTTGTCGAAAAGAGCGGACAACAGCGCGGCGCGGGCCTGGCCGACCCGCTCCCTGTTGACCACCGGCCACGCTGACGGATGGCTGAATCGTTTGTCCTGCAGTTGAACACGCCGGATCTGTCCGGTGTACTCAAGGAAGCCGACGATGCTGTCCTGTACGCCCCTGCGCAGTTTGGTCACGGCGGTCGACGGGGTCAGCGGCCGGCGTGCCAACAACTCGAACGCCGGGTTCAGGATGGGGTCAAGCGGCATCGGGCCTGCCAGGGCCACCAACCGGCCGGCGGCGACAGACTCACCGTTCATCGCGGGACGAACCCGGCACAGCAGCGCCAGATCAAGAAGCACTGCCCCCGATAGCACGCGATTTCGTCGTGACCGGTCTAGGCCGGGCTGCGATTCGGCGTTGTCCAACAGCAGTAAGAACAAGTCCTCTGCGATCTGCGCCACGGACGGACTGTAACGCGCCGGCTTCGCTGGGCTCGCGTCAGGAGTGGTACGGCTCGGCCTTGACCAGCGTGACCTTGACGGTGTTGCCGTTCGGGACCGTGTAGGTGCGGCTCTCGCCTTCCTTGGCGTCGATGAGCGCGCTTCCCAGCGGGGACGCGGGCGAGTACACCTCGAGCTTGCCGTCGCTGACGCCCTCCTGGCGGGTCGCGATCAGGAAGGTCTCCTTGTCCGACTTGTCTTCGCCGTAGAACACGGTGACCACCGATCCGGGCAGTGCCACCCCCGACTGCTTGGGCGTCTCGCCGACCTTGGCGTTGTTCAGCAACTCCTGCAGCTGACGAATGCGGGCCTCTTCCTGGCCCTGCTCCTCGCGCGCGGCGTGATAGCCACCGTTCTCGCGCAGGTCGCCTTCCTCGCGACGGTCGTTGATCTCCGCGGCGATGACCGGTCGGTGGGCAATCAGCTGGTCCAGTTCTGCCTTCAGCCGGTCGTGTGCCTCCTGGGTCAGCCAGGTGACCTGGGTGTCGGTCATATCGTCGCGCTCCTGTCGTCGTCTTCGCGCTTTTGGGCGTGAGAAGTCTGTTTTCGTCTGCTGGGAGCCCCCGTATGTATTGCCGCATCAGTCGGCGCTCAATCCGCGCGCAAATGCAGCAATACACGGTCCCAGCAGGAACCGTGTATCGGTCGATACTACCACCGCTACATCAGCGGATTTTCACGTATTTGCTGCTCGCCGTTTGTTGCCTGGCAGGCCCGAGACCGCTATCAGGAAGCCACCAGGTACGCCGGTACATCCGTGCCACACCCGTAGACATCGCCGACCACGGGAGGCCGGGTCGACTTGATGGTGGTGGTGATGTTGACGGTGTCCTGCGATGAGGGGGGCACCAGCACCTCGCGGCGGCCGGTTTCGCTGCCGTCGATGGAGCGGGCCCGCACGATGCAGACCACCGGCCGCGACGGGTCTGACCGGGTGACCTTTACCGTCACCGACAGCGTCTGGTCGTCGATCAGCTGGTAGCCACCCAATTCGCCCTGCACATCGCCGCTACCGAGGCGCTGCGATGCGACGATCGCGACCACCACGCCTGCGGCGAGGACCAGCGTCGTAAGGCAGGCCGCCCACCAACGACGTGACCTGCGCGACATGTGCTGACGGCCGTAGCGTGCTGCGGGACGATCGATCATTGGTGTTTTCTTTAGCCCCGTCGGTCGGATAGATCTACTAGGACTGGAACTATAGGGCTACCGAATTGGTTGAAACCTGTCGACGTGATGAGGAACCAGTTGAAGCAACTGCGGTTGATGGCGGTACACGCCCACCCGGACGACGAGTCCAGCAAGGGTGCCGCCACCACAGCCCGCTACGCCGCCGAAGGCGCGCGGGTGATGGTGGTGACCCTGACCGGTGGCGAGCGCGGCGACATCCTCAACCCGGCGATGGACCTGCCCGACGTGCACGGCCGGATCCACGAGATCCGCATCGACGAGATGCGCAAGGCCGCCGAGATCCTCGGCGTCGAGCACCATTGGCTGGGGTTCGTCGACTCGGGTCTGCCCGAGGGCGATCCGATGCCGCCGCTGCCGGAGGGGTGCTTTGCGCTCGAACCGCTAGAGGTGCCAACCGAGGCGCTGGTGAAGGTGATCCGCGAGTTCAAACCGCATGTGATGACCACCTATGACGAGAACGGCGGTTACCCGCACCCCGACCACATCGCGTGCCACCGGGTCTCGGTCGCGGCATACGAAGCCGCTTCCGACTACCGGTTGTACCCCGAGGCGGGGGAGCCGTGGAGCGTCAGCAAGCTGTACTACAACCACGGCTTCCTGCGTCAACGCATGCAGCTGTTGCAGGAGGAGTTCGCCAAGCACGGCCAGGCGGGGCCGTTCGACAAGTGGCTCAAGCACTGGGACCCCGAGATCGACGTGTTCGCCGGCCGCGTGACGACCCGGATCGAATGCTCGGAGTACTTCTCCCAGCGCGACGACGCCCTACGCGCCCATGCCACCCAGATCGACCCGAGTGGCGACTTCTTCGCCGCCCCCATCGAATGGCAGCAGCGGCTCTGGCCGACCGAGGAGTTCGAGCTGGCCCGCTCGAGGGTGCCCGTGAGCCTGCCCGAGACCGACCTATTCGCAGGAATCGAGCCAACCGATGACTGACACCCTGGTGATGATCGCCGGCCTGCTTGCCGACGAGGCGCCCAAGGACACCGGACCCGACTTCGGCAAGGCCAGCCCGTTCGGCCTGCTGGTCGTCGTGCTGCTGCTGATCGGCACATTCCTGTTGGTGCGGAGCATGAACAGCCGCCTCAAGAAGTTGCCGGAGTCGTTCGACGGCACGACCAGGGATCCGGATGAGGCCGCCGAAGACGACGGAACCGTCGAACCGGATGCGGGCACAAAGGCGCCCTAGAGAGCCCCTTGGCTACCAGGAATGCTGCGCGAGTAGTAGCATTAGAGGTGCGGTTAGGAGGTACATGATGGGTAGCACTGTGGTACACCCGTCATCGGCGGTCGCGGATGCGTGGGAAGCCGCGTACAAGCAGTCCATCGTCATGCCGGCGTGGGAACAGGCAGGTCATCTGATTGGGTCTGTCGGCGTGCGCTATACGACGGCTGCGCTCGGACTAAAAGATGCCCGGACGGTGCGCGCGTGGACCGAAAAACAACAAGAACCTCGCGAACATGACGTGCTGAGTCGGCTCACCGTCCTGTTTCGGGTCGTAAAGGCGATTGAGTCGATTTATAGCCCAACTGTTGCGGGAGCCTTTCTCAGGTCGTCGAATCCACAACTCGGCGATGAAGCACCACTCGTAGTACTCGCCAGCCGACCCGTGGACGAAGCCGAGCAGGTTGTACTCGCGGCAGCGCGGGCCTTCCTCGATGGGTGACTGATCTTCGGCCAGTGCCGTTGCCAGACTCTGGCGCGGTACGGGTTCACCCAGCGCCGGCGGCGCTTCCGCGACTGCGCTATGAGGGACGGGGCGCAATCGATTTGATGATCCCTACGGTCAATTACTGCTGCGATACACGGCGTTGAATCTGCGTGGCTGTCTCGTTGAAACGATGGCGCGATTTCGGCCGAATGAACACGCTGACGCACTACTTGCAGCGGTCGAATTCGTCGATGAAGGGGACGATCCCGAGATGCCCACGGTCCAGGCTGTGTCGGAGTGGCTGGATGAGCAGCGCGTCGGGCTAGTCCGTGCGGCGACCACGCAACCGCTGCTGGTTGACATCGAAGCCGCGGAGCTATTGATTGAACTCGATGCCAATGCCTTGGTGCGCCACGCGATTGAGAACTCTTCGCTCCGCGACGGAGAAGCTCGGATCCGTCTTGATGCAGGCATCATCCGACTGGGCGGCGACGTCGGGCGTCCTATCACGCAGGCTGTCTCCCGGGCTCTCCACGAAGAGCATCCGGAGGTTGACGGTATCGCGTACTTGTCCCGAATTGACCCCGTCGAGCGGTGCTGGGCAATCTACGACCACGTACCGGTAGACGTGAGGATCGTGGACTTGTCTCCCGACGACCCTCTACACAGTGCAGCAGTGAGAGGAGCGGCAACATTGTTGAAGGTGCCTCTGCCAGCACATTGGAAGTAGACGTAAAGGAGATGCTTGGACCTCGGGTGAAGCCGTCGCCTTCGGGGTTCCAGCGGGAATTGGGGAAGAGTGGTCAATCAGCTTAGGACTGCAACCAGCCCGTATCTGCGCCAGCACGCCGACAACCCGGTGCACTGGCGCCAGTGGACCCCCGAGGCGCTGGCCGAGGCGACAGCGCGGGATGTGCCGATCCTGCTGTCGATCGGCTACGCCGCCTGTCACTGGTGTCACGTGATGGCCCACGAGTCGTTCGAGGACGACCAGGTGGCCGCCGCGATGAACGCGGGCTTCGTCTGCATCAAGGTCGACCGCGAAGAGCGGCCGGACATCGACTCGGTCTACATGAACGCCACCGTCGCGCTGACCGGTCAGGGCGGCTGGCCGATGACCTGCTTCCTCACTCCCGACGGCAGGCCGTTCTTCTGCGGGACCTACTACCCGAAGCCGAACTTCCTGCAGCTGCTCGCCGCCATCAGCGACACCTGGCAGCAGCGGCGCGACGAGGTCGAGAAGGCCTCCGACCAGATCATCGGGGAGCTGCGATCGATGGCGTCCGGACTGCCCGGCGGCGGACCCGAGGTGGCGCCCGCGCTGTGTGACCACGCCGTCGCGGCGGTGCTGGCTGACGAAGACACCGCAAGAGGCGGATTCGGTGGCGCGCCCAAGTTCCCGCCTGCGGCGCTGCTGGAAGCACTGCTGCGCAACTATGAACGCACCGGCGATCCTGCGCCGTTGGCGACCGTCGAACGCACCGCAACCGCGATGGCCCGCGGCGGCATCTACGACCAATTGGCAGGCGGTTTCGCGCGCTACAGCGTCGACGCCTCCTGGGTGGTCCCGCATTTCGAGAAGATGCTCTACGACAACGCCCTGCTGCTGCGCGCCTATGCGCACTGGGCCCGGCGCACGGGAAATCCGTTGGCGCGCCGGATCGCATTCGAGACCGCGCGGTTCATGATCGACGAGCTGAGCGCCGACGGGATGTTCATCTCGTCGCTGGACGCCGACGCCGACGGTACCGAAGGCCTGACCTATGCATGGACGCCCGCACAGCTGACCGAAGTGCTCGGTGTCGATGACGGCGCCTGGGCCGCAGCACTTTTCGGCGTCACCGAAGCCGGCACCTTCGAACACGGCAGCTCGGTGCTGCAGCTGCAGGCAGACCCCGACGACCCGGCACGGTTCGACCGGGTCAGGACGGCCCTGCTTGCCGCGCGGTCGACTCGGCCGCAGCCCGGCCGCGACGACAAGGTCGTCACCGCGTGGAACGGCTGGGCGATCACCGGGCTCGCTGAGACCGCCGTCGCGCTCGGTGAATCCGAATTGCTCGACGCCGCAACACAATGCGCGAGTAAGATGCTTGACCTGCACATCGTGGACGGAAGGCTGCGGCGGGCCAGCCTCGGCGGGCAGGTCGGCGACAGCGCCGCGATCCTCGAAGATCACGCGACGCTGGCCACCGGCCTGCTCACCCTGCATCAGATAACCGGTGACGCGCGGTGGCTCGACGCGGCAACCGGGTTGCTCGACGTCGTTCTGGAGCACTTCGCCGACCCCGACAAGCCGGGCCGGTGGTTCGACACCGCCGACGATGCCGAGCAGCTGCTGGTGCGGCCCGCCGACCCGCTCGACGGCGCGACCCCGTCGGGTGCATCGTCGATCGCCGAAGCCTTGCTCACCGCAGCGAATCTGGTTCCCGCGCCGCGGGCCGACCGGTACGCGACTGCTGCCGCGGAGACGTTGTCGACTGCGACACCGGTGCTGGCGAAGCTGCCGCGGTCGGGCGGTCACTGGCTCGCAGTCGCGGAGGCGGCTGTGCGCGGACCCATCCAAATCGCCGTCGCCACAACATCTTCCGGCTCGGCACTGCTGACCGCCGCACGGGAGCTGGCGCCGGGAGGCGCAGTCGTGGTCGGCGGTGCCGTGAACTCCTCGGAGCTTCTGATCGACCGGGACCGGATCGCCGACGCCGACGCCGCCTACGTGTGCCGGGGCCGGGTGTGCGACCTGCCCGTCACGAGCGCCGGGGAGCTGGCGTCCGCGCTGAGCGTGCCCGTGTAGCCTTCGGCGCATGTCGACGCCAGAAGGCAATGCCACGACCGTCAAGCGCTACCTCGAACTCGCCGCGCAAGGCAAGGTCGACGACATCGTCGACCTGTATGCGGCAGACGCCACCGTCGAGGATCCGGTCGGTGGCGAGGTACACATCGGCAGCGAGGCGATCCGCGGGTTCTATTCGATGATCCCCGCAGGCGACAACTCGACCGACTTGTTCACGCTGCGGGCGCTCGGGC
Source organism: uncultured Mycobacteriaceae bacterium (assembly GCA_902826815.1). GTDB lineage: Bacteria > Actinomycetota > Actinomycetes > Mycobacteriales > Mycobacteriaceae > Mycobacterium. Next base: position 19,170 of record CADEGF010000078.1, read on the forward strand.
AGGAGGCCGCCTTCTATTGGGCGCTGGCCGTCGATCTCGGCGGGAACCGGGTGAGCATCGAGATCATCAGCACGATGACGTTCAACGACGACGGCAAGATCGCGTCGATGAAGGCCTACTGGGGCCCCGAAAACGTCAAGCCCGCCTGAGTCGTGAATTCGGCGCGCCTGGTCACCCTGAGGGTGACTCAGCGCGCCGAAATCGCAAGTAGCTAGCCGCTGAAGACGGCGAACCACATCGCGATGTAGTGCAGGATCGCCGCCACCGCCGTGCAGGCGTGGAAGAACTCGTGATGCCCGAACGTCGCGGGCCACGGGTTGGGCCACTTCAGGCCGTACAGCACACCGCCGACGCTGTAGAGCGCGCCGCCGACGATCAGCAGAACCAGGGCCGCAACGCCCGCGCCGTCCATGATCGGGCCGACGAACCAGGCAGCCACCCAGCCCAACAGGATGTAGAGCGGCACGCCGAGCCAACGCGGCGCCGACGGCCAGAACATCTTGAGCAGCACACCCGCGATGGCGCCTGCCCAGACGATCCAGAACAGCACCAGGCCCTCGTTCGACGGCAGTGCCAGCAGCGCGAACGGGGTGTAGCTGCCCGCGATGAACACGAAGATCATCGAGTGGTCGGCGCGCTTCATCCATTTGCGTGCGGTGTCCGACTTCCAGGTCACCCGGTGATAGGTACCGCTGACGGCGAACATCGCCACGATGGTGAACGTGTAGAGCAGCGTCGCCAGGCCGGCCCTTGTGCCCTCCATCGCCCAGGACACCGACACCAGCGTGGCTCCGCAGATGAAGGCGACCACGGCGGCATAGACGTGGATCCAGCCGCGCGCCCGCGGCCTGCCGATGGCTTGGGCGACCCGGTCTACGACCGCCTCGGGAAAGTCCTCGGCGGTGTTCGCGGGACGCTGCGAACGATTCGGGTCTTCGGTGTCGATCGAGGCGGTCATGTCACCTCCATTACCCGCTCGGTGAATTTCAATCGTCACAGTACTGTGGATTTTCGTGGAGATCATTCCCGCTCGCCTCAAGGAGCCGATGTACCGGCTCTACGAGATGCGGTTGCGGCAGGGTCTCACAGCCTCGAAACACGAACTGCCCCGCCATATCGCGGTGCTTTGCGACGGTAATCGGCGCTGGGCCCGTGACGCTGGTCACGATGACGTGAGTTACGGCTACCGGGTCGGTGCGACGAAGATCGCAGAAATGCTGCGCTGGTGCCAGGAAGCAGGCATCGAGATGGCGACGGTCTACCTGCTGTCGACGGAAAATCTGCAGCGCGAGCCCGAGGAGCTGTCCTCACTCATCGAGATCATCACCGACGTGGTGGAGGAGATCTGCGCCCCCGCCAACAGGTGGAGCGTGCGCACCGTCGGCGACCTCGAGTTGCTTGGCGAGGAGCCGGCGCGGCGGCTGCGCGACGCCGTGCAGTCCACGGAGTCCGAAGCGGCCACCGGGTTCCATGTGAACGTCGCCGTCGGCTACGGCGGACGGCAGGAGATCGTCGACGCGGTGCGCGGACTGCTCGGCAAGGAACTCGCCAACGGCGCCACCGGTGAGCAGCTGATCGAGGCCGTCACCGCCGAAGCGATCTCGGAGAACCTCTACACCTCCGGCCAGCCCGACCCCGATCTGGTGATCCGGACATCGGGGGAGCAGCGGCTGTCCGGCTTCCTGCTGTGGCAAAGCGCGTATTCGGAGATGTGGTTCACGGAGGCGTACTGGCCGGAGTTCCGCCGGGTGGACTTCCTGCGCGCGCTGCGTGACTACACCGCCCGGCACCGCCGGTACGGCCGCTGAGCAATCTGGGCGCAGCTGTCTGCTCTTCGCGCGAGCGTCCCCCGCAAGCGGGAGGTGCCCCCACATCGCCCTATGCCACACTTGACCCATGGCAGCGCTATCGGCGTTGGTCTTTTCGCTCAGCTGGTGGCTGGGCCTGTACCTGCTGGTTCGCGACCCCCGTAAGCCGGTACTCGTGCTGGCCGCGATCGGCCTGACGAGCTTCTCGTTGGTGGTGGCGCTCGACGCCGTGAGGGTCGCAAGTGGTCTGGACTGGCTCAGCGGCATCGAGATCTATCTGGTGGCCGTGCCGGGCATCGCGTGGTTCGCGGTGCTTCTCGAACTGTCCCGGCCGCACGACACGTGGCGCAGCAGAGCCGCCGAGCTGACGGCGGTCGCCGCGGTCGCGGCAGGCGCGTTCATCGGTGCGGCAATGGCAGGCACGGTCGACGGCCCGCTGCGGACCGGCCACTGGGTGATGTTCGCCGTCATCTCATTGTCGTCGATCGGCGCGATGCTGCGCGCGGTCTTCGGGCCCTGGCAGCCGCGGCCCGTCGTCGGCTACATCGTCGTCGCGACACTGTTCTTCGCGCTCGGCAACGCGATCCTCGTCATCCCGCTCGGGCTGGTGCCCAGCTGGCTCGCGTTGGCGTCCACCGGGTGCGACGTTGTCCTGCTCGGCGTCGCGGTCGCGATGTGGGACGCGTTCGACGAGGGCCAGGCGCTGCGAAGCGACATGCTGCGCTCGTTCGTCGCGACCGGTGTGGTGGTGGTGCTGTTCGGCGGACAGGCCTTGATCGGGATGGCGCTGACGGGGGAGCGGGCGGCGCTGACCGTGCTGTTGTTCACCACTATCGGGATCGCGATCTCGATCAACGTGCTGGCCGATCCGCTGGCAGGGCTGCTCGACCGGCTCGCGTTCTCCCGCTCGCCCGGGCTGCGCGCCGACCGCGCGACGCTGCGCCGCACCGAGGCGGCACTCCCGCTGCGATCGGCCAACCCGCTCTCCGAGGTCGACGACGAGGCCTTCGTCCGGCTCACCCGCCGCGCGCTCGGCCACTACGGCGACCTGTCCAAGCTCGTCGCCAGCCCGCTGACCGCACTGCCGGTCATCGACGAACGACTGGCCGGCCGCGGCGCACCCGACCAGCCACTCGAACGCGCCAACGAGCTCAAGGCCCTGCTTGCCGACCGCATCGGCAGGCTCAAGCCGCGCGACGGCGGCGACTTCGGCACCACCGAGCAATGGCGGCACTACAACGCGCTGTATTTCCCGTATGTCGTGGGCGTGCGGGCATATGCGCAGAACGCCACAGCGGCCGGTCTCGACCCGACCGCACGGCAGGCATGGCAATGGTTCGTCACCGAGGTGCCCCAGCGGTCGTTGCACAACTGGCAGAACGCCGCCGCCCGGCTGATCGCCGCCGACCTACGCGGAAATCTGCCCGCGACCCAAGACGCGTGAACCGCCGCTGACCTGCGGTTGGCAGTAGCTGGCAGCGTCTGGCGTGGATCTGGCAGTGGGTTCTGCGCACCATCAGTGCCATGACCGCCGTAACCACCCGGCCAGTCCGGGAGAGCACAGATTCACTGCTGCGTTTCGCCCTTCGCGCCGACGCCACCTTGTGCGGTGCGGTCGGGTTGTTCATCGCCATGGCCGCCGATCCGCTGTCGCGGCTGTCCGGCCTTTCGGCCACGTCCGAATGGATCGCGGGTGCAGCGCTCGTCGGCTACGGCGTTGGGCTGTATCTCGCGGCACGCGTGCCGAACGTGCAACGCGTCGGCGTCCTCG
>CADEGF010000079.1 GCA_902826815.1 uncultured Mycobacteriaceae bacterium
TCAGGAGGACGTCTTTTTCATTCTCATCGACACGCATACGGCTCTTACTACGCCGCCAAATGCTGGCATTCTGTGCACGCTCGCGGCGCAAGGTTCGGCGGTAAAGGAGTGAGGTCTACGAGCAGGGGTTGGTCAACGTGCCGATGCCGTCGATCGTCACGTCCATGACATCGCCTGCCGCCAGGAATCGCGGCGGGGTGAACCCGATGCCGACGCCCGCTGGTGTGCCGGTGGCGATGATGTCGCCCGCTTCCAGCCGCACCGCCGTCGAGATCGACGAGATCAGTTGCGGGATATCGAAGATCAGGTCCTTGACGGGTGCGTCCTGCCGCAATTCGCCGTTGATCCGCGTTTGAACCCGCAGCGAGCCCGCGTCGTCGACCTCATCGGCGGTGACGAGCACGGGACCGATAGGGCAGTAGGTGGCTGCGCTCTTGCCGATGAAGAACTGCACATGCCGCTTCTGCAGATCGCGGATGGTGACGTCGTTGACGATGGTGTACCCGTAGACGTGCGACTGCGCGCCGGCCTCGGACACCTTGTGCCCGCTGGGGCCGAGCACCACGCCGAGCTCGCCCTCGTAATCGCTTGTCGCGGTGGCATCGTCGCTGACGCGGACATCGTCGCCGGGCCCGACGACCGCCGACAGCGCCTTGGTGAAGATCACCGGCGCGTCAGGCACGGTCTGCTTGGCCGAGGCGTCGAAACCGCTGCCCGCGAATTCGCGGGCGTGTTCGTGGTAGTTCTTCCCGACGCACATGACGTTGTTGCGCGGGCGGATCGGAGCGAGCAGACGAACGCCGGCCGCCGGAATCCGCGCCGCCGTCGGCTGCAGTGTGGCCGCCCGTTCCAGGCCCTCCGCGCCGAGCGCGACAAAGTCGACCATCGCGGCGGGCAGCGCGGGATCGGCTGCCAGCGGGATGATCTCCTCCCCGTCGAGGATTCCGATCGCGGGACCGGCGTCGGCCTGGAACGTGATGAGCTTCATCGTGTTTCCGCCTTCGTGAAGGGCGAGTCAACGCCGAGTTCGATGGCGAGTTCGTGCAGTTCGCTCGCCAGCGAATCCGACAGCGGCACGCCGCGTGACTGGTTGTCGGCGCGCACCCGCGCGGCCTCGTCGCCGGGCAGGCGCACCGGTCGCCCATCGATGCTGCCGCCATCCCGCAGTGCGTCGAGATGTCGGGTGAGGTCGGCGAGAACCTCGTCGCCTGCCCGGAAAAGGTCGGGGCGCATGACGAGGATCGACTGTCCGGTGTTGGTCGGGGTCACCTGGTCTCGGCGATGGTCGACGACGTCGGCGCCGAACGCCGCGCCGTTCAGCACCCCGGCGAGCAGGCCGATCGCGATCGTCAGGCCGGATCCCTTGTAACCGCCCATCGGCACGAGGTATCCCTCGCCAGCGCGCGCGGCGTCGGTGATCGGCCTGCCTTCCTTGTCGACAACCCACCCCTCGGGCAGTGGCGTTCCGTCGCGGGCGTGCACCTTGATGGTCCCGTGTGACGTCGCGGTGGTGGCGATGTCGAGAACGAACGGTGTTGCCTTGGTGGGCATGGCGATGGCGATCGGGTTCGTACCGAGCAGCGGATCGGTGCCGCCCCACGGCGGCATGCCGTTGGCGTTGGCCACCGCGAAATACATACCGATCAGACCCGCATCCGCGGCGAGCTCGGCATAGAGGCCAGCAGCGCCGGCGTGATTCGAGTGCACGGTGCCGACCCACGCCAGACCGGACGTCGCCGCCTTGGCGATGGCCAGCTCCGTGGCCTTGGTCATCACGACCTGGCCGAGGCCGTTGTCGCCGTCCACTTGGGCGGAGACGGGCGTTTCGTGGGTGACGGCGATGTCGGGCCGAATGTTGATGCCGCCTGCGCGGATCCGCTCAACATACGGCCGCAGGCGGATCAGCCCGTGTCCCGAACGTCCCCGCAGATCGGCTTCGACGAGACGCGAGGCCGTGATGTTCGCGTGTTTGGGCTGCACCTCACTGGCGCGCAGGATCGCCGACGCAAGCTCGGTCAGGGCAGCCGACGATTGTCGGGTCGTCATGTCGGTTTGATGTCGAACAGCCGGGCGGCGTTGGCGCCCATCACGAGGTCGCGTTCGTCGTCGCGCAGGTCGGCCGACGCCAGGAAGCCGACGGGATCGACCGTGCCCATGTCGAACGGATAGTCGGTGCCCATCAGCACATGGTCGGCGCCGAGGTCGGCGACCAGCTTCTCGACCATCTGCGGATCGAAGACGTTGGTGTCCACGAAGATCGAGCGCAGCACCTCACTGGGTGGCACGTCGAGGTGATGACGCAGCTCCGGTCGTACCCGCCAGGCATGGTCGGTGCGCGCGACATAGAACGGCAGATACCCGCCACCGTGCACCACCATCACCCGCAGGGCGGGGTGCCGGGTCCACACGCCGCCGAGGATCATCCGCGTCACGGCGAGCGTGGACGCCAGCGGCATGCACATCACGTTGACGAGGTAGTAGTCGGAGAACCGCTCGCCGTGGGTGAAGCCCTGCGGATGCAGGATCACCGTCATATCGAGGTCGACGACCGCTTCCCAGACAGGGTCGAAGCGCCGATCGTCGAGGTCGCGGCCCAGCACGTCGGCGCTGATCTCGACGCCGCCGAAGCCGTAGTCGCGGCGGGCTTCGCGCAGCATCTCGACGGCAAGGCCCTGGTGGTCCATCGGCACGTTCGCGACGGCGGCGAACCGATCCGGCCATCTAGCGATGACCTCGGCGAATCGTTCGTGCTGAAGCCGGTTGGCGCGCAATGCCTCCGCCTCGGGCAGCCAGTAGAAGTATTCGGTAGGCGGTACCGAGAGCACCTGCATGTCGACGCCCTGGGCGTCCATGTCGGCCAGTCGTTGCTCGGCGTCCTCGAATTGAGCGGTGTTCAGCGCGCTCGCCCGGTATTCGGTGTTGTAGCGAGTCGTCTCGTCTGACGAGTACAACGAGCGCGGCTCGAACTCGGGGCGAAAGAACGGCTTCGCCAGTGCCGCCGCCGGTTTCACGGACAGGTGGGTGTGCGCGTCGACGCAAAGGCCACGGTGGCGTGGCGCCCGCGATGGTTCAATACGCGGCGCCAGCTCGGGCCACCAGTCACCCACGGTCGACGTATGCCTCCGCAAGGGCGAGACCGATCTGTTCTCGACTCAGCGGCAGCTCGATCACCTGGTTCAGCTCGGCGGACAGATCCGCGGCGATGTAGACCTCCATCGTCATGCGGGCCAGGTGCGGGTCGACCATCACTGCGCGGTCCAGAGCCACCGCCTCGATGAAATGCGTTGTCTCCCTTTCCATCGGCCCTTCATACATGTGGTCGATGAATTCGCCTGGCATCGTCGAGAGCGGGAACTGAATGCCATCGGCGACGGTGTTGAACACGATGTCGCGGTGGCTGGCGTCGGCGATCACCGCCCCGTCGGTGCCGATCACCTCGATCCAGGTGGTCGAGGCGTTGGGATAATGCGGCGGAAGCGACATGCCCGCGCCGACGGTAACGACCACGCCGTCGTCCATTGTCACGACGATGTATTGCGTGTCGGGTGTGCCGTGCGTGGATTGTCTGACCCCCCAGGCATTCTGGGAGTACACCCGCACCGGGCGCCGTGGTTCCAGGCACCAGAACGCGAAGTCCAGATCGTGTGTCGCCTCCATCGCGGCGGGGGAGAGTTTCGTTCGGGAACTGATTTTCGCGCCGAGTGTGCGGGTGATGTGACGGCTCAGCAGGATGCTGGTGACGTCGCCAAGCTTGCCTTCGTTGATGGCGCGTTTGATCATGGCGGGCTTGGGGTTGAAGCGCTGCGAGTAGCCGATGGTGAGCTTCAGCGAGTTGGCATCCGCCTTGCCGATGAGTTCGTCGGCCTCGTCGAGAGTCAGCGCGATCGGCTTCTCCAGCAGCACATGCTTACCGGCCTCCAGCGCCGCCTTTGTCATCGGATGATGAAGATGCTCCGGGGTGGCCGAGACGACGACGGCGTCGATGTCGGGATTGTTGACGATGTCTTCCCAGTTCTGCGTCGCCACGGTCGGATTCGTCTGCGCGGAGATCTCTTCGAGGCGCGCCGGGTCGATCTCCGCCAGATGCAATTCATTCACCAACGGGCTGCGCGATGCGGTGACGGCGCGAATGCCGCCGCACCACCCGGTGCCGATGATGCCGAGGTTGATCTGTCGCATATCCGTCCTCTTCGCTAGGAGCCGAGCCCGGCGATCAGTTCGTCGGGGGTGATGGGTAGTGAAACCGGTTGCCCTGTACGGGCCGACAGGTCCATCGCCATCGTGTTGATCAAGTTGGCGTGGCCGTCGGCGGCCGTCGCATGTGGAGTCTCCACCCCGCGGCAGACCCTGGCGAACCACGTCGTGGTCTCTTCCCGCATCGGTCCCCAGAGCATGCCGTCGGATACGTCGCCTGGCGGGTAGCTGCCGATGAAATCGACATGTCGCGGCGTCGGCGGCGCGAACCCGCGGCTGGTGTAGCCCGCAGGCTGGCCGACCTCCGACGCCAGGATGACGTCGCGGTGCGTGTCCTCGACATCGATGACGCCGCGGGTGCCGACGATGCCGATCTCCAATCCGTATACGGCCCCGGGCCATACCGTCGGAAGCGCCCAGTTGATGTTCATGCTGAACACCACGCCGTCGTCCATCGTGAAGATGCCCGACGTGCCATCCTTCGTGCCGATGGGCCCGAGGGTTCGATCGGTCGAGCGGGCGTACACCTCGACGGGGCTGCGGCCCTCCATCAGCCACATGCACATGTCGAGGCTGTGGGTACCCGAGACCACCATAGGGGTGAGGCCCGTGGTGTCGTCCACCTTGCGCAGCGTCGCCTCAGGCACCATCCGGTTCATGAACGCGCGGGTGACAACCGTTGTAACATCGCCGATCTGGCCGTCGCGCAAGCGCTGTTTGACGGTCTGGAACCGGCGCCGGAACCGCTGGGTGTAGCCGACGACGGCGTCGACACCCGCATCCTCGATGGCCGCGAGCACCTGCGCTGAGTCGGCGGGGTCCGTCGCCAGCGGCTTCTCGATGAACAACGGCACGCCGAGCTCGACGGAACGCAGGATCGGTTCGACGTGCACCCGTTCGTCAGTCGCGACGATGATCGCCCCGATCTCGGGCCTGGCGAGCAACTCGGCGAGATCGGTGGTGGCGAAGTCCGCGCGAACGTCGTCGGCCAGGGTCTTGAGCGTCGGCTCGTCGACATCACACAGTCCGAGCCAGCCGATACCCGGGTACTCGCGGGCGAGCACCGCGCGAATCCGCCCGACGGTGCCGCATCCGATGACCGCGAGGCCGACGGTGCCGTGCGCCGTCAGGGTGCTCACGTCAGCCCCAGCAGCCGGGCAGCGTTACCGCCCGCGATGAGGTCGATCTGCGCCTGGTCGACGCCTTGCGCGGCGGCGAGGAACGCGAGCGGATCATCGTCGCCCATGTCATACGGATAATCCGTGCCGAGCAGTACATGTTCGGCTCCGTAGAGATTCACCAGATACTCCAGCTGCCCCGGTTCGAACACCATCGTGTCGAAGAAGAACTTGCGCAGATACGACGTCGGCGGCGCTGCGACGCCCTCACGCACATCGTCGCGCGCACGCCAACCGTGGTCCATCCGTCCGGCGTAGGCAGGCAGGTAGCCGCCGCCGTGCACGACAAGGATCTTGAGGTCCGGATGTCGTTCGACGACGCCGTTGAAGATGAGATGCGCGGTGGCAAGGGTGGCTTCAAACGCATGGCCCATGATGTTGACGAAGTTGTGGTCGGCCAGCCGCTGCGCATGGGTGGCGCCTTGGGTGTGGATGACGACGACGAGCCCTAGCGCCTCCACCTCGGCCCAGAACGGCTCAAGGCGCTCGCTGGAGATCTCCTCACCTTCGACGTGGGTGCCGATTTCGATGCCCCGCATACCGAGATCATTTGCGAGATAACGCAATTCCTGGATCGCCGCATCTGTGTCCTGCAGCGGCACGGTGCCCAAGGGCTGGAAACGCCCCGGATACTTTGCCGTCGACTCGACGAACTCCTCGTTCATCAGCCGCGCGACCTTGGCCCCCAGTTCAGGGTCAGCCCAGTAGTAGTACTGATACACCGCGACCGCCACGGCCTGAACGTCCACACCCATGCGATCCATGTCGGCGATACGGACATCGAGGATGTCCATCTTCGGCTTGATCGTCTCGAGTTGACGCCGGTTCACCGCCTGGGTGATGGGGTTGCCGTGGCCAAGGGCCACCTTCCCGGCTGCGCGGGCAGGCTCGGCCATGATCTCGGCCGCCGGCGCGCACTCTCGATGGCAATGGATGTCAATGACCGGACCGTCGCTACGGAACGCCCTGACCACTCTGTCCTTCTCCCTCCGATGGGCTCAGCGCCAGAGTAGGACGTGCTCCGCAGGCTCACACTGCCGTCTGCCGTGAATGTGCGTCCGCGGGTCTCCCGGGCTCCGGCATGGACCTACGCGAGGGCCATGCGGCGCGATTCGCGCGCCTCGCGGACCAGGATCGCGGCCAGGCAGACGGTGGCCAGGACCGCCACGGCCACCGCGAACGTCAGCCCAGCGGTCCGCAACCCCCATGCCTGAGTGGCAAGGCCCTCGCCGACGACGGGCAACGAGATCGCGATGTAGGAGACGATGAAGTACGTCGAGCTCACCTCGGCGCGACGGTCGGGCGGCGCGCCCGCCATGACCGCGGCCAACCCCCTGCTGAAGCTGATGCCCTGTCCGACGCCCGAAACAACCGCAGCTGCGATGACGCCAACCAACGACGAGAAGTGCAGTGCCACTGCGAGAATCAGCATTCCCACCACCAGGATCGCGCAGCCGAGTGCCACGGCCCGGTGCGGGCTAACGTTGGTGGATGCCAGTTGCCCGACCGCCGATGCGAAGAAGATCGACGCGACGATGAGGCCGGCGACCGCGTGGTTGTCGATGCCCATGACGTCGGCCAGAAAGGACGGCGCCACCGCAGTGAACAGCCCTGTCACCGAGAACCCGGCGAACGCGGCGAGTGCGGCGATCACGAACATCGGACGGACTTCGGCGGGCACCGACACCCGCTGAACGCGGATGGAGCCCGTGCGTGGCGAGGTCTCCGGCGCGTACGCCACGGCAGCCGCAGCCAGCAGGGCGAGCACGATGTGCACCGCGAAGCTGAGCTGCAGGGGAGCGGGCGCATATTCGACGAGCACACCGGACAACAGCGGGCCGATGCCGAGCGCGCCGATGTTGGCGATGGTCGCGACCGAGGCCGCGCGGGTTCGCCATCGCGGTGGCGCCGCCTCGATGACAGCGGCGGTCGCAGTACCTGCGAACAGGCCTGCCGAGAGCCCGGACAGCACACGCCCGACGAGCAGGACCGCGACCGAATCGGCGAACAGGAAGACCACACCGCTGAGCACGGCGCTTGCCGCTCCGGCCAGCAACACGGGACGCCTGCCGATCGTGTCGGACCATCGCCCGAACACGACCAGCGTGAACACCACGCCCCCCGCGTACGTCGCGTAGATGATCGTCGTGGTCAGCACTGAGAAATGCAGGTGCTCGCCATACAGCGCGTACATCGGGGTGGGCAGCGCAGTACCCGCCATGATCGCCGCGAAGGCGTACGCGAGCAGCGCGAACGCGTAGCGACGTCGGGGCAAGGTCTCCAGCACGTAGGTTGTCAGCGGTAAAGGCCGATCGCCTTATTCCGCCCATGCCGTTATCAGTGCGAAGTCACAGCCTTTTCAGCGCCCACTCCGGTCAGCGTCCGCACCTCGAACTCCGCGTTCAGTTCGGGATCGCCACGGTCCGACGACGTCAGTGTCCCGACGATGCCGAGGATGAACGCGAGCGGAATCGACACGATGCCCGGATTGGCCAGCGGGAACCAGGCGAAGTCGACGTTCGGCAGCATCGCTGTCTTTGCGCCCGACACCGCGGGCGAGAAGATGATCAGCACGATCGTCGAGATCAACCCGCCGTACATGCTCCACAGCGCACCGCGCGTGTTGAATCGTTCCCAGTACAGCGAATACACGATCGTCGGCAGGTTGGCGGCGGCCGCCACCGCGAAGGCGAGCGCCACCAGGAACGCGATGTTCTGTTCGGCGGCCAGGATGCCCAACAGCATCGAGAGAATTCCGATCACCACGACGGTGATGCGGGATACCCGAACCTGCTCGCTCTCGGTCACATCGTGGCTCTTGAGCACGCTGGCGTAGATGTCGTGCGCGAACGACGTCGCCGCGGTGATGGTGAGGCCCGCGACGACGGCGAGGATCGTCGCGAACGCCACCGCCGAGATGATTCCGAGCAGGACGACGCCGCCCAGTTCGAAGGCCAGCAGTGGAGCAGCCGAGTTCTGCGCACCCGGCGCCGCCAGGATCGCATCGGGGCCGACGAGTGCCGCCGCGCCGTAGCCCAGTGCAAGGGTGAAGAGATAGAAGGCGCCGATCAGGACGATCGCCCACACCACCGAACGGCGGGCTTCCTTGGCGGTCGGCACGGTGTAGAAGCGCATCAGCACGTGCGGGAGTCCCGCGGTGCCGAGCACCAGCGCCAGCGCCAGCGAAATGAAGTTGATCTGCGACGTCAGGCTGGCACCGTACTGGGCGCCTGGCGCCAGCACGTCGCGCCCGGCGACGGCTTCGTTCGACGATCCGGAGACGGCGGACTGTGCCGCGCCGAGTATCTCGGAGAAGTTGAGACCGAACTTGGCCAGCACCCAGACGGTCATCATCGCGGCGCCGCCGATCAGCAGCACCGCCTTGATGATCTGCACCCACGTCGTGCCCTTCATTCCACCGATGAGCACGTAGACGATCATCAGCAGGCCGACGACGGCGATCACGAAGGCTTGGCCGATATCGCTGGAGACGTTGAGCAGCAGCGCCACCAGTCCGCCCGCGCCCGCCATCTGCGCCAGCAGGTAGAAGAGGCACACTGCGAGGGTGGTGATGGCCGCGGCCAGCCGTACCGGCCGTTGCTTGAGCCGGAAGCTCAGCACGTCGGCCATCGTGAATTTGCCTGCGTTGCGCAGTAATTCGGCGACCAAGAGCAATGCGACGAGCCAGGCCACCAGAAAGCCGATGGAGTACAGGAAGCCGTCGTATCCATAGACGGCGATGGCGCCTGCGATGCCGAGGAAGCTGGCGGCGGACAGGTAGTCGCCCGAGATTGCGATGCCGTTCTGCGGGCCGGTGAAAGAGCGCCCGGCCGTGAAGAACTCGGCGGCGGTCGCGTTCTTCTTGCTGGCCCTGATCACGATGAAGAGCGTGACCGCGACGAAGAGCACGAAGATTCCGATGTTGGCGGCGGGGTTACCTATCGTCTCGCCTTCGGCGGCGTAGAGGTGGACGGTCATGCTGCGTCGCCCTCCAGCTCGGAGCGGATGGCTTCGGCGCGCGGATCGAGTTCGCGGTTGGCGAATCGCACGTAGATGAAGGTGATCAGGAAGGTCGTCACGAACTGGCCGAGGCCGATGAGAATGCCAACGTTGATGTCGCCCCAGACCTTGGTTGCCATGAAGTCGTGGGCGAACGCGCCGAGCATCACGTAGAGGAAGTACCAGAGCAAGAACACCGCCGTCATCGGAAAGACGAAGCGACGCAGCCTGTTCCGCAGCTCCTGAAACTCAGGACTTGCCTGTACGGCGATGAATTCCTGACCGCTTACAGCTGGTGCGGACGGAAGGTCGGTATCGGACAACGCGGACTCCTGACCTCGATTTGGAATTTTGCGGTTCACAGCATACTGAGACCCAGCTCACAGGCGAGGGTTCCCTGCGCACGGCGGAATCAAACCGCCGATCTAGACTGTTCCCGTGGCGAAACTGCAGTTGGCCCAGGATCCGACGGCCGATGCCTTGCTCGAGTCCAACCCCTTCGCGTTGCTGGTCGGCATGCTTCTCGACCAGCAGATTCCGCTCGAGGTCGCGTTCGCGGGCCCGAAGAAGATCGCCGATCGGATGGGCGGTGTGGACGCGCGCGAGATCGCCGACTACGACCCCGAGAAGTTCGCTGCGCTGTGCTCGGAACGGCCTGCCGTCCATCGTTTTCCTGGATCGATGGCAAAGCGCATCCAGTCGCTGGCGCAGATCATCGTCGACCGCTACGGCGGTGACGCCGCAGCGGTGTGGGCCGCGGGTGATCCTGACGGCGCTGAGGTGCTTGCGCGGCTCAAGGAGTTGCCGGGCTTCGGCGACCAGAAGGCCCGAATCTTCCTGGCCCTGTTGGGCAAACAGTACGGCGTCACACCCAAGGGGTGGCGTGCGGCAGCGGGCGACTACGGGAAGGCGGGCTCGCATCTGTCGGTGGCCGACATCGTCGACGCAGGCTCCCTGGACAAGGTGCGGTCGTACAAGAAGCAGATGAAGGCGGCGGCGAAGGCGGCCAAGAAGTAGGCCCTCAGAGCGCGTCGCCGTCGAAGCGCTCTCTGGTGGCGAATTCCGAAACGGGTTTGCGGGTGAGCTTCTTGGCCTGTTTCACCGCCTTGCCGATCGGCAGCAGCGCGGCGATCGCGTAGTCGTCGGGAATTCCGAGCAGGTCCTTGAGGCGAGGCTCCTCCGCGACCGCCATGGTGGTCAACACGCCGCCGTAGCCCTCATTGCGCGCTGCCAGCAGGATGTTCCAGACGAACGGGTAGACGGATGCGCCGGGGATGACGCCGATGCGGTCGAGGTGCTGATCGAAGGCCGCGCAGACGTTCAGGTCGACACACACCACCAGCACGGCGCCTGCGGTGAGCACGGGTGCGCCGAGGTAGGGCGGCACCTCGGTGGCAGCAACCTCTTCGGCGGAGACCTTCATGGGCTGCACGGGATTCCACGGCCGCTCGCCGTTCTTGGTCTGCGCCAGGTAGCGCCGCGCGCCCGTGACGCTGAGCTCGACGATCGCCTCGCGGGTCGCCCGGTCCCGGACCACGATGACGTGCGCGCCCTGCCGGTTTCCGCCGCTCGGCGCGAACCGGGCGTTGTCGAGAATTCGTTCGATCACCTCGTCGGGCAGCGGGTCATCGGTGAATCGGCGGACCGCACCGGTTGTGCGCATGACGTCGGATAACTCCATGCCCTACATCTTGACTGTGGGATCGTAGAGACATGAAGACCCACCTGAACTGTCCGTGCGGCGAGGCGATCACCGGCTCGGACGAGGACGATCTCGTCGAGAAGGCGCAGAAGCACCTTTCCGAGCAGCATCCCGGCCGCGAGTACGACCGGGACGCCATCCTCTTCATGGCTTACTGAGGTAGCTCAGGCACCACCGTCGAGCCGATGGTGGGCATGAACTGGCACTGCTTCTCGGTGGTGGTCACCTGGCCGAAGATCGTCGACATGATGCTGCCCGAGCCGGTGTCGACGATGGCCGAGAGCGTCGTCGGCCCTTCGGGGTTGATGTCGGGCCGCGGCTTGAGCGCGGCGCTACCCGACTTGCCGGTGGTGAGGTTGACCCAGGTGACGTTCAGCGGCAGCTTCTGCTCGGCCGCCGGGCCGGGCGTGCCGATCGCGGTGAACACGTAGGCGGTCTGGCCCGCCGCTGGACCGGGTGCCGGGATCTTGGCGGGTCCGGCCACCGAGATCGCGGTCGCCAGCACGTTTCCGCCGTCCTTCAGGCATCCGTTGCTGATCGACGGATACATGAAGTCCTGCGTCGGTGGCGCGTCGTCACCGAACTGCGGATTCGCGACAGCCACGGGAGCGGGCGGCGCGCCGTCTGGAGCCGGTGCGGGTGCCGCCGCCGCATCGGGTGCCGCCGCCGCATCGGGTGCCGCCGCCGCGTCGGGGGCGGGCGCAGGCAGGGCTTCTGGTACCGGTCCGACGGCGTGCGCCGGGTCGACGCCCGCGGGCAGATGAGCTTCGGCACCAGGCACCGCGCCAGGTGCAGGCACATGCGCTGCGACCGGTTGCGCGACGAAATCAGTGACCGCAGACGCCATGTTCTTCGAGTCCGTGGGAGCCTCCGTATTCCCCGTGAACGCCGCGGCCGCCGCCATCAGCGTCGACACGGCGTTGTACGGGTCGGAAGCCGCCTTCTGGATGGCCGGGCTCAGCCCCTCCATTGCCGACATACCCGGTGCCTGCATGGCATCGATCGGCAGTGGAGCGGCTGGGTCGGCGTTGGCCCTACCCGTCACGCCCAGCAGCAGCGCTGCCGACGAGCCGACCACGACGGCGGCGTTGGCGAACAGCTTGCGGGTCGTTGACATGGTTCTCCCAAATCTTGAAGGTGTGCGGCGGTCTCAGGGCGTCACGGCAAGGCGCTGAGCACCGCCGCCGACGGCAGCCCTGGAATGGCGGCGGCCGGTGCCGCCGCGGCCGGTGCCGCCGCGGCCGGTGCGGCCAAGGCAGGTGCGGCCAAGGCGGGTGCGGCCAAGGCGGGTGCCGTCGCGAGAGGCGCGGCGGCCGTCGCCGGTGCCGCAGGCGCGGTCAGCCCCGGCAGCGACATTCCGGCCGGGAGCAACGAGGCCAGGCCTCCGGCGTTCGAAAGCGGCGCAGGAAGCGCCGAGGTGAGCGTCGAAATCGCGTTACCAGGAACCGACGCGGCCGGAGCGGCCGGAACTGCCGGGGCGGCGGGAGCGGCAGGAATCGCGGGAAGCGCAGGCGTCTGCGGCAGCGTAAGCGATGCGGTGGCGCTGCCAGGAGGGGGCGTGGCCGGAGTCGGGGCAGCGGCAGGAGCGGTGCTGGACATGACTGACGCAAGGCTCTGCATCAGCTGCGGCGCCGCGGCCTGAACGGTCGACAGCTCGCTGAGCAGCGCGGCGCCCGGGTTCGGTGGGGCAGGCGCCGGCGGCACCGGATCGGCGGACGCGGTTGCGCTGAGCGACAGCGCAGTGACCGCGCCCGCGGCGGCGATCATGGTCGACACAAAGAGCTTCATGGTTCTTCCAATCGTTGGTTTGTGGAGGTCTGAACCCGAAGCTAGCTAGTTACTGGTGTTACTCAAGTGACACGTGTGGCATTTATTCAACCGTTACGGAGGCGACGTTCTTTGGTGACCGGATCGCTAGAGTCGGTCGGATAGACGACATACGTGCGACGACGGACCCGCGGCTGCCGGCGCGCTTGGCGGCCGCGGCGCCGTGGCTGCTTCTCGCGAGCATCGCCGCGCGGCTGGCGTGGACCTATCTCGTGCCCAACGGCGCCAACTTCGTCGACCTACACGTCTACGTCGGCGGCGCGGGCGCATTGGATGAGCCGGGGACGCTGTATGACTACGTCTACGCCGACCAGACGCCGGACTTCCCGCTGCCGTTCACCTATCCGCCGTTCGCGGCAGTCGTCTTCTACCCGTTGCACCTCCTGCCGTTCGGGCTCGTCGCGTTCGCATGGCAGCTCGGCATCGTCGGCGCGCTGTACGGCGTGGTGCGCATCAGCCAGCGGTTGCTCGTCACCGACGACGCACTCGCCAAGAGCAGGCGCGTCGCGATGCTGTGGACCGCCGTCGGCATCTGGCTCGAACCGCTGCGCAGCACATTCGACTACGGCCAGATCAACGTGCTGCTGGTGTTGGCGGTGCTCTACGCGGTCTACAGCACGCGGTGGTGGCTGTCGGGTCTGCTGGTCGGGCTGGCCGCCGGGGTGAAGCTGACGCCCGCGGTCGGCGGGCTGTACTTCCTCGGTAAGCGTCGCTGGGGAACCGTGGTGTTCTCGGCCGTCGTGTTCTTCGCGACGATCGGGGTGTCGGCGCTGGTGGTCGGCGACCAGGCCCGCTACTACTTCACCGAACTGATGGGCGACGCCAGTCGGGTGGGCCCGATCGGCACATCGTTCAACCAATCGTGGCGCGGTGGTATCTCCCGGATCCTCGGCCACGATGCCGGCTACGGGCCGGTCGTGGTCGTGGCGATCGTCGTCACGGCCGTGGTGGCGTTCCTGGCGTGGCGGGCGCTGGGCAGCGACGACCGGCTTGGCGCGATCCTGGTGGTGTCACTTTTCGGGCTGCTGCTGTCACCCATCTCGTGGACCCACCACTGGGTATGGGTGCTGCCGCTGATGATCTGGCTGCTGCACGGCCCGCTGCGGAGCCTGCGCGGCGCGCAAATCCTCGGCTGGGGCTGGCTGGCGCTGACGATCATCGGCGTGCCGTGGTTGCTCAGCTTCGCCCAGCCCACGATCTGGGTGATCAGCAGACCCTGGTACCTCGCCTGGGCGGGGTTGATCTACATCGTGGCGACGCTGGCCACGCTGGGGTGGATCGCGTCTACTTCCCGACGATCCCGTCGATCTCCTTAGCCATCTCCACATCCTTATCCGTGATACCGCCCTCGGAGTGCGTGACAAGCGCGAAAGTCACTGTCCGCCAGCGGATATCGATGTCGGGATGGTGGTCCTTCTGCTCGGCTCGTTCGCCGACCCGCCGCACAGCGTCGATGCCGTCGAGGAAGGCGGGGAACTTGATCGACCGGCGCAGGGCGCCGTCCTTGCGTTCCCAGCCATCGAGGTCGGGCAGTGCGGCGTCCACTTGTTCGTCCGATAACACAGCCATATTGAAACTAACCTTTCTACCGTAAAATGGCTTCTATCTGCGGTAATATAGTCCTCACGGCCCATCCGGGCCATGCACAGCGCTGTTAGTTGAGGATATGTTCGATGCCGATTGCCACCCTCCCGCCGCTCGACCTCGCCGCCCTGGTCGATAGCTTCGAAATCGCTCTGAAATCGGCTCACCGTTCCCCGCACACGCTGAAGATCTACCTGACCAGTGTGCGCGCCTACCTGAAATGGTGTACCCACAACGGACTGCCTCAACAGATCGACCGGGGACAGGTGGCGAAGTGGATCGCCGAAATCTTGGACGGCGGCGCACAGCCCGCAACGGCGTCAGCTAAGCTGGCAGGGGTGCGCCAATTCTCCAAATGGCTTGCCGCCGAGGGGGAGACCGAATCAGACCCGCTGTTGAGGCTGACCGCACCGAAGGGTGATATGCCGGTCACGCCTGTGCTGGCCGACGACCAACTCAAGGCGCTGATTAAAGCGTGCCAAGGTAAATCGCTGCGCGACCGGCGCGACGAGGCGATGGTGCGCCTGATGACTGAAACCGGGATGCGGGCCGGCGAGCTGCTCGCGCTGGAAATGATCGACGTGGACCTCAACCGCGGTCTCGCGGTCATCAAACGCGGTAAGGGCGGCAAGGGTCGGATAGTGCCGTTCGGCCCACAGACCGCCAAAGCTCTGGACCGGTATATCCGGCTCCGTCGCGGCCACCACGCCGCCAACAATCCGGCGCTGTGGTTGGGTGCGCGCACCGTGAAACCGCTAGGCCACCACGGAATGCGGGTCAGCCTGTTGGAGCGGGCGAAGATCGCGGGGATTGAGGGTTTCCATCCCCATGTTCTCCGCCACACGGCAGCAAGCCGCTGGTTGTCGAGAGGCGGCACCGAGGGCGGATTAATGGCGATGGCCGGGTGGTCGTCACGCGACATGCTGGACCGCTACGCCCGTGTCACCGCGTCCGACCGTGCCGCCGCCGAGGCCCGCAAGTTAGGCCTCGGTGATCTGTGAGCGCCGCCGCCGCGCCTGAACTGACTTGAGCGCCAACCGCTTGTAGTACGCCTTGCGCAACGATTCAGCGCGCACCGGATCGCCGTCTGCTTCCCGCAGAAACTTCTCCTCCAACGCCCGCCGCGCCGGGGCGGTTCTCGCTGTGCGGTCCTCGGTTTGACCCCACGAGGCGTGCGCCGCGAGCTGGCAGATAAGGGAACGGGAGTCGGTCAACTCGTCTTCTCAAAACTGGCGAGAGCATTAATGTCGTCGGCTCTCTGCCTTGCGCGAGTCAGGCTATCGGTTACCCGCGGATGCACTGCGCTGATATCCCCCCGGCGCGCCGGGATCAATTCGCACCGAGAACTAGGACGCATTACTTAGCACTGTTTATCAGTGTGCTTATTACCCACGAATGACACGCCAGATCAAAAGGGTGTGCACCCATCCGGTGGATAGCCTGCGGATGTGACCGAACCCGAAGCACCCTGGCTGATGGTCAGCCAAGCATTCTTTGAACACCAAATGGAAAACGGCGTGCTGTGGCTGCGCGTCGCCAACGCGGCACTTGCCCGATGCACCCCCAATATGCACGCCGAATTCCAGCCGGGAGAACTGTGCAAGCTATTGCTTACCGACGCCTCCCAGCTCACCCGCGCAATCAAACGAGCGGTGACCGAGGGAATGCTCGCCGAGGACTCCAAGCCGACGTGCCTACAGCTGTCGAGATGCTTCGGGTCCAACCGCCCAGGGAGCAGGAAACCATGTCCCACCTGCACAGGAAAGATGTCACACCCATCCAGGGTGCGGGTGAAATCCGTTCCTGTCGAGTCCGCTGATAAGAGTTCTAGAGAGCGCGAACAAATGCGCTGGTCAGCGCGTCGTGTATTGACAAAAAATGTCGGCGATTACGACAAAAATAGTCAATAGGTGCAATCCCTTCTTCGGAGGATTAAATGGAATGCCCTGGTAGAATAAAGGCGAAGATAAAATGATTCGGGTCGAACAATTGGTACGCGAAGAATGCGGCGACTATTACGAGCAGCGTCGTGTTCTCCTCTTGCGTATGCTCGCGGCACTCAGCGACCCCGATCTGCGCGTGGCCGATAAGCGACGAGTGAGGGTGGCGTCGCTAACAGGTGGGCACACAATGACCCCTACTAGGTCCCAGCTGCTGGAGAGCAATTCCAGTAATCTCGTGCGGATTGTCGCTGACGAATGGAAAGGCCGACGTGGGCCACAATTCAGGCGTCTCCTGCGCCGCGCCAAGTACCAACTGATCGACCAGATGACCGATGACGAACTGGTGGAGTTCCACGCCGATGTGTTCAGGGAACTGGAACGGGCCTTGCCTGCGGTGAAGCGATGAGCACCAAAGGTATGACCGGCGCTTTGGTGGAAGTGGACCGCTTTAATGATGAATGGCACGCCGCTGCCCGCCACTACGGTGTGTGCGCACCATTGCCAAGCAACTGGCAGACCGCGTTCACCGTCATGGTTAAGCGCAAGGGGACCTATCAACTGGTCAAGTTGATCCCAGCCGCGATGCGACGGCCCGACATCGACAACCGATGGCTGTACTACCGGGGAGTCGTGAGGAACACCCGGTGAGCTACTACCCAATCGCCCACTGGTGTGTTGAGTGCGCCTCCCGCATCCCACCGGGTGCCGTCCGGTGTGAGCGCTGCGACGACGAAAGCGACAGCCAGTGACCGCTGACGACGGCTGGACGTTTGACCCCCAACTTCTCCAACCCATCGTGTCCACCATCGTTGTCTCCTGGCACGTGAACCACGAGTTGGGCGACAGCGTCAGTATTCGGTTCACCGACCCGACCCAAGGGCAGTTCCTCGTCGCGTTCGACCCCGAGGTTGCCGAGTACCTGGCCCAGCTCCTTGCGACCACGAACCGTAGCCCTGGCCTACAGGCACTTGCCGATCAGATGAGGGCGGAGCAACGCGAGGGTCAGCGATGAGCCGGAAACCTGAGACGCTGGCGCAGGCCCTGGAATGGGAGCGGGCCAAGACCCGATACCTGCGCCTGGGGCTATGCCACAAGTGCGCTGCACTAGCGGCGTGGGGCCACCAACACGGGGCCGGTGGCTGGCAACCGCTGCACCCGCCGTGCTCATTGTGTGCGCCTATCGTCGCGTCCTTCCCAGTGGTGACCACCAATCCCGCGTGGAGGAAAGTTCTCCGCACTCCTAACACCCGGCCACCCGCTGTGCCATGCCCACGGGCCACAGCGGCGATAGCAACGGTGATCTGAATGCGGAGGCCATGCCTAGAGTGCGGCTCGCTATCGGAGTCCTCGTATTGTTCCGATCACCAGCCGGTGCAGGCCAGCGCGAGGGATAGAGGCTATCCAGCTTGGTGGGGCAGGCTGAGCCGTTCCGCGAGGTCCAAGCAAAGCTATTGTTCGACCTGCTTCACACCCGGTGAGCCTGGCAATCCGCTGACGCTGCACCACGTCATAGACGAGAACGGGTTCTCGCCAGCATGGGCGAAAGTACATGCAGGGCAACGGCTTACGATGCGTGACGCATACAACAGACTGCTGTCGGTGGAGTGCCAGCGGTGCAACAACGCTAAGGGTGTAGCGCTGAATCATGCTGTGCCGCAACGTATGTCGCGTGCTTGACATTCGGTGGTGAGTATGCATCCCCGGATACTAGTAAGTATGGCTAAATAACCCTCTGACCAGGGGGGATACCCCTCTGCGGCGGCCAATCGGAACGCCAAAGGCCCGCGACCCACAAATAAATGTAACTGACAGTAACGGATACTGTGATCCGTTGCTGCACACCGCGTTACGCACCTATGCGGTACGCGAAATCCATTGGAACACAACGATTCCCGATACAGGCAGATCAACTACGTTACGGCGCGGACCCAAGTCACGGGTCGATCCCTCGCCGCTGCCGTTTCATGCCGAGGGGCCACCATCCCAGCAGTTCGCGGAGTTCTGCCGCCAGTACATCGTCACCCCGAAGGGCCACGGCGCGTTAGAGCCGTTCATCTTGAGGCCCTGGCAGGTGGAGATGACCGCAGCTATTCTCGATCCGCAACTCCGTCCCCGCCGCGCCGGAATCATGATGCCCAGGGGTTCAGGAAAATCGACGTGGATTGCGGCCCTGTCGATCTTTGAGTTGATGACCGGCCCGCACGGTGCGTCGGCGGTAGCGGTCGCCACGACATTAGAGCAGGCCAAACTCTGCTTTCGTTCGGCAGCGGCGATGGTTGAGCTGAACCCCGAGTTGCTGTCGAGAGTCCAAGTTTTCCGTGAGCGCCTAGAGGTGCCAGCACGGCACGCAACGTTCATCGCCTACCCGAGTGAGTCCAAGGGGCTTCAAGGTCTGGACTTCACGTTGGCGATCATTGACGAGCTGGGCGACGTGTCCCGTGACACCGTATCGGCGATCCTGCTAGCCCAGGGCAAGCGACCGGAGTCCGTAGCTATCGGCATCGGAACGCCGACGATGGATAAGCGGTCGGTGTTGACCGACTGGCGCGAGCAGGCCCGTAACAACCCCGATGACCCGCTGTTCGTGTGGCAGGAGTTCGGGGCAACCGAGTTCCCGACGCACCCGATTGACTGCCCACACTGCTGGGCGCTGCATCCGGCGATTGGGGACTTTTTCGCTGAGGACGGTATGCGGTCGAACCTACCGCCGGTCAACACCGAAGCGGAGTTTCGCCGCCGGATGCTCTGTCAGTTCGTCGTGGACGACAACCCGCAACGGGTGCTGCCAGCGGGTGTCTGGGAGTCGCTATCGACCGGCGAACCGATCCCTGATGGCGCTGATGTGGTGTTGGCGTTCGACGGAGCATGGAACGG
Source organism: uncultured Mycobacteriaceae bacterium (assembly GCA_902826815.1). Taxonomy (GTDB): domain Bacteria; phylum Actinomycetota; class Actinomycetes; order Mycobacteriales; family Mycobacteriaceae; genus Mycobacterium. The sequence continues at coordinate 19,302 of CADEGF010000079.1, forward strand.
AGACACCACCGCGCTAGTGGCTGTAACCATCGCCCGCAAGCCCCACATCGACGTGTTGCACGTCTACCAAAAGCCGACCGAGGCACCCGACGACTGGCACATAGATGTGTTGGCCGTGGAGCAAGCAATTAGAAATGCCTGCAAGCGGTTTCGGGTCCGGGAAATTCTGTGCGATCCAGCGAGGTGGGCTAGGTCGCTCACGATCTTGGAATCCGAGGGCCTGCCCGTCGTTCAGTTCGACCAGACCATTCAACGGATGGGTACGGCCACGTCCTCGTTCCTGTCAGCAGCGCTTAACGGCCAGTTGACCCACAGCGGTAACGCCACCCTGACCGACCACCTGAATAACGCTGTCCTATCCGAGGACTCCCGCGCAGGCCGACTCGTCAAGGCCTCCCGGTGGGCGCCGCGTATTGATACGGCGGTTTGCGCGGCGATGGCGGTGTCGAGAGCCCAATTTTTTGCCAACAGACCTAAAAAGAAAGCTATCAGCTTCCCGTGAGTACCGACTCCGACCGCTTGGTTGAACTTCTCACCACCGAGCTAGATCCACCACTCCACCGCTACGCAGCGCTGGAAAACTACTTCCACGGAAGCTCCCCTCTCAGTTACTTGAGCAAGGATGCGAAGACGGCGCTGGCGAAGTTCGATCAGGTCAGCTCCAACGTGTGTGAGACGGCGATCGTCAGCGTCGGGGAACGGCTGCGGCTGGCCGGGTTCGACGGCCACCCCGACGCCTGGCCGTTGTTCCTGGGATCGAATCTCGATCAGCTCAGCGGCACCGGGCACGAACGCGCATGCCTGTATTCGACGTGCCCGGTACTCATCTGGACCGACCAGCACGGCAGACCCCGCGCCACCGTTGAGCATCCGAAGTTCATGGCGACACAACGCGATCCAATCACCCGAGACATTGTCGCCGCCGTCAAGAGGGTACGGACGAAGACGGAAACCCATTGCTGGGTGTACCTCGAAAGTGAAGTCCAACACTGGGTTGCCAATACACCGGGTGCGGTGACAGCAGGATTTACATTGCGGGATCGCGTGCCCAACCCGGTCGGGGTGGTCCCGGTAGCGGAGCTGGGTCTAGAGGGCGATAAGAGCGTTATCGAGAACCTGATCTCGTTGCAAGACATGCTGAATAAGCAGCTCCTAGACCTCATGGTGGCTAGCGAGTTTTCGGGACGTCCGCGCCGCTGGGCCACCGGGATCGAACGGATTCCCGAGGCCCCGCTTCTGGATTCCGAGGGCAACGTGGTCACCGAGGACGGCGAGCCGGTCATTGTGCCGACGAACCCGTACCCCGAGCAGAACAGACTGATGATCGCCGAATGGGCCACCGCGAAGATAGGCCAGCTCGATCCCACCGACCTCGGAGCTTTCGAGGCCGGGGTGCGCATCATCATGTCGCAGGTGATGATGGCCAGCGGATTACCGGCGCATTACGTTGGCGTGCTGCAAGACTCGGTGACAAGTGCCGACGCGCTCCGCGCGGCGGAATCTGCACTGGTTGCCCGCGTCGAGGCCAAGCAACGCGCCTACGGCACCGCATGGGAGAGAGTCGCTGCGCTCCTCGTCGGCATGTCCACCGGCACCGACCCCGACTCGATCAACGTCAGGGTGAAGTGGTCGCCAGCAGACACCCGAAGCCAAGCGCAGGAGGCCGACGCCGCGGTGAAGCTATTCCAGTCTGGCCTGTTGGACCGCGCCACCACCCTGCAAAAGCTGGGCTATTCCGCCGAGGAAATCGCCGTCATCGAAGCGGCGCTATCCAATGACACAGCCGCGCCGTCCAATGGCGCTTAGAACGCAAATGAGAGGCTAGAAAATGAGTGAAACAGACGCCACAGAAGCCGATGTGGAGGCCACCGACACGGAGACGGTGGAGACCACCGAGAACACCGACGTGGAGAACGAGGACACCGCGACAGAGAAGCAAGACGAGACATTCTCCCGCGGCTATGTCGAGAAGCTGCGCGACGAGAACGCCAAACTTCGGGTTCGGGCGCAGGGTGCCGACGAACTCGCCCACCGGCTACATAACGAGCTTGTACGGGCAACCGGGAAGCTGGCCGACGCAGCGGACCTAGAGTTTGACGCCGCCCACCTGGACGACACCGACGCATTGACCGCCGCGATTGACCAACTGTTGGAGGCACGCCCACATCTGCGGTCGCGCAAGCCAACCGGGGATATCGGGCAGGGTGTTCGGGGCACCGCTGAGGAACCCGCAAGTCTTCTCGGTATCCTCAAGAATTTTGCTTAGATAGGCTATACTTATAGATAGGTAGAGCGCCGGGTGCGCTCCCTATCTAGACCTTTCGTCCGGGTGGCGAGAAGTCAATCCATCTGACTTTTCATATTCCTTAGGACTCTCTTGTCTATCGCCACCCCCGCGTCTAATTCGACGCTTATTCAGTCGCAGGTTCAGCAGCTTCTAGTACAGCCGCTCGAACAGGCTTCCAGCTTCCTGGCCGCCTCCCCGCAGCTGATCGACTCCAATTCCCCTGTCCGAATTCCCCGTATCGCGCAGGGTGCCACCGCAGCGTTCACCCCTGCCGGGACATTGATCCCCGATTCGGGTGTGGACTTCAACGAAATCGAGGCCCTGCCCAGCTCGCTGCGCGCGATCAAGGTGTGGGTACCCGTGTCGAACGAACTCATCCGTGGTTCGGCGGTCACCGGCCTGGACACCGTGCTCTCCAACCGTTTGATCACCGATTGCGCCAACCGCTTGGACGCCGGTTTCTTTACCGGGCACAGCTCTGGCGTTAACGCCGTACAGCACATCGTGGTTGACAACGACACCGACGGCACCTGGACGGCCAGCTTCAAGGGCCAGACCACTGCCGCGCTTGACCATGACATCACGACCGGCAACCTGCAAACCGCACTGCGCGGCCTTTCGACCATTGGCGCATCCAACGTCAACGTCACCGGGTCGGCGGGCGATTACAGCGTGACGTTCGTGTCCGCTCTTGCGACGCAGAATGTTCCGCTGATCACCGTTGACGGAACCAGCTTGGTCGGCACGGGTGCCACCGTCGTTTCCTCGGTGGTCACGGTCGGTCAGGAACCGGGCGGTATCCACGGCATTCTGAACCAGGCGGGCACTCAGCAAGCCGAGCTCGACAGCGAAGATCTGGACTCGCTGCTGGACGCTATCGCGCTGGCGCACGCCGAGAATGTGCAGCCTAACCCGGATTTTTCGCGAAACTTGCGTTCGGCGGTGTGTAGATATGCGAAAG